>JAHHHS010000005.1 GCA_019359215.1 Nostoc indistinguendum CM1-VF10 | reverse complement strand
TATGTTTGATTATTTTTCATTCTTTGTCATATTAATTCAGTATTATTTTCTTATTTATCCTGACTTTTCGCTTTCATCTTGACTGTAATCTCTTTATATTTCAAGTTGAAGTGCGGAAGATGGGATCAATAGTAGAGAGAGTGGTATTGTAGGCTTCTAAAGATTGACGGAGACTTGCAATTTTGCCTGTGTAATCTTGAACCGTTAAATTATCTCCGACATTTAGACTAGAACTGATAGATTTAATACTTGCCAAGCGCATCTCAGCTTTGCTAAGAATACGTGAATCGCGTTTTTGTCTTGCCATTATTAATACTCCTTCGCCTGAAAAATAACTTAAATTTTTAGTAATTCTATAGTGGACAATTTTTTACAAGGTTGTCCTGCGTAAAATTGTTGATTTTTCTTCAGAAAACTAAAATTTGAGTAATTTCAGCAATTTTCATCTCCCCTCTCGCTTTTATAACCGCAGCTGTTCTTTACTCACGACTCACGACTTAGCACTGAGTTAAAGGAGAAGTTGCTACAGGAAAAACAGAAGTTCTTACAGGGAAGACGGAAGTTGCTACAGACTGCGCGAAACACCGAAACGTGAAAGCAGAAGTTCTTGCAGGCAAGGCGGAAGTTGCTACAGACTGCGCGAAACACCGAAACGTCAACCCTGGAGCAATATTTTTTGATGGATACTAACGAATTTTATTAGGATTTACGCATGAGTTACGGATTGGTTCTTACCTATAATGGAGAACAATCGTCATCTCAAGTATTCAGCTTGATACCCACAATGACCCTGAAAGAGCTACAACCTCAACTTTTAGCCCTGTCTTTGGAAGAAAAGGCACAGGCAATTCAGATTTTGGCGGCTAGTCTGGGCAATGGGTTGATTGGCATTGAGAAAACACCAGGGGTGATGGGGGGCGATGCCTGTATTCGGCAGACTCGGATTCCGGTTTGGCTGTTGGTTAGCCTGCGCCATCAAGGGGCAAGTGAAGCCTATTTGTTAGAAGATTACCCGACACTAACTGCTGCTGATTTGGTGAACGCATGGCTGTACGCTGAGGTTTATCCTAAAGAAATTGAAGCGGCAATCGCACGGCAAGAGGCGGCTTAAAGGTGGTATTGCTTTATGCCGATGAAGGGTTTCCCAAAGTGGTTACGGGCCTACTGCGTCAATTCGGCCACGATGTGCTGACGGTACAAGAAGCAGGGCAAGCTAACCAGCAAATTCCTGATGATCAAGTGCTTGCATTAGCGACGATTCAGGGGCGGGCAGTGCTGACAGTAAATCGAGATGATTTTATCCGCTTGCATCGCATGAGTCCAGATCATGCAGGTATCATTGTTTGCACAGAGGATTTGGATCGGCAGCGATTAGCCACCCGGATTCATGAGGCAATTGCGGCTGAAAAATCTTTGTTTGGAAAACTGATACGAGTCAATCGCCCGCCTGCTGAGAAAAGTAGATGAGGTGAAGCGCGGCCCATGATTGTAAGGTACGTTAACAGTGCGATCCCACTGCGGTTGATCGCAGGTTCTTATACTTACCAATAACGAGTGACTGGATAATTGTCTAGCGACTGCATCCACGCTAATGATCGGGATCTTTTCTGTGAGTGCTTGGGCAACCAAAAGCCGATCAAAAGGATCTTTATGATGAAAGGGCAGAGTCACGATCGCGGCTACATGAGCAACTTTAATCGGTAATATTTCCAATTCGTTAACTTGGATTTGATGTTCTATCCACGTTTCAAAATTTCCAGGAATTTGATACTTACCAATACTAACTTTGATAGCAATTTCCGATGTTTTCACCCACCTTTGCAAGGAAGATGTAAAATCCAGCTGCGAGTAGCAAGGTAATGGGGTAAGTTTGCAGTCTGGTTTCCCATAAAATTATCAGTGGTATGATGTAGGCGGCTTGCTGCCAAGGTCTTTTAGACCAACCCCAACTTTCCCAAGGTAGAATGTACAGAAAATAAGCTACCACACAGGCGATCGCACCGTTCCAAGGAACCAACGGCCCAGCCCAAAATCTTCCTACTGCTGTCTCGCGCCAATAAACTCTCATCCCGGCTACTTCTAATAAGCCAAGGTAAACCCACATCTCGGCTATTGTAATTCCTCCCAAGATGCTGGGGGAAGTGCGCGAGTTTCGTCCCTGGAAAATGGCATAACGAATTAAAAATACTCCAGTTGCTAATCCCACCAAACGGTTAACTCCAATGGGGAGAGGAATGGCAGCCATTAATAAGCAGCTACTCCAAGCCCAATGAATATGGGCAATTCCTTTCAATTCTTGGGGAGTCAAGCGTAAGTAACTTACCAGCCAAGGCGATAGAATGCGATAAGCATACATGATACTAGCGCCAAGGGCAGACATGGCAATCAATCCATCACCTAATGCTCCTCCTGAAGCTTGTAACATTTGATAGAACAAAAGTTCGTATGCAGAAATTGATACGCCAATGATGCCTAAGTAAAGCAGGGGTTTAAAACTCTCACGCCGTCGCCCCACGCCAATAATAATTAAAGCTACACCCAAGGAATACAAACCTGTCCACTCGGTGAAGGTGTTCACACGCAGCAATACACTGAATAGACCATAAATGGCAAAATGTGAAAGCTGTTAGGAAGCCTTTCTAATTGATGTCGTCGTCGCCACCACTCTCCGACAAGTTGAGCAATTAAACCCAAGGCAATATTTGCGATTGGCAAGCCACGCTCCGCGAACGCAACTTTAACAATTGAGCGTTCCCCAAATCCCAACACCTGGGCAGTCAACAATTCTAAACACCAACCGATGCCATAAAATGCCCAATTTGTCGGTTGTCGCCAACTGCGATAAACAATGGCTGCCAAGGTAATTGCAGTGGCAGCTAAGTACAAAAATCCTGAAGTAATAAACCCTGAGTAAATCAGTATTGAGTGTAACGTCAAACCAAACAACTCAAAACCACATAAGGCGATCGCCCATTTATCACTAGCGTCTGCATATATAACTCCTAACGCGTTAGCGCGTCTGTTCAAAACTGTCCGCGCTAACCATAGACTTAGGATTGCGATCGCTCCTACGACTAACCAACCTCCTAGTGCGAGGCGAGGTAAACCAGGCACACCTATCCACAGCAATGCCCCAATGAAACTTAAAGCAAATCCTTCTGTAATTAGCGCAGATGTTTGGTTTCGCAAATAGCGCGTATTTACGAACATCAACCCCGTACCTACTGCCAAACCGATTAATCTAGTTTCTGGTAGTTGTAAAGTAAGTAGCTGGGCAACTCCTACAGCTAAGATACTTAAGTAACGGGTAGTAGTCCGCCGTTGGATTATGGTGCAATTGGCAACACCCGTGAGAGCTATAGGCGTAACTAGCCATAAGGCTCCCCAATGAGCTTGGCTATCAGCTACACCATACCAAGATGATTCTGCATTCATCCACGATAAGAAAAAGCTAGCGGCGGCTAGTCCTAAACCGATATCCCATGCACTACGTTGCCATAGTCCTTCTTCTACACTGAATCGCCATTCTGCAACCATCAGAGCTAATAAAATGCTTGCCCAGACTTGTTGACTTAGGGTTGGTGCTAGCCAATTAATCGTAGAGCAAAATGTCAGCACCCCCATGATGTGAGTTAGATATACCAGGGGAAGGGATAAGGGGGGACGGCGTTGAGTGACGAATGCGAGAGTAATTGTGGAAAGTAGCAGATTTAGCGATCGCAATATAGGATTTACTAGAGCTATCGTTGTTAAAAAAGTTCCAAATAAGAGGGTGAGCAGTTCACCAAATTTAGCCAATTCTCGCTTTTGGCTACGATGCAGCCTATCTGTGAGCGCCACCATTAAAATTACGTAGGGAAACAACGCTATACTCAGCAACGCCCAAGGTTCATTTTGAGAATTAGTGAGTTGAGTACCAGTTGCGATCGCTAATTTCTGTAAGCTATCAGGTAATAATCGCCAAAATAGCCAAATTGTTTGTAAGCCAATGGCGAAAACTGCTGCGAAGTCAGCCTTGAAGCTGTATTGCCGCAAGCGACTTCCCACAAACCACAAACCCAAACCACTGACAACAATTGCTTGCCAAGGATAATTTACTACCGAAACCAGCCAACCCAGGAAGGGTAGAATGCCGCCAAGTCTTTCCCAGAGTAATAACGATGAAGGGAATGGAGGATAATTTACTCCCCCTGCCTCCCCTGCCCCCTGCCCCCTACCCTCCCCTGTGCCAACCAAGTTACTAGCCAGCCACAAATACCAATAGCTAACCCCAACTGCGTTACATCTACATGGACAACAAAAATTGCCCGCACTAGTAGCACTATCAAAGCATAAATAATTACAGAAGCAGGTAAGCTAATACTTAACCTTTGGCGGTCGCGCCTATTTTCCTCGCTGATAGGATTAGGCTGTTGGAAAAGATTGTGATAAACCGTAATAATAGTTGTGCCGAGCATTGCTAAATAAACGGCAATCAAGGGAAATCCTGGAAATTGCCAACCCCAATGCAGATAACTCAGCCCCAGAATATTTGCTAAAGGTAATTTCGCTCTATTATATAAATTAGGAAAAATAGTCCGATTTTTGTAGAGTAAAACAGTTATAGCAGTCAGGGTTGGCCAGGCGATCGCAACTACAATCCAATCCACAGGATTTTGCCACAATCGAAAGCTATCCATTGGCCAAAAGTTCACTGGGACTAACAAAAGGGTGGCAATCAATAAAGTTTGAGCCGTCAATCTGAGATTGTTTTGCCTAGTTGCCCAAAAGCTTAAACCCCAAAAACTCAAAGTATAAGCAAATAAAACTCCGTATTGTCCAGAAGCAGGAAACCTTTCCCACTGACTCGCAGCTAGTACCCCAGAAGACACCACTACTAGGAATACCCCTAGAAAAAGCAGCCAACGGACACTCAATTCTGCCCCTAATGACTGCAACATTGTGCTGAGAAAGTTGGGTTTAACTGGTAGTTCTTGTTGCGGTTGTCTACGGCTATTAGATTGTAAAGCTGCTACGGGTAACTGTTGCACAGGATCGGAAGTTACAAACGCTACCTTTGCTTCAGCTTGAGGCTGGGGTTGCAATACCACCGTACACACCAAAGACTCTCGGCATAGCTGCCTAACTTGGGTATCAGATATCAAACCTAAGCGCAGCCATATATCTAGTCCTTCTAATAAATGAGGATGAGAAGATGGTAGCTTGATTTCAAATTTTAATGGACGCTCAAGGGGCGATGACATAAGCAACAGCAGTATAACTATATACTTTAATTATGGTTTTAATTAAAGTATATTTTGGCTGCAATTGTGCCACTTATGAGGGTAATTGAAATTAATTCTTAACCTACAAAGGATATAAAACTATGTTACGCAATGTAAAATTAATTACTCACCAACTTTTACTTATGCGCCTATATCTTCTATTTAGGTGGATTTTGTTATTTTCCAAAGTAACTTGTTTATCTGCTGTAACTTTGAGTTATAAATTTTCTCAATTCCAGCTTTTAAGAAGTCAGAAGGACTAAACAAGAATATGTCAGTGAAGCCATTAGTAATCTCTGGTAACTTATTTTTCTCTACAATTTGAAGTCGCACTTTTGGATCCAGTAAGTGACCAAGAACTTGTATTGATGGAATTATGCTAGTATCACTAATTACAAGCGGTTTATTACCTTGACTAATAATGTTAGCAACTTGGGGAAATGGTTGATAGTTTTCCGGTAATTTGTTCCACCACATTTGGGCTTGAGAACTGATTGTACAAGATATGATTCCGCTCAAAACTACCATCAAAGCTACAAATGACCAGAGCTTTTTTTGCCAAACTTTAGTAGAAATAGACGTGAGTTTAGTACTAAATAAGTAAGCAACAGCTAACTGTATACCTAAAACTGAAGGAAGTGTATATCGACTAGTAGCATATCGCTTTTGAAAAACGAAATCCGTTACCAGTAGTGGAAGCACTATAGATCCAATCAAGGTTAAAACAAATAACCAAACTTCCTTAGAGGTTCTTCGGCAGAGAAAATAAATTGAGTAGAGTATTAAAACTAAAATAATTAAAATAAAAGGAATTAAGGCCATCTTAAGTCTTCCTGGGTCACTAGGGCTAATACCTAAATCAATAAATGTACGACTAAAAATTCCAGCCCACCTTGTCGCTGATGCTAATACCGATTGTTTAGCACTTGCCCAACTTACTGATTCTGGCTGAGGGTTGGTAATAATAATCCAAATCCAAGGTACAAACGTGATAAACCCCGCAAGCGATGAAATTAGGTAATAAATCGATGTTTTACTCAATCGGAAGCGTTCGATTGTAATTACATAAATTCCCTGTGCAAAAGCAACCAAGGTAAAAAATAGATGAGTATAAAACCCGACTGATAATGTTGCCCCATAAATGCACCAACTAACCTTTGTTTTAAGGCGCATGGCTCGCAGCAGTGCTACGCTCGATATTAAGATGGTTGCTATCCATAAACTGTATCCTCGTACTTCTTGTGCATACACGACATGAATAGGTGAAACAGCTACTAATGCGATGGCCATCCATCCTACTAGTGAAGACTCAAATAATTCTAGGCATAGCCAATAAATAAAAGGAAAGGTGAGCAGACTAATAAATGCCGAAAAAAGTCTCGCTACTGCTATAGAATTACCAAACCACTCTAACCAAAACCGAGCCATTACAAGGTATAGCGGCAAAATTTGTGAGTCTTCTAAAATAACCCCTTTAATTGTATCAACTACGTTTTTGTCAGGATTGGGATACTGATATTTATGCAAATCTTCTATGGTGAGCAAACGACCATTACTTAATTGCTGATTCATTTCTGACTGCATATAGCCAGATATGCGTAATGATGAGAAAACCTCGTCACCCCAATAAACTTTTTTGTCAATATTGACGAAGCGAAAAAATACACCTATTACTAATATAATAATGAGAAAAAAACGTAACCATGATTTAGAAATAGCCCAATTTTGTAACAATTGCTTTTTCATACAATTTTCAATTTCCTCAAAGTTTTCATCAACGGTGGCAAAATTGTATTATTGCTAGAATCGTTTCTTAGGAGGCATTTTTTTGCTTCCGACACTACTCTCAAAGATATTACAATATACTACAACTACTTGACCTAGTTTAATTTACATATTTACTTAGGGTTTGACATACAATTTTCATTTATTAAAACCATACTATAGAAATCCAATTTAATTTCTGTTCGCGCAACGTGGCGTAGCCATACTTATTTGCATTGTCTATACATATTTGAGTTAAAAGTACCTTATAATATGAGATTCAAGGTATTTGCAGCTCTTGGCAATAACATCTTACACTAAATACAATTTGTTTGTTTTTTATCGTAATAGTATAAATTGAGCTAGATGTAAAATACTTGTATTAAAAACAAAAAGATTTCTTGAAGAAGAATTCAGAAGCCAGAATTCAGGAGCGTCTATTCTGCTTTGTTGAAACCAAGCGGAATATGCTGAGTTTGGTTTATCGAGTAGACTAAGCTAGCGATCGCCCCCGCAGGTATTTCTGATTCATGGCTTACTTAGCTAATTGCCGCTATGAAAGACATAAGCTGCTACGACAGTATTGTTTTTATAGTTGCGATCGCGCCTACCAAGAAGAAAATCTTTGTTGAATATAAACTACACAAAGCATAATGTATCTTTGTTCTAGAACAAGTATTTTAAATTCCTGCACTCCTTTGCGAAGATTGCCTTACTTAACCAAGAGCCGTGTAATGAAGAAGGGAACATATTCTTACATCCCCCACTTGTTTACCAGTGGTTCTCGAACAGGAAGGGGTTGAATCCCCTTGCTGTTCTATCTTCTTTGCTCCCTGCTCCCCTGCCTCTTTTTCAACACTACTGATACAGCCAAGGGAAGCCGTTCGACCCATTTTGTCACCTTCTCGACTTATTCCCATCTTCCAGTAATAGAATTAAGAACGAAGCCTTTGTAAAGCCTTCAACTATCAAAAGATAGAAGCTCTAGTAGCAGATTTTACCAAATGTTAGTAAATCGAAAATCTGCATCCAAATAGGCTTGTAGCATATAAAACGCTTGTAAGACTTTTATGACTTCTCGTATTCGCTTTTTGATGTGCCCTCCTGACCACTATGATGTGGACTATGTGATTAATCCTTGGATGGAAGGGAATATTCACAAGTCATCGCGCGATCGCGCCGTGGAACAGTGGCAAGGACTACACCAGATCCTTAAACAACACGCCATTGTAGACTTAGTACCACCTGAAAAAGGTTGGCCAGATTTGGTTTTTACCGCCAATGCTGGCTTGGTACTGGGGAATAATGTCGTCCTCAGCCGCTTTTTGCACAAAGAACGTCAAGGAGAGGAGCCTTTCTTCAAACAATGGTTTGAGGCAAATGGTTATACAGTTAATGAACTTCCCAAAGATTTACCCTTTGAGGGAGCAGGAGACGCACTGCTGGATCGAGAAGGACGCTGGTTATGGGCGGGATACGGTTTCCGCTCGGAATTAGATTCTCACCCTTATCTAGCTAAATGGCTGGATATTGAGGTGCTATCCCTACGATTAATAGACGAACGTTTCTATCACCTGGATACCTGCTTTTGTCCCCTAGCAAATGGCTATTTGCTGTACTATCCCGGCGCTTTTGATTCTTACTCCAACCGCTTAATTGAAATGCGAGTCGCACCAGAAAAGCGAATCGCAATTGAAGAAGCCGATGCAGTCAACTTCGCTTGTAATACAGTGAATGTGGATAACATCGTCATCATGAACAAGGCCAGCGATGCTTTGAAAACCCGCCTTGCGGATGTAGGTTTTCAAGTGTTGGAAACACCGCTTACCGAATTTCTTAAAGCTGGTGGTGCGGCTAAATGTTTAACTTTGCGGGTAACGGAACCAGTTAGAGATGAACTTCATGCCAATGTCTCGGTAGAAAGCCGCGTCATTCGCATGGAAGGACACTTGCTCGATGCAGGCTTAATTAACCGCGCCTTGGATTTGATTATAGATGCCGGGGGAAGCTTCCAAGTTCTGAATTTCAACTTGGGAGAACAACGGCAAAGTACCTCAGCCGCCGAGGTGAAGGTATCAGCACCATCCCATGAGGTGATGGAAGAAATCATCTCAATGTTGATTGATTTGGGTGCAGTAGATTTACCACATGATGAGCGAGACGCTATCTTGGAGCCGGTAATCCAAGATGGTGTTGCGCCCGATGATTTCTACGTCAGTACAATTTATCCCACCGAAGTGCGAATTAATGGTCAGTGGGTGAAGGTAGAAAATCAGCGCATGGACGGCGCGATCGCAATTACCCAAACTGCCAATGGCTTAGTCGCTCGGTGTAAAATACTACGCGACTTAAAAATTGGCGAACAGGTAATTGTAGACGTGCTAGGTATCCGTACCATCCGCAAAACTGAATCGCGCGAACTCCGAAATACCCAAGAATTCAGCTTCATGTCGGCGGGAGTTTCCAGCGAACGGCGCGTGGAATTGGTCGTTGAGCAAGTAGCTTGGGAATTGCGAAAAATCCGCGATGCTGGTGGTAAGGTAGTTGTCACGGCTGGGCCGGTGGTGATTCACACTGGTGGCGGCGAACACTTGGCGCAGCTAATTCGGGAAGGATATGTACAGGCGCTACTAGCTGGTAATGCGATCGCAGTTCATGACATCGAGCAAAATATGATGGGCACTTCCTTGGGTGTAGATATGAAGCGGGGTGTTACCGTTCGTGGTGGACACCGCCATCACCTCAAGGTAATTAATAGTATCCGCCGTTATGGCAGCATTCCCAAAGCTGTGGAAGCGGGGGAAATTAAAAGTGGCGTGATGTATGAGTGCGTCCAAAACAATGTGCCTTTTGTGCTTGCGGGATCGATTCGGGATGATGGGCCTTTGCCTGATACCCAAATGGATTTGATTCAGGCACAGGAGGAATATGCTAAACACTTAGAAGGCGCGGAGATGATTTTGATGCTATCATCGATGCTGCACTCCATTGGCGTGGGAAATATGACTCCGGCGGGGGTGAAGATGGTGTGTGTGGATATTAATCCAGCTGTAGTGACTAAGTTAAGCGATCGCGGTTCTGTGGAATCTGTTGGTGTAGTGACGGATGTGGGATTGTTCCTCAGTCTGTTAATTCAGCAGTTAGATAAGTTGACAAGTCCTTATGTGAATAAGGTAGGTTAAAGAGAAGAACCGCAAAGAACGCAAAGGACGCAAAGAAAGGGAGATGACAAGAGTAGCTTTTAATGAAGAGTTGCAGGTTAATTGGGTCAGTTTGATTGCTGATTTTATGCTGGTGGGAATGGTTTTTGGCCCACCAGTGGCTCCCTTTCTGGCTGCGTCTGGGGTGTATTTGTTTCCTAGTATTGCGGACATCATTTATTTCATGGGTAATCATGTCTGTCCGCAACCAACTATGGGGTTAGATTTAGCACCACCGTTTATGATGGCTGTGTGTATGCGCTGCTACGGCACTGTAACGGGTTTGCTGATTACTCGTCTGCTGTATGGGTTAACTGGTGGTAAGGGATTTTACTGGTTAATTCAGTATGGCTTAGGTGGTGCAGCGATCGCTAGTGTGCTGATGATGGCTTATCCTTTGGAATTGGCAGCACAGATTTTCGGTTTATGGAGTTTTAATAATTATTTGGTTATGCCTTTTGGGTTGATTACGGGTTTGGCGTGGGGATTGTTTACTATGCCGATATTGCATGGGTGGCGAGGTGCTAAAATCAGCTTGGATGAATTGTAGTAAAGGTTTTCCGGCATTTAGTAAATAATTTGGGATAATTTACTTGCTCCAATGCAATGCGTTTGTAGACCACTGAACTTAGTATTTCTTTTTAAGTGCTTTTTTGGGGTTTGTCGTTCTTTCTTTAATGAGTGATTAATGTAACTTCAGCCATCACGGTGACCCCCTGCCTTCTACTCCCAACATCATCTGTCTGTAGAATGAAGCACATCATTAAGAATGCAGCGTATTCTCTAATGTAATTGAATAAAAACCTACCTGCTTACAAACAAAACTATTTAGTAAGATTCAGGTCTAACTTTTTACCAATTCATTTAAGAGGTACAAAATGGATTTATCACAAATTAAAGAACATCTGCCAGTTTATGCAGAAGGCCCAGGCGGTTTATCAGGGGCATCTGACACCCATATTGGGAATATCGACTCCGTGGAAGGAGGTAAATACATCAAATTGACAAAGAATAATGCTCCTGATGGACAACACCACTGGTTTCCTATTGACTGGGTAAGGGCAGTAGATGAACGAGCCGTTTATCTGAAAAAAACAGTGAATGAAGTGATAGAAGAATTGCTCAATGAGCAGCCTGCTGGTGTTTAAACTTGTTAGTTTTTGAGTAGATAGCGCTGCATTATCTTCTATAGAGGCAGCGCTTCCCTATCTAGCATCTAGAATCAGTAAGCTAATCGTCATTTAAATTGCACCATTTTCATAGTAATAAAAGCTGCAAGCCCTCTCCCTTGCTCCCTGCCCCCTGCAATCTCAATGTGCAAATTAAATGCTTAACAGCTTACAGCGCTTCCGGCTATTATGCAATGATAGTTTTCTCCTTGCCCCTCTCCTATCATCGCTTTCAGCTTTTAAGATGTACCTCATAGCTGCCGGAAGTGCTGTATCTTATGTCCCCTATCTCACCAGCGAACCTAAATGGCTAATAAAGAGCTAGAACCGCTCCAAAAACTAGCTTTTGGCCAATCTGAACGCAGTTCAGAACAGCCGTTGTCACCAGCAGACTCCAGCGCTAGCTTACCCAAAGAAAAGCCTAAGCGAAATATGAACTGGTGGCTTCTAAAGATAGCGTCTATTACAGGATTATTCTATTTACTCTTTATCGTACTTACTCCTACCCCAGTTTCTCAAGAAAACCGTAGGATTGGAAATACAGAAGTGATTATATTTAGTTTGATTTTGCTGTTTAACTCTGGTTTGCTAGATAAGATAGATGATATCTCAATTTCAGGTACAGGAATTGCCCTAAGGAGACTCAAGCAAGAAGTTCGGGATGATATTAATAAGTTGCAAGATGAGCAAATCGCCGAACTGAATAAACAACAGAAGCGGATTGACTTGCTTCAAGAGCAACAATCAGCAACATTGCAAGCCCTAGTTAGATATCTAATTGATGGTAATGAACTTAAGCATCTGATTAAGCTTAATTCTCAAAAAGAATTTAACTTTAAATTTGACGATGATTTAGCAAGGGAACTGAAGCATCTTCGAGCTATGGGATTTATTAATAATTTCGTGGGCAAAGGAATTGAACAAGTTCAACAACAGGGAGAAGGAGATTTAAAAAACTATTTTCAAATTACAGAAGAAGGTAAATCGTATTTAGCTTTGAGAAAAACCTTAGGAATCAATGAAATTCCTGGGTTGGGTGAAGATGGACGATGGCATCGAGACATTAGGGATTCAGCAAAATATTGAACTAAAGAACTTTTAAAAAAATAGTAAATTATCTGTCTTAAAATGGCGTTGTTGCACCAATCGAGAAAAATAGTAAATTATACTTAATTTTTTTGGCTCTTGCGTTGGTTTTATGGTATGGCATTAAAATAGCCATTTTATAGAAAGGTTCAAAAATTTAAAATCCAGTCATAGCAAGGAATATAGGCTCTGATTAGGTTTTATTTATTATTCGACTCCATAAAAAGAACTGAAGAGCCATTTTTTTGTTACTTTTACCTAAATCACGAAAGCCAAAGCCAACAAAGTAAGTTCGTAACAGGCACTCTTACAATGCAGCACTCAAGCACCAAAGCAGTCTGACTTTTTGGGTGAGTGAGGAAGTAATTGAACGATGACGCTTCATAATTACCAATTACAAGAACCAACTAAACTAGCCACTATCTCAACTAGTTCTTCAGGATCAATTGGTTTAGATACATGAGTGTCAAAGCCACCTTCCAAGGCACGGATACGATCTTCACTATCAGCAAAGGCTGTTAAAGCAATAGCCGGGACTCGTCCACCATTCTTTGGATTGAGCGCACGAATTTTGCGGATGAGAGTATAGCCATCCTCCCCAGGCAACCCGATATCAGAAATTAAAACATCGGGTTGCGATTCGGACAATACTTTGCGTGCCGCATCTGCTGATATCACTGCGATAACTTTTGCTCCATCCATTTCCAACACAGTAGTGATGAAGAAGCGAGTATCATCATCATCCTCAACTACCAGAATATCTAAACCAGCAAGAGTTCCAGAAGCTTCCATAAATGACATTTTATTCTAACTTTCTGTGACTTTTACCCGCTAATGAAAAAATCAGGGCTTGAAAAACCTTCAAAATGACTTTTTTCAGATGCCGTGAAAAGTCACAAATATATAATCAATAGTAAAACAAACAGAAGACGACTTCTAATCAATTTTAACAATTTATTGTATCTAAATATACATTTAATTTAGAACTAAGAATCCTCCAAATGGTAGGTATAATTTATATTTATTATTTTTATTCTAGAAGGACTGCCAGAAAACAAGTTTATTTTAATTATGATTATTCTAATTATAATCGTGAAATTGTTTTAAACAAATGTTGAATTTTAAATAGATTGAATATTGGTTTTACCCATAAACAAATGTTGAATTTTAAATAGATTGAATATTGGTTTTACCCATAAACAAATAAAAATTTTATTTAAATATATTTTTACTAACATCAAGCTTTTAACTTAATGATAATAGATAATTCTGACTCATTTTCTATAACTATTAGTATTATGATTATGGCTCGGATTCGGTATTAAAAAATCTTTGCATAGGTAGTTTTATATATTAAACCATAAGCTCATGCGCGCCTAAATTGTATAAACACTCTTTACGGTCGTTAACGGTTAACGGTTATCAGTCATCAGTTATCAGCCTTCATAAAATGTTCAAATTAAATGCGTAACAGCTTATCACTTGGTATTATTTATAAATATAGCAATCTTAAATGATCCGTGAAAATCTCCGATTCCTCTCTCTGCTTTTTCTACACCTCTACGGTTAATTTATATTTTACAAATGATTTGGGACTGCTATAAGAAAACAATTCATGAGTTTGTAAAAATTTTGGCATCTTTTTTACTATCTCTAAAAAGCTGTTTGGATTAGTCAAAACAAGGCATAAGCGCCATCGATTGATTGACGCTTACACCCAACAAATTTGGGCAAAATCTTCTTAAGTTGACACCTATGGGCATTGCCGTGCCTATTTGTATCATTATTATTAAAGTGAAATGGGATTACAAAAAAGTTAAAACCGTCCCCAATTAGAAGGAACGGTTAAGACAATTTGTTGATAAACTAATTCAAGAGGCGGACAAACAGAAATAAATTAAGTTCCAGTTTCAAACCCTGTTATGCCGAAATCGGTTCTTCAATATTTACTATCACAGCTTGTAGCTCTTTAGCTTTCTCTTCTGGCAAAGCATCATTGGCAAACATTCCTGCTGCAAGTTCGGTTCCCGCCAGATACTTTAGCCTTTCGCTTGTCCGGTATGGTGGAAAAAACTCGGCGTGTAAATGCGCTTCTGGATGGGCTAAACCGTCAGTCGGTGCTTGGAACCAAGCCATCAAGTAAGGAAATGGGCGATTCCACAAGCCGTCATACTTGAGAGTGACAGTTTTTAACGCCTTAGCAAGTCCCCAACGTTGCTCTGGAGTAAGATCCATAAAAGTGCCAACTGGTTCTTTAGGAGCAATCCAAACTTCATAGGGGTAACGAGCGCATACTGGGACAAATGCGATCGCATACTCATCTTGATAGATAATCCGTTGATTATCTGCAATTTCCTCTTGAATCACGTCTTGCAGTAAACCCCGTTGATGCTCTTGATAATACTGCTGCTGCATTGACAGCATCCGCGCCGGAACAGGTGGGACGAAAGGATAGGCGTAAATTTGCCCGTGGGGATGGTGCAAAGTCACGCCCACCTCTACACCCTTGTTTTCAAAAGGCAACACGTACTGAATTTGGGGGTTTGCTCCTAATACGCGGGTGCGATCGCCCCACACTTCCAACAGCAAATCAAGGTGTTCCAGTTCCAAAGAACTAAGGGAAGCTTGAGCATTTTGAGCAAAAACCACCACTTCACACGCCCCATTAGCAGGCAATGTTTCCACAATACACTCTGGCGGATTGTGTGCCGTTTGAGCCATTGAGGGAAAGCGATTATCAAACACTGCTACATCATATTTACCTGGGGGTAGTTCTGTAGGAAACTCCGGTTTAGTAGTGGGTGCAAGGGGGTTATATTCCGGGGGCGGCATGAAAGTCCGCCCTTGACGGTGAGAAGCGTAAGCAACCCATTCGCCGCGCAATGGATGCCAGCGCAGGTGGGGATTTGCCTGTACTGGTTCATTACTAGGGCTAGTGGCGATGATATTCTCGGCAATCGGGTATCGACTGTATAAGGTCAGTGGGCGACCATCCGGCTTTAACAGCTTGTGGGAGTACATAATCCTTGTCCTGAAAGGGTCGCAGCGCGGATCGCCTCAATGGGAAATTTAGGTGTGCGATCGGCGTATAATAAACCGTTAGCTTCTTGGAAAGTATCTGTAAATTGGGTGTAGCAAAATCCGCTAAACAGCTCGATATCATTAATCGTTTCGAGCAGAGTAGCGTATTTAATTTCTAGCTCAGAAATATTGGAGCAACGCTCATATCCCCAAACTTTATCTGCATCGGGGTTATCAACAGGGGCATAGGCAATGCCACCAAATTCAGTCAGCATCACTGGCTGTCCCTGATGCGGAAAGTTATCCAGTGTCAGGATGCGCCCTCCAGGACGCTTCCGGTCAAACAAATCTGATAGCTTCACTTCTGGCCCATAGCGATGACCTAATCGTTGTGGGTGGGTGTCGTAATCATGAATAGCCAAAATGTCTGTATCCGTACTTTCCCAGCCATCGTTGGCAATCACTGGGCGGCTCGGATCGAGAGTTTTAGTTAAGTGAAACATTGCTAAAACGTAGTTTCGGTGAGCCGCAGTCTCAACCAGATTCGGAACTCCCCAGGATTCATTAAACGTTACCCAAGCTACGATACAGGGGTGGCTGATATCCCGCCTAATCACCTCAGCCCACTCTCGCGTCGTGCGTTCCACTGCTTTAGGTGTGAAACGATATGCACTGGGCATCTCCTCCCATACTAACAACCCCAGCTTATCTGCCCAATACAAAAATCGCGGGTCTTCAATTTTCTGGTGCTTACGGACTCCGTTAAAACCCATTGCTTTGGTGAGTTCAACATCGCGCCGTAATGCTCCATCGTCCGGTGCTGTCATTAGCGAATCGGGCCAGTAGCCTTGATCCAAAACTAAGCGCAAATAATAAGGACGACCATTGAGCATAAAGCGATCGCGCTGTATCCCCACAGTTCGCATTGCTGTATAGGATTTTGCTTCATCCAAAAGTTCATTGTTATGCCAAAGTTCAATGTGGGCATCCATTAGGGTGGGCTTTTCTGGACTCCACAGCAATTCGTTGCGGTAGTCGTCGATACCTGGATCGGAAAGGGAGATGCGGCGGCCAATTTCTCCGTTAAATACTTCGTAGGTATCATTTGCCAGCACGTTATTGCCAATACTCAGTTTTACCTTGATTTGGATACCAGCAGGGGCATCACCTGCGATCGCAGCATAACAACCAACTTCCCAGCGCTCGAAATCGGGACTCCACCGAATACTATCGATGTAAGTTCTACCTACGCGCTCAATCCAGACTGTTTGCCAAATACCACTGGTGCGAGGATACCAAATACTATGCGGTTCCAATTGCCAATCCTGCTTTCCTCTAGGCTTGGCAAGGTCGCCAGGATCATCCTGGGCCCAGACTGTTACTTTAGTTATGCCAGTGTCATTCAAAACTGTGGTAATATCCAGCGTGAAAGGAGTATGTCCCCCTTCATGCTCTATCATGTATTGATCATTC
Organism: Nostoc indistinguendum CM1-VF10; assembly: GCA_019359215.1. Taxonomy (GTDB): domain Bacteria; phylum Cyanobacteriota; class Cyanobacteriia; order Cyanobacteriales; family Nostocaceae; genus Nostoc; species Nostoc indistinguendum. The sequence continues at coordinate 149,487 of JAHHHS010000005.1, read as the reverse complement.
ACCCAAACACGGGCGCGGTAATCCACAGCCCCAAAGTGCAGTAATAATCTGCCGTCACCTTCAGGCGTTTCAAATTCTCGCTCATACCAGCAATTTGGATGAAAACCTGTATCACCAATACCACTTTTGGTAGATTCGGGAGCGAAGGGAACTTGTATATGATGAGTCCACCCCTGGATATCGCCTGGTTGAACGCATTGCCCTTCATCATCAAATGCGAACTTCCACAGACCGTTTAAATTTAGCCAGTGCGATCGCTGTAACTGTGGACGTGGATACCCAGCTTCTGGAAAGCTAGAAACCCTTTGATTATCTGTATTAGAGGGCAGGTCAACCTTACGCTTTTGTATATCCAACAAATTCATTAAAACCTCTTAATGTAACTACAATAGAACAAATTTTTTTGTGGCTTCGGTTTAGACTAAACTAGTCTGTTTTGAGACATTCCAGGAGTTTTTTACTCCTTTATCTGTAATCTATATAACTTTATACCTGTATTTACAGAACGCTATTTATCGCTTAATAGTAAACATAAAATGCATCAAGCGCCCTAGTATGGGAGCTACAAAATTAGGTATAGACTATTGACTCGTGACATTATGGCACACATATCGTGAATATTTGTAAAGTCCGCAGGAAAAAATTAGGTAAGCTGTTCCATATTTAAATTGCATCTACTGAGCGGCAAAACGCCCACCCCACAAGAGTTATGTTAAATTCGGTTTTACAAGTTAACTCTATTGCCCTATAACGCTGGAATTTTTTTTAACTAATTCTGGGCGTTTAAGTCAAGATAAACTCCAAGTGGCGGGGTGTGTCTTGCAAAATTTACATTTAAGGAAACTTCTGCTCCGGTTTGGCGCTAAATCTCAGTTACAAAACTTAATTAAGTATTACAAATTATTTTAATTTTTGGATTACGGAGTTTTAGCTAATTTTTAGCAGTTATGGTATGGATTTACGGCGAAAACTCCCATCTTGGCAACAAAGGCTGCAATTTTTGCCTTCAGTAGTTTTATCACCTCTTACTAAACTTATAGTATCACAATTTGGGCAGTGAACTAGCTTAAGAACCATTGCTGTATTTCCGATTCAGCACCTTACCTCACAATCGGAAAACCCTAGAAACTAATCAACATAAAGCCTTATCTATAAAGAGATTTGGATAACCTAAATCTACAAAAACTGATAAGTCAATTCCAGAAATGGTGCGCTATTATCGACGAACAATTGCAAAAACTGCTATTGAGAGTCCGATTTAAATTCGACTTTAACATGATGAATTGGCGAGGATAAAAAAATGGTTCAAAGTATAGGTAGAGTAACTAAATATACAGATACTGATCTAAACCGATTTGCCGAAGACCTGAATCGAGACGGAATTTGTGTGATTCCCGGTCTTTTTGATAAAGAATTAATTGGCGAGTGGGCAAAAGCTTTTGATAATTTATTTCGAGAGCGTCAAAATCGACCAGGTGGACTGGCTCCCCGTGAAATTGCTCGTTACTATCTAACATTGCCTTGGGTTTCCCCCTTTGCCAATGTGGAAGTTTTCGCTAATCCCGTGATTATGGGTGTGCTGGAGCGAGTATTTTTTCAAGAATATGTGATGGTTCAGTTGGGAGTTGATCTCCCAGTGGAAGGTTCGGATTATCAGGAAATTCACCGGGATTATCGCCCTTTATTTTCTGACCAAATAGTAACGCCACTCTACGCCCTAGCAGTTAACTTCCCACTTGTGGAAGTAACGGCAGAAAACGGGCCGTTCCAGATGGCGCGTGGTACGCATATCTTGCCGCGTGAAGAGGGACTAAGGAAAATTGCCACTGGTGAAATTCCGATGGAATCTTTTCATATGCAGCTAGGGGATGCGATGATTCGGACACCTTTGGCGCTGCACCGGGGTTCACCAAATCGGACTAATCAGCCAAGACCAATGGTAGTTATGGGCTATGCTATGCATTGGTTGCATACGCCGAAGGTGGATTTAACTCTCCAACGGGACTATTATGAGAGCCTGCCAGAGAATTTAAGGCAGATGATTCGGTGTCAGGTGGTGGAACAGTTGCCAAAAGAGAAGGTTGAAACTTACGTGAATTTCAAGTATTAGGAACTTTCAAAAAAAATTATCCAGCAGGGTGCATATAATTTGTAAGGGCACAGCATTGCTGTGCCCCTATAGTATGTTCTATTTATGATCGCAGAAGAATTAAGAAAAGCCGAACCAGCATAAAGATAGTTGTTTTTACGATCGCACTTCTTCAAAATTTGAGTTAACACGCTATAGCGATCACCGAAATGTTAACTTATACCAATCCAGTCTACAAAGGCTATTTTGCCGATCCTTTTGTTTGGGAATTTGAGGGTGTATACTATGCGATCGGCACTGGTGCAGCCGAAGCGGAAGGAACAGTAGACGAAATCGCAAAACTACGTGTTTTCCCTCTATTACGCTCCTTTGATTTCGTAAATTGGGATTTTGTAGATAACGCACTGTTGCGGCCAGACCCCTCCCTTGGCGATAATTTTTGGGCCCCGGAAGTTGCTTATTGCAATGGCAAATTTTACCTCTACTACTCTGTAGGACACGAGGATAAAAACCATCAGTTACGTGTTGCCACGAGCGATAATCCTTTGGGGCCATATAAAGATGTTGGTGAACCACTTGTAGACCCGAAGTCTTGCTCCTTCGCCATCGACCCCCACGCATTCCGTGATGACGATGGGCAGTGGTATCTATTTTATGCTCGTGATTTTTTAGATACTGAGGGCGGTGTGCGGGCTGGCACTGCCCTTTTTGTAGATCGGCTCCAAGATATGACCAAACTTTGCGGTGTCGGCAAAGTCGTCTTACGGGCACGTTCCGACTGGCAACGATTTCTAGCTAATCGATTGATGTATGGTGAACATTTTGATTGGCATACCTTAGAAGGCCCCTGTGTCCGTAAATATGCAGGTAAATATTATTGCTTTTATAGTGGTGGGCGCTGGGAAACAGAGGACTACGGCGTAGATTATGGTGTTGCAGATAGTGTGATGGGGCCTTACTCTGATGTGGGTAACGAAACGGGGCCACGGGTGTTGCGTTCGCTTCGTGATCGTGTCAAAGGGCCTGGACACAATTCAATCGTTGTAGGCCCCGATGGTCAGACTGAGTACATTGTCTACCATGCGTGGGATGTAAACATGGATGCGCGGCGAATGTGCTTGGATAAACTCATTTGGTCGGCAGATGGGCCATATTGCGAAGGCCCCACCTGGACACCACAGGCGATCGCTTGCAAATCAATTTAATTTCTTTAACACCAATTCACGAAAACCTTGATACATAAAAATTTATCGTAGGGGTATGGCAATGCCATGCCCTTACTTTGTTGCACTATCCTACCTATTGGTTCTTGTTGGTGTAGTATTCTCGAAAGGTAGCCGAGTGCCTCCTCCTGTAGGGGAAGGATTGTTTTCAGGTAGGCTATCGCCTCCTTCTGTACGTCTGATATTGCCTTGAGGGGCTGATGTACCAAAATTATTAGGCAGATTATTATATCTTCGCGCAACCTGGCCAAATTGATATTTTGTGATAGCGCTAGCAGTGTTAAAGTGCTTTCTGATGGTTGGTAATCCTCGATTCGCTAGTGCTACAAGGTCGGGGTTTTGCCCAAGCGCGGCTTCGCGTTGGAAAAGAGCTGCGTTCTCTAGATGAGCATTTACACCACCCTCATCCATATACGCTTGCTCAAAGCGATCGCCCTCTAACTGAGACAGTCGCGCCAGTGATGCTTGAAATTTTGGTGCAGGAGTGCTGGGAGGAGTTACACCCAATCGTGAACCAATCCGTGTCAAGTCATTTTTCACCTGTGTTTGCTCTTGAATCTCTGCTGTGGCAAATTGTTTAACTTGAGGATTAGTCGAACGTTGCAATGCTAATTCCCCCAGCGCGATGTTACCTAAGCCTGCTTGGCCTGCATCTATAAAGAACTGCCGATCAACCTCGTTAACTTGAGTATTTTGGGTTGGGGTTGTTCGATTTGTTTGAGCGTTCACAAACTCACTATTTGGAAGTAATGCTGAGTATCCCAATGAGACGAAAAATCCGACTGCAAGGAGAGCAATAGTAACTAAGGTTCGTTTAATCATGATCAATTCCTAAGAAAGCTTGGCTCAACCGACGTGTATTTCCATTAGATCATTTGCTCAAAGTTTTTTGGCAAGATTGATGATCTTGCAAAGAACTTGATATGTCTGGAAAAGTACACTATCTCCAATAATCTTCTCCTTGCGATAAATATCCATCTTTCTTGAGGTGTGTTTAGAACCCTAAATAAAAAGTAATTTTTTCTTAGATCGGCTTTATCCAATCAAACGATATAAACCATAATATTGAGCGATTGCTCAATATTTACACTCTAAAGCCGGAAATTTGTACAATTCTAGTTAGTTTAGGTGAGCGGCAAAAAGTCTAAAGCTTTGATAAATAAGATTTAAATGTCTTTAATTTTGAATTGTTAATCTCCTATTAGTTGAAGGATAAATATAGTGAGAGCCTTGGCTAAACTGGTTTGATATCAGAATTATATTAATAATTTTTGGACTCGACATCATCAGATATCTCTAAGCAGTAACTATAAAGCGTCTGTAGTAGACACTTGAATAAACTACATTTTTTATCTTTTTAATTTAGTTTGTTTTAATCTTTACTTACAAAAATAACGCTGATGTAAGCCTTTTGGCGTATATCTAATTATATATTTAGCTAAAATTGACACACAATGAAGTGTTACTAACGTTATAAATTTAATACTTAAGAATAATACAACAATTTTGAATTACTATATTTAGATAGATGAATATATAATTAAAAAAAGCAAATAATAAGATTAATTCTTACGAAAAAGAGAACTTGTTAGTCCAACATTCTGCAAGTTGAGTTAATAATCTATGTCAAGTAATAAAGTGCAACAAAACAACGGTGTGAGTCATAGCGTGTCACCAACGGTGAATGAAGCAAAATCATCCGAGACAGCGAAATCGCAATCTCTAGGGACATCAATAAATTTATCCTCATTTAACAAAAACTCTCGGTCAACAAAAGCTTTTACCGATACACCTGATATAGTTTGCTTATCTCATCTGCGTTGGAATTTTGTATATCAAAGACCACAACATCTTTTAAGTCGCTGCGCTCAAAAAAAGAGAGTGTTCTTTATCGAAGAGCCAATTTTTAACCGGGAACCATTGGGGCGATTGGACGTTAGTGAAGACAAAAGTGGAGTGATAGTTGTTGTTCCATATCTACCTGAAGGTTTAAGTGAAGAAGCAGTAAACGCAGATATCAAAGTACTGCTTCATGGGTTATTTGCAGAACATAATATCTCCAAGTACATTTGTTGGTACTATACACCAATGGCGATCGCATGGGCAAGCCATTTAGAACCGGAAGCTGTTATCTACGATTGCATGGATGAATTGTCTGCCTTTAAAGGAGCATCGCCTACTTTAAAGAACTACGAAGCAGAGCTATTCTGTCGGGCAAACCTAGTATTTACAGGCGGGCAAAGCCTTTACGAAAGTAAAGTAAACCAGCATCCAAACGTTTATGCCTTTCCTAGTAGTGTAGATGTACCCCACTTTGGACAAGGAAGAAACGTTAAAGAAGAACCAGCAGACCAAGCAAATATTCCTCATCCGCGCCTTGGCTTTTATGGTGTAATTGATGAGCGGATGGATATTGAATTACTAGCTGGAATTGCCGAGGCTCGTCCTGATTGGCATTTAGTGATAATTGGGCCAGTTGTGAAAATTGACCCAGCAACTCTGCCACAGCATGAAAATATTCATTACCTCGGTAGTAAAGACTATAAAGACTTGCCTGCATATCTGGGGGGTTGGGATTTGGCAATGTTGCCGTTTGCGCGAAACGAGTCAACACGTTTTATTAGCCCAACTAAAACACCAGAGTATTTAGCCGCAGGTAAACCTGTAGTCTCTACGACGATTCGAGATGTGGTGCGTCCTTATGGAGACTTGAAGCTAGTACGAATTGCAGACACGACTGAAGAGTTTGTCGCCGCCGCAGAACAAGCATTGCAAGAAGATACTCCAGCATCAGGATGGTTGAGTCGGGTAGATGCATTCTTAGAGCAGATTTCTTGGGATCGGACTTGGGGATCGATGATGCAGTTGATAGATTCTGCGATCGCAACCACACCAGATACCACAACTAATGGTAATGGTAAAAATGGGAAATCTCCCATCTCAACAGATATCCCAGAAGCACCAAGCATCATTACCAGAGACTTTATATTTGATTATTTAGTTGTTGGTGCAGGCTTCTCTGGTAGCGTTCTCGCTGATCGCTTGGCGAGACATTCCGGTAAAAAAGTATTAGTTGTAGACAAGCGCAATCACATCGGTGGCAATGCTTACGACCATTATGACGACCACGGGATTCTCGTACATAAATACGGCCCTCATATCTTTCATACCAGTTCCCGCGAAGTATTTGAATACCTCTCACAGTTCACTGCCTGGCGTTCTTACGAGCATCACGTTCTAGCTAGCGTAGATGGACAACTCGTTCCCATCCCCATTAACCTTGAAACCATCAATAAACTCTATGGAATGAACCTCAACTCATTCCAGGCGGAAGAGTTTTTTCAGTCAGTTGCAGAACCGAGAGAACACATCCGTACCTCTGAAGATGTAGTAATTAGTAAAGTTGGTCAGGAACTTTACGAAAAATTCTTCAAAAACTATACTCGCAAGCAATGGGGACTCGATCCTTCAGAACTTGATAAAACAGTAATTGCCCGAATTCCTACCCGGACAAACCGCGACAGCCGATATTTCACAGATAGTTACCAAGCAATGCCACTGCACGGCTTTACTCGGATGTTTGAGAATATGTTAAATCATCCGAATATTAAGGTAATGCTCAACACCGATTACCGCGAAATCGAGAAGGCTATACCTTGCCGCGAGATGGTTTACACTGGGCCAGTTGATGAGTTTTTTGATTGTCGCTACGGTAAACTACCTTATCGCTCATTGGATTTCAAACACGAAACGCATCACACCCCTGTGTTTCAGTCAGCGCCAGTGATTAACTATCCTAACGAACAACTGTATACCCGTATTACCGAATTTAAGTACCTAACTGGACAGGAACACTCCAAAACTAGTATTGTTTACGAGTTTCCCAAGGCAGAGGGCGACCCCTATTATCCAGTGCCACGTCCTGAAAATCAGGAAATTTACAAACAATACAAAGCCTTGGCTGAGTCAACACCAGGTGTGCATTTTGTGGGACGGCTAGCTACATACAAGTATCTCAACATGGATCATTGTGTGGCGCAGGCTTTAGCAACATACAAACAAATAGCGGTTAAGGCTTAAGTTTCTTGATGTTGATCGTGGGCAGGTACTGCCCAGGCTACACTTTTTTAAAGTAGAGACGCAATAGATTGCGTCTCTACAAAAGTCAGGTTGGCAATTTTATGTGACTGGCAGATGATTTAGTGGTTACTAAGTATAGCATTTCATTAATTCGTAGCGAATTAAATGTGGCAATACCCTGCAATGCTAATGCATCGGCTGACAATGACAATGCATCAGCTGACAATGCCAACGCATTGGCTGACAATGCTAATGCCTCGGCTAACAATGCCAACGCATTGGCTGACAATGCTAATGCGTCCCCTTGCATTAAAAACGCAACGCTACGATTTTACGCAAAGCTGTACTAAGAAACTGTTGCATCTGAGTATTCCACTAATTGATTTTGAATTCTGTATTTTTCTTTATGCTTTTGTGGTCAACGCTCTGCAAATAGTAGATATTATATCTGCGTTATAAAAATACGGAAATATTCAAGTAGAACTTACGCAAAACTACACGCACTCTGGGGCAATTCATGAATTGCCCCTACCTGAAAAAAGGTTTCTGTTATTGTTTGCGTAAGTCTTGATAAAGGTAATAAAAGCTTTGGTTGTGTAAATTATGTCTTTTTTCTTTAACTCAAGTGAAGACGTGATAAATAACGTTTTGAGAGAGAATAATTCACAACTCCCCTTGGAAGTGTGGGCTGGTGTAGAGTGTACAGTTAATCGCGTGGGTGATGAATATTTAGATCAGTTGGAACGCAACGGTCATGCAACACGCTTAAATGATTTAGATTTGTTTGCAGAACTAGGGATAAAAGCTATCCGCTACCCTGTACTGTGGGAGAAGATAGCACCTAATGGGATAGAAAATGCTGATTGGTCGTGGGCGGATGAGCGATTGGGGCGCTTGCGTGAACTCGGCATCCTTCCGATTGTAGGATTAGTGCATCATGGTAGCGGCCCGCGTGATACAAGTTTGGTAGACCCAGAATTTCCAGAAAAACTAGCAGTGTTTGCTCGTGCGGTTGCCGAACGCTATCCTTGGGTAACACATTACACGCCTGTAAACGAGCCACTGACAACGGCGCGATTCAGTGGAATGTATGGTCACTGGTATCCTCACGGACGGGATGATTTAACTTTCGCCCGTGCCTTGTTGGGAGAGTGTCGCGCAGTAGCCTTGGCAATGAAGGCAATTCGAGAAGTCAACCCCAGCGCTCAACTAGTGCAAACCGAGGATTTAGGTAAGACTTACAGTACACCTAAACTAGAATATCAAGCAGAATTGGAGAACGATCGCCGTTGGTTGAGCCTTGATTTATTGTGCGGTCGAATCAACCCAACTCATCCAATGTGGGGTTACTTAAAGAAGTGTGGTATTACCGAGGCTGAACTTGAGACATTTTTGCAAAATACCTGCCCCCCTGACATTATTGGAATTAACCATTATTTAACCAGCGAACGCTTTTTGGATGAGCATACAGAAAATTATCCAGCTTGGACGCATGGCGGTAATGGGCAGGATAAGTATGCAGATGTAGAGGCGGTGCGAGTTTGTGCTGAGGGTTTGGCAGGCCCACGTACATTGTTACTAGAAACATGGGAACGCTATCACCTGCCCCTTGCTGTCACCGAAGCTCATATTAGCTGTACCCGTGAAGAGCAGCTACGCTGGCTTTATGAGGTGTGGAATGCGGCGAAGGAATTACAAGCTGAGGGTTTGGATATCCGCGCTGTCACTGTTTGGGCGCTCCTTGGCAGCTACGATTGGAATAGTTTAGTTACAAAAGCTAACGGCTACTACGAGCCAGGCGTATTTGATTTGCGTTCGCGTAGCGTCTCCTCTGGAGAATCGCCACATCCTCGACCAACAGCGATCGCAAAAATGGTGCAGGATCTAGCAAATGGGCATCAACTAAATCATCCGCTACTTGAAACCCCTGGCTGGTGGCATCGACAAGAGCGCCTGTTATACCCTGCAATAAGTTGCAGTGCAATGATAGGAGAAGCAAGGAAAAAAACTTCCCTAATGCCCCTTACCTCCCCTCGTCCCCTAGCGATCGTCGGTGCCAGAGGAACTCTCGGAAAGGCTTTTGCTCGGTTGTGCGAAGTCCGCGGAATTTCATATCACCTGCTGACGCGCCAAGAGATGGATATTACCGATCCTGCCTCTGTGGATGCGATATTTACCCAGTTGAAGCCGTGGGCGGTTGTGAATGCTGCCGGATACGTGCGGGTAGACGATGCCGAACGGGAACCCCATGTTTGTATACAAGTGAACGCCGAAGGCCCAGCGATTCTAGCTGCTGCTTGCGCTCAACATAACGTACCGCTATTAACTTTCTCGTCAGATTTGGTATTTGATGGTGCTGTGTCTAATCCTTATGTCGAAACTGATACTGTTGCTCCCCTGAATGTATACGGGTGCAGCAAAGTTTTGGCAGAAAAGCTGGTATTGCAGGCTTATCCCGCAGCCCTGGTGATTCGCACTAGTGCATTTTTTGGCCCGTGGGATGATTACAACTTTGTCACGATCGCTCTGCGTCAGCTTAGTGCTGGTAATAATTTCATTGCCGCCGAGGATGGAATTGTTTCACCTACGTATGTACCAGATTTAGTTCATGCCAGCCTAGATTTATTAATTGACGGCGAGTCTGGGCTGTGGCATTTGGCGAATAAGAGTGCGATCGCCTGGGCTGATTTCGCGCGATTAGCGGCTAAACAAGCTGGAGTCAGTGTCAGCAATCTGATTTCTGTGCCCACAGAACAGCTTGGTTTAACTGCTCCCCGCCCAACTTACAGCGTTCTTGGTAGCAGCCGAGGTGAATTTATGCCATCCCTTGACAATGCAATTTCTCGCTACCTAGAAGAAAGAATCTAGTACCGCAAGGCGGAAGTCAAAAGTCAAAACGAATACAGCGTAAGCGTTTTGTTCGTTTGGAATGGGTTGTTTATTTCCGCCGCGCTGTACTAATAACTAAATCTCAATACCCCCAATCCTCAATTATGTCAACCATTTTAGTAACAGGAGGAGCCGGATATATTGGCTCCCATGCTGTATTAGCTCTGAAAAATGCAGGTTATGAAGTAATTGTTCTGGATAATCTTTCCAATGGGCATCGTGAACTTGTAGAAGAAGTTTTGCAGGTCAAGTTGATTGTTGGCGATATGAGCGATCGCGCCCTGCTTGATAACATATTTTCAACTCACAATATAGAGGCAGTAATGCATTTTGCTGCTTATATTGCCGTGGGTGAATCTGTCACCGACCCAGCTAAATATTACCAAAATAATGTTGCAGGCACTCTGACACTTTTAGAGGCAATGCTTGCTGCGTCAGTTAAGAAATTTATCTTCTCTTCTACCTGCGCCCTTTACGGTGTACCAAAGTTTGTTCCCCTTACCGAAGAACATCCGCAAGATCCCATTAGTCCCTATGCTACTAGCAAGTGGATGGTAGAACGAATTTTATCTGATTTTGATACAGCTTACAATTTAAAGTCTGTACGTTTCCGTTACTTTAACGCTGCCGGTGCTGACCCCAATGGATTGCTGGGTGAAGACCATGAACCTGAAACTCACCTCATACCATTAGTACTATTAGCTGCCTTGGGTAAACGGGAATCTATCTTTATTTTCGGCACTGATTACCCTACCCCAGACGGTACTTGTATCCGAGATTATATTCACGTAACTGATTTAGCGCAAGCTCATATTTTGGGTTTAGAATATCTGCTCAAAGGCGGAGAAAGTGAAGTATTTAATTTGGGAAATGGTAGTGGTTTTTCAGTTCGAGAAGTGATAGAAACTGCTCAGGAAGTGACCGGGAAAGAAATCAAAGTTGAAGAGCGCGATCGCAGACCAGGTGACCCTCCTATTTTAGTTGGCAGCAGCGACAAAGCAACTGAAGTTTTGGGTTGGCATCCCCAGTATCCTAACGTTAACGAAATCCTCACCCATGCTTGGCAATGGCATCAAAAACGACATAAATAAAGGCACGTAGGGCATGACAATACTGATTGAGCCAAAACCTTGTTAAAACCTCATGCCCGGAGGCTGAGGAGGAGGCAAATGGTAAAAACTTCATTCTTTAGGTACTCGTAAGGCAGTGGCAGAACTTGTTTAAATTAAATAATGGCTCAAAACAGCAACAGTTAGTATTAGTTAATGACCGCAATCGAGTTTCAAAATTTACCTAATGCACAGCAGTGCGAAAAAACTACACTGCCATATCTGGGGCTAGTTTGTATCACCTCTGACAAACAAGTGCGCTTTCGGACAATGACGCGCACCCGATACTTAAAACTTTCCCTTAGCGATTGCGAAAGTGCCCTGAGTGAACTGTATCGGCATAACTTACAACGCTTGCATGACGCTCTCTCATTTTGTGAGCAGAATAAAATTCAGCTTTATCGGATGTCTTCTGCTTTATTTCCCCTGAGTGACTTAGAAGACAAAATTGGCGCAAATATACTAGAGGGAATGAGCGCTGATTTAGCAACAATCGGTGAACGAGCGAATGCATTGAGTATAAGAATGGTGTTGCATCCAGATCAATTTGTAGTGCTGAGTTCTGATTCTCCTGAAGTAGTACAGGCAAGTATAAATAATCTAGCAGGGCATGCACGTATACTTGACTTACTGGGCTTACCGCGATCACCTTGGTCATTGATGAATATTCATGGTGGTAAATCTCAACGTCCTGAACAACTAGTAAAAGTAATTTCCGAGCTACCAGAAAACATCAAAAGCCGCTTGACGCTAGAAAACGATGAATACGCCTATAATGCCGATGAAATTTTAGCAGTATGTCAGCAAGCTGGTGTGCCGATGGTATTTGACGCCCATCACCATATTTGCCACGAAAATTTAGATAGCTACGATCATCCGAGTGTAGGATCCATGTTTTATGCAGCACGAGAAACTTGGATAAATCCCGATTGGCAATTAGTCCATATTTCCAATGGTGAGCAAGCTTTCAACGACAGAAAACATAGTGACTTGATTACTGATATGCCCAACGTTTACCACCAAGCACCGTGGATCGAAGTCGAAGCCAAAAAAAAAGAAGAAGCGATCGCACTTTTGCGTTCTAATTGGCTAATGAAAAATAATTGTACCTAAATTAACACAAGGGCCTAGCTAGTACTTTTTGAACCTAGTAATGAAAAGTTTGTAGTAAGGACTTACTTACTCATCAATTTCTCTTCTTTCCTTCTTCCTTCTCTGCGAGACGCTGCGCGAATGCGGTTCGTTCCTTTACCCTTCAAGCTTCCCTTGACAGACTACTACTTACCCTTTCATTCAGTAGCTTCTATTTGGGACTTCAATTGAGATGCAATCAGGGGAACTTTGGGCGCGAGAAAAAATCCAATTAAACTGGCAAAAAGGATTGGCGTAAAAGGACTTAAATTAGCCAGTTTTGACAGTAGCAAAGTCGTACTTATAGGTGTACGCGTTACGGCTGCATTGATAGCCGCCATTGTACAAATCATGGCAAGGGCCGGGTTAAGTCCCGGAATTAAGATTGCTACTGCTTTACCAATACAAGCACCAGTGAAAAACAGGGGGATAATGAATCCACCGCGCCACCCGCCTGTTACCGTAATACTAATCGCAGCCATTTTACCGAAAGCAAGAGTTAAGAGAAAGACAGCACCCAAGCTATTACTGAGGACTGACTCTAATTCTTCATGTCCAAAATAACGGGTTAGGGGTAATAATACCGCTAAAGTGCCAAGCCCTAACCCTGTTAATGTTGTGCGTATATAAATGGGACCGGGAATTCGAGCAAACAAGTAATCGCAGCCCCGAAAAATGCCCATAAAAAGCCATCCCGCCACCGCCCCAATGATGCCGAACATGATAGCGATCGCAAAATCATCAATCTTGTCTAGAACACCGATTCACTAATAAAACGCGAGGTTGAAAAACCGGATTTTTAGGTCATTTCAACCACAGTTTCTTTCTTGTGCCTAAAAGAAACCCGAGTTTTTCGTCATGACTCTGAATACTGAATCGGTGTTCTAGATGGTACTGGGGAAAATGCCAAGTGGGAGCAATTCCTAAATGCGTAATTGCTGCAAATACCAAATAACTAGCGCAACTTGAAACAATGGCTGGCATCAAGGCTTCGCAAAAAGTTGAGCAAATGTCCGGCGTTGAGTTTGATTAGTAACGTGGGGCTTCTTTGGTAACACTGCTTATTTCCTATTTGTGAAACGGAGAATACAAAATATTTACGTTTTTTATAGTGATGGCTATTTAGTTTAGTGAATCATTTTTGGTCTACAAGGGGCAATCGCCTTTTTTACTTATTGCTGTGTGAAATTAAGTCTCCAGATAGTGTGAAGCTGACCACAAAAGAATTTAAGCTTGGCGTATAAGTTTGGGGAAATAGTGATGAATAAGGAAACAGTTCCTAGTCAAGCTGAAAAGTCTAGTCCAGAAGGCGATCCATCGCAACTAGATCCAGAGGTACTGGACAAAATCAAACACCCTGCGAGAATAGACGATGTTATTCGAGAGCAATCACCAGAAGAACGTAAAAGTAACCCAGCTTTAGTACCAGAAATGATCGATGATCCAACTGATGATTGATTGGGTTTGCAAAAGAGTAATCGAAACGTCAAGATTGCCAACTTCTCTAAAAGGGTGTTTATAACTAAACTTCTCCTTGAGAATTTGTACTCGCAGCGTCACAGTAGTATTTATACTGTTTGCTTGCTCGGATCAAAAAGGTATTTTATGGACGAGTAAGCTTTTTCTAACTACAAATTACCCATAAAAAAGAACCCCACCCCCAACTCCTCGCCACTTGCGGGGAACTCGGTTCCCCTCTGGGGATTCTACGGTGTACACACAAGTATGACCAGCATAGGTTTCAACTCTTCTAGGAGTTTCGTCGTGGCGTGACAAGTTCGCCGAAATAACAAATGGGTACGCCGAAATAACAAATGGGTACGCCGAAATAACAAATGGGTACGCCGAAATAACAAATGCGTTGGCGTAGACCGCTGTAGGCATCGCCATGATTGCAGCAATTTAGCTTTGTCACGCCAGCGTAACGCACTGCAATTCTTTGGTGGATGAAGTTTTTCCGACTTGTGTGTACACCGTAGCTCTGGGGATTAGGGGCAGGGAGACAAAGCACAGCTTTGGCGGGGTGGGGTTCTTCGGGTTTAATAAGTAATCAAGCGAACATGATATAAAAACTTTATGGACAACCCCTGCACTCTTTCCGCATCCATTACATAGTACCTGATCATTTAAGAGCGCACCCTGTCCACTGCTTCATGGCCATTAAGACAGACCTGTAATGCTTGTCTTTCTGTACTTTGAGCTTTTCTTAGTGCTATTGGATTCAAGGTGATTACTATTCTTCTACAATCAATCAAGTCGCTTTTAATTAGGCGTTTTTGTAAACCAACAACAACAGCCTGAGCGCGATCGCTCACTTCTAGTTTATGTAAAATCGCATGAACATGAACTCTGACAGTTCCAGGAGTGATATATAATTCTAGGGCAATTTGTTGGTTAGTTTTTCTCGCGGCCAAAAAGGACAAAATTTCTTGTTCACGCTGAGTCACTTGTGCTTCTAGTTTGGCACGAGTTAAAGCGATCGCTTCCTCAGAACGACGCACGCGATCGCTCAACACACCTGTGACAATCAAAGCCATTGCTGCGATCGCTCTACTAGCAATTGTCGAAGCCTTCATCACTTCACCTCCTGGTACTACAAGATTCAACATAGTTAAAAACACAGCTGCAAAAGTGGCTTGAAAATTTGCACGCCTTCCCAACCAGGAATTTGTCAATAAAATCGGGCCTGCGTAGAGATAGGGAAAAAAGTAGGGAATGGGTGTATAAAATTCCAAAATAATAACAAATATATATAAACCGATGATGATGAAAAGTCCTCTCCAACGCGATTCCTTATTAAAACCTTTAGCTATAAAGTGTCTTATTCACTAACTTAAGTATTCATTAAAAATACCCAAGCAAAGAAAATCTATCTAAAGATATCAATTATTTATACATAAAGATAGTTGATGGCAATATACGTATTGTGAGAGAAAGCATATAATCATCTACTTTGCCTCACAAAAAGGAGACAAAATTTATCAAACAACTATTTGGATGACTATAGACTTTCAAAGGTAAAGCAGAGAATAAATCTAATTACTGCTTAGATTAAGGAAGTGCTAATTAAGTACCATACTCTAGATGAAATCTCCAAATTGAAAGGCGAGAACAACTAAATACTGGGTAAAAATTGTTACTCAAAATATATTATAAAGCCACAGCTTGCAACTAGCTGATACAACTCCTACTAGCCTGTTTCTTGGCTTATTCCATATAAAAGTACTGTAACGATAATGACGCACTCTCCAAATTCAGAAAATAACCAGAAACCACCTAATCATCGTTTATGGCTCCTCCTCTTAGGACGTACCAGTTTGGCTCTCGGTGTCATTTTGCTGGTTGGAATTGCAGTCGGTGCCTGGTGGGCTAGAAGCTATATATATAAAGATTTAGCTCCATTAGTGCAACAAAATCTCGAACAATTGCTTGGGCGTCCAGTAAAAGTTGGGAACGTTGAACGTTTTTCGCTTTCTAGCCTAAGATTTAGCTCTCTATCAATACCAGCAACTCCCACCGATCCAGATCAGGTGGTAGCAAAAGCTTTGGAGGTGCAGTTCTCGCCCTTGCAACTTCTCCTCAGCCGAAAACTGGCATTAAATGCGACGTTAATTCAACCCAATGTTTACATCCAGCAGGATCAGGATGGTCGCTGGGTTACTGCCCAAGTCAAGGCTGGGGAGGGACAAGGTTTTATTCAAACCGACTTGGAGACACTTCAAATTCAAGATGGGAATGTAGAGTTATCGCCAGCCTCCGCACCAACTAGACCGAAAGGCTCAGTAATATTAAATCAAGTTGGTGGTATTGCCCGATTTTTTGATCAAAATCAACGAATTGCTTATGACCTCAATGGTCAACTCGCTAGGGGAGGTGCAGTTAAAATCTCTGGTGAAACACAAACAAAAGCTCAACAAACTAACCTCAAGCTGCAAGCACAAAATTTACTAGCTTCTGATATTAGTAGATTAGTTGAGTTGCCAATTGCTTTGCAAGCAGGGCGTTTAGATGCTGATTTAGGGGTTCAAATTCCACCCAAACTGTTAGAAACAGCCGTTACGGGAACAGCCACTGCTAATCAAGTCATTGCTAAAATTCCAAATATTCCTCAGCCAATTTCTAATTTTAATGGGAGATTTATATTTAATGGTCAAACAGTTGCTTTAGAAAATCTAAATACAAACTTTGGCAAAGTTCCTATTCTGGCTAACGGAACAATTAATACCCAAACAGGTTTTAATGTCTCTGCTCAAATAAAACCTGTTAGTGCGAAAAATATTTTAGACACGCTGAATGTAAATTCGCCAGTCCCAGCTAGTGGCGAAGTTCAAGCAAATATTAAGGTAGGCGGCGCACTTCAGCAACCAGTCGTTAGCGGCACGGTAAGCAACACAAAACCTATTCAAGTTGACCGTATTCTCTTCAAAGCCGTCAATACTGATTTTCGCTTAAATGCATCTCAAACTGCATCTCAACTTACCGTCTCCAATTTGAAATTAGTCCCCGCAGCAGGTGGTCAAATTACAGGCGGCGGTCAAGCTAATATAGGAGCCAAAGACAACGTAATCTTTAATGCTCAAGTTGATGGTGTATCCGGGGATGTATTAGCACGTAGCTACGGCGTTACTCTTCCGATCGCAGTTGGCAATGTTTCAGCAAAAGCACAAATTACTGGTTCACTTGCCAAACAGCCATTGAACCTTGATATTACTAGCGTTCAAGTAACGCCACCAACTGGGGGGCAAATCACAGCTAATGGTCAAATTCAACTGGCTCCCCAAGGTCAGGTAGGCGTAAATATTCAAGCTCAAGGTTTACCAGGAAATGCGATCGCTCAAGGTTATGGTATTTCAACTCCGATTAATATTGGCGGTATATCTGCAAATGCTAAAGTTTCTGGTTCTCTGGGTAGGCCATTAAACGTGAATGTTGCTCGCGTTCAGGCAAATCCAGAGGTGGGAGGGCAAGTAACAGCTAGCGGACAACTTCAGCTTGCACCCCAAGGTAGAGTAGCGTTGAATGTACAAGCGCAGAATTTACCAGGGGATGCGATCGCAAAAGCATACAATAGTTCACCCGGCATCACCATTGGGAATCTATCGGCAAATGCCAATATTTCCGGTACTCTGAGCAACCTGCAAGCAGTAGCGCGGGTGCAAGCACCTACCGCCACCTATCCCACTAACGGACGAGTTGTTGTTGATCAACAAGGAGAGAATATCGTCTTTCCAAATGCGGTTTTTAACGTGGCAGGCGGGACAATCAGAGCTACAGGTCAACTTGCACAACAACGCTGGGAAGGGACTGTCAACACTTCTCAAATTCAACTCAACCGTTTCTCACCACAACTGCGAGGACGGCTTAATAGTAATATTCAGTTAGCAGGTACAACAGAATCTTTCCAGCTTGCAGATATTCGCGCCGCCGGACAAATCCGCCTTTCCCAAGGGGTAGCGCTGCTAGCACAACCGCTCACCGCTCAATTTCAGTGGAATGGAGAGCAGATTATAGTTGAAAACGCAAGTACCGCACGATTGACTGCTAATGGTGCGATCGCTATTCAAACTCCACCAACTGGCGCACCGGAAATTGCGGGATTTAATTTAAATGTACTGGCACAGAATTTCAACTTAAAAAATACTGGTTTTGAAATTCCTGGTGATGTAGAACTAGCGGGGTTACTTGATTTTAAGGGACAAGTTACAGGTACTCCAGATGTTCCGCAAGCTACTGGCAATATCCGACTGCGGAATTTCCAGGTTAGTGACTTGGCGTTTGACCCGCTTTTAACTGGAAACGTGAATTTTCAAGTAGGACAGGGAGCAAGTCTGCAATTAGCTGGGAAACAAGATAGGATTGCGCTGAACTTGGGTGCAAATTATCGTCCCACTTCATTTTTAGTCAAGCGGGATGATGCAGTTACCACAGGTAGAACTGAGGGAGATAACTTACTCATTAACGCTCAACAGTTTCCTATAGCTCTTGTTGGCGGCTTTTTACCTAACAATCAGTTGAAACCTTTGGCAGGGCAACTATCAGGAAATTTAGTTGTTAATCTGAATAATTATGCTATTGCGGGAGACGTTGCGATCGTTGGGCCTCGTGTTGCCAGAGTAGCAGCAGATGAATTTCGCGGCACTATTAATTATGCTGATGGTACTGCTAGCTTGGCTAATGGTCAATTGCGGATTGGAGATAGCAACATCGCTCTGAGTGGAAATGTAAAAGCAGGAAACGACCCGCAATTTCAATTCCAAGCTAATTTTGACCAAGCAAGAATCCAGAGACTTTTACAAGCGTTTAATATCTTTGATTTTCAAGACTTTGGTACCGGGTTGCAGCCTCCAACATTAGCTGGAGCAGAGGTACTTGATACCAAGACTATCAGTTTGCCCAATGCAGATTTGCTAACACAGCTTGCATATTTCTCAAAAATTAGAAGATTGGTAGCACAACAACAACAAGAAGAGAGAAATGAAACTGCATCTTTACCTACCCTTGCAGAATTAACGGGTGCTTTGAGTGGAGGAATTACAGCTAATGGCTCGTTAAAGTCTGGGTTGAATGTCGGCTTTAATTTCCAAGGTGCTAACTGGCAATGGGGTGAATACTCCATTAATCAAGTCGTTGCTCAAGGTACTTTTGCCGATGGAATCGTCACACTTTCGCCGTTGAGTGTCGGTATAAATCAAGGACTGGTGGCTTTTTCAGGACAGTTAGGAACTGAGCAAGTGTCTGGAAATTTGAATGTAGCAAGTTTACCTTTATCACTTTTACAACCTTTTATCGAACAATACCCCATAGATATCACTGGTAATGTAAATGCTAATGCCACATTGGGAGGTAGTTTACAAGACCCTAGTGTTAGAGGGGAAGTGACGTTAGCCAATGCGACTCTTAACCAGCAACCTGTGCAAACAGGACAAGTGAACTTTGATTACAACGATGCTCGTTTGAATTTTGACAGTAGCTTACTAGTGACAGGAACGCAGCCAGTTATCATTACAGGTAGCGTACCTGCTCCGTTACCTTTTGCCGAAGTGCAACCGGATAGCAATCAAATTAGCATCAACGCCAATGTGAACAATGAAGGATTGGCACTGCTAAACCTGTTTACTAACAATCAAGTCGCTTGGGTAAATGGTCAAGGACAAGTAGATTTAAATGTTCAAGGTACTTTAAACGAACCAATTATTAACGGCAATGTCACACTTAATGATGCGACTTTTAGCGCTGAAGCCTTATCTGAACCCCTAACGAATGTCACAGGGACAGCGCAATTTAATGGCAGTACGGTGAATGTCCAAAGTATCCAAGGCACTTACAATGAAGGGCAAGTAAGTGCATCAGGCATACTCCCGATTCTTCAGCCTCAGCAAGGCGTAGCAAATCCTCTCACAGTATCAATAGCAGACAAACTCAACTTTGAAATTGCAGGACTGTATGAAGGCGGTGTTGGCGGCGATATTGTACTTCGCGGAACAGCGCTAAAACCTGTAATTGGTGGAGAGATTGAACTGAGTGATGGTCAGGTGATTATTGGAAACTCGGCTACTGGTCAGAAAAAATCAGCAGCTACAGCAGCGGCTAACCCTAACGTCATAAATAGGGAAGAGTTTAACATTAATGTTACACCTACAGCAGAGAGTAATCCTAGCCCAGTGATTACACCAGAAAGTAGCACTAGCACAGCAACTCCACCCAATTTACCTATAGAGTTTGCAGATTTAAAATTAATTCTAAATGATGATGTTCGTGTTACCAGTCAATCCTTTCTCGACTCAATACCAGGAGCAGCCGTCTTTAGTCAGCCCCTATTGAGCTTTGAAGCAAAAGGCGACTTGACCATTAATGGTACATTATCCAAACCGCGTCCTGAAGGAGTCATTCGTTTGACAGGAGGACGAGTAAGTTTATTTTCCACTGAGTTCGCCTTGGAACGAGGCTATGAACAAACCGCGCGGTTTATTCCAAGTCAAGGACTTGACCCTACTTTGGATGTCCGACTGCTCGCAATTGTACCTGAAGCATCGGCAACGAATAGTCGAATTTTGGAATCACCATTGTCTGCTGAAATCAGCGATGTTTCTGCTAGCAACTTTGGGACTTTACGTACAGTTCGCGTTCAAGCCAGGGTTAACGGGCCAGCTAGTGAATTGGGTGAAAATCTGGAACTGACGAGTGAACCTAACCGTAGTAGAGGAGAAATAGTTGCTTTACTGGGTGGCTCGATTCTTGGTTCTTTCGGTCAAGCAGATGCGGGACAAGGACTGACTAATTTCGCTAGCTCTACCATTTTAGGTGGTTTGCAAGGAACTATTACTGCGATCGGACAGGCTATTGGTTTCAGCGAATTTCGGATATTTCCCACCCCTACTACTAATAATGAAACAACCACAGCTTCAGTTCTGAATTTATCAGCAGAAGGTGTATTTGACATCAGTAGAAATTTCTCTGCTTCTTTATCACGCCCTCTTTCTAGCGATGAGTCTTTCCGTTATAACGTGCTTTATCGACTCAATGACGAAATTTTGATGCGAGGCTCAACTAATTTGGGGGATGAAAATCAATTCCAAGTTGAATATGAAACTAGATTTTAGATTATAAAAATAGGTAGATAACCTCCAAATTACCCATCATAGGGCATATAAAAAACCCTACAATCACCTGTGACCGCGATTGTAGGGTTAGAGCTTATGAGGTGTCGCATTATGAAATCTTTTAAATTGTATGTAAAGATTTGAAACGGGTTAAACAACTGTGGGGAGATATTTAGGTATGCCATTGGTCATATGATGTCCGGTTAACTACTTATAATTCCAACATCTGTCCAAAAACCGGAAAGTCCTTTTACCTCCTGCTCCCTGCTGCCTGCGGTCTTCATGATAAGTCTTTAAACGGACATGAGATCAAGTTCTGGAATTACGCTGCTAAAAGGGTTTTAAGCCTCTAAATTTCTAAATTCTATTTATGCGGTCTTCTCCCCTGCCCCCTGACCCTTTTCCTCTTCAATGACTCACAAAGCAAAAATAAGCTAAAATTCAAGCAGAGTAAGCATTTCCCGCTCAAAAACTCCCTATGTTTGATAACCTGCAAACCCAAATTTACCAACTAGAACAATTTGCCAACAGCCTCGTTTCTAACCAACTGACACACCTTAGCGTGGTGAGTGTTGGTATTATCTTTGCGGCTGGCTTGCTCACCAGTCTCACACCCTGTATGCTTTCTATGCTACCAATTACCATTGGTTACATCGGTGGTTATGAAGCCAAAAGCCGCCTCCAAGCAGCTGCCCAATCAACTTGGTTCGCTCTAGGATTAGCAACTACATTAGCAGGGTTAGGAATCATAGCAGGTTTGATCGGAAAAGTCTACGGGCAAGTAGGAATTGGTTTGCCGATTATCGTCAGCATTATTGCCATTCTTATGGGGCTGAACTTACTAGAAGCACTACCTCTGCAATTTCCATCCTTGGGTGAAACGAATTGGATTTCGCCAGATTTACCAGCAGGATTGCGTTCCTATTTGCTGGGGCTGACTTTCGGCTTAGTCGCATCTCCTTGTAGCACGCCTGTTTTAGCTAGTTTGTTGGGTTGGATTGCCAATACACAAGACTTAATTTTAGGGGCTGTTTTGCTACTTTCTTACACAGCCGGTTATGTAGCTCCATTGATTTTGGCAGGTACTTTTACAGCTTCAATTAAAAAGTTACTAGAATTGCGTCGCTGGTCTGGTTGGATTAACCCAGTTAGTGGGGCGCTATTAGTAGGATTTGGTGTATTTTCCTTAATTTCTCGGATTCCTCTTGGCAGTTTTTAATTTCAATCTTTGATATTATCAATACCTTTGTTAGATTTTACACATAATGACTATAGAAGATTCAGCTTCCAAAGAATTAAAATGGTGGGCAGTACCTGGGCAGTTTTTACGCCAGGAGCTTTTGCCCGTACTGACCAACTTACGGCTAGCGATCGCACTACTGCTATTGATTGCAATCTTTAGCTCTACTGGTACTGTAATTGAGCAAGGACAGTCACCCGCATTCTACCAAGCCAACTACCCAGAACATCCAGCTTTATTTGGTTTCTTAACTTGGAAGGTAATTCAGGTAGTTGGGTTAGACCATGTATATCGTACTTGGTGGTTTCTGGCATTACTTATCTTATTTGGCACTAGCTTAACTGCTTGTTCTTTTACCCGGCAGTTACCAGCCTTAAAAGCTGCCCAGCGCTGGAAATATTACGAAGAACCACGGCAATTTCAAAAGTTAGCTTTAAGTGCAGAACTAGATACTGGTTCTCTGGATTCTCTCAGTCAAATATTACAGAAACGCCGCTATAAAATTTTTCCAGATCAAGATAAAGAAAATCTCCTTTACGCTCGCAAAGGAATAGTCGGACGCATCGGCCCAATTATCGTTCATATTGGCATCGTAGCTATATTGATAGGGGGAATTTGGGGGGCGATGACTGGGTTTCTTGCTCAGGAAATGGTTGCCAGTGGCGATACATTTCAAGTGACAAATATTGTAGATGCTGGCCCTTTAGCAGCACCTCAAGTTCCGAAAGATTGGTCTGTTCGCGTCAATCGTTTTTGGATTGACTACACTCCATCTGGCGGCATTGATCAATTTTATTCGGATCTGTCTGTCTTGAATAAGCAGGGGGAAGAAGTTGACCACAAGAAGATTTTTGTCAACGAGCCTCTCCGCTATCATGGTGTAACTTTCTACCAAACTGATTGGGGAATTGCAGGTGTTCGCGTCCAATTTAACAACAGCCCGATTTTTCAGCTACCAATGGCGCAATTGAACACTAATGGACAAGGGCGCATTTGGGGAACGTGGGTTCCTACGAAACCGGATTTGAGTGAGGGTGTCTCCCTGTTAACCAAAGACTTGCAAGGGATGGTATTAATTTATGATCCTGCTGGCAAACTTGTTGATACTGTCCGCGCCGGGATGTCTACCCAAGTCAATGGCGTAAAGCTCAAAGTTCTAGATGTAATTGGCAGCACTGGCTTACAAATTAAAGCTGATCCAGGTATACCAATTGTTTACTCAGGGTTTGGTTTATTAATGCTGGGTGTGGTGATGAGTTACTTTTCTCATTCGCAAATATGGGCATTGCAAAAAGGCGATCGCTTATATGTGGGTGGTAAAACTAATCGCGCCCAAGTTGCTTTTGAACAAGAGGTTTTGGAAATTTTAGATCGGCTGAGTTCACAGCCAAAAGTTGAGGAAAAAGAGACGGCGATTGAAGTTTAAACGCAGAGGCGCTTCTCTACGAGACGCTACGCGAACGCTTTCCCGCAGGGTAGGAACACAGAGTAATCCTCCGCGTTCCTCTGCGATTTCCTTCTCTGCGTTCGCGCAGCGTGTCGCAGACAGACGCTGACGCTCCTAACGTCGCTACCGCTTCTCTACGAGACGCTGCGCGAACGCTAATGCGAATGCGTCCCTTTGCGTTTAAAACTTATGCTACTTTTGATGACGCACTTCAACCACAGTATGCACATTTCCGCGAGGCGTAAAATCTGCTTTTACAGTTACTTCCAACGGATCACAAGCAGCCACAAAATCATCCAGAATCTGATTGGCAGATTCTTCGTGGGAAATGTAGCGATCGCGGTAACTGTTAATGTAAAGCTTAAGCGCCTTCAATTCCACTACCCGTTCATCAGGCACATAGGTAACGTAAATTGTCGCAAAGTCAGGATAACCAGAAAACGGACATTTACAAGTAAATTCCGGCAAAGTAATGTTAATGTCATATCGCCTTCCCACGCGCGGATTCGGAAAGGTAATTAGTTTACCTTCGGCAATGTCGCGTTCGCCATACTTCATTTCTTGGCTTGGCTGGGTTACACTTTCAGATAATTTGTCAGTTGTCATTAGTTGTTTTACTGATTTTTACGTCCTTTATTAAATTTTGTAGCTTCTTAACTCCTAACTCTGCCAATTTTGGATTTTAAATTTTTCCTCCAATCCAAAATTCAAAATCCAAAATCTAAACTTGAATGACTCCCCACTCCCCCTCAATACTCTTTCTTCTCCCAGTCTGGACAATTTTCATCTTCACAACCGTGGGGATGCATGGCACAAACTAACAAATTACCACTATAAACTTGACCGTGGTAGTGAGTACAACCGATACAGGCAGGATTCTTCTCAGCCGTGGGTTCAACCGAATAAGGAAAACCTGGATCTACATCTGTTATAAGGTCTTCCAGTTCCCAGTAAGCTTCAAACATTGGTTCGGTCAAATCCTGTAAATACTGATCGACTTCAGTAGCAATGTTAGGGACTTGCTCGGTGATTTCTTCCGTTAGCTCAAAAAAAGCGTCTACTATTTCACTCATTCCCAGGAAGAAACGCTCTACTTCATCAGCCACTGTTTCAACAATTTCTGCTAAATCTTTTTGCCACTGTTCCATAAACTTGATGCCTTTACAGGCTATAAACAGGACGAGTTGTGCTATCTGGCTTGAAGCACTATACACACTAGGCAATGTATCTTATCAACTTTCTCTCTGAAGTGCCACTTATACTGGTATTATATCAAACAATGTTTTTTATTGATCGCGTTGCAATCGTTTTAACTCGTTTTGCAGGTCTAGTACTTCTTGGCGTAATTTCTCCGTGTTCTCATCAGTTGATCCCTGTTTCACCGTTGGTTCTTCATCTTCCTCTAAAATTTCAATGCGGCGAGGTTCAGAAGGAGGTGTTTTTTCAGACGTTTCACCAGATGCTTGGGACTGTTGGGCTTGCTTCATCATATCTTCAACGAAGCGGCGGGCTTCTTCTGTGTTCATTTCGCCCTTTGCCACCATTTCATCTGCCAGTTTTTGGACTTGCGATCGCACTTCGGCTAATTTTCCCCCTGCTTTCTCACCTGCGTAAGAAGCTAATCCAACACCGAGGTAAAAAGCTTTTTGAACAATATCTCCAAAACCAGCCATTGTCTCAGACCGTTCCTACAAATAGGGCGACCCGGAGACTACGCCTATCACAAGCCTCCCGTGTTGCTGCTACCTTCCGGTTCTGACAAGATTTGGGTGTTGCGATCGCATAGATCCAGGTCTTCTAAAAGCATAACATTAAAAACCAGTAAATGTGTGTTATTCCATAACAATCCGCCATTCATAAAGTTGATAGTTGACGCAACCGTGTTTCACCAAGGGGTCATCAGCTACAATTGCTTCTGCTTCATTCCTTGAGGCAGCCTCAAACAGCAACATTCCGCCTCTTTGCTCTGCCCAATAGCCTGTTCGCGCTTTGTGTCCTTTAGCAATCAAATCCTGAATGTAGGCTTTATGGGCAGGTACATATTGGTCAAAAATCGGTTTATCGACTTTGCCTTCTTCAATCTTTACAAACCACGGCATTAGCTTCTTAACTCCATTTACAACAGACATCCTGCTTTAGTTATGACTGTTTTTGAGTAGCATTTGAGTAGCATTTTGATCAAAAATTTGGGCACTCTGCCTCGATTGCGTTCGGGTGGCGTATGGTTTTAGGTAAGGGACTAGTACCGCAAGGCGGAAGTCAAAAATCAAAAGTCAAAAGTATTAAATAGGCTGTTTGAGGCTTTTCACTGGTTTGCCCCGATAACTATGGCAGAATTTGTCACAACAAGATTCCCGACTTTTTAAGAAATCGAGAATCTGAGCAGGCATGATTTTCAAACTAACTATTGATTTAGACAGCGAAAGGAAATGTCTCTGGTAGGTCAGTTGTATCTAGATGAGAAGTGCGATCTAGTGGTTGTACTCCCCTACTGTCATCAATGTGGATTACAGCGTCAAACTGATCGGGTAGTCGAGCATAGAAGTAGTGACTCTGACGCTCAGTTTCTGGGTGATAAATTACGCCGATCGCTCGCTCTAATCGCGGTTTTTCTAGTCCTGTAACTGCTTGATTTTCTTGTCGTAAATTCAGTAAAAACTGAGGTAAACCTACCTCATGAAATAAAGCTTCGTAACTGTTAGATAATGCTGGACGAACTTGTTTAAGTTCAGGTACACCACCCCAAAGAGAAGCAGCCGTAACTGTACCCGTATAAGTTGTAAAACCCACAAGTACGGTATCATCACCATATTTATCTCGTACCAATTGCCCGACGTTGAGTTCACCCGCAATTCCCATATCGGTTGCTCGTACATAGCCTAGGTGGGAATTGTGCGCCCAAACCACAATTTTTGAGCGGTTTCCTTGCTTATCTAAATGGGTGGCGAGGTGATCTAGGGTTTCTGCCATGTGGCGATCGCGTATGTTCCAAGACAACACTTGTCCCTGAAACATTGAACGGTAGTATTCCTCGGCATTCTTCACCAGTCGGGCGTTCTGTTGGGCATAGAAAAACTCGTCCTCTGCAACCTGGCCATCACGCCCTGCATATTCCGTAATCCGGCGTTGCAATTCCATCAATTGATTAATAACTTCTTTCTCACAAGACTCGCTCATACCAAAAGCAGCCGCATACCCATAAGCTTTGGTATCTTCTTCAAAGTGTTCTAAGCAAGAATATCGGCGGCGCGCTTGTTGTGCGGCTTCTGGGTCAACTTTGTCTAGGTAAGCAATAACCTCGCTTATTGAGGTATACATACTGTAAAGGTCAAGCCCGTAAAAGCCAACTTTGTTTCCATTCTGCGGTAATGCATCATTATACTGACGTAGCCAACCGATGAAGTTCACCACATCTGTGTTGCGCCACATCCAAGCTGGAAAATCCTCGAAGCCTACAAGCGCTTCAGCAGGAGTAGGAATATCATTAATTCCCCGTACATATCGATTAACACGGTAGGCATCCGGCCAGTCTGCCTCCACTGCTATAGCCGTAAAGCCTTTTTCTTGAATCAGCCGCTTGGTAATATCAGCCCGTTGTTCATAAAATTCATGGGTGCCGTGAGAGGCTTCGCCAATCAGCACAAAGCGGGCATTACCAATTAAATCCATGAGTGGATCGTAGTCTTGGGCAGTACCCGTCAGTGGATGAGCCGCTTCATGTAATGCATCGGTTAGCTGTGTTGCTGTTGCATCTGACATGATAATTAGTTATCAAAAGTTTGTAAACTTGACTATGATTTTAGGTATTGTCAAACGAACGGGAATTTTAGCACAATAGCAGGCAATGAATCTAATGCTTTCAAAATGCTGTATTATACTTCCATCTTAAAAGTGACTAGGTATATTATTCTCTAACTATAGTTGTGTAATTTAGACTGTAAGCTTGTCAAAAGGTTTAATAAAGTTTGAATGTTCAATGTAAGTTTCACTCCAATTAAGCATTAATACTCATAAAGAGAAAATCTCTTCAGCACTCGATGGATGAATACCAATATTATTATCAAAGTCATTTTTGGTAGCGCCTAATTTTATAGCTACAGCAATGCTTTGAATAATTTCTGATGCTGATTCACCGACCATATGAGCGCCCAAAACTCGCTCTGATTTCCCTTCTACTACTAATTTAATCAGGGTTTTTTCATCTTGCCCATTCAGGCTATAAAAAAGTGGTTGAAATTTCTCACGGTAACACTGCACCGATTTACCAAATTTTTCTAGTGCTTGAGCTTCTGTCAGACCAACTGTAGCAGCTTCAGGTATGCAAGAAACGGAGATGGGCACTAATTCATAATAATCTCCTCCAATAATAGCGATGTGTTTGGGTAATGTTTTCATTTGAAAGAGTTCTTTTGGAGTAATAGTATGTTCTATCCCAGGTATATTCGGCTTGAAAGGTTGTGCACCTACCGCGATCAAAATTGTATCTGCTGTTATTTGCTTTCCGTCGATGTCTAAGGTATGAGCATCAACAAAACTAGCACGACCTCTAATAAAATCTACTCCTGATTCCTTAAGATATTTAATGTGTAATTGATGGATTTGTTCAACTTTCTGGTCTTTAGCTGCTATAAATTTCGACCAGTCAAAGCTGCTATGAAATTCGCTCCATCCATAAGATATTGCATTAGAAAAAAGGCTGGAAAAATTAGCAGCATAAGCCATTAGCTTTTCAGGAATACAGCCGTAATTTATACAAGCGCCACCCACGTCTGCTTGTTCTGCAATTCCTACATGGACACCATAAGAAGTAGCTCGTTTAGCAGCAGCAAGACCTGCTGAACCTGCACCAATAATTAAAAGGTCGTAATCGAAGTTCATAAATGCTGCTCTCAGTCGTTCTTCTTTGTCATCTACTTTTTTTGGCCCTGTCCAGCCCTTTGGCGATCGCAAAATGTGAAGCAAAAAAGACTTATCCACGAAGTCTAATGACTTGGATATCGCCACTCAACTAGGTTTCACTTAAACCGTAGCTATTTATATTTCATTCACTCTCTATCTAAAGCAACGGATTCGTATTAAGTGATATATAAAAAGCGCTTCCCTTTGCGTAGAAGGGGCAGCTATTTAGGAAACCTGTCACTATTTCTATTATTGTTGTATTCTAACTAACCCATCACATCTACAATTCAATCTGGAGGAGGATCAGCCACTCGAATACGCCTTCCGATAGCTAGAGGATAAGTAATGATTACCAGCTTAGGATGTCGAATATGAGGGGAGAGTTCAACACAGAAAAGATGAGCCTATTATTGCTGGACTTAGACGGCACAATTCGAGAACCACTTAGCGGCAAGCAATACTTTCAACATCCTCAAGACCAGAAAATTATTTCGGGTGCTGAAGTTGCTATTGGCACTTACAAAGATAATTGGATTATTGTCGGTATTACCAATCAAGGTGGCGTTGCCGCAGGGCACAAGTCTATTCAACAGTGCATCACCGAACAGCAGTATACGCTTGAGCTATTTCCAGAATTAAGAGAAATCTACTTTTGCCCTGACTTTGAAGGCAAGAAATGTTTCCGTGTCACTCGCCACAATGTGCATAACCACAGTAAAACCAAATGGTCAGGGCACTATCGCAAACCCAAAGCAGGAATGTTGCAACTGGCAATGGTACGGCACAAGCATACTCGCGAAAATACAATCTATGTAGGCGATCACGCCGAAGATGAAGCTGCCGCCCGTAGTGCTGGGGTACGGTTCCAATGGGGAAGGGATTGGATTGAACAACATCAGGGAGCAATCATCTCTTAGAGGATGTTTGAAAAGTATTTTTATTAACATCAAAGCCTTATACCAATTTTATATGAAGCTGCATACAATAGAGGAAACAAACTCGATAAATTAAAATAACCATGAGCCGCCCTTTTAAGATTGAAATCGCAGAGAGCGAAGAAGAACTTAAAAAACGTCTACAAACAGCGAATTTAGGAAATCAGAAAGAAAAGCTTATGATGCTGTGGTGGATAAAAAGCGGGCAGGTTAAGGAGCAGCAAGAAATCGGAAAACGTTTGGCAAAAGATACTTCAACGGTCACGAGATGGTTGCAGAAGTACAGAACTGATGGCATATCAGGCTTATTAGAAATCAAAAAAGCACTAGGAGCAAAACGGAAAATTCCTGAAGGAGCGATCGCGGCACTTGAGGAGGAGTTAAAAACAGGAAAAGGCTTTAGTAGCTATGGTGCAATAGTGGAGTGGTTAAAGCAAGAGCAGGGGCAAGATATAGAGTATGCAACGGTTTATGCATTGGTTCGATATCGATTAGGGGCAAAACTAAAAGTACCACGTCCTCAAAGCCATAAGCAGGATGAAAAGTTAGTATCTGAGTTTAAAAAAAACTCGGTATCATTCTGAATCGTCTAGAAAAACATCTAGCACCTGGCGGCAAGTGTGTTCGCTACCTGTGCCAGGATGAAACTAGGGTTGGACTCAAAACTCTAACAGGAAAAGTGATTACTGCCTCTGGAGTAAAGCCCACTGTTGAGGTGAAATGGCCACGGGAAAATTTTTGGATTTATGGTGCAATTGAACCATTGACTGGAGACCACTTTCTTTACGAATATCCAAAACTAGATGGCGAGTGTTTTCAACAGTTTTTGGACTGGCTATCTCAACAATTAGGTGGGGATTACGCTATTTTACAGGTTGACCAAGCACCTGCTCATACAAGTTCAGCGATTTGTTGGCCAGAAAATATTATTCCTCTGTTTCAACGACCTTCAGCCCCTGAACTCAATCCCATTGAAAGGCTTTGGCAGCTCCTCAAGGAACCACTCAAAAATCAGCTTTTCTCTTCTTTACAAAGTTTACGCGATCGCATCCAATAAATATTTGATCAACTTACACTTGAGCAGGTAATATCTATCTCTTCTTATAACTTTATTCTCGAAGCTCTTTTCTATGCAGCTTCACATTAAATTGGTATTAGAAACGTAGCCCCCATTCCCTTGTAGGGAAGAGGGGGTTTCTAGTATATTTTACGAGTTTTCAAACATCCTCTTAATGTCCAGATGTTCTGTTACCTAGAGTTTGACAACAAAAATACTCAGTCTGCTTCATCTAGTCGGCATAGTGATTTCCCAAATTCCTTGATTTCCACCATATTCCAGAACATAAATTTTATTGCCGATAATCGCAGCGTCAATAGGATTAGTAAAACCTTCAACAATGCGGGTAGCATTAAATTTATAGTTGGTATTTCCTACTTTAGTTAAGTTTAAATGCAGTAGGTCTTGACCGGAATCTTTAAAAGGGCCTGGTAGTGTTTCGCCGATGGGGTCGCCTGTTGTAAAACTCAGCATGAATCCATCTCTGTTGAATTCTGGACTCAGTACTCCTTGTGTATCAAAAACTAAGCCCAAAGGAGAGCGGTGCGATGTAAAACTGCTAAAAGGTTGCCCAAGAACACTAGCGTCTTTAACTTTGCCATCTACAGGATCACGGAAATTGTCTGCGTCTGGCCCCAAATTAGGAATTGGTTCAATCAAGTTTCCAGTAGGCCGAGCAGGAAAAGTTGGATCGTTACGAAAGTAGCCCCTTTGGACGGCATTAAATTTGGGGCTTAACAAAAGGTCTTTGGCAGGATCATAATTGGGGAATTGTTGTGGGTTGTCTGTCCCGCCAATCCGCCAGGGAAAGCCGTAATTACCACCTCGACGGAGCCAATTTAATTCTTCTGACATGTCGCGATCGGGGCCATTTTCTGTGCCAAATAAATCCCCATTGGGTGCAAAGGCCATATCGAAAGTATTACGTATTCCTTCTGCAAAAATATAGCCACCGGCCTTTAAAGTTGTGCGATCGTTTGCAAGAAAAAGATTTTTGCCATTAGTAGGAAGACGGAGTATACAGGCGGTTAATCCTACTTCGCGAGTATCAGGATATAGGCCATTAGCAGATTGAACCTCACCGTGATCGGTACGAGAACCGCTATTCACATAGATAAAATTACCATCCGGGCTAACAACCACGCCGTTGAAGCGATGGTCATAGGCTGTTCTGCTTTTGGGATAGCCTGCACTCTTAGCTAAGACAGACCAGACGCGCTGTTCTGTACCTGACTTAATTTCACCTTTAACAATAATTCCTTTGGTCTGGTTATTCACAAGGTCTGCATTGCCAACTAAATAAATTGTGCCGTTAGGGCCAATGGCCATACCTTGAGTCTCACCTAGATTATGATTACTAGAGTCGTACACAAGTCTACTATTAGACAAGCCTAAATTAACTTGATAAATATCACCATTTTGTTTGAGGTAATAGAGGGTATTGTTTCGTGGATCTTTTACAATCCGAACCGAAGCAGAGACCGATATGGTATTCGTAATATTACGAATCTGAATATCAGGACGCAGGGCTTTAGGTTCAGCATTTACTCCAGTAGTGCCATAATTTAATAGAACTATTGTAAATAACAACGTTTTAGCAGCAACAAAGTAGCTTTTGAGAGCAAACTTCCTGATAAATCTGCGTTGCTCTTGGTTGGATGAGTTAATGTTATTCATTATTTTGTTCATAAAATAATCAGATGATTTTATTGCTAAATCTTCTTGAGAAAGGAAACAGTTTTAGAGATTATAGGGTGAAATGATCAATGGGTACTAGCTTATAAATATTCTTTTGTTAGGCAAGGTGGGCACAGAATTGTGTTCCTTTAACTAGCACTAAAAGTATACTTAAAGTCAGCTTTTTAATGCAGTACTATCTTAAGTTGCCAAACTGATTTTCAGCGTGTAAGGAGCAGGGTTGCTATCACTAGAGCCAGAGAAAGTTTCGCCATTTTGAGGGAAGAAAGCATATTTACTCACTGATATTGAGTAAGTTCCAGCACCCAGTGAAGCGGTGATTAATGACCCAAAGTCGGGGCCACTATCGTCGTCACTTTGCAGTAAAATCCCAGTATTGTTAAACAGTCCAATAACTGTATCATCGGTTGTAGCCGCACTAATAGTGACAGTTTTTTGATTTGCTAGAGAGAATGTAAAAAAGTCGAAATCGGGATTGTCCCCCGGTTGAACTGTGACTAACTCACCTGAAATATTAACGTCTGAGCCTAATGATAAAGAACCCAATTCTTGAGCGCTGGCTAGTGTATTGTTTGTAGCTTGTCTAGCGTTTTCCTGCTCATAGAAAAGGAAATCGTCACTATCAAGCCTGAGGTTTACTACCCTCTGCACAATACCTATGATCTCGTCTGGCTCTGCTCCAGGTTTGTCTAAAAATATTTGTGTAGTGGCTCCAGCAGATTGCAAGCGGTAGTTTTTTGGGGAGCCTTTGAGTTCTATTCGATCTTCACTAGTGTTGAAGTCAGTAATAGTAGCCAAGTCCCCAAAACCAGCATTGGTAGTGTTTTTATCGTCATAGTAGACATTTATAGCGTCCCCAAGGATAAATCTATCTAGCCCAACACCGCCAGTTAAGGTATCAGTCTCTCCTAATCCAGGTGAGAGTGCACTACCGGGCCAAACACCGATGAGAATATCGTTTCCAGACCCCCCATTGAGCCTGTCATTGCCGGGCCCGCCCTGTAAACTATCATTACCGTCGTCACCATTGAGGGTATCATTGCCCAAATTACCATCTAGCGTGTCATTACCTGCTCTGCCATTCAAAGTGTTGTTAACAGTATTACCAAAGACTATGTTATTAAGACTGTTACCTGTCCCGTTGATGGCGCTAGTTCCGGTCAGTATCAGGTTCTCCAGATTGGCACCCAGTGTGTAGGCGACAGAAGACCGGACGCTATCTGTGCCTGAATTAGTAGCCTCTGTAATGGTGTCGGTAGCACTGTCAATGGTGTAAGTGTCGTCGCCTACTCCCCCATTTAAGCTGTCGATACCCAAGCCGCCATTAAGTGTGTCATTGCCAAGACCACCGATTAAACTGTCGTTTCCCGTCCCGCCAAACAGATTATCATTACCATCTGCACCATTCAGAGTATCGTTACCAGACAAACTATTGGCATTACCACCATTAGCCCAACCATATATTGTGTCATCTCCCGAAGTCCCATTTCTTGTGTCAGGAGATGTAGTGCCGTAAATAACTGCCATATTATTTTTCTTGAATTTCTAATAATTAATGCCTAACTTCGGCCCCAGTCAAAGAACTTTTTATAAGTTCAATGCAGATTATTTAAAACTCTGAGTTTAAATACAGGTGCCTTTGTTAACCTAATTAATACTAATACTACTTATAAAATATTAATTATTGATTTGGTTAATTGATTATGCAAATGCTAAGTAGGTGTGTAAAAAATCATTTATTTTAATTATTTTTCTACTTAATTGTAACTACTTAATTATCATTAACGCTTACGGTTACGTCAACTTCTTTAGCAAATCTTAAAAATGTAAAATTTTTAATTTCTAATTTTATATGCTTTTTTTAAGTACTAAAGCTTATTTTGGCAAAGAATGCCCCAAAATGCATAGTGCTAAATTTAAGCTTAATTAACCTAATTAAATCAGCAGTGCCGAGTGATTTAACACTGCTAACTAGTTTAAACTCCAGCAAATGAATCTAAATGTTAATTAGAAAATTAATTAATCGTGCCTTGAAGCGTCAGGCATAATTGCCTCCTGAAAATTTACGCCGCTGAGGTTAGCTCCCCTAATGTCGGCTCCTCTAAGATTCGCTCCTCTAAGATTCGCTCCTGCCAAATTCGCGCCTCTAAGGTTAGTCCAACTCAAATCAGCTTGACTCAAATCAGCTTCACTTAGGTTAGCCCGGAACAGGTAAGCACCACTAAGGTGAGCCTTGTTCAGATTAGCTTTGTACAGCTCAGTTTTATAAAGATAAGCCCCCAACACTTCCGCTTCGTACAAACTAGCTTCGCTGAGGTCAGCCGCAATCAAGTTAGCTTCAATCAGGTTGGCAAAGGAAAGATTAGTCCGAATTAGTTTTGCTGCACCTAAATCGGCATATCTTAGGTTAGCGCCTCTTAAGTCAGTTCCAATTAGATTAGCATGAGCGATCGCAGCGCCTCTAAGATTTGCCTCACTCAAGTCAGCACCAATCAAATTGGCATGACTCAAATCTGCTTGCGTAAGTATAGCACCACTCAAATTAGCCACACTGAAGTTAGCATCACTCAAGTTAGCTTCAACGAGCAAGGCTTTGTAGAGGTTGGCACTACTGAGGTCAGCACCACTGAGGTTTGCTCGCACGAGTAAAGCATTACCTAAATCCACCTTTCTCAAATTTACCCCCTGGAGGTTTGCGCCTCTGAGGTTATCCCCTTGCAGATTTGCGGTGCTGAGGTCTGGTTCAATCTGAGGATTTTTCTTTCTCCACTCAATCCATGTAACTGCACCTGCTTTGAGTAAAGTTAGATGCTCTCGATTTGCCATTTTCTCTCCTTTACTCCTTACGCATACCTAGAGGATTTGCCCGACCAGCTACACTTTCAATTGCCGTTAATGCTCCCGCCGCACCTGCTAGAATATCTCGTTCATGTCCACCTAAGTAAAGCCTTCCAAAGCTACCTACAGCTTGAACCTCAAGGATATTAATCGATGCTGCTTTTTCAGCTTCATTTGCAGCCAGTGCGGCGTAAGCAGCAGGCTCTACTTCTAATACATACAGCGTTTGCCCTGCTAGTAGTAGCTGTCCCCGTCGCGTTCGATTAATAAGTTGTGTTTGGTAAGCATCGATGTTGCGGATAATTTGGCTAGAAACAACACGCGGTTTGAGACATTCCTCTTTTCGGACTCCCAATGCAGCCAAAATGGCTTGCCCAGCAGCTCGCGTTTCCCCTTGGGAGCTAGAATGAACTTCCAATAGTCCGTACAGTCGTTCAACTATCTGTACTCCCGGACGGACAGAAGCAGCTTTGAGGGCTACATCCGTAATTTTATTAATTTCGATACCAGGAGAGATTTCAATCCACAGTGATGTATCCCCTGGTAATGGTAAGAAGCCTTGGGCTACTGTTCCCATATATGCTGCATGTTGAGGTTGCAGGCTGTCGAGAAATACGAAACTGCGTAGTTCTATTCCCAAGATTTTGCTCTCCAGTCATAAGGGTAAAAGTTATCTATTGCAAGATATGAGCTACTAACTTGGGGCATTTTTGCCACAAGTGAAGGATGGAAAAACACAAAGTATAAAAATTTTGCTGTCGATAAATCTTACACCTAAGAAGTATTCTGGCAGGAAAAACCGCCTTGACAATTGTACAAGCTTTATTACACACAAATTGCTGCCTGCAATGCCTAACTGGTCTTGATTTACTAATAAAGTTGGTGTTACTAAAACGTATTTAGCTAAACTGAAGCGGAAAAAGTCCACTGGATTCGTAAAATAAGATTGTTTTTTCTCAGCGCTCTCTCTGCTTGGAACGATAAGAAAGTAATTTATTTAACCACATAGACGCAGAGTACACAGAGATAAGAGAGACAGAAGAGCTTTTTGGAGTCACCTTGAAAGGGCTGGGTAATCACAAACTCAGTGTCTTCACCTGAGATTGAGGTAACTGCGATCGCTCCTCATGCTTTTTTACCACAATTTGACGAGCGATGTCTGATGATATTTAGCTTGTTTACAACAGGAGTAAGCTAAATGTTAACAGTAACAGTGCTTTAATCTTTCAAAGTACAGTGTCTTTAAAAAAATGATGGATACATTCAAATATTCACATATCTTTAAAAATTCCTATTGCAAAAAAATCTTTTAAAGAATCCGAAAAGCAGCAACTTTGGTTTGGAGATTAATTATACACCTACCGAAATGAGACGCACTCATTGCTAAGTCATGGGAAATACAAATTTAAAACTGAGATTTAAACCCGTTTCTCATAGCTGGGTTGCTCTGCATCCACAGCCTAAAGGAGTAATTCAATTTATTGCAGGGGCTTTCTTTGGTACATTTGGCCCCATGCTTTTTTATCGCTATCTGCTTCAATGCTTATATGAGCAGGGATATACGATTATTCTTCTGCCTTTCAATTTTAGTTTTAACCATTATGTAGAAGCTGGTTACCTGATGAGAGAGCAGTATGAAATTCT
Source organism: Nostoc indistinguendum CM1-VF10 (assembly GCA_019359215.1). Taxonomy (GTDB): domain Bacteria; phylum Cyanobacteriota; class Cyanobacteriia; order Cyanobacteriales; family Nostocaceae; genus Nostoc; species Nostoc indistinguendum. The sequence goes on along the minus strand of JAHHHS010000005.1, from coordinate 112,608 downwards.
GCCAGAGCTTGTAAGGATGGCAAGTGTTGCAGGATATGATTATGAAGCTTATCTAGATGATAAAAACTTTTCTTGGATTGGACATAGCCTCGGCTGTAAATATATCTCCTTGTTAGAAGGATTTACTGCTTTGCCTCCTGAGGCTCAAGATAGAGAAAAGTTTATTCGGAATTTGCTATCTTATACTTCCGATGAGTCACAGATAGAAAGGGTAGTTGCAGACGTTAACATTCTCTTTGAGGAGCTTAGACGGAAAATTTTAGAAGATCGCAAACTAATTTACACTTATGTAAAGCGAGAAATCAAAATTAACAGTGTCTTCATTAAAGGGCAAGTTTCTATCCTATTAGCACCTGCTATTGCTGATACAGGGAGCGCAATCCGTCCTCAGTTTTTAGCAGATATCATCGATAATCTTGGCTGGGGTGTGAAACCAACTGTTGAAGAAACTCAGAACTTAATCAAGGATAGTGGGCTATTTAATATTATGGGTTTAGTTTGTTTTAAATCCGATAATATTGCTAAACTAACCTGTGAATGGTTTACTGATATTCTAAAAAAACCACCCCAACAATTTCTGGAAAATCTAAAGGGTGGACATTTAAAACCTTTAGGTATTCAACTAGGCAAGTATGTCATTAATCTTTTTGATAAACCTTTGATTGAATCAGTTCAAGAGCGAAATAAAGGTTTTGAACATCATGTAATTCAATTGCTTGAAGAACTGAAAAAAGAATAAGCAAAAACAAGTACTAAAAGTTTTAAAATTATTAAGTCAATAATATCAGGTTAGTATATAGCGGTTCTCGTTTACATGAGATACACCCGTGGAAGCAAGGGTTTGAGTCCCCCACTGAAATTTCTGATTCAGTGGGACTTATTTGGTGGGGGATTCAGATCCCCACCAAATTCTTCCCTTCTGCCTCCTGCCTCCTGCCTTCGTTTCAAGTCTATTTCAATAAGCATTCAAGCATATTACTTTCTCAAAATGCTTGAATGCTTTCTCATTTCGGTAGATTCATCAAGCAAAAAGGCATATTGCTTTCTCAAAATGCTTGATTGCTTTCTCATTTCAGTAGATTCAGCAAGCAAAAAGGCAGATTGCTTTCTCATTTCAGTATATCGCGCATTCATTTCGGTAGATTCAGCAAGCAAAAAGGCAAATTGCTTTCTCATTTCAGTATATCGCGCATTCATTTCGGTAGATTCAGCAAGCAAAAAGGCAAATTGCTTTCTCAATTTGCCTTTTTACTTTTTCAAATAAGCAATTTACGTACTCATAATAGTTATTACTGTCTAGCACAAGCCATTAGTTATTGAGCATGGAGTAAAAGTTCTACTCCCTTTTCCGCTATTGTTTAACGCTCTTTCATAACAATCCCAACTCTTCTGGAAAGCCTAGCATGATGTTTAAGTTTTGGATTGCAGCTCCTGATGCGCCTTTGCCTAAGTTGTCGAGACGAGCAACTAGCAACGCTTCTTTAGTAGTGTCATTGGCGAATACAAAAACCTGAACAATATTGGTGCCGTTCATTGCGATCGCATCCAAAAATATTCCGTCTCGCAGCAGAGTAGAATCTTGGTATGGAGCAACCTGGACAAATTTTTCACTTTGGTAGTAGTTAACAATTGTTTGATGAATAACCTCACCTGATGGTGGATTATCCAAACTCCCCAGAGGCAAAGGCACCTGAACTAGCATTCCTTGCTCAAAATCCCCTACAGCCGGTACGAATAACGGCGGCGATGCTAACTCTGAGTAATAATGCATTTCCTTGACGTGCTTATGTCCAAACTGCAAACCGTAGATGCCATATGGATATAGCGACTCTGTTCCAGCTTCCTGTTCGTGGAAGGTGTGGTATTGTTTGATGAGATTCTTTCCGCCACCAGAGTAACCTGACACTGCGTTAACGGTGATCGGAAAATTACTCTTTAAAAGTCCCTTGGCAATCAATGGACGGATACAAGCCAAGAATCCTGTAGGATAACAGCCTGGATTGCTGACAAACTGCGCGCTGGCAATTTTCTTTCGCTGTTCTGGATTTAGTTCAGGAAAACCATATACCCAGTTATTAGCTGTGCGATGGGCACTACTAGCATCAAGGATCTTAACCGTAGTACTACTTACTAAGCTCACAGCTTCGCGGGCTGCATCATCAGGTAGACAGAGAATAACAACATCGACGGCATTGATTAGTTTAGCTCGCTCACTTGCATCCCTACGTTTAGATGCCTCAATGCTAACTAACTCGATATCATCCCGTTGATTGAGACGTGAGTAAATTTGTAAGCCTGTGGTTCCTGATTCGCCATCAATGAAAATCTTAGGTTTAGTAATCATGCGTTCAGCATCCTTAGATGTCAGTGGTATTTTAAAACAGCTATCAGTTATCAAACTTTAAGATGGGAGTTTACACCCCAAATCAAACTTACCACGCAATAGTTGTAGGTAACTCTGACTCGCAACTTTTTACACCTTCTGAAGGATTTTCAAAAAGGCTTGAAATGGCTCTTGCCCTATGCATAAAACAGATGGCTTCAATGCCTTGATTTCTGGGGCGAGAAAAAATTAGATAATTACCTATTAAAAAACTCCGCAGATTTGACACTTAGGAGTCACACTTTCTTACCATACTTAAGTTTATACACCAGTATCTTATCGCTTTCTATCTTTTGCGATCGCTTGCATAAGTGCTGCGTCAACATTAAATCTCTCCTCTCCCACTCCTGAGAAGCTTTGCTTCTTGCTACCCTTCCGTTGGCGCAGCCTGTTGTAGAAAAGGTAGGGAAGGAGGAGGGGTTGGGGTTAGGTTTGAGGGAAAGTTACACACGGCATAGAATTTGTTCCAAGTTGTTGGAGCGTAAATTACCAAAAATATTGCAAACGCATAGTTTAGGCTTTTTTTATAAAAATATTCTCTAATGATAATTTAAGTGTGACATCTGGGAACTATCTATGGAAGCAACTCAGGTTTTTGTTCGGTACTTACCACTTAACTAAGCGCCTAAAAAAGAATATAAATCGGTTTAAAATGCTGCCCAAACTTTCCCAAATCACCAGTGAGTAAAAAAATAGAAAATCTAAAAGTATAAATCCAATTCGCAATTCGCAATGGGCTAACGCCCCGCTCCGCTAACGCAATTCGCAATTAAACTCAGCCCGACACTAGGGGTGAGGTTTTTACCTACCTTGAGATACAAGGATTTTTTCTCTACGAGACGCTACCGCGAACGCGCCACTTGCGGGCGAGGTTTTGAACATGAAGCTTTTTTGATAAATAACAGAAGCATTTATCGCTCGTCAGACTGAGGGATTGATTCCTCACAGCGTTATTTTTCAAATTTTGAATTATCTGAATGTGGCTTGAACAAAGCCAGATTTTGACGTGCAAAAAATTACTTATTTACATTTGCAATATCTATAAAAAATGCTTAATTCTGAAACTCAAAAAGACCTTCGCCATAACTTGACTGTTAATGTTACTGAAAGTGCATTTTTTGGTTTGGCAACTGGTTTTGCCTCTTACATCACGATTATTCCTCTATTTGTTAGCGGTTTTACCCATTCTGCATTGCTCATCGGTTTGATCCCAGCTATTCCGCGTTTAGGCTGGCAACTACCTCAGCTATTAACAGCTGAAAGAATAGCTCGACTACAATATTACAAACCAACTGTAATGTGGTTGACAATTCACCAGAGATTTCCTTTTTTCGGTTTAGCACTGGTTGCTTTGTTACAGTTACAACTCAATAGCCAAATTCTTTTATATCTAACATTTGCCATACTCATTTGGCAGGGACTAGGTGGCGGATTAAGTGCTACTGCTTGGCAAAGCATGGTTGGTAAAATTATTCCCCCCGGAAGGCTTGGTATTTTTACGGTGCTTTATCGGCGGCGGCTAATCTGATGAGCATTTTTGGTGCTTTAATAGCAGGTTTACTGCTTAAGCAAATTGCCCAGCCATTTAACTTTGCTCTCTGTTTTTTGTGTGCTAGCGTTGCAATGGCTCTATCTTGGTTTTTTATGTCTAGGACGCGAGAGCCAGTAAGCAACTCATTATCTACCATTGGAACTAGAAGTGAATTTTGGGCCAGTCTTAGTGTGATTCTCCGGTGCGATAAGAATTTCCGTTGCTTTGTGATCACACGTATGCTTTCACAATTAGCATTAATGCCGCTTCCCTTTTATACACTCTATGCCGTACACAAACATGGCATGGGAGAAGAATCTATTGGGTTAATTACTGGTCTGCTGATGTTAACGCAAACTATTGCTGGATTGGTTTTGGGTTGGGTGGGCGATCGCTGGGGTAATAAGTTGGTTTTGGAGGCTGGTTCTATTATTTGTGCGTTCAGTTCGGTTTTAGCTGGGCTAGCACCCAATGTAAACTCTTTTTACTTGGTGTTTATAGGAGCGGGTATAGGTATGAGCGCTCTGCAAAATATTGCTGCGGTAATGACCTTAGAGTTTGGTAACCAGCGCCAACGACCAGCTTATATTGGTCTTGGCAATACTCTTGTCGCCCCTGCCACGATCCTGGCTCCCCTTTTAGGTGGATGGATAGTGGACAATATTGACTATAAAACTGCTTTCTTAGTAGCAGCTATAGGTGGATTAATTACAGCACTTGTTTTGCACTTAGGAGTAACCGATCCACGCTATCTGGAACAGAATTTTACTAACCATTCAGTTAAAGTCTTGCCTGAGCAGTAAGCATTTAGGGAATTCCGAAAAATAAATTATCCAATTTCTGAACTTCACTGCGACTTTCCCTCCCCCTGCCCTTAAAGCTATAGGATATTTTTTATTTAGAATTCCCTTACTCCCCCCAAGCGAGAGTGCGTTTCACTGCCTTTTGCCAAGTAACAAAGTTGGACAATGAGCGATCGCTCCCTGGCTCAAACACACGTTCAATTTGCCGTTGTTGCACGAGTGCTTCATAGTTCTCCCAAAATCCTATAGCTAAACCTGCTGCAAATGCTGCTCCTTGAACGGTCGTATCGCGCATTATCGGCCGTTCAACTGGAATACCTAATACATCAGCTTGGAACTGCATCAGAAAATTATTCTCGCAAGCACCACCATCTACGGTTAATCGACCAACTGGAGTACTGCTAGATGCATTAATTGCTTGCACCACTTCCACAACTTGATAAGCGATCGCTTCCAATACGGCGCGTACTAGATGCTCTGGTTGTACACTGGCGGTAATGCCGAAAAAGGCTCCCCTAGCACTCATATCCCAATAGGGTGCGCCTAGCCCACTAAATGCAGGCACAAAGTAGACTCCGCCATTATCTGTTACTTGATTTGCCATCGCTTCACTTTCAGCAGCAGTTTTAATCAGCTTCAGGTGATCGCGTAACCATTGAATACAAGCTCCACTAGTAAACATACTCCCTTCTAAGGCATAGCCTACATCTAAAGTTCCCCTAGAATTTGCTTGTGTCCATGCCACCGTGGAAATAAGTTGATGGTGCGAACGCAAAATTTGGTCGCCTGTGTGAGCTACTAAAAAGCTACCAGTTCCGTAAGTACATTTAATCAAACCGGGGCGATCACATCCATGACCAAATAGAGCAGCTTGTTGATCTCCCAAGATGGCAGTAATGGGAATTTCAGCGCCTAACAAAGTAACATCAGTAACTCCAAATACTCCTAAACTAGGCTGAATCTGGGGTAAAATATGTGCCGGAATCTGAAATAATTCCAGTAATTTCTCATCCCACTCACAGCTTTTGAGATTCATCAACATAGTCCGGCTGGCGTTGCTGTGGTCAGTAGCATGAACTTTCCCACCTGTGAGGTTCCACAGCACCCAGGTATCAATAGTACCTACTAAAATATTGTTCAGATCAACATCTGTAAACTTGTCTAATAGCCACCTGAGCTTGGTAGCAGAAAAGTAGGCATCGATAATTAATCCGGTGCGATCATAAATTTCATTAGCATAACCTTGCTCTTGTAATTGGTGGCAAAGGGGAGCAGTGCGGCGATCTTGCCAGACAATCGCTCTATGGAGTGGTTTACCAGTGGTTTTGTCCCAAATCAAACAGGTTTCACGCTGTACAGTTAGCCCCAAGGCTGCGATCGCTGATTGAGCAATCTGGGCATTCTTAATGGCGGTTTGCATTACCCAACACGTATCTTCCCAGATTTGTTGAGGGTCATGTTCTAACCATCCGGGGTGAGGATAATACTGAGTTAGTTCTTTGTACGCCTGCCCAACAATCTTGCCGTCTGCATTAAACACAAAGGCGCGGTTGCCTGTCGTACCTAAATCCAGTGCTAAGATGTAGCCTGATGATGGAGTTGTGTTGCCAAGTGTGTGCATAGCTGCTTTGACATGCTGCAATCGCGATTTTAGCAATACACGTCAAATTTAGATATACATTATTTTGGGTACATTTTTGAATACTGCGATGCCTCTCTGCGAGATAAGAAGATAAGAATGAGGTCGCATTTTCTCATGGGATACCCATAAGTAATTAATCAAAATCTCTTAATATCATGTGTTTATTTAAGTCAAAACTGATTTTACCTTCCTCTTGTAATTTACCAAGTAATCGTGTAATTGTTACCCTGGTAGTGCAGCAAGCGCTAGCAATATCTTCGTGAGTAAAGCGAACATTTAGGCGAGTTCCCCCCGGCACAGTTTCACCAACTTCCTGTTTCAAAAGTTGTAATAGATGGTGTAAACGCTCTTGTACTCGTCGTCTTCCACAAATGGCTAAAAAAGATTCTGTTTGCCGTAAGCGTTGATTAATTTTTGGTAAAAGGATATGGCTCAGGTTGGGGGAAGCAGCTATCTCTGCTGCGTAAATTGACACTAAATCAACATCAGAGAGGGCTGTGGCTTGGTAAATGTTTAGAGATGTCAAACTAGACCCAAAAACCATTCCTGCTGTTGCCAATCCTATTAAAACTTCTTCACCCGTTTCACAATAGGTACTAAGTTTGACCAAACCCTGACAAACATACAAAATTACTAATGGGTTAAGGGGGATAGTTTCTCCTTTAGCATATTTATGTACGGGACGATCATAGGAGAGGTCGCTATCATTTTTGACTACTGCTGATTCTACTCGCTTCCGTTCAGCAATATTGCGTAATACCCAGCGTAGAGAAGTTACCTTACCCTGTGGATTGCGGGCAACTGCCACTGTCAAAGCTGCATCAAAGAACTCACCATGATGCTGTTGCAAACGTATCAATAGCTCTTTAACTCTGTCTGATTGAGATAGTTGGATGAGTTCGCTACGAAGGTGCTGACGTTCTTCTATAGGGACGAAGTTAATCATGGGTTTGCCCACCAGAAATTGCTTTGAAACATTCAGCAATTTAGCTGCGGTGAAGTTAGCTTCTTGAATGATTCCTTCTGTATTAGTCACTAAATAGGCGTCAGGCGCAAACTCGAATAATTCTTGATAATATTGGCGTTCTGTTTCTAAGCAATTCCGTGTTTGTATTAGTTCCTCATTTTGCTGATGGAGTTCTTGTGCTGCTAACTGCACTACCTTTGAGGTGTTATAAATTTCCTTAAAAGCTTGCGGCAGCAGATCCGGTGAAATCCAAGGTAATACGCTAGCAGTTTGGTATAAATCTGCTAAACGATTGTGCAATGTTTCTGAGCGTTGGATAAATTTTTCTATGTTCACCTTAAATTCCTGCTACTTAATTGCAGAGTTTAAGCAAAAAATCTACTAGGTAAATTACTAAATAATAATTGCAGCATTTCTTGCATTGCTGAGTTCTAATTTTAACTAATCATATATTATAATTATTATTCAATAAAACCTATAAGAGTACGTTTATTCTAGATTTTAGACAATTTATTATGTCCCATAACGCTACACGTGGTCTAGTTTTGTAATTGACACGTATTGCATTTAACCTAGATGCTCAAAGCAGATTGAATCTAGGGAATTAGAGAGTGTTTATTGCACTTAGATGCTTTTTTACAAAAAGCATACGGCATTTTACTAAATATTACTTCTACCTTTAGTGGGAAGATTCGGTAAATTCAACTAAATACGAATGCAAAATCCGCTAACCTCAGATTATGCTAATTTGTAACTAAACTTACAAACCAGCCACAATTATGTTTAGCAGAGAAATTAGATAAAACACCACAGTCAAAAAACCCTGGATCTAAACCTTAAACCCCTATTTTTGTTTAACTTACTTTGTCATTATCCCAATGAATGATTTAGTACTAATAATCATTGTTTCCATAATTACTTAGAATAACTTATAATTTTTTCCCTAACTTCCATCACAGGCATCAAGCTAATACTACCAAAGATATATAATATAAGTTAAGTTGTTTTGTGCTTATGAATACATATTTTTATTAACAAAAATATCTCAGTTTGTTGGAAAAGTCGGTAATCTGAGCTTTTCGATTTCCACAACAAATCCATTAAGTAACTATCTGGCATAAACAAGAGTAAGACTAATGGATATTATAAGTTAAAAACATTTGTATAGAAAATCACATAATAAGTTAATAATTATTCGCCTCTTTAGTTAGAGGATAAACTATGTAGTAAGCTGTTGTAATTTAAAAATGCGTAACAGCTTATCAACGCGCAAACTATAAGGAGTGATCGGTGAGATGTAAATACTAAAAATCTCATCTTGTCACTTCTTTTTACTTACTTCAGTTTACAGCGCTTTTAAGTAATTGAACTATACAACTCTCTACTCTCCGTTTCAATTGTGGTTTAAATACCTGAAAACTACTGTATTAACTTAACGGATGCCATTATACTTGCTCATTGAGTCGGCTTTCATTATTACTCCATCCCAAGCTGAAACTCCGGTAAAATCTAACAGCCAAAATCTTGATAATATTACTTCCATATCTTTAAGTTCAGCTACGGCTATCCAATTGAGCGATTTTGCCAATTCTACTAATAGCAAACCACATATCCTCTCTGAGGCAGCCAATAATTCTTCTGGTGCTAATGCCACTTTAGCTGATAATGCCAATATAACTGCAACTAAGCCGCAGCCACGGGTTCCTATATTCAGCAGAATTTTTCCCACACCTTCGATGCAGCAATAATCACGGGCTAAATATTTAGTTTATTTGTTTGCGCTAATTAAAGATGTATACTGACATATAAAATACATTAGTACTTAGTAAAAATACTACCACAGGGAGAGAGAACAATTAGAATCTCTCTCACTGGTGTGGGTTGTTCTTGTTAAGTCTATATTGGACTCAACTGAGAACCTCTATATATATGAAGCATACTTTGATTTGCTTTATGCTTGCAGCTGACAGAGCAATAAACCAAACCATTGATTTGGTGGATCTGTCCATACATGAAGAGGTGATAAACCCTGTGCAGCGAGTTGCTGCTTGAGAATATTGAGGTCAAATTTGCGGGAAATTTCGGTGAGGATAGTCTCACCTAGTGCAAAATTAACCTTGAGATTAAGAGCGCGTAATTCTACAATTTGCGATCGCAGGCTGCGTAAATGCATTTCTATTTGATGCTCACTTTCATTGTAAAACGCCCAGTGTTCAAACTGGGTAGTGTCAAAATTCCCCTCAAATCGTTGATTTAAATGCTCTAGCATATTGAGGTTAAATGCTGCCGTCACTCCCTGACTGTCGCTATAAGCTGGTTCTAAAATCTGTTTCGACTTTCGTAAATCTACCCCCAGCAAGAAATACTCACCTACTTGTAGGGCTTCTGTAATTTGAGAGAAGAAAACATTACACTCACTAGGTGTAAGATTACCTAAACTGCTACCAATAAAACAAACCATTCGGCTGGGTAATTGCGTCGGTAGAAGTTTTGCAAGGGCTAATTCATAGGTTCCCGCTAAAGCACAAACTTGCAGTGAGGGATAATCTCTTAATAACTGCTTGGCGCTACTTTCTAACATACCTGCACATACATCAATTGGTAGGTAGTGCAGGGGATAGCCTAGCTGCTGGTAGGCATCTAGTAAGATGCGGGTTTTGGTAGAACTGCCACTGCCAAGTTCTACTAATTCACAAGCGCCAGTTATCTCGGCAATTTCGCCAGCATACTGCTGTAAAATCGTTGTTTCTGTGCGTGTGAGATAATATTCTGGTAAATCACAGATTTGCTCAAATAGCTCAGAACCACGGTCATCATAAAAGTAACAGGGGGGTAGAGATTTAGATGTTTGAGTTAATCCCTTCACTACATCACTCCCAGTACTAGGTGCAATTATTTGAGTTGCAGCTAGCAAACGCTGTATCTGCAAGCGTTGAAAAACGCTGTTTTGAGAAGTAACGTTCCTATTGGCAGCTTTAGATATCGACATTAAACCTCCGTATGCTTGGCGTAATAGATTACCTGTGATGGGAACCTTTACCCTAATTAGTGAAACATATAGCCATAGCTAATAAAATCATGCTTGAGCCATATTGCTCAAGCTTTAAAGGTATTTTTAGGGATTTCCAGATTCAAATGTCAATATGCCCGAACTGCTAGCCAACAGTGCTAAGCCAGGATAAGGCTAACTATAGAATATGGCTTCGTGCATATCTTAGAATAGTGCAAAACTTTTCGGGCAACATTCATGGAAGATTTGAAAAATAGACTTTTTCATACTAAACTTGCTCAATTTGCATCTCACTGTCTGCTCCCACAGTAATGATGCTATTTTCTGGAAAAGCAATCCAATTACCTATAAATAGTGGTTCGGATGCGATAATTACAGATTTTGAAAAAGCCGGAGCATCTCGTATCCAATAAAGAGATGGAGCTGGAGAGGTAGTAGCAAACCGAGAAGCTATCAGGCGATGTCCGTCACTAAAGATTACATTGATTGAGGCTTCTACTTGATAGCGCTTTGCCATCTCTAAGAGTGTTAATAATGTAGTACGTAAAGCATACTCTAGAGGTCGATGTTTGTTAATTTTACTTTGTGAAAGTAACAATGCAAAAATGTGTTCTGAGTCAGTACTGCCATTAATTTTTTCATAAAAATCTTGAGTTAAAGTGCTGCGGATTTTTCGATGTAATGTTTTGCGGAAATTTTGGATTTTTCCATCATGAATAAATAGCTGTTGTTGATGCTTAAAGGGCTGACAATTAGCAAAATCTACGGCTTGTTCGGATGTAGTACTGCGGACATAAGCAAGTAAACGGCACATGATGAATATTCCACCTTCAATTAACACAATTATTGGGCAACAGCTTTACCCGCTTTTATTCGCCATCATTAGATTAGTGGTTCCCACTTATATGGTTTTCCGTCACCTGATTCTGATTATGACTTGCGTGGGGTGCATATTTTACCAGTTGAAGAAGTGGTGGGATTAGAGACTGGGGATGAAACTATTGAAGTTTCAGAAGTTCGTGAATCTTTGGAAATTGATTTAGTAACTCATGATGTCAAAAAATTCTTTTTAATGCTACTTAAAAAGAACGGTTACGTGTTAGAACAACTATATTCACCTCTAGTATTAACAACTTCACCCGAACATGAAGAATTAAAATTTATTGCTAAAGATTGTATTACTCGTCACCATTATTACCATTATATTGGTTTTGCGGCAACACAATTGAAGTTTGTGGTTCAGAATTAACAGCGTATTCTCAATTCCTTCATGAATATCTACCTCTTTCATATCAGCTTCATCTAATCGGGAAAAGTTTCGCAAAGATAATACAATTTCTCGGATGCGCTGAGTCCCAGTTTTCATAGAAGAAAGCAAGAGTGGCAAATCTTTATGAATAAAATTTAAATCAATTTCTTCGATTTTTTCTTCAATCAACCAGATAGGATCTGGATATTCTTGCTGATATAAACTCACTAAATTAAGCAAGTCCTGAGTATAGTCACTGGCACATTGAATATTACCATAAATAAAATTAGCAGGATTGTTAATTTCATGAGCTATACCTGCTACCATTTGCCCAAGAGAAGACATTTTTTCTGTTTGAATTAATTGCCCTTGAGTTTCTTTTAAGTTTTGCAAGGTTTTTTGAAGTTCTTGGGTTCGTCCTTCTACCCGTTTTTCTAAACTTTGGCGAGCTAGTTCTAGTTCTTGGGTTCGTTCTTCTACGCGTTGCTCTAAACTTTGGCGAGCTAGCTCTAGTTCTTGGGTGTAATCTCCTACCCATTCCACTAATTGATTGAGAGAAGTAGCTAATATCCCTACTTCATCGTTGCTGGTGACATTAGCTCTGAGTTGGAAATTTGATTCTTGTGTAATTTTTATAGCAACGCTAGTAACTATTTGTAGGGGACGGGCAATTAAATTACTGGTATACACTGCTAGTATAGCTGCGATCGCAGCTGATAACAGCATACTTCCAATAATAACTTTAATTCGCAGTTTTTGTGCACTATCAAAACTAGCATTCGCTTGCTTTTCTTGAATTTCAGCATATTAGTAGTAGAATTTACTCGTGTTGTGCAGCCAGCAGCAAACATGAGCGAATACCAAAACAAGTTACGCCGTTTCATAAGTGTAAATGATATTACAAATGTAAAATTTTTTAACTGCTATTTAGTAATACACTTATGCAGTTTATTGCTTCCTTGTATTAATGACTTCTGTAAAATTACGTAAATAAGTTTTATTTGTAAATCCTGTTTGAAAATAGAAAATATTCTTGTTGCTTTCAAGACTTTCAATTAAAAAAATATCCAATTTGTAGGATGGTTTTGATAGAATGGGGTAACACATCGCAATACGTGAACTAAAGATGGTGCGTTACACTTCATTAATGCACCCTACAAATATCGGATAATTACTTTTTTGGTATTCCTTTAACTATTAATTTCTAACTTTTTTACAACTTCAAAGTCCAAGCAGCAAAAGCTAAAGTACCCCAACCAGCAATCAAAGCTGCGCCGCCTAGCGGTGCGTAGGCGTAGCCCGTCGTAGACATCGCTCTTAAGGATTTAATACCGGTTAAGCTAAGGGCGTACAAGCTACCTGAGAAAATAGCAATACCAATGACAAACAGCCATCCACTGGCTACGAGAGTAGGTTGAGGAATTTCGGTGCGACTAATTAGTATTGCTACTAGGAAAAGTGCTAGAGCATGATACATTTGGTAACGAGTGCCAGTTTCAAAGATTTCTAATGATCGCTCACTAATTTTTTCCCGCAAAGCATGGGAAGCAAAAGCACCAGCAGCAACTGACAAACCGCCTAAAATGGCAGCTACGCTCAAAAAAATCTGCGTCATTAGACCTAGCCGTAAGTTGATTATCAGTCATTAGTTAATAACAAAGGACAAATGACAATTAGACATCAAAATGATATGATACGGCCCCTTCTTCGTTCACCTTAAAGTTTGCATTGAAGTCTTTAGCTTTTTCATCTAAATATTGCCTAGCATGGGCTGCGGGTAATTGTGACTGCATAGCAAAGCCTAATACAGTTATTCGCCCATGATTTTTTTGTAGCATCTCATAAAAAATCGATTGCAGGCGATCGCTAACTTGTTGATTAAGCGCTTTTTTCTCCTGTCGGCTTTGACGGTATAATCCCAATGCTAACCATGTACCCAGTGTTAGGGTAGGAACACCAAAAATTAGACCACCAACAGCAGCATTATCATCTTTATAAGTAGTACTTGGTGCAGTAAAATCATACTCATCTGTAGGTATTATGATGGCTTTACGTGTAGCACATTTTTCAAATACGGCTGTTGCTGATAGAGTTACAAACATGAATCCAAGTGTCAATAGCCAACCGGCAGCCAATTTTTCAGCAGTTTTCATAGTTCCACTTCAGATTTTAACTTTGCTAGCGATTTTAACCTGACTTTCGTAAAGGTTCTAGTATATCAATCTACTACTGGCGATATATTTGTAAGCGTTTCTTCTACGTGCTTCAGTGTTTTCTCGAGGTAGACAGGCGCTTACGGTTCTCCTACATTCCGCACCTTCAACTATCATAAGGGAAAGCAATAGTAAGCTGTTACGCATTTAACTTGAAGATTTATATGAAGGCTGATGACTAATGACTGATAACCGTCAACAGTTAACGACCGTAAAGAGTGTTTATAAAATTTAGGCGCGCATCAGCTTAGTAAGCTAAGGTTTACGCAAGCGCCAAATGTTAAAAATAAAATTACAATTGCCGTGTTCTACGTAGACTGACTGAGCTTGTGTAGCCGACAGGCTAAAGCCTGTCGGCTTATTAATGCTACGATTTTGAATTACGTGTAGCTTCCAGTAGGCGGGAAAAATAAAAACGAGTCTTCGTCATCGCTTTTCGTTGCAATGAAAAGCCATTACTTTCTAAAATTTTCACCACATCAGCTTCACGATGCAAATATGCACGAGTCGCTTTACTTGGCCCGGGGAAGAAACTACCAATTTTCTTAAGTATACTCAGAGCGCAAGTCTTCGGCGCAAAACTGAGAATTATCCGCGACTGTGCCAAAGAACAGAGATGAGAAATCATCTTATCCGCTTTTTCTTGGGGGTAGTGGATAAGAACATCCAAGCAAATAACGGTATGGTAACTACCACTCAAGGATTCCAAATCCTGCACGGCAAAAGTGGGATTTTCAGAATTTCCCAAGGTTTGCTTGGCTCTATCTTTACCTTCTTCCACCATTTTTTCAGAGATATCGGTGGCATAGACTTTAGCACCATCTACCGCTAGGGGGATGCTGAGACTACCGACGCCACACCCAGCATCGCACATTGATAGCTCTGGTAAATTATTATCAGCCTTCAGCCAGCCGAGAACTGTATCCACGGTTTGCTGGTGTCCATTGCGGATGTCTAGTTGGACTTTATTGACTTCGCCATCGCCGTAGATTCGCTTCCAACGGTCAAACCCTGTGGAATTGAAATACTCGCGAACAATCGTTTTATCGTCGGCTGCGTTCATAAACTTTGATTTTTAGAAGTTCCCAATGTTTAAAATTATCATTGATAGGAACCCATAAGAGCGGTCTTCCAGATTTTTCTAGATATGGTGCAGAGAACTTAGGGCACACATCTGTGCGTCCGTAATCATTTAAATAAGAATTGCTATATTTAATAAATTATTATCGTTTTATGGTTTTTTAAAATACTTTCTTACTCTTTAAAGATCGATTATTTTTATTACTATAAGTTGTATCAATATTTCATACTGTAGATGTATAAAATACCTTCTTAAGGTAGAATTGCAATGCGATCGCAACCTTTATGCTATTAAAGTTTTTATGTATTGTAACTAATAAAACTGAAGCAAACAAAAACTTTAAGTAAAATTTTGTCTGCTAGCTTTAGATTTACTACTTAGGCTTAATTATTAAACATGGCACTAAACTCGCTCACAGACAGTCCTATCGTTGCATTTACAATTCTCCTAACAGTAATCTTTACTGTACCTCCTATATTTGAGCGGCTACGGCTACCTGGATTAGTGGGGTTGTTGGTGGCAGGGATATTACTAGGGCAAAATGGGCTAAAATTATTAAATCATGAGTCTGAAACTATTAATCTGCTCTCGGAAATAGGCAAACTTTATTTGATGTTTGTGGCAGGTTTAGAAATTGACTTAGAGCAATTCCGTAAAACAAGAAATCGCTCGATTGGGTTTGGCACTTTAACCTTTTTAGTTCCACTCATTGCTGGCATTGCAACAGGACGATTATTTAATTTTAGTTGGAATTCTTCCGTCCTAATAGGCTCTTTACTGGCCTCTCATACCCTGTTAGCATATCCAATTGTGAGTCGTTTGGGAGTGGTAACCAATGAGGCTGTAACTGTCACAATTGGTGCCACAATTTTTACTGACACAGGTGCTTTGCTAGTATTAGCGATTTGTGTCGGAATTCACGGAGGGGAATTCTCCGCCTTAAGTTTAGGAATTTTGTTAGGTGGATTAGCAATTTACACTGTTGTTGTCCTGTTTGGCTTTGACTGGGCAGGAAAAGAGTTTTTTCGCCGCTCTGGAGATGAACAAAGTAACCAGTTTTTGTTTATCTTACTAGCATTATTTTTGGCATCTGTCGGAGCGCAGGTCATTGGAGTTGAAAAAATTGTTGGTGCTTTTTTAGCAGGTTTAGCTGTCAACGATGTTCTAGGACGTAGTCCAGTCAGAGAGAAAATCGAATTTATTGGTAGTGCTTTATTTATTCCTTGTTTCTTTGTGGACATGGGATTATTGATTAATATTCCTGCATTTATCAAAACCCTCAGTTCAATTTGGCTGACTCTGGTAATTGTAATAGCTTTGATTGGCAGCAAATTTATAGCGGCATTCTTAGCCAAATTATTGTATCGCTACAATACGGCGGAATTGCTAACGATGTGGTCATTGTCACTACCACAGGTAGCAGCCACACTAGCAGCAACGTTGGTTGCTTATCAAACGGTAAATCCTGCTGGTGAACGCTTAATCAATGAAGGTGTGTTAAACAGTGTGATTGTGCTTATGCTGGTAACTGCAATTCTGGGCCCCATAATAACAGCACGATTTGCTCCTTCACTACAGCTTTCTCAGACAGATTTTGAAACAGATAGTTTGACAACTTGGTGGCAAGGTAATGAAGATGAGCAAGTAGAGAAAAATCAATATCCATTTACTGTACTAGTGCCAATATACAACCCCCAAACCCAGCGCTATTTAATCGAAATGGCAGCACTACTTGCTAGTCATGAATCTGGAAGGATTGTGCCATTAGCTATTACTAAAGCACATATTCAGATGGATGATCCGCAATTAGTAATAGCACTCGACCAAAGTCGGGAAAGATTGAATTTAGCTAAAGAAATCAGTCAAGAATTTGAGGTGGAAGTATCACCAGCAATTCGGATTGATGATGATGCAGCTTTGGGGATTAGCCGCACCAGTCGAGAACAAAACGCTAGTTTAGTAGTGATGGGTTGGTCGCAGACAACAGGTTTGCGTGCCCGTTTATTTGGTAGTGTCATTGATAGCGTTTTCTGGTCTTCTCATTGTCCAGTAGCAGTAACACGTCTCTTAAGTAGTCCTAAGACAATTCAAAGAATTCTTGTACCAGTTGGAGACTTAACGCGGCAAACTATAGGCGCTTTGAGATTTGCCCAGATTTTGGCTGATGTTAATCAGGCAGAAGTAGTGCTGTTACACGTATCCGAGCGCAAAACACCTCCGGCTCGGGTAGAAAACTTTGTATCTCAATTGTCTGATATTACCTCTAAAGGCCAATTACAGGTGAATACGAATATCCAAACAATCAGGGGTGATGATATTGCTAGAACCATAATTCGGGAAGCTCAGGCATTTGATTTGGCGGTGTTACGTTCCGTTCGTTATCGCACAGCAGGTGGATTAGCCGTCAGCCAAGTGACAACGCAGTTACTTCGAGAATTGACGTGCTCAATTGTCTTGCTTGGAGAACCTAACTCGTGATGCGCGAGTCAACACCAGCAAAAAGGGAAAGTAAAAACACTTGCGATCGCTTTTGCGTCAGTGATGGGAATCGACAAGAGCGATTCATGTTCTCTACGAGTTTTACGAAGGTAAATATTGAATACGATTGCTTAATTCTTCAAGATAGGCGGTTTTAGCAATACATAATATGTACTGAAGAACCATAAAACTCAGTAGCAATACTGGGTTTTTTATTATATGAAGCCAAAAATAAAGTCTTTTTGAACTAAGGCTGGTATTATAGACAACTTTATAATTCAGTGTTTAGATTAGTGAAAGGCTTTTCACTGGGAGCATCTGATTTTACATGGATAGCAAACGGTAAATTCCCATCATTAGCGACTGATTCCTACCATTTTATTTTCCAAGCATTGATTAATATGAAACATCTATTTTCGACTTCAGCAGTATCCTCCTTTTTGGCTGCTACTGCTGTTGTGATATCGTCTTCTGCTTTTGCCCCTGCTAATGCCGCTTCGATGAATTTCGCTATTAATGACTTCACCGGTGCGGATACTCAGGTGAAGTTTACCTTAGATGACGCAATAGAAGGGCCTGGCAAAGTTCAGTTTAAAGTAGATTATTTATCGACTGGCAACAACAAAATTGCTGACATCCGCGGTGTTTTCTTCAACATTCTGGATGACTCACTCCTTAGTGGTCTCCAAGTAGTAGGTAAAGATGTAACAGCTAGCCAATTTGGCCCTGCTGGAAAAGTTAACACTGTTGGCAGCAGTAACAACAATCTGAACGGCGAGGGCAAAAAGGGCGAGATAAACTTCTTTGATGCTGGGGTAGAAATTGGTCAAGAAGGTATAGGTGGAGGGAAAGGCGATATTCAATCTACCATCTTTACTTTATCCCATAGTTCCCAAGCTTTAACGTTGGCTCAGTTTTCTCAGCAAAACTTTGGAGTGCGCCTAATGAGTGTCGGTTCTGGAAGCGATCGTGAAGAAAGTAGCAAACTTAAAGGACAAGCCCCTTACTACACTCCTCCGAAACCACCAACTCAAAAAGTACCTGAGCCTACTACAGTAGCTGCTCTTGGCTTATTTGCTTTGGGTGCGCTGAAAGTAACGAAGAAAAAGGCTCTAGTGCCAGCTTCAATTACAGTTTCGTAGAAGCTTTATTGGGACACACCAAATGCACTCTTTAAAAGAATATACGGTTAACTCATATTGTTCTCTATTGGCATTGGGTGTGTCTCCCTTAATCCTATAAAATTTGTTGATTAATCAGAAATTAAAACATAATATAACTGATTTATTGAGAAACTTGGTGCAAATATCATCTAAGTCAAAAGTTAAGATTTCATTGTGAACTAACCTTTATTTATACAAATCTATTTAAGTATTTCAGAAGATAAAGTCAAAACAGCATAAGTCCGTTAGAATCAGTGGCAAAGTTCTAAAATCAAGAAGTATTAAATCAATTTGAGGACGTTATGGCTGCAAAAGTAGAAATTTACACTTGGAGGACTTGCCCATTTTGCATCCGTGCCAAAAGTTTGCTGAAGAACAAGGGAGTTGAATTTATCGAATACAGCATTGATGGAGATGAGGTAGCCAGAAATAAAATGGCTCAAAGAGCAAATGGACGTCGCTCTTTACCGCAAATTTTCATCAATGATGATCATGTTGGTGGTTGTGATGATATCCACGCTTTAGATAGTCAAGGCAAGCTGGATGAGCTACTAAATTCTAACTAATAGCGTCTAGGTTGAGAATGTTTTGCGATCGCTAGCGACAAGCCGCTGCAAATTACACGGCAGTCGCTACAATTCTGGAAGGGAGAGCAATGCGCTGCCTTGTTTACGAACTTCTTCTCACAAAAGCGATATCTGTCCACAAGGCTTTACCCTCCAGTTTCTACTCAGTAGTACACATATATGTCAATTGGTGAGAGCATCAAGAGATAATAATTGAATAACCATTTAATTTCTTGGTGATTGAGGTATAAAGGGTGAAACTGGCTTTTATCATTGATCCCATCCATCTGCTTGACCCGTGTCATGATACCAGTGTTGCCCTGATTGAAGCAGCGCAAATTATGGGACACGAAGTTTGGGTAACTCAGGCAAATCTGCTGAGTGTGGTGGAGAGCAAAGCTTGGGCTGTCCTACAGCGAGTCGAACTTGTACCAGTGCAGTTGGTGGAGGGACGCTGGCTAGCGGCGAATCCTTGGTATAAGTTGAGTGATTCCTCCTTAACTTCTTTAGAGACAATGGACGCCGTATTTATGCGGACAGATCCACCTGTCAATGATTCCTACCTCTATGCCACCTACATTCTGGATTACATTGACCAAAATAAAACCCTACTGATTAATAGTCCTAGCGGCATCCGAGGGGCAAATGAAAAAATGTATGCCCTCCAGTTTATCAAGGCGATTCCAGAAACGATTGTCAGTGCTAATAAAGAGTTTATCCGGAAATTTGTCGAAGCAAAGGGATCTGCGGTTCTCAAACCACTGGGTAACAAAGCTGGGGAAGGAATTTTGTTTTTGCAATCAGGCGATCGCAATTTTAACTCTATTGTCGAACTCAGTACCTTCCAAGGTCGAGTGCCAGTAATGGTACAAACTTATTTACCGGAGGCAAAAGAAGGAGATAAGCGAATTATTCTGCTCAATGGGGAACCAATTGGTGCGCTCAATCGCCTCTCTAGCGGAACTGATTTTCGCAATAATATGGCAACTGGTGGTACAGTTGCTCAAACCGAAATTACCCCAAGAGAGTATGAAATCTCTACCCAAGTGGCCGAACGTTTACGTCAAGACGGCTTAATTTTCGTGGGTATTGATATTATTGGTGGCTACCTCACTGAAGTTAACGTCACTAGTCCTACCGGAATTCGTGAGATTGATCGCCTAGATAGAACTCACCTTGGTCATCAGGTTATTCAATGGATAGAACAGAAACTCAAAAGCATAAAATAATTTACGTTTATTTTTTGATTCGTGTTCTATTTTCCAGAAAACAGACTTCCTTCGGACGCTTGCGTGGGTAACTCGCCCACGCAACTTACTTTAAGTAAATATATTTACTTGTACCGAATATAAGCTTAATAGATCGCGGGGGTAGATGTAGCGATGTCATATCTATGACGGTATATTCAGTGTCCCATCTCTAGTCGGGCAGGCCTTCCGGTTTTTTTGTTCCAAAAACACAGCTGGACATATGAGCCAGCAGACTCCTGCCCAAGTCCATTCTATTTCTATCAAGTAGCGTTAACGAGTTTTTTAGCCATTAGCAAAATTGGGGATGGCAACAGATTGCTTACCCCTGTCCTTAGTAGAACCCTGAAACTAGCAGATTTTATCCAGCACTCAGCCTAACCTGAGACTGCTAATTTAATCTAAAATCTCAAATCCAAAATCTTTTAATTCCGTGGTGTTCGTCGGTTTCTCAGGAAATCAGGTATATCCAATCCAGGTTTTTCTTTTGGTTCTGGAATTGGAGTTGGGCTTGGACTTGGAGTCGGAGCTGAGGTTGGGGGATTAACCGCCGGCTGCTGTGTTGTTGGTCGCTTCGAGGTATTAGGTGCTACTCTAACGTTAGCCACGCTTTGTTGTTGCACAGCTTGCACTTCACCTGTAAATCCGGTAGCAATTACAGTAATTCTTACCTCACCTTGGAGCCTATCATCAATTACAGCCCCAAAAATAATATTGGCGTTGGGATCAACTACTTCATAGATTGCTTCTGCTGCTGCATTAACTTCATGCAAAGTCAGGTCAGTACCACCTGTAATATTAAAGACAACCCCTCTAGCACCTTCAATAGAACATTCTAGTAATGGTGAAGAAATAGCTGCGATCGCAGCTTCTCTAGCTCTAGATTTTCCAGAGCTAACGCCAATTCCCATCAATGCTGATCCTGCATCTGCCATTACAGCTCGAACATCAGCAAAGTCAACGTTTACCAAGCCGGGGATCGTGATGATATCAGAAATACCCTGCACCCCTTGACGCAACACATCATCTGCATAGCGAAAAGCTTCTTGCACAGGCGTTTGTTCGGGGATCACTTCCAACAGTTTGTTGTTGGGAATAATGATCAGTGTATCTACTCTACTCTTTAGTCCTTGAATACCTTCTTCCGCTTGGCTGGTGCGGCGACGTCCCTCAAAAACAAATGGACGTGTAACTACACCAACAGTAAGAGCGCCCATTTCTTTTGCGACTTCTGCCACAATCGGGGCTGCACCTGTCCCAGTGCCACCACCCATACCAGCAGTGATAAATACTAAGTCTGCGCCTTCTAAAGCTGTAGCAATTTCGTCTCGTGATTCCTCAGCTGCCTTTTGACCGATGGCAGGATTACCACCTGCTCCTAAACCCCGGGTTAGCTTCTGTCCAATTTGCAATCTACTGGGAGCGCCAGCTAAGGTAAGAGCTTGGGCATCAGTGTTAATTGACCAAAACTCTACGCCAGAGACATCAGATTCGATCATACGGTTAACGGCATTCCCACCGCCGCCGCCTACACCAATCACTTTGATGTTGGCAACCCGGCCAGGAACAATCTCGCCAATTCGGCTATTTTCCGCAGAAACTTTCTTATTCTCGTGATTTTGTCCGAAGTTTAACCCAGAGTTATTAAAGGGATTAGTCGAGTTAACTGCCAGAGAAAACCCCGGCTGTCCCGTAGATTGGGAATTCTTATAGGTGAGTCCTTGGTTATTATCAAGTGTCATTGGATTTGTGAAAGGGTAGATAAACGACTTTTTCAGGTGTTATTCACCTAAGAGTCAACTATAGTTTGACACTGCCACGATACTATGGCACTGTTCTTTCTTGTTTTCACTACTGCCAAGCCTAACAGAATTGACAGTGCGAAAATTTGCTATGGGATAAGCTTTTAACAGAGCCGATCGCACAGCCAATTCCAGAGAAGTATACCTATATTTATCCAAAAGTGACCTGTATAACTTCAACCAGACATTAATCTCTTCATTATTTTCAGCAGAAGGCATAAATTGTAAAGATACACTACAGCGCATCTTATCTGCCTCAATAATATTGTTAATAGATTTCACCATTGGAGATAATTGCAACTTTAGGCACAGAATTTACCTTATACTTACTTATCCTTAAGGTTTAAGTAAGCAAGAAATTACTTGTCAGACTATACCCGATTAATTTGTTGTTTGGGCGGTCTTAATGGACACTTTGTTGCAGCAATAATCTATCTTACGAGAACCTTCGCTAATGTGGTCAACAAATCAAGATTTTCCCATAGGTTTCGTAATCTAATAGGAATTACGGCAGAGAACAGTTCAAATTGATTGCCCAAAAGCAATACTTACGTAACCTCAAACGGTATTTTTAGTTACAGATAAAAACTCCGGTAAACTGTCTTTGGAAGTATCCTCGACAAACCAAAGTTAGAGCATTTTGGCTCTGCACTGGGATAGTAGTGCAAACCTTTTTTATCAATATACTTTGCTCATGAGTCAAATCTTAATAGAAAACTCAAGCATTTTTCTCTTTTTGCACTGGGTTTAGTCAAATAATCTATGCACAGAAGCATTTTTCACGCCATAAACCATCATTAGACTGTCCGACAGCTACCCTACTATTAGTTAGATGTTAGGGTAACAATTGAGAGTGTTTTACTCGCAATGGAGATTTTATGATTGCTCTTCTCATTTTAATTAGAAGTTAATGCCTATTTTCGGGTGGTTTGCGAGAAAACTGAAAATAATAAATATATTTATCAGCATAAAGCTTCTTAATTTACTAGGAGCTATCAATATATTAAACACGCTAGTACCGCACGGCGGAAGTCAAAAGTCAAAAGTCAAAAGTGTTATAGAATAAGCCCTAAAGGGCTTTCCAATGGTCTGATTATTTCCGCCGTGCTGTACTAGATATTTTTGGGAATTTTGGGAGTTAACTTTTGATCTTTTTGGTTCATTTGTACTAATGGAAAATCAGGATTTTTCAGATCAATATACTCTATTTGATCGGAATTGAGTTTTGCTGTTAAATGGCGCATTTGGGCAAGTACCTTTATTTGTTCAGGCAACTCGGGGCCTGGAACACCGAGATGGACATTTCCTAATTCTGTTTTCAAAATTAAATTTGCTGGATTTTGGCAATCAATTTCTATAACTTTTACGGGACTTTCGCTGAGGGCTTGATGAAGTTGAGTCCAGTAGAGACAGTATTGTTTGGGCAATCCAATTACTCTGAGATTGGGTAATTTCTTAGTGGGATTCAGTGATGTGTATTTTTCTAAAGGCATCCAGGCCCCGCTTGCATCTAGTAAGCCAAGCGTGACTTTTTTGTTGCCAGTGCCCTGATTTTGACCACTTGCTGTTTGAGTCACTGCGACAGGGACTCGTTCTTGGATTTCAATGTTTAATCCAGGAGGAAAAAGGCGGCGTCTTACGATCGCTTGGGCAATAGTTGGTTGTTTCTTCAAAGAGTTGGCGATCGCTGTCGGTTCAATCCGCCATAAAGATTGCGGGTAAGATAGCACCAACAGTGATTGAGTTGTTTTATCCGACAGTAATTGATTACCCGATTTCATTACTACTTGTTTGGGATTTTTTAGCACCCACACTGGTTGGATTGCGACCCACAGCAATCCACTCGCCAAACCGATAATGGCAAAGGTTCGCCAAATAGCCTGAATAATTCTCATCTGCCGCTGCCGACGTAATTTCTTACGACGTTGGGCTAGAAGCGTGCGGGAAACTGATATGATGCCAGCCATTTAAACCCCTTTCTGATTGCAGTCCAAATTCCTTGATGCCCTCATATCATTATTAATTTCAGTAAACACTGTTAGCATCTGTTAGCCTCTCTCCTCAAGACTTTTTTTATTTTTAGTAACACTTTACAGTAACTACACAAAAATCGTGGCGCTAGCCATTATTCCAATTGAAGTTTCCGGTGTCCATTTTTAACTGAGTGTAGTCTTTTCGACAAGCGATCATCAAAGATTTCTTGCCTAAAGGTTACAAAGTCTTAATTTAGATATTTATGATTTTGTTTTCTTGACAAATAGAATATGAAGTGATAAGCAAATATTCCTCAATCTCTGTGTACCTTGCTATAATTAATACCAGTTCTACATCATCAGCTATACGAACTGAGAGCCATGATAATTTAGTAGTTTTTTTTACTGACTTACTAAGTTCTAAAAGTTTGTACTAGGTCAAGTAAAAGCTACAGATTGTCAAAACCTCAATAGCAGGTGTAAAAAGGACAGATATGCTTAAGGTTATTAGGGTCAACTAAATCTCTAGCGTACTACTGACAGTGATCTGTAATAAGTGCTGTCTTTTGCAAGAACTACCAACTTGCGAATTAATCGTATGCTCACATCCCGGCTAGAGATTTTTTGTATAAAAAATACGAATTAACTGCATCTACCTACACGTCTACATACACCTCCATATACATGAAAACGACATTAAATCTGTCACGTTACTTATATTAAGCGTGTAACTTGGGTTACACGCTTAATATAAGTAACGTGCTAGATCGCCAGTATTACATAGATTTTGCTGATGTCCGTGGTTGCAAGATTGTGGAAGAATTGCAACGGACTATCATTCGGATTTCTCCTGATGAGCCAACCTGCCAGTTATTTACGGGTCACATTGGCTGCGGTAAGTCAACAGAATTGCAGCGCCTGAAGACAGAACTAGAATTGGCGGGATTTCATGTGGTTTATTTTGAGTCCAGTCAAGACTTAGATATGGCAGATATTGATGTCAGCGATATTTTGCTGAGTGTAGCCCGTCAAGTCAGTGCCAGTTTAGAAGCGATTAGCATCAAACTCAAACCTGGTTACTTTACCAATTTGTTTAAAGAAGTAGGCGATTTTTTGCAAAGCCCCATAGAGCTTTCTGGACAAGCAGAGTTGTCCTTGGGTATTGCCAAAATTACTGCCAAAACTAAAGATAGCACCCAGATGCGGAATCAACTGAGGCAATATTTGGAGCCACGTACCAATAGTATTTTGCAAGCGATTAACGAAGAAATTTTAGAAAAAGCTGTTGAACAGCTAAAGCTGCGGGGTCAGAAAGGGCTGGTAGTGATTGTAGATAATTTGGATCGAGTCGATATGCGTCCCCTAGCATCGGGGCGATCGCAACCGGAATATCTCTTCATCGACCGAGGCGAACAGTTACGTCGGCTCAAATGCCACCTAGTTTACACCATTCCCCTAACGTTAATTTTCTCCAATGAGTACGAGACACTGAAAAATCGCCTGGGGGGAGGGATTGCGCCAAAAGTACTGCCGATGGTATTAGTGCGGCAAAGAGATGGCAGTGACTACGAACCAGGTATGTCACTAGTCCGCCAGTTAGTCTTAGCAAGAGCTTTTCCAGAAGTTCCTTTGAATGGAAGGCTTTCATTAATTACAGAATTATTCGATCACTCCCAAACCTTGGATCGTCTATGTCGCGTTAGCGGTGGCCACATTCGTAATTTATTGGGTTTACTTTATAGTTGCCTGCAACGACAAGATCCACCTTTTTCTAGGGACTGCTTAGAAGCCGTAATTAAGGACTACCGCGACGATCTGCTATTAGCTATTGATGAATCCCAGTGGGAATTATTGTTTGAAGTAGTGCAGCAGCAGAGAGTTAAAGGTGAGTCTGACTACCAGAATTTACTGCGAAGTATGTATCTGTTTGAATATCGTGATCCTCTAGGGCGCTGGTTCGGCATCAGTCCAGCCTTAGCAGAAACAGAAAAAGTCTTTGCTTGGCAACAAAACAAGTAACAGTGCTGGGTAAGTCATTAGTCATTAGTCCTGTATCCTCTGCCATTGGATTAATGACCAATGCCCCATCCCTCATGTCCAATACTTCTCTACAAGACGCTACGCGTAGCTTGCTTCGACCTAGGAGTACGCTCAGTACAAGTGCCCAATGCCCTATAAACAATGAATAATCATAAGCAACTAGACTTTTACACCAAAGAAAATCAGCATACTCTGCAAAGACTCATTAGAGCGATCGCGCTCTCCGAAGGTCAATTTGCCCTAATTTTAGTTCGGTGTAACTATAGGCAATTACGTGAGCAAACTCTAGAAAATATTCGCTCCATCAGCAAAGACATTAATATCAGAGAAATTGTTCTCAATCCATCAATTACTTCTTTACACAGCACAATAGTCTCAGAACTATCTCTCGATAATCCTGCCGTCCTTACAGACACTTTGCCATCTGCTGTAATAGTTTTTGGTATTGAGTCAATTATCGACCTTGAGAACTTACTTACAGGCATCGACCAAGCGCGAGATATCTATGCCGCGACTTTTCCATTTCCAGTGGTGTTGTGGCTACAAGATGAAGTCGCATCATTGCTTTCAAGATTAGCGCCTGATTTCAAAAGCTGGGCTGCAACCACTATTAAATTTGAAATGGCAAAATCAGATTTAATTGCTTTGATCCACCAAGAGGCAGAATCTCTATTTGCTAAAGTTTTAGAAGCAGGTGCTGAAACATTTTTATCTAATGCTTCCTTAGATTTAGATCCTAAGTCACAACATCGCCACGAAATAGAATCAGCCCGTAATGATTTGCTGCGCCTGCATGGCGTTCAATTAACACCAGGATTAGAAGCTAGTTTAGAATTTGTGTTAGGACGAGATAAATATGCCAACGATCAAATTAATGGTGCTTTAGTTAATTATCAAAGAAGCCTAGCGTTGTGGCAGCAGGAAACAAATAGAGTAGCAGGGTGGGAGAGTCCTCACCCTAGCCTTCCCTCATCTTTACTCAAGCAAGCAATAGTACTATTCCATTTGGGGCTGTGTTATCACCGAATGGCAGATCTATACCACAATACTAATAGTAGCTATTGCCAACATGCTCTGTTGTGGTTTAAACAATGCCTAAAAATATTGGAAGAAGTACAAAGAGAAGACTTAGTTGCTAAATTTATTTTGCCTGCTTGTGAAATGTTGCAACGTTTACAAGCCTGGGATGAATTAAAAGAATTAGCTCAAAAGTCATTAAATCTACATAAAAATTATGGAACTCCCGCACAAGTTGCTCAAAATTATGGCTTTTTAGCAAATGTGGCAGCTTCTGAGTCGAATTGGGTACTAGCTCATGAATTAGCGAATACAGCACTTTCTATCTCCGAAGAAGTAATACAAATTTCTCTGCGAGATGCTTTGCAAAGACGACGACAAGAAAGTTGGTATCTCCTCTTGCTAGCACGTACACAGCGGCATCTGGGAGAGTGGGAGGAGGCCATCAATAACTTGGAATGGGCGAGGGTAGTTTGTGAGCCACAACATCAACCATCACTTTACTTAGAGATTTTAGAGGAACTGCGATCGCTTTACTTTTTTGAACGTCATGATTATACAGAAGCCTTTAAGCTGAAGCAAGAAAAAATTAAAATAGAACATCAGTATAGCTTTCGTGCTTTCATCGGTGCAGGCCAATTGCAGCCGCAACGCTCTAGGATTAACCCTGCATTAGAACTTCAAAAAATACCATTTATTCCTGAGGGAGTTGCCCAAGAAATATCTGCTTCTGGACGGCAGCAAGATGTCAATCGCTTAATTGAAAGGATTACCCGCGCTGACTACAAACTTACAGTAATTTATGGACCATCAGGTGTGGGCAAAAGTTCAATTCTCAAAGCTGGTTTAGTCCCAGCACTTATGGGAAAAGCTATCGGTGAACGCATTCCTATACCTGTTGTTTTGTCTGTTTACACTGATTGGATTACAGTCTTAAGCAGTTAGGAATAATTAATAAAAATATTCTTGATAAAGACATTCGCTACTATTTAGGAAAATTCTCTAGCCAGGATGCTAAAGCCATAATTCACAGTCTTACTCAACGTTCACATTATGAACTAAGTGATGAACTAACTAACCAATTAGTTCAGGATTTGACAGGAGAACTAGACGAAGTACATCCAATTGAATTACAAATAGTCGGCGCTCAACTGCAAATAGAAAATATTACCACACTCGCACAGTATAAGCTTTGCGGCGGCTCGGCAAAATTGGTGGAACGCTGGCTTGAAGAAGTTATCAAAGACTGCGGCCAGGAAAACGAAGAGTTAAGTTGGAAATTATTATTTGAGTTAACTGATGAAAAGGGGACGCGACCATTAAAAACTAAAGCTGATTTAGCGGCTGCATTAGTTAATAATCATGAGCTAGATAAAATATCAGGCTTTGACATAGTTGAGGAACTGATTTTAGAAATATTGGTGGGTTCGGGGTTGGTGTTGCGAGTCAGAGAAGAGTTAGGCGATCGCTACCAACTAGTTCACGATTATTTAGTTGAACCAGTTCGCCAAAAAAATAATTATGGTATGCTCGCCAAATTAGAAAAAATTAAACTTGAAAAAACTAAAGCTGAAGTTGCCCAACAACTTAGCCAAAAGCAACTCAATTTGGTATTGCAACGGCGGCTGCGGGAAGCACGGGTAGCAGGCGCAGTGCTGGCAATCATGGGAGGAACAATAGGAGCATTATGGTGGCAAGCCGACTTGCAAAAAAGAGCAGCAGTTCGCCAAACTCTACGAGCTGAACGCAGCGAAACCAACCTAAAGATTAGTGCGATTACTGCTGCTAGCGAAGCTTTATTTGCCTCTAATAAAGAGTTTGATGCATTATTAGAAGGTTTGCGGGCTTGGAGAGGGCTTAAACAGGCAGAGATTGTGCAACCAGATACCCGAATGCGGGTAGTAACAGCCTTGGAACAGGCAGTTTATAGAGTAACAGAGGTTAACCGCCTGGAAGGGCACACTGATATTGCCTGGGGAGTCACTTTCAGCCCAGATGGTCAAACCCTAGCCTCAGGCAGCCTTGATCGAACGGTGAAAATTTGGCGTCCTGACGGTACCTTACTCCAAACCCTCAAAGGTCACACTGATGCTATCACTTGTCTAAGTTTCAGCCCGGATGGTCAAACCCTAGCGTCCGCCAGCCTCGACAAAACAATTCAAATCTGGCACAAAAACCCGGTTACAGGTGAATTTGGCCTCAAGCCGTGTAAAACCCTTAAAGGGAATGAAGATTGGGTTTATAGCGTTAATTTCAGCCCTGATGGTGAGTTGTTAGCTACTGGCAATAAGGATAAAACCGTAAAAATCTGGCGCAAAGACGGTAGCTTAGTCAAAATATTGAGGGGACATCAAGGGTGGGTTAACTGGGTAAACTTCAGCCCTGATGGTCAATTCATTGCCTCGGCCAGCGACGACAAGACAGTGAAAATCTGGCGACGAGACGGTAGCTTCGTTACAACTTTGCAGGGACATCAACAGGGTGTGATTGTAGCTGTTTTCAGCCCGGACGGTAAATTTTTGGCGTCAACAGGTCGAGACAAGACAGTAAAACTTTGGCGGCGAGAGAGTAAAAGTACTAAAGACGGTTTTGACTTTCGTCCTTACAAAACTTTACGGGAGCATAACGGTACAGTCTGGAGTTTAAGCTTTAGTTCTGATAGTAAAAGGTTAGCTTCCGCAGGTGAAGACAATACCATAAACCTCTGGAGTATCAGTGGTACTTTACTCAAAACCTTCAAAGGACACAGCGATGATGTTCTCAGCATCGCTTTTAGTCCAAATAACAAATTGCTGGCCTCAGCAAGTTCCGACAAAAGCGTGAAACTATGGAGTTTAGATGCCCCAACACGCTCTATTCTTCAAGGGCATCGTAAGCGAGTTTTGAGCGTTGCTTGGAGTCCGGACGGTCAGATGCTAGCTTCTGGTAGCCGCGATCGCACTGTCAAACTTTGGCGAAAATACACCAATAATGGCGAAGTCAAAACCCGACTTTACAAAACTTTAATAGGGCACACAAGCCAAGTTCCTAGTGTCAGTTTTGACCCCAAAGGTGAAATGCTAGCCTCAGGAAGTTATGACAAAACTGTAAAACTTTGGCGGTTTGACGGTACTTTAATCATGACTCTCTACGGACATACTGATAGTGTAATGAGCGTAAGTTTCAGCCCTGATGGTCAGTTTTTGGCATCAGCTAGCAAAGATAAAACAGTGAAACTCTGGAACCGTGAAGGGAAGTTGCTCAAAACCTTAGTGGGGCATCAGGGTTGGGTAAATAGCGTAAATTTCAGCCCTGATAACCAGGTTCTAGCCTCTGCCAGTGATGACCAAACTGTAAAACTATGGAGTCGAGATGGGACTTTGCTCAAGACCTTTTCGCCCCATGATAGTTGGGTGTTAGGTGTCAGCTTTAGCCCTACTGACGAGTTACTGGCTTCTGCTAGCTGGGATAACACCGTAAAACTGTGGCGACGGGATGGTACGTTATTAAAAACCTTATTAAAGGGGTATAGCGATAGCGTTAATGCCGTGACTTTCAGTCCCAATGGTGAATTGCTAGCCGCCGCCAGTTGGGATAGTACAGTGAAACTCTGGAGCCGTGAAGGCAAATTAATTAAAAGTCTCAGTGGGCATCGCAGTGCAGTATTAAGTATCAGTTTTAGCCCAGATGGTCAAACATTAGCATCAGCTAGTGATGACAACACGATAATTCTGTGGAATTTAAATCTTGATGATCTGCTTGTTCGTGGTTGCAACTGGGTGGGCGATTACCTCAAGCACAACCGCAATCTTGAAAAGCGTGATCGCCTTCTTTGTGATAGCATAAGCACTAAAAATCTTCTTTAATTATGAATTACGAATTACCTTGAAGCCTCAATAGACAACCGCTCTTGGTTTAGCGGTTGATGAGGCGATCAGAGTTGTTAATTCAAAGCTAGAAAATTATTTTGAGTTGATCAGCCGCATGAGCGATCGCTCTCCAAAACTTCATAATTATTTTCTGCGGGAGCCTCTTGTGGCAAATTCGCTAAAAAGGCTTGTAGTCTCATGCGCTCAATATAAGGCCAGCCCCCCTCAGACTCAATATCTTTCAGTAGTGAGTAGAGTTGCCGACGGTTAACAGGCAAACTCTCTTGAAAAACCCCATCCCGGATCTCTCGGTGTAAATGCTCCAACTGCCTAAGCATTGCCAAAAGAGCCACACTATCGCCTTGACAACCTTGAACTGCATCATACACCACAGTTGCGATCGCTTGCAGTTTACAGGACAACTCCCCTGATTCAAGATTTTTATTATCGTTCATGCCATCCTTTCCGTATAAATGAGGCCAACTCAAATTTACCGGAGATTTTTAATTTTCCCTAGTTTGTCAGTAGTTACTCTAGATAAAGAATAAGGGAAATGAAGTTTCAGTAGGCTTCTAGATAGGTTTTTTCTGGAATTCCCATGTCCCCTATCCCCTGACTCGCGTAAGTAAAGGATGAATATAACTAGATTTGTATCTTTATCAAACGCAATTGCGATCGCTCGTAAAAGAGCGTAGTAACCTTTACCATAGCCTCCACAGCAGCTAGATGTGATCAGGAGGAGACTTTTTTGATTAAGAGTACTTTGATTTTGAGTTAAAAAAAATCGTATGATCTGGCTGATTTCCCTATCAAACAATGGGCTGTGTGTAGTAGCGTCACATACATGATACAAAAAGACTTGGGCGACGCTGCTTTTGTCTATGGCAAAAGCAAAGTGCGAAGCAGACACCCCTCTTCGCACTCTTTGAGACAAGTACTTATGCCGCTCTGTGTGGGGCTTACTCATCCACCCGCCCAACTCTAACAAATGCCACCAACAGTAAAACTGCTGGTTTTTTGCTCCCCTAATAATACACATCCAAAATGGATGCAGTGTGCTTAGTCTGGGGCTTCTTACACCCCAAGCTCAAGAGAGCGACACGTTTAACTACGTTTAGCAGAGAAAATTTTGAGTGGCGACTTCCAACCTATACGCTTGGACACTTGTTTCAACTCCTGCAATCAGAGCAACGCAGTGTTCGATAAAGGATGGCTTCTCGTCAGAGATCAAAGCTTCGATGCAGTTTTACAACTTAGATATTAATTTTTGAGATTGAGGTTGACCATGAGGTATCGCGCTTTAATTGTTGCATTCTTGGCTTTGTGCCTGGGGCTAATAACTGCTTGTAGTGATGCTCCTGCTACTAGTAGTAGAGATGTACTCACCTACGATCAAATTCGCGGCACTGGCTTGGCTAACAAATGCCCCCAACTAGCAGAAACAAGCCGTGGCTCCATTCCCATTGATTCTAGCCAGTCTTATGCCATCAAAGAACTTTGCTTAGAACCAACTAGCTTCTTCATCAAAGAAGAACCTGCTAATAAACGCCAACAAGCAGAATTTGTTGCCGGCAAATTGTTGACCAGATACACTTCCACCATTGACCAGGTACAAGGCAACCTAAAAATCAACCCAGATAATAGCTTGACCTTTGTGGAAACTGATGGTCTTGACTTCCAAGCCATCACTGTGCAACTTCCTGGTGGTGAACGAGTACCTTTCCTCTTCACTATCAAAGACTTAGTTGCTCAAACCCAACCCAGTTTGACCAGTATTAACACCTCCACGGACTTTGAAGGCACCTTCAAAGTTCCTTCCTATCGTGGTGCTGCCTTCCTAGATCCTAAAGGTCGTGGTGTCGTTAGTGGCTACGATAATGCCGTGGCTCTTCCCGCTCAAGCGGATGATGAACAACTTACCCGCACTAACGTCAAGCGTGCTGAAAATCTTAATGGTAAGATTTCTTTGCAAATCGCTAAAGTCGATAACTCTAGTGGTGAGATTGCTGGTACTTTCGAGAGCGAACAGCCATCTGATACAGATTTAGGTGCTGGCGAACCTAAAGAAGTCAAGATTCGCGGTCTATTTTTTGCACGAATTGAACCGACTCGTGGCTAAACTCTCTGGAGTTACGTAACTGACTGGCATTCAGAACTACAATTATGTAATCATCAGTTTTCATAACAAAAGCTAACTTCTCTGCCCCCATTTTCAGGGCTGTTTCATTCCTATAAAAGCATTACAGACACGAAAAGAGACAAGGGTTCAGGGAAATACAACAAGAAAATTCTTGCTTCCCTTATTACCAGCTTTTCAAAAGGTTTTGCAAGAATGAAACAGCCCTGCCTTTTTTTGGGAGGTAGATAGGCTTTTTACTAAAAAACTACGAACTAAAAAAAGGGCAAGATGCCCTTTTTTTTATTTGCTTGCGTAAATTTGCCTACTATTTATAAAAATTACTAGTAATTTTTATAAATAGTAGATGAAGTTAGGTTGAATAAACACGTAATTCTACTGTAAATCAAACTTTTACTTATCCAATAAAATTACGACTACTGTTGTTTTGTTTATATAAATTAGCTTCACCATGAATTAATTAAAATTAAGTACAATCTCGGTTTGATATTTAGTAACTAATTTTATATTTTATTTCTATGTAGTTGTAAAAACAGCTACAGAACATACCGAAGAGCAATAACAAACTAAATACCGATTTCGCCCCTTTAAACTTTGCGCGATTGTCAAGTAATTCTATGGAATTTTTTCTAGAAAAACGTTGTTATTTACCATAGAACTTGCTAGGGCATATAGCACAATATTGCCCTTGATATTGTGCGATCGCCTACGCCATCGCAGCTGAGTTTAAAAGTGAGGAATCGATTGTTAATTTAATCCATAAACACGGTGCTATGCCTACCACAGTCACCAATGAACTAAAACATGAAATTTGGCAGTTGTTGCGAGAATATCAGCAATCTCGGTCAGAAAGGGTTCGCAATAAGCTGGTTAAACTCAATTTTGGACTTGTGAGAAAAGAAGCTCACTACTGGACGAATCAATGTCATGAAACCTACGATGATTTGCTCCAAATTGGATGTTTGGGTTTAATTAGGGCGATTGAAAAATTTGAAATTTCCAAGGGACATGCCTTTAGTTCCTATGCTCTTCCCTATATTCGGGGTGAAATTCAACACTATCTCCGAGATAAAGGTGTCACCGTGCGAATTCCTCGGAAGTGGTTAGCACTGCAACAGCAAGCAATAGGAGTGTCACGTTCTTGGCGTGAAAAGCATAATCGCCAACCAACAGACTCAGAATTAGCAACAGCACTGGAAATCTCTCCAAACGAATGGCAAGAAATTAAATTAGCATGGGTAAATCGCGCTCCCCTGAGCCTCGATGTGCCAATTCAAGATGGAGAAGAAGGCTCTACCTGTTTGGGAGAATTGGTTCCGGATCTTCACTATCGCAGCTTTCAATTGGCACAAGAAGACCAACTTCGCTTGCAACAAGCATTAGTTCAGCTCGAACAACGCACCCGTGATGTGTTGGAATGTGTGTTTTTGCAGGATTTGACACAAAAACAAGTTGCAGAACATCTGGGAATCAGTGTAGTAAGGTTTCCCGTAGAGTTAAGAAAGGGCTGGATTTGATGAAACAGCTTATGGGTGTAGCAGAAGATTAATTGCAAATAAACACCAAGCCGCAGTTATGCTGAGTAGGCAGTGCTAAAAATAACCCTTAAAATTTAAAAATTTAGGTTATAAAGGGAACATACTTTGCCTTTGATCCAAATTTTAGGCATATTGATTTCCACTTTCCAGTTTTCCAATGGCTTTTGAGAACCGCTCATGGGCAGAAATTCAAAAATTACAATAGCAGCTATTTTAACTTTGGCGATCGCTGGATGTGCTTCTGAAGACACACCACAAGCCATCAATCCTGCGCCGATTCCCAAAATAGTAGCAAAGTCGCCAACAGCGGCTCAATCCTTTACAAATCCAGTGATACCTGGCAAACAGGTTTCACAAGTTGCTCCTGCATCTGCTAACTTGATTCAATCCACTAATGCTACAGAACGAGCACGGTACCTTCAGGTATCAAAAGAGCGAAGTGACCCGTTTACACAACTTTTCGGGCAGACGGTTCCCGGAATGCCTAAAACATCTGGAAGACCTGTTCCCGTATTACCGAAGCTACCTACTCCATCGCTAGCAGTCCGAAAACTTCCAACGCCCAGCATAGCCTTAAATCAGAAGAAAAATAACATTGCTTCTGTACCAAAAAAAGCCAATCCTACTTTGACTTCAGTCTTGCCTAAAGTTTTGCCTCAAGTTGTCCCCAACCCCGCTTTGGTATCTGTATTGCCACCGCCAGCACAACCTGAGTTAGCAAGGGCAGTTCTTGTAACTGGTGTAGTTCTAATTAGTAAGGAACCACAGGCAATTATCAAAGTACCGGATGAGCCGACGAGTCGCTATGTGGAGGCGGGACAGCGATTAGCCAATGGCGTACTGGTTAAACGTATTGAAATGAATCAGGGCTACAACCCTATCGTGATTCTGGAACAATATGGTATTGAAGTTGCCAAAATGGTAGGGGAAGGGGCTGTCAATCCAACGCCGTCAGCTGCATCTGCTAGCGGCAATCCTGTTTCAGTGACAACGCCCCCCTCAGATCCTTTGAATGTTGGAGCTTCATAAAGATGGAGACTAAGGAAAAAATTGAATTCGCTGGTTTGCCTTTAGCTGTCTATAGAGAGATAGCAGCTCATTTACATCAAGTCGAAGGGGTAGAAGTGGAGTTAATTCCCCAGTCATCCCAACAGTTTGATTATAATCAAAGTCAAATTGGTGGCTTGTGTATCTCGTGGACAGCAAACTCTGGTTTAGAAAGTCGGCAACGGGCTAACCAAATTTTGGCTTACTATCAAAATCGCTATATGAATCATATTTGATTTGTGAAAATTGAAACCTTAGATTCCCGATTTTTCAAAGAAGTCGGGAATTTTGTTGTTCACGAATGACTAAGTACAGCATAGTGCTTGACGGCTCTAGTTGCGGATATTCTTGAATTTATCACATCTGTTATAGTCTAGACAGTTTAATTAAGGAAGCCCAACTCGATGGCAGCCTTGGAAGATATAGAAATTGCAGCGTTAATTCGGGAAGCTCGGCAGCTATTGCAACTGTCTCAAGTTGAGTTTGCTAGCAAAGTTGGTGTGTCGTTTCAGAGTGTTAATCGATGGGAGAATGGACGAAACAGACCAATTCCCCTAGCACTCAAGCAGGTTGAAAGATTGTTACATGATATGGGAGAACCAGGTGAAAACCTGTTAACCAAATACTTTAGCAATCAGGACTAGCAGCGATGGCATCTGAAGAAGAAGGTATAGCTGTTAATAGTGTTTTTATTGAAGGTGGCGAAATTGGCAGCCTGATGCGATCGCTCGATTGGCCAGAGACTGCTTTAGGTTATGTGGCTGATTGGCCCCAGAGTTTACGGAGTGCTATTAGCATCTTGCTGGCTTCTAAAGCTCAGATTTGCCTCTTCTGGGGAAACGAATTAATCACGATTTATAACGATGCCTATCGCCCTGCCCTTGCCTCAAAACATCCTTGGGCGCTCGGCCGCCCTGCCCATGAAGCGTGGAGCGAAGTCTGGAGTGTTTTAGAACCTTTACTCAAGGGAGTCGTGACAACAGGAGTTGCATTCTGGGCGAAAGATTATTTATTTTTCCTGAATCGACACGGTTACATTGAGGAAACTTACTTCGATGTCTCCTACGATCCCGTGCGAGATGAAAGCGGGAAAGTTGGCGGAGTCTTTTGCATTGTTAGTGAAACAACAGGACGAGTGCTGGGCGATCGCCGCTTACAAACCCTGAGCTTACTAAGTGGCGAAACAGCTAAAGCAAAAACTGTAGAAGCGGCTTGCCTGTATGCTATTCGAGCCTTAGCAACCAATCCTCATGACATCCCGTTTGCCATGCTGTATCAGGTAGAGGCAGACGGCAGCAGTGCAAAGCTGGTTGGAACTACCCCAATCGAGCAAATAGAAGCAACTTCATCGAGAGTGAACTTAACTCAACACAGCGATGCATGGAAACTCGGACAAGTATATGAGAACCGGGAAGCAACGATAGTCGACGATTTGACAACTCAGTTTGGGACTTTGCCCAAAGGAGCTTGGGACAAGCCTCCGTGTGCTGCTTGGGTTGTACCGCTAATCCCATTTGGACAAAAACAAATCCTTGGATTGCTGGTATTGGGCATCAATCCCCACCGGGCTTTTGAAGAAGAGTACCAAAAGTTCTTCGATTTGCTGGTAAGCAACATGACGACTGCGATCGCTAATGCCCGTGCTTATGAAGAAGAACGCAAGCGACTGGAGACATTAGCAGAACTGGATCGTGCCAAAACGACCTTCTTCAACAACGTCAGCCACGAATTTCGCACTCCCCTAACGCTGATGCTGTCGCCACTGGAAGATACGTTAACCAAATTAAACGGAATTATTCCACCCAAAGCGCAAGCACAATTGGAGATGGTGCAGCGCAATGGCACACGGCTGCTTAAGCTAGTCAATACACTGTTAGATTTCTCGCGCATTGAAGCCGGACGCACCATAGCTAGCTATGAACCAATCGATTTAGCCACATATACCGCAGAATTGGCAAGCATTTTCAGGTCTGCCATTGACTCGGCGGGACTGCAATTAATTGTGGATTGTCCTCCCCTAGCAGAACCTGTTTACGTAGACCGCGAAATGTGGGAGAAGATTGTGTTAAATCTCCTCTCCAATGCATTGAAGTTTACCTTTGTAGGAGAGATTGCAGTTTCTTTGCGCCCGGTTGGGATGATGGTGTCATTGGTAGTACGCGATACAGGTACTGGGATTCCGGCAGATGAGGTTCACCGATTATTTGAGCGGTTTTATCGAGTTAAAGGTGTCAAAGGTCGCACCTTTGAAGGCACGGGCATTGGGCTGTCGCTAGTGCAAGAATTAGTCCAGATGCATAGTGGGACAATTACCGTTGACAGTACCTTCGGTCAAGGCAGTACCTTTACTGTCCAATTGCCAACTGGAACGGCTCACTTACCTCTAGACTGCCTCAGTACTAGCCAAACCAGTGTTTCTACTGCTTCTAAAGCAGTGTCTTATGTTGAGGAAGCTTTAGGGTGGCTCCCGAAAGAAGCTCTTGAGCAGGAAGAATTCTCTCCTCCGTCCCTTTATCCCTTCGCTTCTTCTGCCCGGATTTTGCTGGTGGATGACAACACCGATATGCGGAATTATTTGCGACGGATTCTTAGCGAGTACTACAAAGTAGACGTGGCAATTGATGGTGAAACCGCTCTAACTGACGCATACAACGATCCGCCTGATTTGATCCTCAGCGATGTCATGATGCCAGGAATGGATGGCATTGAGTTACTGCGGCAGTTACGCGCTGATTTAAGAACGCGCGAAATTCCCATTCTGCTACTGTCTGCCCGGGCTGGAGAAGAATCGGCAGTCGAAGGGTTGGAGTCTGGGGCAGATGATTACTTAGTGAAGCCATTTAGCCGATGTGAATTACTGGCACGGGTTGCCGCCAATCTAGAGTTAGGACGAGTGCGCCTTGCTGCGGGTCAGGAACGTTTTCGCTTTCTGGCTGAATCCATTCCCCAAATGGTCTGGACGGCTGATGCAATTGGTCGGGTAGATTATTGTAGTCTTCGCTGCCTTGACTACAGTGGGTTGACGCTAGAGCAAATTCAGGGGTTCGGTTGGCAGAAGCTCATCCATCCAGAGGAGCGAGAACACACCATTTCGGTGTGGACTCAAGCAGCTAAAACGGGCACGAGTTACGAGGTGGAACATCGCTTGAGACGGGCACATGGAACATACTGTTGGCATCTTACCCGTGCTTTACCGATGCTAAATGAAAACAATCAAATTATTCGCTGGTATGGCACTTGCACAGATATCAGTGAGCGAAAACTTGCAGAATCAGCCTTACGCCGATCTGAGGAACGCTATCGAACGCTGTTTGAGTCAATTGACGAAGGATTTTGTGTGATCGAAATGTTGTTTGATGAAAACGACACGCCGAACGATTACCGCTTTTTAGAAATCAATCCGTCCTTTGAAAAACAAACGGGACTCAAAGATGTACAAGGCAAAAGGATACGCGATCTAGTTCCCAATCATGAAAAGTATTGGTTTGAAATTTACGGCAAAGTAGCCATGACAGGCGAACCCATTCGCTTTGAGAATCGCGCTGTTGCCCTACAACGTTGGTTCGACGTTTATGCATTTCGCATTGGGCAGCCGCAGCAGCGACAAGTGGCCGTCCTTTTCAAGGATATCAGCGATGCCTATCAGCAAGCTACGCAACGCCAACTTACCGAAGCCGCCCTGCGAGAAAGTGAAGAGTTAAAGCAACGAATTTTGGACAGCAGTCATGATTGCATCAAAGTTTTAACGTTAGATGGGCGGATACTCTACTTGAATCAAGGCGGGCTACATCTTCTAGAAATTGATGATCCTGCGTCCTTTCTTAACGCCGAGTGGATTAGTTTATGGGAAGGCGAAGACCGAGAAAATGCCAAAGCGGCGATCGCCGCAGCCAAAATAGGTAATGTCGGTCAATTTCAAGGCTACTGTGCCACAGCCAAGGGTAAGCTGAAGTGGTGGGATGTGATTATTACTTCCGTCCGAAATGCGTCAGGGATGATTGCACAACTCTTAGTCGTCTCACGCGATATTACAAAGCAAAAGCAAGCGGAAGCTGAACGCGAACAACTGTTTTTGCGTGAGCAAGCTGCGCGTGAACAAGCTCAGACAGCGAATCGAATTAAAGATGAGTTTTTGGCTGTGCTATCACATGAATTGCGATCGCCCCTTAATCCTATTTTGGGTTGGTCTAAGTTGCTTCGCAATGGGACATTAAATGACGCAAAAACCGCTATTGCTTTGGAAACAATCGAGCGCAATGCCAAACTCCAGGCCCAATTAATTGAAGATTTGTTAGATGTCTCTCGCATCTTGTCTGGCAAACTCAATTTACAAATGGCTCCTGTTAACTTGGCATCGACAATTGAAGCGGCTATTGAAACTGTGCGTTTGGCAGCAGAAGCAAAGTCAATTGAAATTCAGAGAGTATTTGACCCAAATATTGGGCAGATTTTGGGAGATTCTGCTCGTTTACAGCAAGTATTTTGGAATTTGCTTACTAACGCTGTAAAATTTAGTTCCACTAGTGGACGGGTCGAAATTCGGTTAGACTGCCAAGATTCGCAGGCTCAAATTACTGTTAGCGACACGGGTAAAGGTATTAATCCTGACTTTCTCCCCTACGTGTTTGAATCCTTTCGTCAGGCGGATGCGACAACAACTAGGAAGTTTGGCGGACTAGGGTTAGGGCTGGCGATCGTCCGTCATCTAGTTGAACTGCATGGAGGTACTGTTCAAGCAGACAGTTCTGGAGAAGGGCAAGGAGCCATCTTTAATGTCAGGTTTCCCTTGATGAAAGTACAAGGTTCTAGCCATCAAGCAGAAGCTGACTCTTCATTTTTGACTTTTAACACCTCACCTCTAACAGGGATACGGTTACTAATCGTTGATGATGATGTAGATATCCGTGATTTTTTGGGTTTTGTCCTTGAGCAGGCGGGAGCAGAAGTTAGGATTGCGACATCGGGAATAGAAGCACTGCAAGCGGTAGAGCAATCACCACCAGATATTTTGTTAAGTGACATTGGAATGCCAGAGATGGATGGCTATATGCTGATTCGACAAATTCGAGCCATGCCACCCGAACAAGGCGGGCGAATTTTGGCTTTAGCCCTCTCGGCTTATGCTGGAGAAGCTAATCGCCAACAAGCTCTAGCCGCTGGATTTCAGCAGCACGTTGCAAAGCCAATAGACCCAGACGCATTAATTGCAGTCATTTTAGATATTATCGGCAAGGGAAATTGAAAAAGAGGCAAGGGGGCAGTCTGTAGACGCTTCTGCGGCTTCCCACAGGGTGGGTCGGCTTGCGACCATCAAAACTTTGGTGATTTTAAATTTTTAATTGGAGCAAAGTGACTATGACTGCTGCTGTCTTTCTAGAAAATGTCTACAAGTTTTACAATAATGTACCTGTAGTCAATGATCTGTCATTCCAAATTGAAGCGGGGGAGATATTTGCTCTACTTGGCGCGAATGGTGCGGGTAAATCAACCACGATTCGGATGTTGACTACACTAACGAAACCATCCCAAGGACGGATAGAAGTAGGTGGATATGATGTGATGAGCCAATCAATGCTGGCAAAACAGAGTATTGGCGTAGTCTTGCAGCAAACTAGTGTGGATAATGATTTAACCGTTTGGGAAAATATGGAACTGCATGGGAGGCTACATCACATTAGCAATCCACAGCGACAAAAACTAATTAATCAATGGCTAGAGTATGTTGAGTTGGCAGAAAAACGTAATGATTTGGTAAAAACTCTGTCTGGGGGTATGAAACGACGATTGCAGATTGCGAGAGCTTTATTGCATCAACCGCAAATTCTGTTTTTGGATGAACCAACGGTAGGACTAGACCCCCAAACCAGGCGACGCCTCTGGGAAATTATTCGGGATTTGAATAAACAAGGGATGACGATGCTACTGACGACTCATTATATGGATGAGGTCGAATTTTTGTGCGATGCTTTTGGTTCTACCAAGCCAGGACGCATCGGTATTATGGATAGCGGTAGACTAATTTCTTTGGGAACTTTACAACAGCTCCGTTCTGCTCACGGTGAAGGTTTGGTGATGAAGCAATTGGGTGTGTCTGAAGTGGGGAATGATAGCGCCCGTAGTTGGGAATATTTGTTTTTCCCATCCTTGGAAGCAGCCAATGTCTACTTGAATGAACAGCCCGATAAAACCGGAATGATGGTGCGTCCCTCTAACCTGGAAGATATTTTTGTGGAATTAACGGGACGCCAGTTAGATTAACCTCATCCTCCTAACTGTCGCAGCATTGCTTCTACTCTGTTCACCCCTTGTAAGTCATTGCGTTGCTTGTACAAGTTGCGGGCTTTCTGAAGCAAGCTGTTTGCTTGTTTTGTTTGTCGTCGCTGTTTATACATTGAACCCATCAACTCATAAGTCTGGGCGTTGTTCTTGTCTAAGCTAATTGCTTGGTCGTATGCCCAGCTAGCAGCAGTATAGTCTCCCATACGAGATTGCGTCACCGCCAATCCTAAATAGGCGTTAACGTTGTTACGGTTCAGCTGTATGGCACGACGGTAGCCTTCCTTAGCCCCACGGGTGTCGCCCAAATTCGCTTTGATGTAACCTACGGCGTAGTAAAAATCACTATTGTTAGGGTTGATGGCGATCGCTCGACGATAAGCTGTTAATGCCGCCTTGTAATTTCCCTGTTGAGCGTATAAATAGCCAATACCTGAATGAATTTTAGCATTTTTGGGGTCTAGGCTAGCTGCGTTCTGATAAACTGCGATCGCACCACCATAATCACCCGTATCAACTAATCTCCGTCCTTCTTCTAGTAGTTGCTTTAATTGTGGGTTTTTGGCTTGCGCCACTAATACCTGAGCCTGAGCTACTGAAGGTATAGTGAAGGCAAAACATCCTAAAAACACCACACTCAGCACAAATGATGTTGACTTGTACACAGTAAATTTCCTGAAATTTTAAAGGGCTTTTTTCTTGTACATTAAAACAAAAATATAGACTTTTGAAAACTGTATTTTTTCGTATTGATTGAGATGTTAATAATTCATGGACTCTTTTCTTTACAATCAGCGCTAAATTTCAGAGTTTTTACTGAATCATCAAGTTACCCTATATATAAATCAGTAATTCAGCAAAATGACACTTTTGGCACCAGTAATTATACGTATTATTTATAAAAATGTAACAGGCGTCTAACTTAATTCTAGAGAGGCGATGCGCCAATTTCAAAGGGTTTAAGGTTCATTATTGTTTGTTACTTTATTTAAAATTTTGCTGAATTTGTATCTAATCTTTAGTCTTTTGTACTACGTTTTAGTAAGCTACAATCCAAGCATTTATATCCTTTTTTAGCCATTACACAGTAACAAAAATTTAACAAGTAAAATTTCCTTTCAAATCCTAATTTTTAGTCGGGTGATCCTACCAATGAGTGCGAATTTGCGGTAGTGCTGTACGCTAGTTGGAAGTGATCATAATCTAAAATTATATGAGAGGATGTTTTTCAAACCTGTATCAACACAAACTGTTTTCAAATGTATATTATGATAATAAATACTAACCTGTATGCTATCTTGGAGGCTAATTTATGATTATAACTACCACTGATGTAATTCAAGGAGCCGTTATTGATTCATATTTAGGAATTGTGACAGCAGAAGTAGTCTATGGCAGTAATTTCTTGCGGGATTTTTTGGCTGGTATTCGAGATATTATCGGTGGACGCACTGGTAGCTATGAGCGTCTATTTGAGCAGGGCCAACGCAAGGCATTAGAAGAATTAGAGCAACGGGCACAACGTTTAGGAGCAAATGCTGTGATTGGAATTGAAATTGATACTGGCACAATCAATATTGACCAGTCAGGAGTTCTTTTATTGATTACTGCTACAGGCACTGCTGTAAAGATGCGTTAATGTTTTATTAGCTATTTAATGACTTTGTCAGGATTTTTTAATTATGGTTCCAAATTTTTGTATTGAGTTTAGTTTTTCTGACAAATTGAAGTCAGATTATCATAGAAGTTAAAACACAGTTATTAACTTCAAAATATTATATATATAAAGTTCATAAAGTTTTGCAAACATTATGAGCTAATCAACAAATACTAAATTATATTAAAATTTGTTCAATCCATTTCTTTAATTATTATTACTAAAGATAGATTGAATAACTATTTCTCCTGATAGATGTAAAGGTATATGATTTAGCTATTTAATATTGAGCATAAACATGAATATACCTTAGATAAAGTTTGCTGAAACAGCACTGGAGAACATAAACTATGTCATACGTAAATCGGACAGGGAATGACGTTATTTCTACTGAACCTGCGGTAGCAGGCCGAGTAACTGAGTATCATGATCTTGTTCGCTGGGGCCCAATTATTTCTGGTTTGTTGGTCGCTTTAGCTACTCAATTAATTTTAAGCGCTATAATTGGTGCTTTTGCGGCAGGCACAATTGAAGGTTCAGGTGCACCCAGAACAAATGCCCCTAACGCTGCTGGTAATGCTGGACTTTGGTCAACTATTGCCTTACTAATTTCTCTATTTACTGGTGGTTGGGTTACAGCCCGTGCTTGTGGGCCGATGAACCGCAATACCGCTCTACTTAACGGCGCAATTCTTTGGGCAACGACTTTGGCTGTTAGCTCATGGCTGTTAGCAAGTGGAGTGTCTGGTGCTTTTGGTGTTGCTGCTTCTAACGCTGGGGAAGTCATAAACCAAGTACAACAGCAAGGTGGTGTTAATGTACCACAAGCAAACGTAACTGCCCAACAAGCTCGTGAAGCGGCGGCTAATTTACGTTCAGGATTGTGGTGGTTTGTGTTTGGTTCTTTGTTGGGTTTAATAGCCTCAATGATTGGAGCTGTAACTGGCGCTCGTAGTCCTAGAGCTAACAATTACAATTCTTAAAAAATTTTTGGACAAACCAAATGTAATCAGTTTATAAAGCACTTTTCAAAAGGTGCTTTATGCTTTTTAATTAATACTGCCTCTCTTCCTTTAATGCAAAGCTATGTTCTTAATACTGTTGTAGCGACTTTCTAAATATCCTCTTAGCTAGCTGTATTCAAACAACTATACATACATAATCC
This sequence comes from Nostoc indistinguendum CM1-VF10, assembly GCA_019359215.1. Lineage (GTDB taxonomy): Bacteria > Cyanobacteriota > Cyanobacteriia > Cyanobacteriales > Nostocaceae > Nostoc > Nostoc indistinguendum. The sequence goes on along the minus strand of JAHHHS010000005.1, from coordinate 67,775 downwards.
ACAGTTAAATATACTTTTAATGGTTGAGTATAATATAATAAAAATATGAAAGAAATAGTGACTTTTTTATTTGGCTTGGGTTTTGTATTCAATGCTAGTTTATTTATCCCCCAAGCTATCAGAATCATCAAAACTAAAAGCGCTAGAAATATTTCTTTAATAACTTTTGTTGGTTTTAATATTATTCAAATTAACGGTGTTCTTTATGGTTATTACTATAAAGACATAATCTTGATGTATGGTAATTTAATTAGTTTTATTGGCTGTGGAACAGTAACATTATTGGCAATATATTACAGAAAAGGATAATTTATTAACTAATTAAATCCAAAATACTCCTATAAAATTACTATTTATTTTATTTTTAAAATAATAGGGTAAGGTTTACTCACCCTACATTTATTGTATGGAAAAAATTTTCTATTATATCTTTAAATCACCACTTTAGATATGCGGCTTCAATGCCCTGTTCACGTCGGATTTTGCCATCTTTTTCAAACCAGGCAATTATTTGCTGCGCTGTCAAATCTTCTATAGAAACGCTATACTCTTGGGCAATATGCTTCAAAACCTTCAATGATGAAATTGTCAATCTTGTCAAAAACTTTTCTGGGGAAGACAACAACGCCGCATCTACTTTTGCTGACTCTTCCAGAGTTAAAAATTGTGCTGATGGTTGCTGGGGTGGTACATCCATAAATGCTATCTCAAACTTACTTGCTATTCAGCTATTATCCATTACGACGGCTAGATGTAAACCGAGTTTATTGATGAGGATTTTACTGACGAATTTGTACCAAATAGCCACAACGATGTTCTCCATCGATAATCCAGTGGGTGCGCTCTACGTTACAATCTGGTAAGACGGCTGCAAACATTTCTAATTCGTGACCACAGATGCTGGGGAAAGACTCGGCAACATTAGAAATGGCGCAGTTGTGCTCCATTAAGATAAAGCGATCGCTCTCAAAGCAGTCATTTACATCAACCGCGTGATACTCTGCCATGAAGCCTTCCGCTTTTCTCAACTCTACTAAGTTGGCTACACGTTCTCGTAGTGAACCGTTACCGACGCGATCGCGGTATTCTAGAGCTTTGCGCTGCCACTGTTTCTCTAAAATCGATTTAAATTGGTCATGTCCTACCGTTTCGGCTAAGGTGTCTAGCAACGAAACCGCAAAATTTCCGCTTGCATCACCAAAGCGATCGCTCATTGTTCGATGCAAGCGATCGCGTCCTTGACGACTCAGTTGATAAAGATGCTGCGGACGCCCCATCCCCGTCGCCTGCACTGATGTCGAATACAAAACTAGCTCCTCCGTCTCCAAATCTTTGAGATGGCGACGAATCGCTTGGGGGGTAACGTCTAAAACTTCAGCTAGTTCTAAAGCCGTTGCTTTTTCGTGTTTGTGCAGATATTCTAGGATATCTTGCTTGGTTGAGGACTGGTGGGTAGTCGCCATCTTCATGTAGTGCGAGACGTTCAGCGAACGCCCCAAAAATTAATTTCTTTGAAAATTTGACTTTGACAACATTGTTGTTGTTAATTTAGCGTAAAATGAAGATAGATTAAACAACATAGCTGTTGTTTTACTCTCCACCACTATTCTAGCAGCCGTGTAACCATTCCGTAACGGTAGATGGGAATCGGCTAAAGAAAGTCCATCTCCCATCCTTATAGAGAGATTCAAGTTCCGAACACGAGAGATTATTACTGATGAGTGCCACTGTCAAAACCTTAGTCAACCAACCCTACAAGTACGGCTTTGTCACAGACATTGAGTCCGACACCATACCGCGTGGACTAGACGAGGACGTTATCCGCTTGATCTCCTCTAAGAAGAACGAGCCGCAGTTCATGCTGGACTTTCGTCTCAGAGCTTATCGCCAGTGGCAAAAAATGACGGAACCGACTTGGCCTAATGTCAAGTACCCGCCAATCAATTATCAGGATATCATTTACTACTCAGCGCCAAAACGTAAGAAAGAAAAACTAAACAGCTTGGATGAAGTTGATCCAACTCTTTTAGAAACCTTCGAGAAGTTAGGCATTTCTCTATCTGAACAGAAGCGGCTGGCAAACGTCGCCGTTGATGCAATTTTCGATAGCGTTTCTGTCGCCACTACATTTAAAGAAAAGCTAGCGGAAGATGGCGTTATTTTCTGTTCATTTTCCGAAGCGTTGCAAGAACACCCAGAACTGATCAAAAAATATTTGGGTAGCGTTGTTCCCATCGCTGACAATTATTTTGCCGCCTTGAACGCCGCCGTATTTAGCGATGGTTCGTTTGTCTACATTCCTAAAGGCGTGAAATGCCCAATGGAACTGTCTACCTACTTCCGCATCAACTCTGGTGACACAGGACAATTTGAGCGGACTTTGATTGTCGCTGAAGAAGGTAGTTATGTTTCTTACCTCGAAGGTTGCACCGCACCGATGTATGATAGCAACCAATTGCACGCCGCAGTTGTGGAACTCGTCGCCCTCGACAACGCCGAAATTAAATACTCTACTGTGCAAAACTGGTACGCTGGCGATGCCAACGGTAAAGGCGGTATTTACAACTTTGTCACCAAGCGCGGTTTGTGTCAGGGTGTAAATTCCAAGATTTCCTGGACTCAAGTAGAAACAGGTTCGGCAATTACTTGGAAATATCCTAGCTGTGTGTTGGTGGGTGATAACTCTGTGGGTGAGTTTTACTCGGTGGCGCTGACAAATCATCAGCAGCAAGCTGATACGGGTAGTAAGATGATTCACGTAGGTAAGAATACCCGCAGTACAATTATTTCTAAAGGAATCTCCGCAGGTAATTCTAGTAATAGTTACCGGGGTTTGGTGAAAGTTAACCCGACAGCGAAAGGCGCGAGAAATTATTCTCAGTGTGACTCAATGCTGATTGGCGATAATGCCCATGCCAACACTTTCCCTTATATTCAGGTGCAAAATAACGGTGCGAAGGTGGAGCATGAAGCTTCTACTTCTAAGATTGGGGAAGATCAGTTATTTTACTTTGCTCAACGGGGTATTTCTTCAGAAGATGCTATTTCGATGATGATTAGCGGCTTCTGTAAGGATGTTTTCAATCAGCTACCAATGGAGTTTGCTGTAGAAGCTGATAAGTTGTTGAGTTTGAAGTTGGAAGGCAGTGTTGGATAAATGGAAGCAAGGATAAACACAGAGACATCGGCGTTCTGTGTTTATCTTTTGGAAGAATAACGTAGACGCAAAGCGGCTTGCCGCAGGCTACCGCAAAGGGGCAGAGAGTTCAGAGAGAGAAGGGAGAGAAGATGATTATTGAAAATAGTGAAGTTGTGCTGTCAGTACGGAATCTGACGGCTAATGTTGATGGGACACCGATTTTGAAAGGTGTGAATCTGGAGGTGCGATCGGGTGAGATTCATGCGATTATGGGACCGAATGGTTCTGGTAAGAGTACTTTTTCTAAGGTGTTGGCGGGGCATCCGGCGTATGAGGTGACTGGCGGTGAGGTGATTTTTCAAGGGCAAAATTTGTTGGAGTTGGAACCGGAGGAACGCGCAAGAAGTGGTGTATTTTTGGCGTTTCAGTATCCGTTAGAAATTCCGGGTGTGAGCAATTTAGATTTCTTGCGGGTGGCGTACAATTCCCGGCGCAAGGCTCAAGGTTTAGAAGAAATAGACGCTTTTGATTTTGACGATTTGATTGAGGAAAAGCTGGATGTGGTGAAGATGAATGCCAGTTTTCTCAGTCGCAGTTTGAATGAAGGGTTTTCTGGTGGCGAGAAGAAGCGGAATGAAATTCTGCAAATGGCGCTGCTGGAACCAAAGTTAGGAATTTTGGATGAAACTGATTCGGGTTTGGATATTGACGCGCTCCGAATTGTGGCGAATGGGGTAAATCAACTGGCAACTCCAGAAAATTCTACAATTTTGATTACTCACTACCAACGCTTACTCGATTATATTGTGCCTGATTTTGTGCATGTGATGGCACAAGGGCAGATTATTACGAGTGGTGGTAAGGAACTGGCGCTGGAATTAGAGTCTCGCGGTTATGACTGGGTGCTAGAAGAATTTGCAGCTGCTGAGGTGGGTGTGTAATGAATATTCAAGTATCCCCTAGTCCAATACCTAATTCAAATGCAGTCAGTTTGACATCAATGTTAGATAGAGATGATTATCTGACTGGGTTATTAAATCAAGTAACGGCAACTAAAACAGAAGGTTGGTTGCAGGAATTACGTCAAAGTGCTGCTAATTGGGTACGTCACTCGATTATCCCGACTACCCGCGAGGAAGAATGGCGATTTACTGATTTGTCGTCTCTACGAAAGGTGCAATTTAATGTAGAGGCGGGAAATTTTGCGTCTCTAGAATTTGATATTTTGCCAGAAGCGGCTAATAGTCGTTTGGTATTTGTGAATGGCGTTTTTGCGCCGGAGTTATCCGCAGTTTCAGATTTACCATCTGGAATTGTGGTGAGTAATTTGGCTGCTTTGTCTGCGGTTGAGCAGCAAGCTGTACAGCAGTATTTGGCTCAAGCTGAGGGAGCGCAGGAGGTTTTTACTGCTCTCAATACGGCTGGGATAAGTGATGCAGCTGTGGTGTGGGTGAAGAAGAATGTGGTAGTTGAAACGCCAATTCATTTGGTGTTTATTTCGGTTGTGGGTGAGACGGCGACGATTTCGCAGCCGCGTTGTTTGGTGGTGGCGGAAAGTGGTTCGCAGGTGAGTTTAGTTGAAGATTATACGAACCGCAGAGGCACAGAGGAAGGAGTTTACCTTACCAATGCAGTTACGGAAATTTGGGTTGGTGACAATGCAGAAGTTAGTCACACTAGGGTTGAGCAAGAAGGTGCAGAGGCTTTTCATATTGGGAAAACTGCGATCGCACAGGCTCGTGATAGCCGATATACTTGTCATGCCATAACTTTAGGTGCAAAGTTGTCGCGGCACAATTTGGAAATTTTGCAAACTGGTGAGCAGACACAAACTACTCTCAATGGTTTGACGATAATTTCTGGTAAGCAGTTGTCTGATACTCACAGTGCGATCGCACTCAACTATCCCCACGGTACAAGTGACCAATTGCATAAATGTATTGTAGGCGATCGCGCTCATGCGGTGTTCAATGGTAAAGTTTTTGTACCCAAATTAGCGCAGTTAACAAATGCATCCCAGTTGAATCGCAATTTGCTGCTATCGTCTAAAGCCAGAGTTGATACCAAACCCCAATTGGAAATTACTGCCGATAATGTCAAATGCGCTCACGGTGCTACCGTTAGCCAATTGGAAGATGATGAAATATTTTATCTGCAAAGTCGGGGAATTGATGAAAACGATGCTCGGAAGTTGTTAATTAACGCCTTCGCTGCTGAAGTTATCAACCAAATACCGATTCCCTCTCTGCGAGAAATCCTTTTAAACACAGTGAATAATCTCAAGTCCCTGACTAATGAGTAATAACTAATCTACCAATGACTTTTACTCCTACCAAAACCCTTGCTGATAAAGTTCGCGCTGACTTCCCGATATTGCATCAGGAAGTCAACGAGAAACCCCTGGTTTATCTCGATAACGCTGCGACATCACAAAAACCTTTGTTCGTATTAAATACCCTCCGGGACTATTACGAGCAATATAATGCTAACGTGCATCGAGGTGCCCATTCCTTGAGTGCTAAAGCTACTGATGCTTATGAAGGTGCTAGAGATAAAGTTGCCAAATTCATCAATGCTGCATCGCGCCAGGAAATTATCTACACCCGCAACGCAAGTGAAGCGATTAACCTAGTAGCTTATAGCTGGGGAATGAATAATTTGCAGCCGGGAGATGAAATTATTCTCTCGGTGATGGAACACCACAGTAATATTGTGCCTTGGCAATTGATTGCACAAAAAACGGGTGCAGTACTTAAATTTGTAGAACTGACACCCGAAGAAACTTTTGATTTGGAACAGTTTAAAAAGCTGATTTCTGAAAAAACAAAGTTAGTATCGGTAGTGCATATTTCTAATACTTTGGGTTGCATTAACCCAATAGAAGAAATTGGTGCGATCTCTCACAGCTACGGTGCTAAATTATTAGTTGATGCTTGTCAAAGTGTTCCCCACTATCCTGTAGATGTGCAGAAAATAGATTGTGATTGGTTGGTAGCATCTGGTCATAAAATGTGCGCTCCAACTGGGATAGGATTTCTGTATGGCAAGTTAGAATTGCTAGAATCAATGCCACCATTTTTTGGTGGTGGTGAGATGATTGCAGAGGTGTATTTAGACCATTCAACTTATGCAGAATTACCGCATAAATTTGAAGCTGGTACACCTGCAATTGGAGAAGCGATCGCACTTGGTGCTGCGATCGATTATCTTAGCAATATCGGCATGGATAAAATCCACGCCTACGAAGCAGAATTAACAGCTTATTTGTTCCAACAATTAGAGCAAATTCCCCAAATTAGAATTTACGGCCCCAAACCTAATGCTAAAGGTGAAGGGAGAGCTGCTCTTGCGTCGTTCACCGCCGGGGAAGTCCACGCTAACGACTTATCTACATTATTAGATCAAGAAGGCGTTGCTATCCGTTCTGGACACCACTGTACTCAACCATTACACCGTTACTTGGGTCTTGCTGCAACCGCACGAGCAAGTCTATCTTTCTACAACACCCGTGAGGAAATTGATATTTTCATCAAAGCACTGAAAGAAACTCTCGACTTTTTTGCAGGTTTCCTTGCTTAAAGTTACAAAATATTCAGATAGTGATTGTGCCAAATATCAGCAACATATCTTTCTAATAGTTGGCACAATTTAATTATCTGGATTATTTACAAGAGAAACTAAAGTGCTATACACTGACTTTACTTTAGATAGAGTTAGAAAAACCTTTGGCCTAACTATTTCTGATAAAATTGATATATTTGCATCTGTACATGAAGTAGAGTGCCCACCATTACTTGCAGAAGTATTACGGGAAAATGTAGCTTTAGCTCTTGCTAGTAATACTGAAAAATCCCGTTCAGAGATGATTATTGCACCAATTTTAATTGCTGTAAGGAAATATCTAAATAATCAAATAAGTTTATTTTTTGGTATCGATTTTACTGTTGATTCAGCACAAGGTTTAAATGGGAATTGCGATTTTATTATTAGCCGTTCGCCAGAGTTACTAATTTTGAATGCACCAGTTGTCACAATTGTAGAATCTAAGAAAGAAAATATCAATGCAGGATTAGGTCAGTGTGTAGCAGAGATGTTAGTAGCTAAATTGTTTAATGAACGTGAGGGTAATAACATTCAGGCAATTTATGTAACTGTCACCACTGGAACTAACTGGAAGTTTTTGAAACTTATTGGGCAAATCATTGAAATTGACTTGAGCGAATATTATATTAATGACATAGGTAAAATTATCTGGATTTTATCTAACATCCTGACAGAAGAAGTCTTTTAACTAATTCTAGAGATTTCGTAAGTTTTGTGGCAGAGTCAAAATCCCGTTACAAATCTTAATTACGAATTACGTAGCTTGCTTCTCGCCCTTGGCGAGTATTACGAATTACGAATTATTTTAATATGCTTATCAAGTCAACGCCTGCGGAACAAAGAACAGTCCTACACAACGTTAGCTGGGAAACCTTTGAAGCCTTGCTGAGAGATACGGGTGAGCATAGAGGCTCAAGATTTGCTTATGACTGCGGTGTTTTAGAAATCATGACTCCACTTTTTGAACACGAAAATCATAAAATTCAGTTTGACCGATTGATATTCGCTTTAGCAGTGGAATTAAAAACTAAAATTAGAAGTGCTGGTTCTACAACATTAAAACGTAAAACAATAACAAAGGGAATAGAACCTGATACTTGCTATTATATTCAAAATGAGTCAGCAATTAGAGGTAAGCAAGAATTAGATTTAAAAACAAACCCAGCACCGGATTTAGCAGTTGAAATTGATATTACTAGCAGCTCTGTCAATAAGCTTAATATTTATGCGGCTTTAGGTGTGGCAGAATTATGGAGATATGACGGTGAAGTTTTAAAATTTTATCAACTAATAGAAAGTGAATATATTGAGGTTAAGTTGAGTATAGCTTTTCCTTTAATTTCTGTTAGTGATATGAATAGATTTATCCAGCAAAGTAAAACTATGGATGAAATTGATCTGGTGCAATCCTTCCGTACTTGGGTGCAGGGAAAGATAGGGTAAAGTGTACCTCATCGATAAATATAATTACTGGCTTATTTTTTTAATCTATGCTTGCCATTACTTATAAATCCTGATGAAACATCCAATATCGATTGGATAGCAACATGAGTGTGTCCTTCTAGCAGCATCTTGACTGCGAGTGCCCGTTGAATTTCTCGCAAGTCGAAGGCTATTTTCGATAAACTCTGATAGCGATACCTTTCCTGCGGAACGCTACGCGAACGATGAGCTTCGCTAACGCATCCACATTGATATTCCCCTACAATGGCTACTAATCATACCTTTAACTCTCTTCCGCATTTTTTCACAACCCAGATAGGATTGCTATAGTATATTCAATGTCATTACCTGGTTAAATGAGTGTCTTAACACCTATTATAATTTTCTGCTAAATGCTATACTATTTTTCCTCAACATCTAAGTAATAATTCTAGGTTGTAAGGAAAATCGTTACCATGTCTTCTAAAAAGACAGACGCTCTTTTGAATTGGTTGATAACTATAACAGTTATATTTGGCTGTTCATTGACTGTAATTTTTTTCGCTTTATCCAGTATTAAAGAATTGTCAATTCAGGAAAAAATTCAGTATAGAAACCAAGCTTTAACAACTACTGCAATAGTTTTTCTCGCATCGGCAGCAATGTTTAATACTTATTATGCAGCAAAGCGTGCCCAAGCGATGCATAAAAATGCGATCGCAACTGAGAAAAACCTAGAAATTGGCATTCAAAATGTAAAAGTTAATCAAGATAGATTGATTTCAGAGCGCTTTATGGGAGCAATTGCCCAGCTTGGTCATGAAAAGGTTGAAACCCGGACAGGCGCAATTTATGCATTAGAAAGAGTTGCTCAGGATTTTCCTAAAGAACACTGGACAATCATGGAAATTCTCACTGCCTTTGTGCGAGAAAACGCACCTATCCAGCAGGTGAGAGTAGAGCAACAAAAACTGGAATATTCACCAGCAGCTTACTCAGGTAGGCGTAGAGGTGAGTTGCGTCCGACACAGCAGTTAGAGCAAAATCTCCATGAAGAATTGCCAACAATCCGCACCGATATTCAAGCAGCTCTAGCTGTCATCGGCAGGCGTAATTTACTCGAAGACCCAAAAGATCATAAACTTGATTTACGTAATATCGACATCAGACAAGCAGACCTGCTAGGAGTTAATCTGCAACAAGCAGACTTACGTGGTTCTGACCTGAGTGGAGCTGACCTGCGTGGAGCGGACTTGAGTGAGGCTGACCTGAACGGCGCTAAACTCATTAAGTCTATTCTCTATGAAACCAAATTACTAAAAGCTAGCCTCTGTGGAGCAAACCTGTGTTGGGCTAATCTCAACCGTGCTAATCTCTTTGGGGCTAACCTACGTTCAGCCAACCTCTCTGGAGCAAGTTTGCGTGTAGCTGATTTACAAGGAGCAAACCTTTATAAAGCTAACTTACAACAAGCGACCTTAAAAATGGCTAACCTCTCTGGAGCAAAGCTATTTTTAGCTAACTTGCAAGGAGCAAAACTGGGTAAAGCCAATCTCCAGATGACGGGTTTGATTGGTGCCAACCTTTCAGGGGCTAACTTGAATGGTGCCAACCTTTCTGAGGCTAACTTGAATGCAGCCAAACTCCACCAAACAGAAGTCTATTTTGCCAACCTCTCAGAAGCCAGTTTAACGGAAGCCGACCTGTATCAAGCAAACCTCATCGGAGCTAACCTGCATAGAGCAACCTTTTATCAAGCTAACCTGACTCAGGCAAACCTTATGGGAGCGAACTTTTTAGAAGCCGACCTCAGTGATGTCAAACTGGAAGGGACAATTTTAACAGGGGCTAAAAATTTAGAGTTGCAGCAGATTAAAAAAGCATTTGGCGATCGCACCACTCGTCTACCTGATTATATAGAAGCACCGACAGATTGGCGACAATCAAGTTGAGTGACCGCAGCATCATTAGTTATTTGGGCGCATTCTACCAGTTTCACTTAGTGCTATAGTTTTTACCAAAAGTCTCCGTAAATATTTGGGAGATGAGGAAGATAAAAGCTATGTCTGATAACAATACAGACATACCGAGAAATTTATTTATAATTCTAATTTTATCGAACAGAATTCAGGAGTCAGAATTCAGTTGGGTATTCTGACCGAAAAACTTGTAGGAGAATATAGAAGAGAACAATCTTACCTACAGTATTAATAAATGTTGAGCGAAAAACAATGCAATCAGCTTTACGTATCACAACCAAAGTTTTACCAGGAAACGAAATAGAAATTAAAATTCCAGAAGCTGAAATAGGCGATAGCGTTGATGTATTTGTGATACTACCAGAAAAAGCTGAACCAAAATATCGTTCTGTACTGGACATTATAGAAGAAAGCCGTAGGAGACACCCTTCTCGAACTGCTGAGGATATAGACAGACAACTACAAGAAGAACGCTTATCATGGGACAGCTAATGCTTCCAACAAGCGGCTCTATTTATATAGATACTTCGGTGGCTATTTATACCATTGAAGGCAACTCTGATTATTACTCTCTTCTGCAATCACTATGGTATAAGTTTTATGCAGGAGAAATTCAAATCATCAATAGTGAGCTAATATTAATGGAGGTTTTAGTTGTTCCATTGCGTAATGCTAATAATTCTTTAGAGCCAATCTGCAAAAGGCAATCCTCTGGAAAGCCAACCTGCGAGGGACAGACCTCAAGGGAGCCGAAAATCTAGAACAACAGCAGATTGAATTGGCAAAAGGCGATCGCACAACAATATTACCGGAAAATCTTTAACCACCCAAACATTGGAAAACTCAAGTTTCACCCTTAGAACCTCAAGGTTGAGGCTCATCCTGACACTGTGGATGGTTGCCAAGAAATCTCCAATAAACCTGTTAACAGGTTTACTATTTCCTTATTCTTAATACTGACGTTTCTATAACGATCCTGCAAATTTTGCAGGATTTTTATTTCCTGTTGAGGGGTAAGCAGATTAGCTAATTTTATGCAAGACAACTGAAAAACTCTAGTGACGAGAGAGCTAAATTTAGTTTTCATAAAATATCCTCTTAGTATTTAGTATGTATTTAGTATTGACAAAACAGCCCTATATAAGTTTTTCCAAGCATTCAGTTGAAGCACTCTTAGATTGGGCTAGGGCTTATGCAACCCAATGTCCATGTTAACAAGACACCATAGTTAGTTAAAGGCGTTATAGTTTGTGCTTGTACTTAGATGGATATTGAGAAAGTTATCTCTTTAAAGAAAAAGAAATGTTTTTTTACAACCATCACGGGTCATCGGCTGTAAATAGCTCTTATGCAAATTGTGAAAAAAAAGGCTAAGGTAGATAAAATATCTATCTAAAGATAGTTTCATTGAAAAATGCCTCTAATGTAACTATCTTTAGATACTTGACAAAAGATAAGATATAACTTTCTTTTTAGCAAAATTAATTTAATTTTTCTCGCTCTAACTTCTAAATGCTGGATACTTAGATTTAGTAGAGAAAGATGATATGGAAGACTTATTTGCTTTCTTGTCACACTGTCAATAAGAGGAAGAGAGGCAGAGAAACCCAGCTTACTGGTATAACCTGAGAAATATTCCCTAAGCAGGAGATAAACAATAAAACACCTGTTTTATCCTAGTCATTGCTATGGGGATAGAAAAAGGAGATGTCTGTTAGAAAGCAGCTGGAGATTTTAGATTTAATTTGGGAGCTTCGGCAGCAACTCAATCTTTTTCAGAAACAGTTTGCTACTAAATTAGAGGTTTCATTAAAAACAGTTAAACGTTGGCAGAATAGGCATACAGTGCCTTCACGGATAGCGCTAAAACTAATAAAAGAAATGTTACGGCAGATGGGTGAACCCGGCAAAAGGCTGCTAAACCAGTATTTTCCAGAAGCAGAGTAGGGTTATGGCTCATCAAGTGAGGGCATCGAAATCTAAAAAAATTTTTGCTGGCAGTAGAGAGCGACTGCTGCACTATGTTATTGCTTTGCTATCCCTTGCCTTAGCACTGGGGACAACTCTGCTGCTCAATCCATATCTCAATCCAACGCCTGCGGCGCTGTTTTATGCTGCGGTGATGGTGAGTGCCTGGTATGGTGGCTTGGGCCCGGGATTACTTGCTACTGTTTTGTCTACTTTGGCAATCAACTACTTCTTTTTCAAACCACTCGATCCGCAGAACATTACAAATCTAAGTAGATTACTACCTCTGGTCGTGTTCATACTGGCAGCAGCGTTGATTAGTTCGCTCAACGAAGCACGCCGCACAGCGCAACGGAAAGCTGAGGCAAGTCTAAAGTCACTACGCGAAAGCGAGGCAAGGTTTGGTCGCTTAACAGAGTCCAATATTATTGGGGTAATTGTGGCTAATCTGAACAGCTCAATCATTGAAGCCAATGATGCCTTTCTAGAAATGCTCAATTATACACGCGAGGATTTGCGCTCTGGTAGAATTCGCTGGGGCGAGATTACTCCACCCGAATACATTGAGGTGAGTGAGCGAGCAATTGAAGAACTTAGAATTACTGGGAGTTGTAAACCATTTGAGCAAGAATACATCCGCAAAGATGGCTCTCAAGTTCCCGTCTTAATTGGCTTTGCCAAGCAGGGAGGTAGAACAATCATTGGTTTTGTTCTTGACTTGAGCGAACGACAAGCTGCGCTGCGCGAACGCAAACAAGCAGAAGTTGCCCAAAGTATCCTGCAAATGCTCTTAGAACATGTCCCAGAGGGAATTACGATCGCTGGCGGCCCCCCTGATTTCCGAATCATCGCTAATAGCAAACTCGCACAAGAGCTTTTGGGTAGACCTAGTGAATCCCTGATTGGTATGACTTCTGGCGATTACGTTCAGTTCTACGGTGTGTTCCTAGCTGATGGTGTAACGCGCCCCACCGCAGAACAATTTCCTTTATACCGTGCTACGCGCTACGGTGAAACAATCCGCGATGAGGAATGTATCATTGAACATCCCGATGGAAGCCGGATTACAGCCAGCGCTAATGTAGTACCAGTTCGGGATTTCCAAGGTCAAATTATCGGTGCAATCAATTGCTGGCGCGATATCACCAACCGCAAGCAGATGGAGGAGGCACTGCGGCAACGAGAAACAGAACTTCGCTTGATTACAGATACGTTGCCAGTTCTGATTTCCTTTGTAGATTCAGAACAACGCTACCGCTTCAATAACCGAGCATATCAAGAATGGTTTGGGCATTCGACGGCAGAGGTTTATGGAAAGCATCTTTGGGATGTTATGGGTGAACCCGCCTATGAAGTAGTTCGTCCATACGTGGAACGAGTACTTGCAGGAGAGCAGGTCACTTATGAAAGTCAAGTTCCTTATAAAGATGCTGGCACACGCTACATTAATGCTATTTGTGTTCCCCAGTTTAATCAACAGGGAACCGTTGAAGGGTATGCGGCGTTAATCACTGACATCAGCGAACAGCAGCAGGCAAAAGCAGCATTATGTGAAAGTGAAGCCCGCTTTCGCCACCTTGCAGACACCGCTCCTGTACTAGTCTGGATGTCTGGCACTGACAAACTTTGTAACTACTTTAATAAACCCTGGCTAGCTTTTACCGGGCGGACTCTAGAGCAAGAAATGGGCAATGGGTGGGCTGAAGGTGTTCATCCCGACGATTTTCAGCGTTGCTTAAATACATACACCAATGCCTTTGATGCCCGACAACATTTTAAAATGGAATATCGCCTCAGACGCAATGATGGCGAATATCGTTGGCTTTTCGATACTGGTGTGCCTCGGTTTGCACCAACAGGAGAGTTTCTCGGCTATATCGGCTCCTGTGTTGATATCCACGATCGCAATCTGGCACAAGAAACGCTACGTGACAGCGAGGAGCGATACCGAATTTTAACAGAAGTTTCGCCCCAGGCTATTTGGATGGGCGATAGCCATAGTGGTATTACTTATTGCAATCAATACTGGCTTGATTACAGTGGACTGACAATGGAGCAAACGGCTGGGTATGGCTGGATTGATATCATTCACCCTAATGACCGCGATCGCGTCTTTAAAACTTCCATGCAGGCTGTTACTAACGGTAGAAACTACGAAGCAGAAATTCGCTTCCGTCGAGTTTCTGATGGTAGCTATCGTTGGCATCTTGTGCGGGGTTTGCCATTTAGAGATGCAGCCGGACAGATTATTAAGTGGGTGGGCGTCGCCACCGATATTCATGATCGCAGAGTTGCCGAAGCCGCCCTGCAACAACTCAACGAAATGCTAGAGCAACGAATTCAAGAGCGCACAGCCCAACTCGAAGCCGCCAATAAGGAACTCGAATCCTTCTCCTATTCAGTCTCTCATGACTTGCGATCGCCCCTTCGCCACATCGCCGGATTTATAGAATTACTTCAAAAGCGGCATAGCTCAACAAGCACACTAGATGAAACAAGTCAGCGTTATTTAAGAATAATTGCAGAAACTAGCAAACAGGCAGGAATACTAATAGATGAGTTGCTCACATTTTCTCGTATGGGGCGCACCGAAATGCGCTACATCAACATCAATATGGAGCAACTAGTCGAAGAAATAAAACGCGATTTGCAAATCCAAATCTTAGGACGCACAATCAATTGGCACATAGAGTCACTGCCAGAAGTGCAAGCTGACCCTTCCATGCTGCGGCTCGTCCTTCGCAACCTCATAGACAATGCCGTAAAATATACGCAGACTCGAAACCCAACAGAAATTACTGTTGGCAGTATTGACAATGAAAACGAAGTTGTCTTTTTTGTACAAGATAACGGCGTAGGCTTTAATATGCAATATGTTCACAAGTTATTCGGAGTATTTCAACGCCTGCATAGCGAACCACAATTTGAAGGCACAGGTGTTGGATTGGCAAACGTGCAACGCATTATTCATCGGCATAATGGTCGAGTCTGGGCAGAGTCTGTAGTTGACAGTGGAGCCACCTTCTATTTCTCACTACCTAAGTTGTCGAAGAAGGAGGGCAATGAAAGAACTTAAGCGAATTCTGCTGATTGAAGACAGCGCCAACGATGCAGAATTAATATTGGCCGCCTTGTCGGAAAATCATCTCGCCAACGAAGTGGTGGTAGTGCGTGATGGAGAGGAAGCACTAGATTATATCTATCGCCGGGGACTGTTCCGGTTGCGGATGGAAGGGCATCCGGTTGTGGTGCTGCTCGATTTAAAACTACCTAAAATCGATGGATTAGAAGTGCTGGCAGAACTCAAATCTGACCCAATAATGCGAGTGATTCCAGTCGTAGTGCTAACATCTTCTCGTGAGGAGCCAGACTTAGTTCGATGCTACGAGTTAGGCGTTAATGCTTATGTTGTCAAGCCTCTTGATTACCATGAGTTTGCCGATGCTATCAAGGGTGTGGGACTTTTTTGGGCAGTTATTAATCAGCCACCCCTTGGCGCTCTACCTCCAGCACCTCATCGTCAACAGGAGAGGAACTAATGAATCTACTCCGTTTCCTGCTTTTAGAAGATAGTTTGTTAGATGCAGAGCTTGCCCAAGCGACGTTAACTGAAGGCGGAATTAATTGCGAACTAATACGAGTTGAAACCGGCGCTGATTTCCTGGCTGCTTTGGAAGCAGAGACTTTCGATTTAATTCTTGCCGATTATGCGCTGCCATCTTTTGATGGAATTTCTGCTTTAGAAATTGCCCGAAATCAATGTCCAGAGATTCCTTTTATCTTTGTTTCTGCCGCACTGGGTGAAGAATTAGCGATCGAAGCCTTGAAAAATGGCGCAACCGATTATGTATTAAAGCAAGGGCTAGGGCGGTTAGTTCCCTCAGTGCAACGGGCATTGCGGGAAGCCAAGGAGCGCCGGGAGCGCCAGCAAGCAGAGGAGTCTTTACAGAAGAGTGAAGCCAAATATCGCCAAATTGTTGATACCTCTTATGAGGGAATCTGGACGATTGACTCTCAATCACGAACAGAGTTTGTGAATCAAAGGCTTTGTGAGATGTTGGGTTATCCGGCAGAACAAATGCTTGGTCGTTCTATGTTTTATTTTATCGATCAGGTTGATGGGGTAGCAGCCCAAGAGAAACTGGAGTGGCACAAGCAAGAAGGCAGTGATCTTAAAGAAGCTCGATTGCGCTGCAAGGACGGTTCGTACATTTGGACGCTGATTTCTGCTAAAGCGATTTTGAATGAACAAAACGATTTCTTGGGCGCGATCGCTATGTTAACTGATATTAGTGATCGCAAACGCACCGAATCAGAACGCGATCGCCTTTTGCAACTTGAGCAAAGAGCTAGGGCAGAAGCAGAGGCTGCTAACCGAATCAAAGATGAGTTTCTAGCAGTACTTTCTCATGAATTGCGATCGCCACTGAATCCGATTATTGGGTGGTCAAAACTATTGCAGAGCCGTAAATTTGATGAGATATCGCTCCAAAAAGCCCTTCAAACTATTGAACGCAATGCTAAATTACAAGCTCAACTAATTGAAGATTTGCTAGATGTTTCTCGCATTCTCCAGGGCAAACTCAACCTCAACATGATGCCAGTCAATCTGGCATTTATTATTGAATCTGCAATGGAAACAGTGCGTTTGGCAGCAGAAGCAAAAACCATTCAGATTGAGACGATGCTTGATCCGCAGGGGAAAGTTTTGGGTGATTCGACTCGTTTACAGCAAGTCCTCTGGAACCTGTTATCAAATGCTGTCAAGTTTACAGAGGTTGGAGGAAAAGTAAATGTGCGATTGGAGTGCATCGACGCTCAAGTGCAGATTACTGTGAGCGATACAGGCAAAGGTATTGATCCTGATTTTCTACCTCATGTGTTTGACTATTTCCGTCAGGGTGACGGTACAACAACTAGAAAGTTTGGTGGGCTAGGATTAGGTTTAGCGATCGCTCGTCACTTGGTCGAAATGCACGGTGGAACGATTTTGGCCGAAAGTCTTGGCGAGGACAAAGGAGCTATCTTCACTGTTAGGTTACCTCTGCTCAAGGAAAGTGCAACAATTAAGGATGATACGAATTCTGATTCCTCAACAGCCGCTTTTGCTTCTTCTCCCCTGATGGGTTTACAAGTTTTGATTGTAGATGACAATGCTGATACCCGCGACTTTTTCAGCTTTGTGCTGGAGGAATTTGGAGCGATCGTCACCACAGCAGCATCAGGAGATGAAGCATTACAAGCGCTAACACAGTCAAAGCCAGATATCTTAGTTAGCGATATTGGGATGCCAGAAATGAACGGCTATATGCTGATAAAACAGGTGCGGACTCTAGAAGCAGAAATAGGGGAAAAACAGATTCCAGCGATCGCTCTGACTGCTTATGCAGGTGAAATCAATCAGCAACAAGCGCTAAAAGCAGGATTTCAACAATACATCGTTAAACCTGTAGCACCAGACGAATTGCTCATGGCGATTTCTAATTTAGTCCAATCTACTTAGGTGTTCGTGATCAATCTGAATAATTAGATAAACTTCGTTAGTGTTACAGATTTTAAACTATTCTTCACAGATAATACAAACGTTTCAATTGCCTGAAATAGCTTCCCTGTAAGCATAACAATGCTGTGTCTTACCACTAACCACCGCAATTTAGAGAATATTTGAAATGTTTGAAAAATCAAGTTATTAAAAATTTTATAGATAATTTCTATGAAATAGATTTAAGGAACTATTAAGTAGTTACGTGTTTGTACTCTATCATAACGCTACAGATACTCTTAAAATCAACCTAAATTTACTTCTGAAAGGAGTCAGATATGAAGACTTATGACATATCTCTCATAAAGACAAATGGATTCACGACTTTGTTGGTATTTGCCTCAATTATATTTATTTTTACATTAACTCTAATTTTCTCATTTTTTGAAAATATTCAAGGATTTCCAAATCAAGAAAAAATAGAATATATGAATCAAGCATTAACAACTATTGCCATAATGATTGGAGGATTAGCATTAATTATTAATGCTTACTATACTTCCAGACTCTCTTTTGGTGACAATCAGAGTGCGTTAACCAAACTTCTTTTTGGGGCTTTAGGTTGGGGCAACAATATAGAAACTGGTATTAATAACACCCAGCAAACTATAGAAGAAATTGTTCCAGAACGTTTTTCTAAAGCAATTGAACAGTTAGGAAATGAAAAGATTGAAACGCGGTTTGCCGCAATTTATGCTTTAGAAAGAATTGCCAAGGATTCCCACAAAGAGCATTGGACAATTATGGAAATTCTCGCTGCGTTTATCCGCGAGAATGCCCCAGTCAGTCATAAATATGAGGACGATTTATAGGAGTCATCAAAACTTCCTACAGATATTCAAACAGCCTTAACTGTCATTGGACGACGCGATTCACATAAAGATCCGGTAAATCAAAAACTAGATTTACGCAATACAGACCTCAGTAATGCAGACTTAACGGAAGCCAACCTCTCAAAAGCAATCCTCCCAGAAGCCAATCTTCAAGGCGTAGTCCTCAGAAAAGCGAACCTCTCGCAGGCAATCCTTTATGATGCTAGTTTGGAAGGGGCAATCCTTTGTGATGCCAAATTAGAAGGAGCAATCCTTTGTGGTGCAAACTTGGAAGGAGCAATCCTTTGTGATGCCAACTTGGAAGGAGCAAACTTTGAGGATAGCAATCTTCAAGATGCAAACCTGATTGGTAGTAATTTGCAAAACGCAAAACTTGCTGGAGCCAACTTAGAAGCTGTATTATTCAGTACAGCTAACCTGCAAGATGCTAACTTCCAAGAAGCTAACCTCTCTAGAGCAAACTTCAGTGGATGTGAAAACCTTGAATTACAGCAGATTGAACCGGCAATTGGCGATCGCACAACAATCCTACCGGAAAACTTTAAAATACCTAAACACTGGAAGTAATAAAAAGCTCAGTTTCAGTCAACTTAAGCCCCTTGTTATAATGACCCGCGCAGGCGGGTTTTGTTTGTTTAGACGCTTCAGGAAAATAAATTTTAAGAGTTAAATATATCACTAAAAATTATATAAATACCAAATTGAAAGACATTTTTTAAGAATTGTAATTTATTAGTATTTCATAAAAAAATATTTTTCTGATTGATTTGTCTCTAATTGTTGGTACTGTTACAACCCACATCTTTGAACCCGTTTACTATATCTGAGTACTTTAAAAAAACAAAAGTAGTTCGTTAGGAACATAAATCTATTAATATGGGAGAATGATTTGTTATTATCCTAGTCAGCTAAATCGCAGTAAGTTAGGAAATTACAGCAGTTCTCATCTGCGTGAAGTATAAAACTCCCGGTTTTGAAGCAAGAGGTAGAAACTCTTTATGTATGATGCGTGAGTCCAGCATTTTGGAATTCACTTAAAAAGCAAACTGCTGTATCAAAAATTTCAATTTTTTATGAACTCTGAATCAAAAAATTAACAATAACTATTTAGTTTTTTCTGCGCCGCTAGTTAAGAGGTAATCTATGGTGCGAAACTCAAAGCTAGGGTACAGAACGTTCCCTAAGCTTATTCTGCGTCCATCCGTTGCTATAGGTATAATTGCATCTTTATTGGTTGGCGGAATAAGTTTTTATATAGTAAAACGCTGGCAAAATTATGCAAATCCAGAGGCACAAGTGCCAGCAACACAATTACCACAGTTAAAAACGGTAACAGCTTTAGGGCGGATTGAACCACAGGGAAAGGTAATTAAACTTTCTGCTGCGGTGTCTGCGCAAGGAAGTCGGGTAGAAAAGTTGTTAGTGAAGGAGGGGGATAAGGTAAAAGCAGGACAGGTGATTGCGATTTTGAATAGCCGCGATCGCTTGCAAGCAGAATTAGATGAGGCGCAGGAACAAGTAAAAGTAGCCCAGGCAAACCTAAACCGCACCCAAGCAGGTGCTAAACGCGGTGAAATTGCCGCCCAAAAAGCTGCGATCGCTCGCTTAGAAGCAGAACGCCAAGGCAATATTAATGCCCAAGTAGCAACAGTTGAACGATTTCAAGCCGAAGTGCGTAACGCCCAAGCAGAAGACGAACGCTATCAGCAACTATATCAACAGGGCGCAATTTCCGCTTCCCAACAGGATAGCAAGAGTTTAAACTTGGAAACCGCCCAAAAAAACCTGCAAGAAGCACAAGCACAGTTAAATCGTACCCAATCAACTAGCCAGCAACTGGTAAAAGAAGCCACAGCAAAACTTGATGAAATTGCCGAAGTGCGCGGAGTGGATGTAGAAGCTGCCCAAGCAGAAGTCAATCGGGCCGTAGCAGCCATGAATTTGGCAAAAGTCAATCTAAAACAGGCCGAAGTGCGATCGCCTCAAAATGGACAGATATTCGAGATCCATACCCATCCTGGCGAATTAGTATCAAATGATGGTATCGCTGATATCGGACAAACCAACCAGATGTATGTGATAGCCGAAGTTTACGAAAGCGATATCGGTAAAGTGCATTTAGGGCAGCAAGCACAAGTATTTGGTGATTCCCTCTCGATTGAATTGCAGGGAATCGTAGATCGCAAAGGCTTACAGGTGCGGCGGCAGAATGTCATTAACACAGATCCTGCTAACAATATCGATAACAGAGTAGTCGAAGTCCATATCCGACTAGATGAAGCCTCCAGCCGAAAAGCCGCCACCTTAACCAATATGCAAGTTAAGGCAGTCATTGAATTGGGAATAGGGAATAGGAAATAGGGAATTGGGCATTGGTTTAAGTTATTCTCCATCTCCCCTGCCCCCTGCCCCCTGCCCCCTGCCCCTCACTCCTCACTCCCCACTCCCCACTCCTCATAATGGGATTGATTAAAAAACTACGACGGCGAACCCCTCTCGGATGGCTGCAACTGAATCATGAAAAAAGCCGTCTTTTAGTGGCATTGTCAGGCATTGCCTTTGCGGATCTTCTCATGTTCATGCAACTGGGCTTTCAGACTGCACTGTATGACAGTAACACTAGACTGCATCGCAGTTTGCAAGCAGACATTGTTTTAACCAGTCCCCAAGCCCGTAACTTGCCAAGCTTGTCTACATTTTCTCGGCGGCGACTTTACCAAGCAATGGATATACCAGGGGTGAAGTCGGCAGAACCAATGTATTTCAACAACACAATCTGGAAAAATCCCCAAACACACCGTGAGACAGGGGTTTTAGTTATCGGGTTCAATCCAGATAAGCCAGCCTTTGACTTAACGGATGTTAACCAGCAATTGCAGACAATCAAGCTGCCAGGTGCTGCCTTGTTTGATCGTGGTGCTAGAGGAGATTATGAAAAAGCGATCGCTCAAATTGATCAAGGTAAAACCCTAACCACCGAAATAGAACGGCGTACAATTACCATTAGTGGCTTATTCCAAGTTGGGGCTTCCTTTGGCGCTGATGGCAATCTGATTACCAGCGATCAAAACTTTTTGCGGCTATTTTCTGGGCGACAGTCCAGCAGTGTTAGTCTAGGTTTGATTAAGGTAAAACCAGGCTATGACCCGAAAAAGGTGGCAGTAACATTGAAAGCCTACCTGAAAGATGATGTCAAAGTTTTAACCCACGCCGAATTTATTGAATTTGAGAACAACTTTTGGAGAACAAATTCTCCAATTGGGTTTATTTTCAGCCTGGGTGTCTCAATGGGCTTTGTGGTGGGCGTGATTATCGTCTATCAAGTCCTTTCCACCGATGTTAATGCCCATGTTCGAGAATATGCCACCTTCAAAGCAATGGGATATCGCAATTACTACCTGCTAGGTGTAGTGCTTGAAGAATCGTTGATATTAGCAGCGCTGGGTTTCTTCCCCGGATTGGGAGTGTCTTTAGCACTTTACCAACTGACTCGCAGTGCGACAAATTTGCCTATGTATATGACTGCGATTCGAGCATTGCAAGTACTAGTGCTGACTATCATTATGTGTACAATTTCCGGTGCGATCGCCACCTGCAAACTCCAAGCCGCCGACCCTGCTGACATGTTTTAAATTTGTCATTTGTCATTAGTCATTTGTCATTTGCAAAGAACAAAGGACAAATGACCAATGACGATCGTCACGAGTAATCGATCTATTTATGACTAGTCAATCCGTCATCTCCATCAAGAATCTCGACCACTATTTTGGTCACGCCTCACTCCGTAAGCAAGTTTTATCTAACATCAACTTAGAAATTAACGCAGGTGAAATTATTATCATGACTGGGCCCTCTGGTTCTGGAAAGACAACCTTGCTAACCTTAGTGGGTGGGTTACGTTCTGCCCAATCTGGTAGTTTGCAGGTGTTGGGACGAGAACTTTGTGGTGCTAGTGCTGAACAACTAGTGCAAGCGCGACGACGTAACGGTTATATTTTCCAAGCACATAACTTGCATGGTAGTTTGACGACACTCCAAAACGTCAAAATGGCTTTGGAATTGCACAAAAATCTTGGGTTAAAAAAAATGCTAGCTAGGTCAGCCCAAATGCTAGAACAGGTAGGATTAGGAAATCATTTGCATTACTACCCTGATGAACTGTCTGGCGGACAAAAACAAAGAGTAGCGATCGCTCGTGCTTTAGTTAGTCATCCTCAAATAATCTTAGCGGATGAACCTACCGCCGCCCTTGACAGTCAATCGGGACGAGATATAGTTAATCTCATGCAAAAACTCGCAAAAGAGCAAGCCTGTACCATTTTGATGGTTACTCATGATAATCGCATCCTAGACATTGCCGATCGCATTGTTCACATGGAAGATGGCAAACTCAAGTCAAAAGTAAAACTATCAACTTAAAGTTGTTAAGTTCATCCCATCTCCTTTTAGGGGATGAGATAATACGAAAGGCTGTTGACTGTTAACCGTTAACCGTCAACGGCGTCGGGGTGTTTCTCATCCCATCTTTAAAAAAAAGAGTGGGTTTTCCCGATGCCTTTTTATAATTTCACGCCATATCTCAATAAAAATTATTGTATGGCAGGCATCTTGCTCGCCCTATTAAAGTTCCCTCTTCCCTCCAAGGCAACAGACTCGGTGATTCCCTTACACCAACTTTAACTTAATAGTGTAGTTGAGTGTCCAGTTGAACAACTGTCCAGTTGCTTCCCAGATTTCCTTCAAGTACTATTATGTAATGGCTATAACTAATGGCTATAACCCTTAGAGTTTCTTTTGTTGCCAGACAAATGATACCTATGGCAGGCCACAAGAGCGTTTTTGTGAGCAATCTAGTTAAATTTTAAGATCATTGCCAATGTAGGCTATTAAAATTAATCCTAATTCACTAAATTACAGCTATAAATCATTTCTCCTTGTTTCCTACCCCCTGTGCCTTTGCTATCTATAAGCCTCTAGAGGACTTCCCCACATTTATGGTTTTCAACAACATCTATTGCAAACTAGAAACACTAGTAGAAATAAGCTAGTCTATTTTCCAACACAAGCAAGGAATTTTTGTAGCTCTATGATTATTGACAATAGCGCTAGTAGTTCAAACAAGAAGTTGCTCGATTTTGATGTCAAGAGTTTGACAGCTAATCGACGTGCAATAAATGTGTTAAAGGGAATATTTGCTGTTCTTCCTATCACCTTCGCATTGCCTGTAGATGCTTTACAAGTAAAGGTGACTCCAACTAATCCTAAATTAGGGGATACACTCTCGGTGGAGATTAATCGAGATAATCCCGATAATCGTACAAATCCAACAGTAGCTAGTGGTAATAATACATACCCAGCCTTTGAAATTGCTCCCAATCAATATCGGGCTTTGATTCCCACAACTCCACTAGAAAAAGCTGGAACTAGAACACTTCGGGTTACAGGGGATGGTCAAGTACAAAACTTGGCAGTGAATGTAATTAATCGCAAGTTCCCTGTACAACGCATTACTTTACCACCCGGCAAAGCCGGAGCGGGTGCCACAGAGCATGAACTTAAGCGTGTGGCAGCTTTCAAGGCATTGCAAACACCAAAAAAATATTGGAATGGAGTATTCTTAAAGCCAAATGCAGGACGAATGAGTACAACCTATGGTGTACGTCGCTACTATAATGGTACATTTGCAAAGGACTACTATCATCGTGGTCTTGACTACGCTGGTGCAGCCGGTTCACCGGTAATTGCCCCGGCCTCTGGGCGAATTGCTTTGGTAGGTAGGGTATCCCAAGGGTTTAGGGTACACGGTAACGTAGTTGGCATTGACCACGGTCAAGGAGTAACCAGTATTTTCATGCACCTGAGTCGTATTAACGTTAAAGAAGGTGAGTTTGTGAAAGCTGGTCAACTAATAGGCGCAGTAGGTTCAACAGGTGCTTCCACGGGGCCACATTTACACTGGGGTCTATATGTAAACGGACAATCTGTTGATCCAACACCTTGGCGAACCAAGTCCGTTAACTAGTGGAGGCAGAGTTGATCTCGTCTGTGCATAATTTATGTTTTTTTTGCTGATATTTAGGCAAAATAAATTTGATTGATACCGTCCCTACCTTGCTTGGCTAACATAAATGATGATAAGCATTATGAGTATCGAAAAAATTGTAGAACAAGCTCTCCAGGATGGTTATTTGACGCCAGCAATGGAAGCAGAAGTCGGTAGAATCTGTGACAACGCCTCAGAACTCTCAATAGAAGAGTATATGGCGCTTGATCGGCTGATGGGGGCACTATTGACTGGCGAGGTAGTGGCGGTACCTCGTAAACAATTTATTAACGTTATGGAAGAATTGGTACTGACGGAAGCGATCGCACGAGTCGCAGAAATTGAAGCTACCAGTGAAAGTTCTTTAGATGTCGGGGATATTGCTGCTTACGCCCTCAATCGGCTACCACCTCTATATGCTACTACAGAAGAAGGTGCTAACTTCCAGCGCCAAACAGCTCAGGCACAACTCCAAGACTTAATTTCTCAGCAGATAAGTGAGGCGATTAATCGTTACCTCGATCGACCTAACTTCTTCCCAGAACGACAAGCCTTAGGCAAAAATACTGGCAATGAAGTTGTACGCCAAGTTAGTGCTTTACTCCAAACATACGCACCTAACTTTGAGCAAAAATTATAATTTTTAATAGTCATTGGTCATTAGTTATTAGTCTAAAACAAATGACTAATGACTAATGACTCTATAATTAATCACGTACTAACACTGTTGTCCCTAAACTTACCTGTTCATACAACAATCGAACATCAGAATTACGCATTCTTAAGCAGCCGTGGGATACAGCCGTTCCTACCAGGTCAATTTCCGGCGTGCCATGAAAGCCAATTTCATTCCGTCCATCTGACCAAAAACCAATCCATCTGTCTCCCAAGGGACTATCCGTACCAGCCTCAAATACTTTGCCCGTAATTGGGTGACGCCAGATTGGATAGTGTCGCATATGGAACACCTGAAAAGAACCTGTAGGCGTTTCCCAACCTTTCTTACCTATAGCGATTGGGTAGCTGGCTATTACCTCATCTTCTGCGTATACATAGGTGCGGCGATCGCTTAAATCAACCACTACTTGAGTCTTGGCATCTGCCAGCTTATTAAAAGGTACTTGTTGGGCTGAAGCCTTAGACCATAAAGCTTTTGGCCAACTATCCGCAACTGGATTTTGTTTTTCTGTTTGCGCGACTAGCCGCGTCTTAGTTGCTGGTAGATCGGTTTTAGCTATATTCTTCTTAATGGTTTGGGGTTGAGTTTGAGGCTTAATAGTAGAAGGCTTAAGTGTAGAAGTACTTCGGACAGTTGCTTTAGCTACATTTTTTTTAATTCTTTTCGACTTAGTTTGAGGCTTAATAGTAGAAGCCTTGAGTGTAGAAGTACTTCGGACAGTTGCTTTAACTACATTTTTCTTAATTATTTTTGACTTAGTTTGAGGCTTAATAGCAGAGGACTTTGGTGTAAACGCCCTCTGGGCAGTTGAACCTTCGGTGACTTCACTAGAAGGCACAGATGCACCCAGTGCAATTTCCCCTAAACTTACTTGAGAAAGATTCTTGTAGGCTTCCTCTGGGCGGCTTCCTTTAGGATTGGTTAAAGTCGAATCTCGCCGCATCGAAGTAGATGCAGACTTCTCAAGGTACCCTTTCGCCGTAGTAATGCGCCAATGGACAGCTAAAGATAAAAATGAAAATGCTGTGCCAAAACAGAGCAACATTACCATCCGCCCGATAGATTCGTTTCTTACCATTGCCATTGCCTATTGTTTATCCCTGACATATCCAGCCGAGCAATTGGATGTCTTCATCATCCTATTATCAAAAATTTATCAATACTTATCATTTCCGTTATAAATCTACCAATGCCTCTGGGCAAACTAAGACTATGCGAATCGTCCCAGCAGCAAACCTCCAAGTGGCCAACCTCATTCCTCCAAAGTTCTGGGGGTTGTAAGCCAATACTTGGGCTTTCTGATGGAACCTTTGGAATGTAGCAATCAATCATTAGTGCTGTAGGTGCGAGAAAAACCATGTTTGAAAAATTATTGCTAGCAGTCACAATTACATTTTCCCTCAATTTGTTTTTTCAACTTCGCGTACCAGAGCAACATAATGGTGCTACCTACGGGTCACAACCAGAACAACCAGCAACTATTCTAGTAACAAAATCAAAAAAATAAATCACCATTATAATAACCACAACAACCCAACTTCCAGAAATTATTGCCTGAATTTTAAAGCTATCAAGAAGTTAAAATTACAAAATTTTTATCTTCATCCTTATAACCAGATTTAATTATTTTTATCAAGCGTATATACCCAGTTGCTAAAAATACTAAAATGTGCATATTGCTGGGACTTTATTAGTTGATGGTGCAAGGGCAACTATGCCAGCAGTATAAGGAAAAAGTGGCTCTGCTTATTGCTATAAATGTATCCAAAATTGTATGCCTCAGTGTTCCAGTCATAAATCCGTCACCTTAGCATGGAACTTCTGTCCCATTAGCAGGTCTAATAGATAGGGATGATTTAGAGCCAGTACGATCTATGAGTCAGTCGATCTCTGTATCCTGGTCAACGGTTGATGCAAAGTATCCAGAAGCATCAGTGCAAGTTGACAAACTCCCTAACCACGATTTAATTTTGCGCTGTCAAGCGGGACTGCGACCAGATCGTGTTGCGTTTGCAGAATTATTACGCCGCTATCAAAGTCAAGTTGATAGAGTTCTATACCACCTAGCTCCAGATTGGGCTGACAGAGCCGATTTGGCTCAAGAAGTTTGGATTCGAGTTTATCGAAATATTAACCGATTACAAGAGCCTGCTAAATTTCGGGGCTGGTTAAGCCGCATTGCCACCAACTTGTTTTACGATGAGTTGCGGAAACGCAAGCGGGTTATGAGTCCTTTGTCACTGGATGCTCCTCGCTCCTTAGAGGATGGCGAGATGGATTGGGAAATCGCTGGCGATACTCCCGGACCTGAGGAAGAACTGACAACTAGAGAATTTTACGAGCAACTGCGGGAAGCGATCGCGGATTTACCAGAAGTTTTTCGTACAACTATTGTCCTGAGAGAAATCGAAGGCATGGCATACGAAGAAATTGCCGAAATCACAGGGGTTTCCTTAGGAACTGTAAAGTCAAGAATAGCCAGAGCTAGATCGAGGCTGCAAGCTCACTTGCAGAATTATCTAGATTCCTAATTTACAGTATCTTGCCTCTGCTCAATGGGAGAATTTAAGGATTGATTAAGAATTACCAGGATGTAGATCGCTTGTGCCCTGAGGAGGAAAATTGGCTAATTTATCCGAATTTCCCGCCCAGTTTAGCCGTGTATGAATTGGTATAATGTTAAGATGACTACTGATTCTCAGTTTTACGACCGTTCTCCTTTACAACTTCCTCAAGATTTGTCAGATGGAATGGCCAATCATACCAATGAATCAACGGGTCTTATGGATATGGTGAAGCGCGATCGCTTCGAGTTATTGAGTGCTTACCTTGATGGTGAAGTCACAGCTTCCGAACGCAGGCAAGTAGAAGAATGGCTGGCAAATGATGCCTCAGTTCAATGCTTGTATGCCCGACTGTTAAAGCTGCGCCAAGGCTTGCGGACTCTCCCAGTGCCCACAGCCCAAGAGTCACCAGAGGCAACAGTTCAGCAAGTATTAACACGTTTACGCCGCCGTTCCCGTTTAAACTGGATGGCGGGAGGTGCAGCCGTTGCTGCTTGTGTAATTGGTGCAGTATCTGGCTTAGTACCTATTGGTTCTAGAGCGCCGCAACTGGCACAAAGACCACAAATAGAACCGATGCAAACCTCCTCAGCGTCTATAATTCCACCTTCCCCGCTGATGGTGGGACTAAATAACCCGGTAATTGAAATTCCTAAAGCAGCAGTAGCTTCTCCAGAAAATCCAATCTATCCGGTACAGCCACAACACCACGACTCTAAACAGGAAATAAACTAATCGCATTAACAGTTCACAGATAATGGCTGTACTTTGCAGTTAAACCACAGCCACTCCACCAGCCATCAGGTTGGAGGGAGCTTCCTAACTGCTCAACTTGCTCTAGAGGCATTAAATAAACCTAAGCCCAACCCAGAGAGGTTGACTGTGGCTCATAAACCTCAATAGTTTGGCGATTATAGAGATTTTCTGATGGTTGTCTAGTGGGCTGGTAATTTTCCAGCACATCTAGCTCATTTAAAACCCTTGGGTTAGAAAAAGAGAGTAAATAACCGTAAACTTGGCTATCCCCTAACGTCATCGCTGGGTAGCCCATTGGCAAAGCAAACAATTTGCCTTGTACAAACGCTCTTTTAACATTAACTACTTTGCCAGCACAGTATTTTTTATAGTTAGCTTCACCCGGTTTGAGTGTGCCGTAGACAAAAACCCACACCAAATCAGATAATTTTATATTTAACTCAACCATCTCAACCTTTATCAAATAACTCTTGCTATGCCTGAAAGGGTTGCAGTTTGGGCATAATTCAAGCTGCACTTCAATCGCACTTATATATAAATCTGTGAGTAGTTGACCTACAATATAGGTTGACATATTGGGTTAACCCAATATGTATGGAGGCAAATAGAATTACAGACCCAGTAGGAGAATTTTTGGTGGACTACTCCCGATATTATAATCCAGCAGCGATTGAGGAAAAATGGCAAAAAACATGGGTAGACCTTGGTTTTCATAAAACACCAGCAGCTAGCAACAAGCCAAAATTCTACGCTCTTTCCATGTTCCCTTATCCATCAGGCAGCCTACATATGGGTCACGTCCGTAATTATACGATTACCGACGTAATTGCCCGCCTCAAACGAATGCAAGGGTATCGGGTAATACACCCAATGGGTTGGGATGCCTTTGGCTTGCCAGCAGAAAATGCCGCCATTGACCGTGGTGTAGCGCCAGCAAAGTGGACTTATCAGAATATAGTCCAGATGCGGCAGCAATTGCAGCGTCTTGGTTTATCCATTGATTGGGAATGTGAACTTGCTACCTGTTCACCAGATTATTACAAGTGGACGCAATGGATTTTCTTGCAGTTTTTGCAAGCAGGGTTAGCTTACCAAAAAGAAGCAGCAGTAAACTGGGACCCCATTGACCAAACTGTATTGGCAAATGAACAAGTCGATAACGAAGGACGTTCTTGGCGTAGTGGGGCAATAGTTGAGC
Source organism: Nostoc indistinguendum CM1-VF10 (assembly GCA_019359215.1). Classification (GTDB taxonomy): domain Bacteria; phylum Cyanobacteriota; class Cyanobacteriia; order Cyanobacteriales; family Nostocaceae; genus Nostoc; species Nostoc indistinguendum. The sequence goes on along the minus strand of JAHHHS010000005.1, from coordinate 38,049 downwards.
GCAAATTGTTGCGGCAGTGGTTTTTTAAGATTACTGACTACGCCGAAGAATTACTCAATGACTTGGGTAAGTTAACAGGTTGGCCGGAACGCGTCAAGTTGATGCAGGCAAACTGGATTGGTAAATCCACAGGCGCTTACTTAGAATTTCCTATCCTTGGGATAGATGAAAAAATCGCCGTGTATACCACCCGCCCAGATACCGTTTATGGTGTCAGCTACTTAGTGTTAGCGCCAGAACATCCCTTAACAAAGCGCGTTACTACAAAAGAACAACAAGCGGCGGTAGAAGTTTTTATTAAAGAGGTTTCTAATCAAAGTGAGTTGGAACGTACCTCTGAAGACAAACCAAAGCGTGGTATCTCCACAGGTGGGGTGGCAATTAACCCATTTACAGGGGAAGAAGTGCCCATTTGGATTGCTGACTATGTACTGTATGAGTATGGTACTGGGGCAGTGATGGGTGTACCAGCACACGATATCCGGGATTTTAAGTTTGCCAAAAATTACGATTTGCCAATTGATTTTGTTATTGCTTCCCCAGATGATGTTGCAGGTTTTGACTTAACTCCAACATCAGGGATTGATGAAGTCACACAACTCATCCAAATTGAATATAACCAGGCATACACTGAACCAGGAATTTTAATTAATTCTGGCGCTTTTACTGGTATGGCTTCCACAGATGCTAAACAAGCAATAATTGGATACGCCGAACAACAAGGTTTTGGTAAAGTGCGGGTGCAATATCGCTTGCGGGATTGGTTAATTTCGCGGCAGCGTTACTGGGGCGCACCGATACCTGTAATTCACTGTCCCAACTGTGGGATAGTGCCAGTACCTGATAAAGATTTGCCTGTACAGTTACCAGAAGAAGTGGAATTTACTGGACGTGGCGGTTCACCTTTGACTCAGTTGGAAAATTGGGTAAATGTGCCTTGTCCGACTTGTGGCACTCCTGCGAAGCGAGAAACCGACACGATGGATACTTTTATTGATTCCTCATGGTATTTCTTGCGCTTCCCTGACGCTAAAAATGAACAACAGGTTTTCGATTCCAGCAAAATTAACGACTGGATGCCAGTAGACCAGTATGTAGGTGGTATTGAACACGCAATTTTACATTTATTGTATTCGCGCTTCTTTACTAAGGTACTACGCGATCGCGGTTTGTTAAACTTTGATGAACCCTTCCAACGCTTGTTAACTCAAGGTATGGTACAGGGTTTAACTTACCTAAATCCCAACAAGGGCGGCAAAGATAAATGGATTCCCTCTAATCTGGTAAATTCAGCCGACCCCCGCGACCCGCAGACAGGCGAACCACTGCAACGTCTCTACGCCACCATGTCTAAATCAAAGGGCAACGGTGTAGCCCCAGAAGATGTAATTTCCAAATACGGTATAGATACAGCGCGGATGTTCATCTTATTCAAAGCGCCGCCAGAAAAAGACCTGGAATGGGATGAAGCCGATGTGGAAGGACAATTCCGCTTTTTAAATCGGGTTTGGCGTTTGGTGACAGATTATGTTGCAGCTGGGGTATCACGTAAGCAAGCCCAACTCGCTGATTTAACTAAGGCAGAAAAAGAATTGCGGCGGGCGATTCACACGGCTATTCAAGCGGTAACAGAAGACGTTGAAGACGAATATCAATTCAACACAGCTATTTCAGAATTGATGAAGTTAAGTAACGCTCTAACTGATGCCGATGGAAAAAATTCACCAATTTACGCAGAAGGTATTCGGACTTTGGTGGTATTACTAGCACCCTTTGCACCACACATTGCTGATGAATTGTGGCATTTATTGGGTGAAAGTAATTCAGTTCATACTCAAACTTGGCCGTCATTTGACCCGGCTGCTTTGGTAGCTGATGAAATTACTTTAGTAATTCAAATTATGGGTAAAACTCGCGGCTCCATTCAAGTACCAGCACAAGCAGATAAAGCAGCGTTGGAGAAATATGCCCGTGAATCAGAAATTGCCCAACGTTACATCGAAGGTAAGGAGATTAAAAAGGTAATTGTCGTGCCTGGAAAGTTGGTAAATTTTGTAGTTAGCTAAGTACAGCTTTGCATAAAATCGTGGCGAATTGAGGGTAGAAATTTAAACGCAAAGTGGCGCAGAGGTACGCAGAGAACTCGCTACGAATTAATTAAATGTTGTACTTAGCAATCGATAAAATTGTAAATATAGCCTGGCCAAACATCAGAGGATTTACATCCGTGACACTCAAAGAGTTAGAACAACAACTTCTTGCCCTCAGTCCTGGTGAAAAATTGCAGGCTATACATTTACTTGCTCAAAGTCTCGGCAACCATTGGCAAGGAATTGAAAAAACTCCTAGAGTCTGTGGTGGAGAAGCTTGCATTGCTAAAACTCGTATTCCCGTTTGGGTACTTGTGGAAGCTTGCCGTCTTGGATATAGTGATGCTGACCTTTTCCTTTTGACGAGCTATCCAAGCATTACAGCTACAGATTTAGCTAATGCTTGGGTATATGCAGAAGCTCATCCTGATGAAATCGAATTGGCAATCGAGCGTAATGAGGTTGCCTAGATGAGCAGTTTCCGTAAGTATGTGTTGCAACAATTTTTATAACAGTAGTTTACTTCTCTGGTATATGTGTATTTAAAAACATCTGTATGATCTTCCAGAGAGTTAAACTATTTTATTTATACACGAAAAAACGCTTGAGAGTTTTGCTCACTCAAGCGTTTCCCCGTAAAAGCTTATACCAACTCACTCGTTTGATGCAACATTTGAAATCTGCAACGCCCCCTTATCAGGGAGCATTGCGGGGATAACTTGTGACAAACATGTGGTGAAATGGTATCACTCCTTGCACTAACTAAGAATATCTCTTTTGCAAGAATACCGGGGATCTGGTGAGTGACAGTTTATGAACTGAACACTAGTTAAAAACGACTTATCATGAATAGTAACTAACAAGACTAAGCACGATTGTAGCAATTTTCTAAGTATATTATAAAAATTTATAGTTTATTAGCTATCGCCTACCACTGAGTACAGGTTCAAATTATGCTGCTACTTGCTGCATAATTATCTCAAAATTGGTAGCAAACGAACCGGAAAGTATCAGTAGAAAATCGCCATTGAGTAAGCCAGATAAGCCTTTAATATTGACATCGAAGCGATTTGGAGTGAAATAAATTATCAGCTCTTCAATGGATAAAAGTATTCTGTAGAGGATGGCAACCGAAGAACAAATGCTCGACCCAAGCAGATTGAAAAGTTTGGGTTAGGTATCTTCTATCTCTTAGCAAACGGCGACATCCAACCCTTCCGCATAGTGTAGGCGGTTACATCCTTCGTTGAAGCAAAACACAGCTTTTTCACTGGCGATTTCCGCGATATTCAAAACGATTTTGCGTATTTATATAAAAACAACTGAGGCGGATTATGGGTAAGATTTAAAAATTTATTATACCTGTGCTTCATCTAGTATAGACGTTTCACCTTTGGTTAAAATAGCCGCTCTCCTACGAGCAAACGCCTTAACCTGTTGTCTAGGTGTGTGGTAAGATTGCCTGGAACAGAGGTTTTATTTGAGTTGGAGTCTGGTATAAATTGCAAAGGTCAAGCTGACCGTTAATTAACTCCCACGATACGATACTTTTCCTATGAATTTGGAAAATATACAACAAGTCTGGTGACGAGCTGAGTGTAATTTTTAGATAAATATCTAGAATTTGCTACCAGACCAAACCAACTCCCCACAATTTTGACTTTTATTTGACTTTTAGGATAGAAACATGAACGATAAGCTGATGCTAATGATTCCAGGCCCAACCCCGGTGCCAGAAGCCGCCTTACTGGCATTAGCCAAGCACCCAATTGGACACCGCACTAGTGAATTTAGCAACATATTGGCAGAGGTGACGGAAAACCTCAAGTGGTTGCACCAAACTCAAAGTGATGTGCTGACGCTGAATGTAAGTGGTACGGGTGCTGTAGAAGCTGGAATAATTAATTTTCTTTCTCCGGGCGATCGCATTTTAGTTGGTTCTAATGGTAAATTTGGCGAACGCTGGGTAGAAGTTGGCCAAGCCTACGGTTTGAATGTAGAAGAAGTTAAGGTGGAATGGGGAAAACCCTTAGACCCCGCAGTATTTGCCGAAAAACTTCAAGCAGATACCCAAAAGCAAATCAAAGCCCTAATCATTACCCACAGCGAAACCTCGACGGGTGTGTTGAATGATTTAGAAACCATCAACCACCATGTTAAAGAACACGGTGAAGCTTTAATTATCGTTGATGCCGTCACTAGCTTGGGTGCGTTCAATCTACCCGTGGATGCTTGGGGTTTGGATATAGTCGCCTCCGGTTCCCAAAAAGGTTATATGATTCCGCCGGGATTGGGTTTTGTCTCTGTCAGCCCCAAAGCTTGGGAAGCTTACAAAACTGCGAAGCTACCGAAATATTATTTGGACTTAGGGAAATATCGCAAAGCCACAGCCAAAAATACAACTCCATTTACTCCGCCTGTGAACTTGATCGTAGCGCTGCACACCACGTTGCGAATCATGAAAGAGGAAGGTTTGGAGTCAATATTTGCTCGACATGAACGGCTGAAAAATGCTACCCGTGCCGCCATTCAAGGGTTAAATTTACCTCTGTTTGCAGCAGATAGTTCCGCCAGTCCGGCGATTACGGCTGTAGCACCACAAGGAATTGAACCGGATAAGATTCGGTCATTAATGAAAAAACGCTTTGATATTGCCCTAGCAGGTGGTCAAGACCATTTGAGTAATAAGATTTTCCGTATTGGTCACTTGGGCTTTGTGAGCGATCGCGATATCCTTAGCTGTATAGCTTCCTTAGAAGTTACCCTAGCAGAACTTGGCTACGAAGACTTCACACCCGGAGCTGGTATAGCGGCAGCAGTTAGAGTCTTTAGTCAGTCCTAAGTAGTTACTATTAAATCAAAAGAGCGAGTTAAATTATTAACTCGCTCTTTTAATTTGTGTATAAATGAGTAGAAACACCAAGAGTCAATAGACCTATATATCAACTTTTGCACAAGGTAGAGTGGATATGACATCCTTCAATTCTCTTAAATGATACCAAGTTGCTCTAAAGACAATCGCACACCATCTTTGATACTAAACAAGACTAACTTTGGTAACTTATGATGATACCAAATTGGCATAAATAATATTGGCCTTATGGTAGAGACTTTTAATCCAAAATCTAAAATCTAAAATTGGTATTATCTATGCCGTCTCCAGCCAATCATAAATTTGGTCTAATTCCTCTAAAGTAATTAACCCATACTGCCAAAGAATCATTGCCAAAGGGCCTGGGTCTTGCTCCCGATGCCGAAGCGCCACCGCCAGTGATGCTGTGGAAATTGCCAAATCTTCTTGCAAAAAATGAATCAGTCGAGAATATTTTGATGGTGACATTTGTATCTCACCTCCTTGTGTAGAATGTATTGTCATATATTTATTCACCATTGCTCGGTAGCCAGTAGCCAGTATTTTATCTGTCACTGTGCCGTTCTCGGCTATACATCCCAGCACAGTGTTTTTGATTTGCCTTCATAAAGAGACTTCTCACAGAAGGTCTGAGAATATAGAAATTTTTGTATAAATCATCTGCTCAATTTTCAAGCAGTATTTTTACTTAGTTAAATTGGCTCCATCTTGTTTACTGTTGTGCGTTATTTAATTACACATGTAGTAACAAAGATTCCATAGCCTATACTCTCTTATTGGCGGCTATTTACACTTACGCCCAAGGGAATATTTTTGCCAAACCTTAAGACCGCAATTTCAGGTTGGAGACAGGAAAATTTTACATTATTACCACAGTTTTTAAATAGTAGCGTTACAGATGACTTTTTCACCACAAGACGTGACATTTTTTACAAAAAAAACATAATTCCCGATAGTATAGGCTTTGGGTAGAGCAACTATCCAAATCTTTATCTTTGCGAAGCACCGAAGTCTCAAAACTCAATTTTGACGGTATCGCCGACTTTTAACTTCAATTCGGCAGTTCTTCCAGAGCGGAGTTCAATCACCTTATCGATTGGTGTCTTGGGCCCATAGGTAGGACAAGGCTCACTTGTACAAGGAGGGGCAGAAGCCTGGATATACTTAACTACACCGTTTTGTAAAAATACCATATCCAAGGGCACAGGTACATTTTTCATCCAGAAACTAACTGGTTGTGGTGAAGGGAATCCAAATAGCATCCCCCGGTCATCTGGCAAAGCTGGCCGATACATCAAGCCCATCGCTTGCTGTTGTGGTGTCTTTGCCACTTCTAGCTGAATCGTTGTGCCATTAGGAAGGATGGCTTTAGCAGAAATCGGTAGTGTTTGACCTAAGCTCTCTGATGCTGGAGTTTGAGAACCAAACGTGGGGATGGGAGGTTTAGCTGTTGTTGGCACAGAACAGCCCATCAAAAAAATACTCAGCAAAATTGAGAGCAAACTTAGTCGATGACTCATAATTATTTCTGCTTTTGTAATTTAGATTTCAATTTTACAGAATTTAAGCTAGAAAACCCACGACTTTTATTCGTCCTGTAATCCACAGACGTTTTTAACCTCAATTAACAAGACTTGGGGCGAAATCCCTTTATTAAAGGTAGGCAAACTTTCGCTACAGTTGTACTAAGATTCTCTTAAAACGTACCCTACGCCTCGCACCGTTTGAATGAGGCGCTTTTGACCTTCATCTTCAATTTTTAGGCGCAAGTAGCGGATGTACACTTCAATTACATTCGACTCACCCAGAAAGTCATAACCCCAAACGTTTTCTAAAATTTGTTCGCGGGTTAACACCTCACGGGGATGTTCCATTAAGAATTTTAATAGTTCAAATTCTTTCATTGTTAAGTCTATTGCCCGTCCGCCATGTATAGCACGGCGAGTTGCGATATCTAAAATTAGCTCCCCAAAGCGCAACTGCTCTGTGGTATCCACATCAGGTTTTAAGTAGAGCCGAATCAACTTCAAAAAGTCTTCTGAGCGGTAAGGCTTGAGGATGTAATCATCCGCTCCAGCTTCTAGACAAGCTACCCGATCATCGACTGTATCCCTTGCCATTAAAATCAATACAGGCGATCGCATACCAGTGCTTCTCAGATTTTTGCACAATGAGAGTCCTGATTCTCCTGCTAGCATCCGGTCTAAAACAATTAAAGCAGGTTGGCGATCGCGACAGTGTTGTAAACCACTGGTTGCATCATGAGCCAAAATTGATTCATAACCGGCTTCTTGCAAATCGCAAGAAAGCTGATTTGCAAGGCTCTCATCGGTTTCAATCACCAAAACACAGGGACTTGGAGCAACTGTCATAACAATTTGGGATATTGGATTTGGAATTGTAAAGATATTCCAGAGAAAATCTTTACATCAGTTAAAAGTGCAATTACAAGTTTTTAGTGATGGAGCAATCCTGATTTGACACGCTGCTAAGAATCTTTTAGCACGTTCAGGTGTCAGCCATCGAATTCTCCGATGCAATCTTAATAACTAACTCCAAATACCATTCCTACACCAGTAATTCTGGAAGGAAATCAGTAAGTTGGGGAGTAGGGAGTAGGGAGTGGGGAGCAGGGGATGAGGGAGAAATCAATTCAAAATTCAAAAACTTCTGCCTCCTGCCTCCTGCCTCCTGCCCAATACTACGGCAATTCTACCGAAGTTGGTTTAGCAATATGTGGTAAACCCCAACCTAATTTTTCTCGCAGAATTCGGAAAAACTCAGGCGGTTGTAGGCGAATAAATCGGACACTATATTGCGATCGCTCCATATATACTCTATCTTCTGGTAGTACATAACACCCTCCATTCCCATCTACTACCATCACCAGTCGAGGAATGTTGACTGGGTAAATGTTGACCGATTCACTGTCTGGAAATACCAATGCTCTAGAAGCTAGGGAATGGGGACAGATGGGTACTAGCTGTAAAGCAGGTACGCCAGGGGTAACAACCGGGCCACCAGCACTCAATGAGTAAGCTGTAGAACCAGTAGGCGTAGAAACAATCACACCATCGGCTGCAATATCTACTGGTGCATGACGCCCTATGGCAATTTCAAAATGGCACATAGAGGTCAAAGGTTCCCGGTGCAGAACCATCTCATTCAAGCAGAGAGCTTCCCACAACACTGCTTCTCCCCGAAACACTTTGACGGTGAGCATGGCTCGTTCTTCAATTTCATACTCACCCGCCATCACCTGTTCTAGTGCTTGGGGCAGTTGATTCAGGAAGGTTTCCGTTAAAAATCCCATGTGGCCAGTATTCACTGTTAGCAGTGGAATACCAGAGGGGGCTACCTGACGAGACGCTGCTAAAACAGTGCCGTCTCCCCCTAACACCACTGCAAATTCCATATCTGAGTCAAAACCAGGGGGTGTCAGACCGTCAATGGGGGTATGGCATACAGGACTATCTGGGTTAGAGTAGCCCAATATTCCACCGATACTCGATGTGATACACACATCCCAACCGGCAGTGGTTAGCTTGTCTTTCAACTCGATAGCGACACGGCCCGCTATCGGTTTAACGTCATTGTAGATAATGCCTGCTTTCGGCACACTCAAATATCCAAGTTTAGGCGGTGCTCTTTATTATGTAATCCTTACACATTTTGGTCATGTAGTCATTAATCTAGAGTCAAATATCCAGAGTCTAGAATTTAACGACTAATGTCTGTTTTGTAATGATTATTGACTATTGGCTTTTGAAGACTGTTTAAAAGGAGTTTTTTTAGGTTTCTGCTTTTTATTTTTATTTTTCTGGTAGTCTAACTCTTTGAGCTTCTTCATTATTCGGCTGAAGTACTCTTGTAGATAGCTTTCTAGGGTTGTGGTTTGTTGCGGATCTAAGCCAAAAACTTTGTATACTTCATCCATTGAAGCATTTAACTGTTTACCACTAGCCAATACTTCTGTAAATGCTAGCCTGTCTGCTACGTTCCATCCCCACTGAAAGAACCGCATTAAGCCTCGCACAGCACGCAGTAAAGTTATTGGCATTCGTGTTACCCTGGCATCTCTTCCAGATAAGCGTTCGCACAGGTTGATGATTTCTTCTGCACTCCATGCACGAGTCCCGACTACAGGAAAAGCTTGGTTTTCTGTTTCAGGCACACTCAATGCTCGAATAGCAAACTTAGCAATGTCTTGAGTGTCCATATAGGCGATGGGAGAAGAATTACCAGTTACCCAAACTGGCTGTCCTTCCAAAATGGGAATCCCGTACTGACCAATTAACCCTTGCATAAAGCCAGCTAGCCGCAAGATGGTATAATTCAAACCACACTCAGCCAAGTATAGTTCTGTACACCGCTTAATTTCCATTAGCGGCACTTCTGGATATTTATCGGCATCTAAAATCGAAAAGAAGACAAAACGCTCTACACCTGCTGCTTTTGCTGCTTGAATCAATGCTACTTTACCTTCCCAGTCCACTTGTTTGATACTCAGTGAATCTGTAGGGCGAGATGTTGATGCATCAATAACTTGAGTTACACCAACTAAAGCTTCGGCTAGGGTATCGGGGTAACGCAAATTTCCCGGTACGAGTTCTGCACCCCATTCTTTGAGAAAAGCTGCTTTTTTACTGCTCCGAACAAGACAGCGTACTTTATATCCCTCATCGATTGCCCGACGAGCCACTTGTCTTCCTAAGGTGCCAGTGGCACCGACGATTAATAATGTCATGAGGGTTGTAATAAATTTTAATGTTTTATGAAAAGAATGTTATCAGAATAACCTATGCAAACAAAAGTTTACATCTTTTCTCAGAAAATCGTTTGTTATGGACAGATTTATGAGAAAATAGCTGTCCGATAAACGGACAAGCTTTTTTCCCAGTTAGCGAGAAGTATGAACGCCAGCTTGGGGCGAACAGAACTTTTCAAAGCAGAGGAAAACCTCTTCCCTCTCAATAGCCAATTACCGTAAGAATTATTCTTCTGTGCCTTGAATTTTCAGTAACAATGCGCCTAAGCCCCAGCCCACAAAGATTAAACCGAAGGACAATATAGCTGCATTCAAAATTTCGCCGCCCATTGGTGTGATTCTCCTTATGCAAATAGTATGTGTAAACTAGGTCTAACAGAAGCTCTTGAATTGTTGTTGTAGGATTAGACCTGTGTAAATAATTTTAAACTAGTTTAGCAAGTAATCCCTACTCGCTTGGGGGGCAATCCTTACCGTAGAGCGCAAGATGAGGGGGATGGATAAAAAATTAATGATAATAATTATGAATAAATTTTATGTATGAAAATAATCAAAGTAATTTAGTGAATTTTAACAAAAAGAGTCGCCCACGTTTGGCGCTGACGCTCGGAGATCCGGCGGGGATTGGGCCGGAAGTGATTTTGAAAGCTTTAGCAGAACCGGAAATTAGTAAAAAATACGACCTTACGGTGGTGGGTAACGGAGATTTGTTAGTAAAGGCGTATCACAAACTGAATTTAATCGAGAATTTAGCATCTTTGGCAAATCCAGACGAGTTGTCAGTGATTGATGTGCAGTTGGATGGGGAAATTAAAGATCAAATTATCGCTGGAACAGGTAATGCGGCAAGTGGTGCGGCTAGTTTTGCCTATATGGAATGTGCGATCGCTCAAACACTCGCTGGTAAATTTGATGCTATTGTCACAGGACCGATCGCTAAATCTGCCTGGAAAGCCGCAGGATATAATTATCCAGGGCAAACGGAACTTTTGGCGCAAAAGTCAGGTGTAGACAGCTTTGGGATGTTATTTGTAGCGCGATCGCCTCATACTAATTGGACACTCCGCGCAATACTAGCCACCACACATATTCCCCTACGTCAAGTAGCTGATACGTTGACACCGCAGTTGTTGACACAGAAACTGGATTTATTGGTGGAGTGCTTAGAGAAAGATTTTGGTATATATAGAGGGAGAATTGCGATCGCAGGTTTGAATCCTCACAGTGGCGAACAGGGACAACTTGGACATGAAGAACAAGATTGGTTAATTCCGTGGTTGGAGCAAGAGCGACAAAACAGACGACAATTACAGCTAGATGGCCCAATACCGCCAGATACAATGTGGGTTAAACCTGGCCAAGCTTGGTATGGGAATTCTTTAGTACAAAATCCTGCTGATGCTTACTTGGCACTTTACCACGACCAAGGCTTAATTCCTGTGAAGCTGATGGCGTTTGATCGGGCAGTTAATACTTCTATTGGTCTTCCTTTCGTTCGGACTTCACCGGATCATGGAACAGCGTTTGATATTGCGGGTAAGGGAATTGCTGATGCTACGAGTATGAAAGCAGCTATACATTTAGCAGCTGAATTGGTTAGTCAAAAGTTAGCGGCGAGAAAACTATGAATTATTTCATGATTTATAACTAAACTTGTCCACAGAATTATGGAAGTGCTGAATTCCTTAATTTGGCAATTCTTTACAGTCAAGGTGACAAATAGCCAACGGTAGTTGGGGTAATCAGTGACTACCTGTGGGAGAATTTTGTAAGCCCTTGCTTTCCACATGAGCGATCGCCGCCACTGACAAACCGGACAATGACGAACTCTACAGAATCGGGCATCTGATAGCTTTAACTTGAAAATACTTTCAGATTCGTCTGGTACTAATTGAAATTCCAGCAACTCGGAACATATTTTCATGCGCCAAGCATACTGCTGAAAATAATGTTCGTCTGCTTTAGCGTAATAGTGCAAGACTTTATCAGTATTAGCTCTATGCTTGTCCCAAATTTTACCTATGGGCGAAACTTCGGATAAGCTCTGTACATTTTGATTTTGTTGGAACTTATCTTGAGACAATATATTAAAAGCAATAAAGTTACTGTCTGAGGCTTGAGCAGACACGAAATCACCAAATCAGTTTGTATCAACGCCCAAACTAACGCAAGTTATACGAGCAAGTCTCAGTAAAATTATTTAGGAAAATAAGAAGGCGGTACCATTGCCAAAATATGTAAATGCTGGTGTGCTGAGGCTCCATTTCTACCTTTAGTCACTTCTGTGGGCTTTACCAACCTTTCGCAGACCATGTTTTCAATTCAGTCAATCGCTTAAAAGTCTTATTCATCAAATCCAAATTTTCCCTGAGTTCCTTAACCTGGCAATTATTAAAAGCAATTTTGTCTTTGTCCAACCATAGATACGCTTGACCCGGAAAATATGTCAGATTACTTGAATAAATACCAAAAGTCTGACAGGAAAACCATACTAATGAGAATTTGCACTACTACTGCTGTGCTAGCTTCTTCTTGGCTAATATCTGGGGTGATAGGTTCTGAGCCAATCAACGCTACTTCTGTTTTGGTACAAAATGCCATATCATCTCCTGCGCCAACAAATACAAAACAGATTACTGTTAGTAACACCGAGTTCGGGCTGAAGAGAGTTGACTCCAAAGGGAACGTTACTATTTTACGGACAACAAAAGTGCCACTTCAGGAAGGAAACGCCTACGGATGGCGGATTAAACTCAAAGACTACCAAGGTGAAGTGAAATGGCGCGAAGTCTTGCGTTTACCAAAACCCCCAGTAACTTGGGGTACAGATAACGGTGAAGACTTCTCAATGTCAGCAGACGGCATGACATCTGTGACGCGGCGTACACAGTCGGCTCCAGAGGGTGTGATTGAGAATTTTTGGACGATCACTCCTGGCGATCCGCTTGGTAAGCATAGAATAGAGGTCTATATTGACGACCGTTTGATTAGTACTTTCGAGTTTGAAATTATTCCAGTAAAGCAGATATGAAAGGATTGAGCATTGGGCACTTATACTGAGCGTAGCCCTAAAGGCTGCGGCATAGCTACGCTTCGGGCGCAGCCTCTGGTAGACAAGTATTGGGCATTGTTTATTTTCCCCCTGCTCCCCTTAACCTTAAGCTGAAGAGTATCTTAGAGATAGAAGTTTAATTCTTGTTCGGTGGTGATCAATGAATACAGAGGAATTCCTGCGATTGATCGAAAAGCAGTGCTCATGTCCTCAGACACTGCCAAAAGGGCTGCAAGCAATGTGGTATGACAAGAAAGATGATTGGAGCAAAGCTCATGAAATAGTTACAAATGCCAGAGATGTCGATAGTGCCTGGGTTCATGCTTATCTGCACCGCAAAGAAGGCGATTTGAACAATGCCCATTTCTGGTATCAACGTAGTGGTCAGCCAGAGTTTCAAGGAGAACTAAGCCAGGAATGGGAAGAAATAACTTCTGTATTACTAAGGAAGGTGAACGCAACGCATGAATGCTGAGGAATTAAAGCGGCGTTTTGCCGCAGGAGAAAGATATTTTCCAGGAATCAACTTGAGTAGCTACAAGCTAATTGGAGCCTATTTACCTGGAATCAATTTATGGGGATCTGACTTGAGTGGAGCTAACCTAGCAAAAGCTAAACTCTGGGGAGCAGATTTAAGTAGAGCCAATTTAGCCAAAGCGAACTTGACCAGAGCTAATTTAAGCGGTGTCAAACTGAATGAAGCAAATCTCCGAGGAGCGAAACTTAACTATGCCAAGTTGTATGGAGCGAATCTGACTGGCGCTTACTACGATGAAAGCACGCGGTTTTCTAGAGGTTTTGACCCAATTAGTAGAAATATGCGGAAGGTATAAGCTTCACAAACCTCTCCCTGCCTTGAATTTTCGTTCAAGTCTGTCCCTCTCCGAGTCGGAGAGGGACGGTTTTGGGTAGTAAAATTTCTAAAAGGTTTGTTTATTAAACTAATTAGGTGGTTACTAGATAAGCCGTTAAACTCACGTTACTTTAAATAACTTATTTTGATATGTGTTGATATGAGCCATCTAACATAGACGATATCAACATTTGTTCAAAGACTTTGGAAAGAGCAGTTTGAAAACGCTGACGATGCTTGAGCTTGAAAAAAGGTCGAACTATTTCTGCGTAGGCGTAGCCCGCCGTAGGCATCGCACCGTTGCTCTCTCTATTATCAATCACTCGAATTGCCCGCAGAGTTCCCAATTGTATTTCTTTTTTCACCATCAACTCAGAAATTCCAATTGCACCGACACCATGTTCGATCGCTGCTTTTGTCATCTCTCCACTATTGAATACTAAAATTACATTCAATTCACTGAGATTGATTCCCCAACTTTGTAGAGCTTCTTCAAACCTTTGCTGGGTTCCAGAACCTGGTTCTCGCATCACCCATAGGGTTTTAGTCAATTGGTTTAAGTCAATTTCTCCCGACTCAAACCAAGGGTGTTTTTGACCTACTACAATTTGCAAGCGATCGCTCCCTATTATTTCGTAGTCTAGAGTACTCTGGAGCGCTGGTTTAATATCTCCTTCCACCAAGCCCAAATCAAACTGTCCTGTTGCTGTTCCAACACAAATCTCTTCTGTATTGGCTAGGCTACAGTCAATCTGAATACCGGGATATCTGCTCTTAAACTCACTAATCTTACTTGGTAGCCAGTAGTTACCAATTGTTAGGCTCGACCCTAATCTCAACTCACCCTGTTGCAGATTATTCAATTCTCGCAATCCCCTTTCAGTCAAGGAGACTTGATCGAGAATTTTTTGCGCTTCCACTTGCAATAATTTACCAGCCTCAGCAATCTCAATATGGCGACCAATCCGATGGAACAGTTTCACACCGTATTCTTGCTCTAAGTTGTGGATTGCTGCGCTGACGGCAGGTTGTGTAATGTAAAGCTCCTCTGCTGCGCGAGTAAAGTGTAAGTGCTGCGCCACAGCCAGAAAGATTTTTAGCTGCTCAAACGTCATTCCTGCCATTTATGGTATCCCTACAAGCTTGGTGTCAGAATTTTAATCACTTCCGTTTATCATTTTGACAAACAAAAGCATTTGATTCTATCGGTTAGTTTGACTAAAGTATAAACCAAGGCTTCTGCACGGTCTTAAATATCCAAGCAGAGAGCAAAAGAAGCAGAGGAGTAATCAATGCCCCATGCCCAACTTCTAATTTCTAAGCATGAAAATAAGGACTTTCACAAATGAGCGGTTTAGTAACTGCAATTACCACAGGGATTACGGCATTCAGCGCTACCAACATCGATGATATTGTCATTCTGACGTTGCTTTTTTCACAAATCAATAAGACGTTTCGCAGTCGCCACATCGTTGCTGGTCAGTATCTCGGTTTTGCTGTATTGATCCTTGCTAGCCTTCCCGGTTTCTTGAGTGGACTAATTATACCGCAGGACTGGATTAGACTACTTGGTTTAATGCCAATAATCATTGGTGTGAATAGTTTACTAAAACGCGAAGAGGATTCACCAGAGGAAGCCGAAGAAGAAACCGAACCGTCTTGTCCCTCTATAATTGCCAGCTTTCTCTCTCCGCAAACATACAATGTAGCTGCGATCGCCTTTGCCAATGGTAGTGATAATATCAGCGTCTACGTGCCCTTGTTTGCCAACTCTGAATTAGATAGTCTACTGGTAATACTAAGTGTATTCTTTTCATTAGCAGGTGTATGGTGTTATACCGCTTATAAATTAACCTACTTGCCTGCGATCGCTCACTTTTTAACAGAGAATGGCAATACTTTTGTGCCTTGTATCTTGATTGGACTAGGTATATTTATTGTTACAGAAAATGTTACTTGGACTCTTTTATCTGTAGTTTCTAGTTATATATTTTCATTGATTTTAGGGTTCAATACTCAGCCGTCGAATGAAGATAAAGAAAAAATAAGTATCTAAAGTGGAGGTGCATCATGAACTTTCTGGTCAAATTTAATTCAAAACTGCAAAAAATATTATCCATCAATAGGAATCAAAACATGAAAATCTGGAAATCTCTGCTAATTGTCTTGATAGTTGTTGCTAATCTAGCCTTGGCTCAACCTTCTTTTGCTGATAGACCAAAATTTAGCAAAAACCCTGACTATATCGAAGTAACTAAAGCTCTGAACGAACTATCTCAGACAAAAGATGCCCAAACTCAAGTTGAAGGTCTTACACCAGAAGAAATTCAAAATAGAATCGATGAATTAACACTGCAAAAATATGCTTTAGAGGCAGGAAATACCT
Organism: Nostoc indistinguendum CM1-VF10; assembly: GCA_019359215.1. GTDB lineage: Bacteria > Cyanobacteriota > Cyanobacteriia > Cyanobacteriales > Nostocaceae > Nostoc > Nostoc indistinguendum. The sequence continues at coordinate 22,028 of JAHHHS010000005.1, read as the reverse complement.
GGGGACAATGTCGTAACGAAACAACTAAAACTCTAGGGGTCTACGGCAAAAACCCAAAAGCTGACGATGACGACGAAAAATCCTCATACGATAATGAGCTTTATTTTTTAGCGCCTGGTGAGACTACTCAAAATAAATGGGATTGTGATGGCATCTATCTACCGAATGATGTCAACGTAGCAAATTTCGCTTCTAGTCCAAATGGGCAAGGACAAGAATTGACAGGGCCGGCTGCTATCAAGATACTTGATGGAACTCAGTTAGTGATTAAGACGAATCCAGATACTGCTGCGATTGAATTGAATGTTCCTACTGTGAAAGTTATTAACAGCAATGCAGCTAACTGGTTTATCCCAAATATATCGCAGGCTCTCATAGATACACGAGTTCCTAATGCGCCTAGCAATCAGTCTTGAAATAAAACGGTATAGTCTATTTTTGAATGATTGTTCTCAATTTAAATAGATTAACAGCCAAAATCAGAGGAGAAACCTAACTGCACTGGAAAAAATCTCTCTGATCTTGGCTGTTTTCTTGAATTTATCTATCCTTAATCTTAGGCTTGTTTTATTTAGATATCTGCATTAAAATAAATTTTGAATTTTAAAAAAATGTACAATCACAATAAATATATTTCATTAGCGCAACTATTGCGCTGGGTGCAAGTTATCTGGAAGAAGATTTGCTATTCTTATTTACACACTTTTTTGATACAAGCAGCTTTGGGGATACGGGTATTATTGATGCAGTTAAAATTGAAATCTACAGAAGAAGATAAAGATAAAAAAAAGCCAGGACGACTGAATCCGTCCCGAATCCGAGATCACTTGGCAAATGAGCGTACCTACCTCGCTTGGATGCGGACAGGGATTGCTCTTTTAGGTTTTGGTGTCGTCATTGTGCGTTTGCGTGCCTTCCAAGTACCCTTGATGCCCCGTCCCGGCAACGGCTGGAAGTTAGGTTTAGTCTTCTCGCTGGTGGGTTTAATCACGGTGTGGCTTTCAACGGGGCATTATTTTGCAGTCCGTCGTGATATCGAAGAAGATACTTATGAACCAACAGACCGTTGGGTGTTGCTGTTCAGTCTCGCGATCATGATTCTCGGATCTGGGGTAATCTATTTTGTTTTTACAGCTTCTTTAGATCCATCGAGTTCGCTTATCCCTGAGTAATAGTATTTTTAAAACCGCACCTTATACAACTCGAATAATTCCCCTGATTTCTGGGCTACTATTTTACCACCAGCCGCTTTAATCGTTTTTTCCCACTTAGCCAAAGGCTCTAAAAACACCTCAGCCCCTAAATAGGTTTCCAGAACTGCCCAATCTTCTGCTAAAGGCTGTTCTGGGTTGAGAACGTCAAACACAAAATGTCCTCCTGGTTTTGATACTCGCTTAACTTCTGCCAGTACAGCATTCCAGTATTCGAGTGCAAAATAACAGCTAAATCCTGTTGCGATCGCTAGCTCAAACTGTTCTGATGAGTAGTTTAACTGATGAGCTGCTCCCAGCTCAACACCTTTGAACAGCTTGGAATTCAACTGTGGTCCACGGGAATTAAGGGTATCCCGTGCCACATTACTGATTTCTTGCCCATGAAAAAATGCTTGCCAATCCCGCCAAGGATAGATTAAAAAGCTAATACCACAGCCGATATCCAAACAGTGCTGGTTTTTTTGAGGTTTAGCAATTTCCCAGAAAGGGGAAGCAATTCTCCCTGAGAAACTACCTCCAATCCACTCGCCAAATATCGGCATTGCCTGTACTTCGGCTGGGAGTTCAAAATCTTCACCTTGATATTCTCGGTTAAAGCGATAGGCTATTTGAGCTGATCTTTCGTCCCAGTTGGTTGATTTGGGTGAAGTAAAGAGATTTTGGAACTGCGAATCGGACTTTTTAGACATTAGGTTTTTGCTACTCTTTCTAAGAATTGTAGTCAAATTAGCTTTGCGATGTCTGTTAACAAGCCACTTTGTGTCTACGCACCCCTAGCCACTAGCCAATCTCCTTACTGCGGTTTGTCCGAAGTCATTGGTATTAATCACTAATAACCAATGACCAATGACTAATAACTGCTATTCAACTTTTTCATACCAGATACCTACTTTCTCAAGAGCACCATAAGCAAGCTTCAGAAAATTAATTACTCTCTGTCTCCCAATTATCCCAAATTCTTTATACTCTCTAGCTTCTGCAAACGTCAGGCGATGCTGGTCAATTATGTTTCTTTCTCTATATGTTAACTTCGGAAAATCTATAACTTTTATCTGATTTTTATTTACCATGATCTGAAAGTTGGAGTCGGACTCTATATGTTCCCAATCATCACACAGCCCTAAATTTCTCACCAGAATATGACGGATTCTCTCACCGTAGGTATTCACTGACTGAGTAAACAGGTTGATGCTGTCGTATCCTCCTGTCGATACAAACCATTTGCAAAACATCACTCCTTGGGAATTCCCTAGTTCAATTAATTGATTAGAGTCAATCCACCCTTGTACTGCTCTATGCGATTGTGCGGCTAAATTCACAATTACTGGCTTCTCTATCGCCCACTCAAATATTCTATCTGCCTTGTTTGCCTGTCGTTCATTTTCACTAAACACAGCATACTTACATATATCCTTATATACCCCTGCGACATCTGGATTCGATCTATCTGTCTCTACTGGTACAAACGGGATTTTCTTATCCAGACAATACTGAATCATTGTTCTGGTAAAGAGAGACTTTCCTACTCCACCTTTTTCACCATCCACAAAATGAATCGTCGGCATTACAGCGACCTCTAAGAATTATTAAAGTCTGATACATCTTTCTTAGGCTAAGAGGATGTTTTAAAAGTCATGTTGTAAGTATCAAAACGCCCTAGATCCTCCTAAGTCCCTTTTTTTAAGGGGGACTTTGATTCCGGTTCTCCCTTTTGAAGGGGAGCCAGCGCGGTCTTCTCCCAAGTGGAGCGACTGGCGTAGGTTAGGGGGGGAGGTCAATAAGTGCTTTAAATCACAGCCAAATACTTTTCAAACATCCTCTAAGAACTTTTTGGCGGTTGCCGCCTAGTTTTTTTGCTAGTTTTAACGTCAGTTCGAGTTAAGAAGATTTATTCAGCGTTAGTTGACGGAAACAACGCAAACACGTTGACATATCTCAGAATCAAGCAACGGTGTAATAAGGGTTTCAGCTTATCCCGAACTCAGGTTAGTTTTATGAGAAAGTATAACCTTTCTTTAGAGCCGATTGAAGCTGAATTTCGCAGAAAGTAAACGCTCTCTCGCAGTGATAGTTCTTTTTCGTCCAATGTTTTAGTAGTTATACTACAAGCAGTAATACCTTATTTTGGCATCTTATCCAAACTGCAAGCAAAAAATTTCGTTATTGAAACTCTTAATTAAAAAATTTTTAATCGACTGAAGTAGACGCGCGTTATCAGCCAGAGATTTAAATCTCTGCCTGATGAGTAAGTAAATACTTATGAGTAAAAGGCTCATTTAGACGAGCCTTTTAGCAAATAAATTCGATATTAACCCAAATCAAAAAGCAAGATTTCGCCGCCGATGTTGGTGCTAATTTCTAGCTGTTCTTCGCCATTGATTTGCACACCATCACCAGCTCTGAGTTCTTCGCCATTCAAGTTAACTATGCCTTTAGCTATTTGTAACCAGGCATAACGACCAGGTTTGACTTGATAATTAACAACATCACCTGACTCTAAAACGGATGTGTATAAATCAACATCTTGGTGAATTGTCACAGCACCATCACGCCCATCTTTTGCAGCAATTAAGCGTAATTTGCCGCGCTTTTCTTCTAGAGGAAAAGCTTTTTGTTCATATCTTGGTGTCAATCTTTCTTGATCGGGAAGAATCCAGATTTGTAACAAGTGCAGTGGTTCAGTTGGTGAAGGATTAAATTCACTGTGGCTGATTCCAGTTCCAGCGCTCATAATTTGAGCATCACCGGGGCGAATTACCGATCCAGTACCTAAGCTGTCTTTATGCTCTACAGCACCTTCTAAGACATAAGTGAGGATTTCCATATCACGATGACTGTGGGTAGGAAATCCTGCACCAGGAGCGATGCGATCATCGTTAATCACTCGCAGAGAGCGAAATCCCATACGGTTGGGATCGTAAAAACTACCGAAGGAAAATGTGTGATAGCTATCGAGCCAACCCATTTTAGCGTGACCACGGGCATTGCGATCGTGAATTAGGTGGCTAATTGTATTTTGAGACATAGATTCACCTCGTTGTTAATGAATATTTAATTAGGAGTTAAGAATTAGAATTGAAGTAGCATACCTTTCCAATGATCTAATAACTTCAAGTTGAAGTATAAATTTTGATGTATCACTTGCAAAGATATTTTTGAATTTTTCGACCTACTTTTGAACTATTTCAATAGTAAAGTATATACATATAAAATGAAAAGTACGCACTTAAAAGTGACGTACTTACCAAAAAGATACTATTAGATTTACGAAAGACTACTTTTATTAGAAGTGCTTACTTTACACCAGCAGGGATCTTTTGAGTTTTAGTAGTAGCCGCTTTGCCATTCTCTGCCTTAATTTCTGCTACTTGCAGATGAGCTTCTAAGAACCAGAGTCGTTTGTCAATGGTGCGGGAAATTTCGGTATAAAGATCAGCAGTATCGAGATCCCCTAATTCATCAGTTTTATCGATCGCTTCGCGGAGATGTTTGGCATAAAATGCATAACGATCTGACAAGGCTGTTACGTGGTCTTTGCCATCCAAAATATCTAAGGGATATTCTGGCAAAATTGAATTACTAGCTGCGGCGCGGGCTGTTCCGAAAGCGTATCCGCCTAAAGCTGTAACGCGTTCAGCGACCATATCGATGTATCCTTCCAATTCCCCAGCAAGTTCATCAAATAATAGGTGTAACTGGTAAAAGTCAGTACCTTTAACATTCCAGTGCGCTTGCTTTGCTTGGGTTTTCAAATCAGAAGTAGCTGCCAAAGTTTTGTTGAGAAGTACTACGATTTGCACTCGTGCTTCGGCAGGAATATCAATGCGAGTAGGGTACAAACGTGATGAAATGTTGTTGTCGCTCATGATTCTACATTGTTAATGCCTTTTAAATCTAACTTTACAGAATTGGTTGTTTGCGCGAAACTCTCTGACGACCGATTATATTAATGCCTGAATGTGTTAATATTTATGACAATTAGTTAAATACGGTGGTTTTTTATAGTATTAAATGTGCCACCGAAAAGCCGATCGCGAATTACATCACTCTGCAAAAAGTCGTGGGGAAAACCTAGTTCAATTTGACTCACTTGATTTAAACGTTGCAAATGTTCTGGCGAAAGAGTGATATTTAAAGAAGCTAAGTTATCTTGAAACTGCGTTAATTTACGTGCCCCAATTATCGGAATAATCACACCATTTTGAGCGTGTAACCAAGCTAATGCTACTTGTGAAGGTGTGTGTCCAATTTCGGTTGCAACTTCACTAACAACTTGAGCGATCGCTAAATTCCGTTCTGAAATAGTTCCAAACGCTGGATTTACTAATCTTCCTTGTTCGCTACTCTCTTGAGGAGGCTGATTATATGTACCTGTAAGCACACCACCACCCAAAGGCGACCACGGTGTTACTGCTAAATCTAAGGCTTTAGCCATCGGTAGCAAATCACGTTCTGGTGTTCGTTGAATTAAACTATATTCAATTTGTAGAGCGACAAACTGCGTCCATCCTTGATATTGGGCGATGGTATTTGCTTGGGAAACGATCCAAGCGGGTGTGTCAGAAATGCCGATATAGAGTACTTTACCTTGACGGACTATATCATCAAGCGATCGCAAGACTTCTTCAATAGGTGTTGTGAAATCCCAAGCGTGTAACCAGAATAAATCAATGTAATCGGTATTGAGTCGTTTCAGGCTACCTTCTAAAGACTGGATTAAGTTCTTGCGATGATTTCCACTGGCGTTAGGGTCGCCGTTTAATATTTGTGTTGTCGTGCTATTTAAATGCAACGGCCGCTTTGTTAATCCACACTATTCTTTTTTGCCACCCCCATTTATTGAGAGGATACATAAAAGTTACAGTTAAAAAGGCGTTGCTGATTCCATGTATGAAAATGATTTTGCATAATACCAAAATCCTTTCCATTACCTCCGAAAGCATTATCAAAGTTCACAACTCGGAAATTTAAAGAACCGAAATTGGGAATATTGCTGATGTTGACTTGTTCAGCAGATAAATCAGCAATTAACTGTACATTGCTTCCAGAAGAGTCTATCGTATCTATCGCAGTTGCTGTATTTATATTCGATGTTTTTTGTCAATGGTTAAATCCTAGATTTTAGCCCTTTTAAGGTGGTGAAATTTAGAACGAGAATAGGTTATTTCAACGTTTAAAAAGTCCAAGCTCTGAGCGGAGGATTCAAGATGGTAGCACAGAAACAACCAACATATCTTCGTTGGCCACCTTGAAAGGGCTAGTCCTAACAAATTAAATTTTGTTTTGGCTGAGGTGAACCGAATTATTTAGTAATGCCTTACTCAGGCAAGAGCGATCGCTACGGTTTTCTAAGCTAGAATACCAAAGTTGTATTTAAATTAAACACATCTGACAACTCAATTATTTTTATGAATTACTACGTAATCTACGATGGAAATTGTAATCTCTGCGTTACCTTAGTGCGATCGCTAGAAACCTTAGACCAAGGAAAGCTGTTTCGCTACAGTCCTATGCAAGATGAGCAGACACTTTTACGGTGGGGAATTACAGCTCAAGACTGTGAACAGGGGATGATTTTAATTGATGGCAATAATCCTCAAAGACGTTGGCAAGGTAGTAACGCTGCTGAAGAAATTGGGCGTTTATTGCCAGCAGGAAGTATATTTGTAGACGCTTATCGAGCCTTACCAGGGATGAAGTGGGCAGGCGATCGTTTTTACGAACAAATCCGCGATAATCGCTACACCATATTTGGTAAGCGTTCTAATACATATCAATCGTCATACTGTGTAGATGGTAGCTGCAAGCCCTAGGGCTGAATAGCCGTGCTAGCCTACGAATGCACCGTTTTTTCTCCGTCATTTCTCCCACATTTGTCATTAGACTGAATTTGTTCTGATCAAAAATCCGCCTCCAGGTGCTAGCAAAAACTCTGCTAGACCAACCATTATGCTATCTGGCGTGTTTGTAAATATTTTGCAATCAATGACATTTGCCATCGCGCCACGATTCGGCACAACAAACTGGAACTGATGGGAGGATACTGCGTGAGAATAGGTGCTAACTACTTGGGTAACGGAGAGTGTGAATTTACAGTTTGGTCTCCGCTATTAGAGAGCGTCACTGTACAAATTTTGACGCCAGAACAGCAGTTAATTCCACTCAAGCCTCAGTCTGAGGGATACTGGCAAACGAAAGTCAACGATGTGTATCCAGGCACGCTTTATCGGTATGTCTTAAATGGGCAAGACGCTTTTGCCGATCCTGCGTCGCAGTATCAACCAGAAGGGGTACATGGGCCGTCTCAAATTGTCGATCAACATTTTGAGTGGACAGATGAAGGGTGGACTGGCATTCCTGTGGAGTCGATGATTTTTTATGAAGTTCATGTTGGGACATTCACGCCTGAAGGAACTTTCACCGCTATTATTTCCCGCTTACCGGAACTGAGAGAACTGGGCATTAACGCCATTGAAATTATGCCCATCTCCCAGTTTCCGGGAGATACTCATATTGAAGCAACTCTTGCATACCGCAACTGGGGTTATGACGGCGTTTACCCTTACGCTGTCCAAAATTCTTACGGTAGCCCAGCCGATCTGAAGCAACTGGTAAATGCTTGCCACCAACACGGAATTGCCGTAGTGCTGGATGTGGTCTATAACCACTTTGGGCCAGAAGGCAATTATATGAGTCAGTTCGCGCCCTACTTTACTAAAACCTATAAAACGCCTTGGGGCGAAGCGTTGAATTTCGACGATGCCCATAGTCAGGGTGTGCGAAATTATTTTATCGAAAATGCGCTTTACTGGTTGCGCAACTTTCACATAGATGCATTGCGCCTGGATGCCATTCAAGCAATTTACGACTTGGGGGCGAAGCATTTTCTGTGGGAACTAGCGGAAGCAGTTCATCATTTCTCAGAACAAGGGCAAAAATGGAAACGCCATCTAATTGCCGAAAGTGACCTGAATAATCCGCGAATAATTCGTCCAGCAGAATTGGGTGGATATGGTCTTGACGCCCAGTGGAGTGATGATTTTCACCATTCATTGCACGCACTGTTGACAGGCGATCGCCAAGGATATTATCAAGATTTTGGGCAAGTGGCTCAGTTGGCAAAAGCTTATGAAGATACTTTTGTCTACGATTGGAAGTATGCCCCACACCGCAAGAGATTTCATGGCGTATCTTGCCGCGATCGCCCTTTATCACAATTTACAATCTGTATTCAGAATCACGATCAAATCGGCAATCAAATGAAAGGAGAACGCCTCAGCCAGAAGATATCTTTTGAAGGATTGAAGTTAGCTGCTGGGGCTGTGCTGCTGTCGCCCAACTTACCCCTGTTGTTCATGGGAGAGGAATACGGCGAAACCGCACCCTTCATTTACTTTGTCAGCCACTCCGATCCAGATTTAATTCAAGCAGTTCGAGCCGGACGCAAAGAAGAATTTGAAGCATTTCACTTCGCAGATGATCCCCCAGATCCAGAATCGACAGAAACTTTCCTAAAGTCTAAGCTCAACTGGGAATTACGCAATGAAGGAAAGCACAAAGTTCTGTGGGATTGGTATCGTCAGTTAATTAATTTACGCAAGACGCATCCAGCCCTTTTGAATCAAGACCGCAATTTCATCCAAGCGACTAGCGATGAAAAAAAGGAATTGGTTATCGTGCGTCGTTGGTGCGAATCAAGTGAACTAATATTTGTGATGAATTTCAATTCGTCTCCAGTGACAGTGACTCTGCCGTTTGAGCAAAACGCTAATAAATTGTTAGACTCTGCTGATACCTCGTGGTCTGGGCATGGTTCTGAAGCTGCTGAACATGTGTCTGTGGGACAAGAAGTGAAATTGCAACCTACTAGTTTAGTACTTTATGAAAAAGGATAAGGGGGAGAGTTAGAAATTAAAGTTTCAGCCTTATAACCTCAACGTTAAAGTAAAAAGGTTCAACGTTTGAGCTAAAAGACTTAATGTTCGAGCTAAAAGACTTAATGTTCGAGCTGAAAGGCTTAATGTTCGAGCTGAAAGGCTTAACGTTTGAGCTAAAAGACTTAATGTTCGAGCTGAAAGACTTAACGTTTGAGTGAGTTGAAAGACTTAATGTTCGAGCTGAAAGACTTAACGTTCGAGCTGAAAGACTTAACGTTTGAGCTAAAAGGCTTAACGTTCGAGCTAAAAGACTTAATGTTCAAGCTAAGAGGTTGTTTGAAAAATGGTTAGCTGTGATGTTAGACACTTATTGATCCGCCCTAACCCCCCTTAAAATTTACCCCACCCTAACCCTCCTCAATACATACGGAGAGGGAACTAGATTTCTTGTTTCCCCCCAATATATCGGGGGGATTAAGGGGGGTAATACGCTTTTGGTACCGAGAAGAAGATTTTTCAAACATCCTCTAAAAGGTTCAGCGTTTACCTCTCAAAGCCTCATCTCCCTTATCCCCCTTATTCCCCACTCAAAAAAACTATGCGAATTCCTACCGCAACTTATCGAATTCAGTTTACACCTCAGTTTGGCTTTGACAACGCCAAAGCGATCGCAGCTTATCTTGCAGATTTAGGTATTTCTGATTTATATGCTTCCCCCATTTTCAAAGCAAGATCCGGGAGTACGCACGGCTACGATATAGTAGATGCCACCCAACTTAACCCAGAACTGGGAACTAATGAATCCTTTGATGCATTAGCAAGCGAAATCCAATCCCTTGGTATGGGCTGGTTACAAGATATTGTGCCCAACCACATGGCCTATAGCAGCGAAAACGATTACTTGATGGACGTATTGGAACACGGCCCAGATTCCAGCTATACTGACTACTTCGACCTTTCTTGGAATGCTCCCTTTGGCGATCGCCAAGAGCGAATTCTCGCTCCTCTGTTGGGAGATTTCTATGGTGCATCCCTAGAAAATGGACACATTCAACTGCAATATGAACAAAACGGTTTAACTGTTAACTATTACAGCTTGAAACTGCCACTGCGATTAGAGTCTTACACAAAATTTATCACCTATAATCTGGGTAAACTCACCCGCACACTGGGACGCAATCATCCCGATTTTATTAAACTATTGGGGATTCTCTACATTCTTAGAAGTGTGCCCTCAGAAGTTGCGGGAAAACAGCGACAAGACCAAATTGCATTTATTAAAGGATTGGTTTGGGAACTCTACATCACAAACGATGCCATCCGTGAGTTCATTGACGAAAATATTCAAACTTTCAACGGAGAGCCAGGTAATTCAGATAGCTTTAACTTGCTAGATGAATTACTAAATGACCAATTTTACCGTCTCGCCTTCTGGAAAGTTGGCGCGGAAGAAATGAACTACCGCCGTTTCTTTACTGTCAATGAACTAATTTCCGTTAAAGTTGAAGAAGTGCGGGTTTTTAATAATACCCACAGTTTAATTCAAAGGCTGGTTGAGGAAGGTAAATTTACTGGTTTACGCATTGATCATATTGATGGACTTTATAACCCAATCCAGTATCTCGAAAGGCTACGAGAAAAAACGGGAGATGTTTATATTACGGTCGAGAAGATTTTAGAACTCACCGAAGAATTGCCAGAAAACTGGAAAATTGAAGGGACATCGGGTTATGACTTCTTGAATTATGTAAATGGCGTATTTTGTCAAACTGAAAATGAATCATCCTTCGATAGAATCTACCAAAACTTTATCGGCTCAAGAGTAGATTATGCATCGGTGGTGAAGGATAAAAAGCACCTGATTTTGGAAAAGAATTTAGCAGGTGATATTGACAATTTGGCTCTTTTATTAAAGAACGTCTCTAGCAAATATCGCTATGGCAATGATTTTACACTGAATGGCTTGAAAAGAGCGATCGCCGAAGTTTTGACACTGTTCCCGATTTACCGCACCTATATTACACCCGATGGAATTGGAGAAAGCGATCGCGCTACCATTCAGAAAGTAATTGATCAAGCCAAAGAACAAACCCCTCTGTTGCACAACGAACTGACCTTTATTGAAAAGTTAATGCTGCTAGAGTTTGATAATTCTCTGACTCAAACAGAACGCGAACAATGGATATATTTTGTCTTGCGGATGCAGCAATACAGCGGCCCGCTAATGGCAAAAGGCGTAGAAGACACCACACTATATGTTTATAATCGGTTGCTGTCGCTGAATGAAGTCGGGGGAAATCCTGGACATTTTGGCATAGACTTAGCCAAATTTCATGCCTTTAACAAACAGCACCAAGCAATCTGGCCTCATACGATGAACACCACAGCTACCCACGACACCAAGCGCGGCGAAGACGTGCGAACTAGGTTGAATGTTCTCTCAGAACTCCCCGATGAGTGGGAGCAGCAGGTAAATACTTGGAGCGCCATGAATCGGGTACATCGCAGCTATCGCCACGGGTTTGCTATGCCTGATCGCAACGACGAGTATTTCCTCTATCAAACCTTGGTAGGGGCATTTCCCTTTGCGGAACATGAACATGCATCCTTTGTGGAACGGGTAAAAGACTATATAATTAAGGCAATTCGAGAAGCGAAAGTTCATACAGCATGGTTGCGACCTGATAGCGAGTATGAAGAAGCTTGTACCTCCTTTATTGAGAAGGTACTCGACCCTTCCCTCTCTAGAGAATTTCTAGAAGCCTTTCGCCCCTTTCAACAGAGAATTGCAGAGTATGGTATCTTCAATTCCCTTTCCCAAACTCTACTGAAGATTACCGCCCCCGGCGTACCCGATGTATACCAAGGAACAGAACTTTGGGAACTCAGCCTAGTTGATCCAGACAATCGCCGTCCCGTAGATTTTGAACAGCGACGCACTTACTTAAGCGCTATCCGCGAACAGGTGAAAACCGACGCTCTAGGTTTAATTCAAGAGTTGCTGAGTGATAAAACCGACGGCAGAATCAAACTGTTTCTAACGGCTCAATTACTGCAAGCTAGAACCAACTATGTTTCATTATTCCAGGACGGCGACTATCTGCCGTTAGAAGTTCAGGGAACCTACGCCAATCATATAATTGCCTTTGCGCGGCGAGAAGGGAATCAAACAGCGATCGCGATCGCACCTCGCTTTTTAACAAGCCTCATCCAGCCTGGAGACAACCCCTTGGGCGAGTCAGTTTGGAAAGATACGCACCTGCAACTCCCCCCTGGAACTTCCCCCACCTGGAAAAACGTCATCACTCAACAACCCTTAGAGGTTACAGAAACATTATCTATCGGATCTGCCCTCGCTGATTTTCCAGTTGCTTTATTGGTTAGTAGTGCCGAGTAGAAACATAAGTCTATCTCACGCAGAGAAATGCCGAAAAACCTCTGCATATCTCTGCGATTCCCTTAGCGCCCCTCTGCGTAAAAAAAAATAATTCCAAACTCCTCAACACTTGTCAAATTTAATTATGACCACTTCACCAACCCTTACCATTACGCAGATTGACACCCTGCGGGACCATATCAAAAAAACCTGGAAAACCTTAACGCGATCGCACGAACACTTATTACAATCTGCCCAGGATACCAAACTAGACCATAAAAGTGATACTCCCTGGATCGTCTACATTTCACCCTCAGAAGATTGTCCCAACATTCAAACTGTGTTGGAGCGATCGCTATCTTCCAAGGATATGCAACGGCTGCAAATTCGCACTTTGCCAACTGAAATGGAGGCGATTAAAGAGCATGGGTTACTATACCTACCAGGGCCTTATGTTGTTCCAGGTGGGCGCTTTAATGAAATGTATGGCTGGGATAGCTACTTTATATTACTGGGACTTTTGCGCGATGAAGAATGGGAGCTAGCACAAAGCCAAGTTGATCAGTTGTTGTACCAGGTGCAGCATTACGGCACTGTTCTGAATTCCAACCGGACTTATATGCTGTCGCGATCGCAACCTCCCGTCCTCAGCATGATGGTTTTGGCGCTATTCCAGCACACCCAGGATGAAGAGTGGTTAAAGTCAACCATACCAATCCTAGAACAGTTTTATTATTACTGGGTAGTACCACCTCACCTGAATCCGGCAACAGGCTTATCCCGATTCTATGCTTTTGGGGAAGGCCCTGCGCCAGAAGTTTTGTTCTCTGAGCGGGATGATGAGGGAAAAAGCCACTACGATCGCGTCAAGGAGTACTATAAAACTTTTGAAATTGAGGATTATGACGTTAGTCTTTACTACAACGAGGAAAAAGACGAACTGACGCACCTATTTTACAAGGGCGATCGCACCATGCGCGAGTCCGGTTTTGATATCACCAACCGCTTTGGCCCCTTCAGTGCTGATATCCTCCATTATGCTCCTGTGTGCCTTAACAGTTTGCTGTATCAGGTAGAACAAGACTTGGGGCAAATCCACAATATTTTTGGGAACACAGAACTGCAAAAACAATGGCGCGATCGTGCAGATATCCGCCGTGATCGTATTGATCGCTGTCTCTGGGATGAAGAACAGGGACTTTATTTGGATTATCACTTCCAGAGTGGAAAACGCCGTTGCTACGAATTTGCCACCACATTCTATCCCCTATGGCTAGGAATTGCTTCTCAAGCCCAAGCCCAGCGCGTCGTGGAAAATCTCTCTTTGTTTGAAGCCCCAGGCGGAATTCTTACCAGTACTCGTGTCACCGGAAACCAGTGGGATGCTCCCTTCGGTTGGGCACCATTGACGTTTATTGCCGTCCAGGGACTTCACCGTTATGGGTTTCATACAGAAGGCGATCGCATTGCCAACAAATTTTTAGCGATGGTAATTAAAGAATTCGAGCGTCACAATACCCTAGTTGAGAAATACGATGTTGAACGCTGTTCTGCCAACGTTTCCTACGAAATCTCCTTTGGATATAGTTCTAACGAAGTTGGTTTCGGCTGGACAAATGGAGTTATTCTGGAACTCTTAGCAGGCGGTGGGAAAAAAATTTAAATAAAAAGGCGTGAGTTTTTTCCTCACGCTTTTATCTTATTTATTACACTTGACTCTATATGGATTATGTATAGTTGAATGGAATTTGAATGGGACAAAAATAAAAGCCAACAAAATATCCAGAAACATGGCATTAGTTTTGAAGAAGCTACAGAAATATTTGACGGTGTTGTTTTCACCTCAATTGATGAACGGTACGACTATGAAGAAATTCGATAAATTAGTATTGGCTCAATCCAAGGCGTTGTAATTATTACTGTTGCCCATACAGACAGAAACGGCAAAATTCGATTAATCTCTGCCTGAAAAGCCACCCCCAAAGAAAGGAAAATTTACTATGAGTATCTCGCCCAATCGACTTAAAGAACTCCAAAATATCCCTGATACAGCGATTGATACTTCAGATATTCCTGAATTAGATCAGCAATTCTGGGAAACAGCTAAAATAGTAAAACCTGTTAGCCAGGAAGCCACATTAATTCAACTAGATCAAGATATTCTCGATTGGTTTAAAAGCAAAGGAAAAGGCTACGAATCTCTAATTAACTCCGCTCTCCGCTTTTATATAGAGCATAATTCATCGCTATAACGCTTTACCTTACTGGCTCGTACCAAATCATGACGAGTAATCACAATGGTTCAATCAGTCCAAAAACTTTTAACCGTTGATGAATTTATTAGCCACTACGGTGAGTGCTATGAACTAATTGATGGTTCCCATTCAAATTTGCTACAACATTATATTGCAAGATGTAGGGGCACGGCAGTGCCGTGCCCTTACTTACGGATGTACCTTACGCAAACAAGAACCCCATATAGGAATCTGGTTTGATTTATGAAAAAAATTAGGTATTGTAGGGTGTGTTAGACGGAACGTTGTAACGCACCAAATCCTTATAATTGATGCCGTACTTTCGTCTAACACACCCTATATGTCTTTTCACAAATCAAATAGTAACCCTATATATCAGTCACAACTCTGATTGCTATATGAGTTTTGCAAGATATCTATTCATCAGGAGCCAGAATGCAGAAGGAATTGGAAGAGTGACATATTGCAATACACCACTACTTTTGAATAATAGCGTTTAAGTACGGAGCCAAATCTACAAATTAGTGATTTTCAATTTTATGGTTTGCCTGAATCCGCCGATAATTGTCCTCGCCTGAATTCTGAATTTTAACTCCTGTATTATTTACCAATGTTGTTTTAGCACCTACCAATTATCATCTGTACGTTTATCGTAAGGCTCACCTGTAAAAGGTTGTACCCCAATAACAGGATAAGCATCATCAGTAGGGCCAAAAATCCGCATTGCAGCTTCAGAAATATACTGAGTTACCTTCGCAATGATTTGGGAAATAGCCATAATATTAGACTCCTTTTTTCGAGCCACTTTAATTGTGCTACCTATACTCTAATACTGATATTCAAAGCTTGCTCATATTCTCAATATATTGAGAATATATGCAATGTTTATTCAGATAACTTCGCAATACTTTAGCTTGTCATAAAACAAACTTTTCCCTTTGATTCTAATTGTAACATAGTTGTTTCTCCAACCCCAGTTGGGAAAATAGCAAAACAAACTTTCTCTGACAGGATATTATTTCCCTTCATTAGCCACCTTATTTGATTATCATTATTGCTAGCTTTTACTATTAAAAAACATTAAGTATTTTATGAAGTTAGTATTAATTTACCTATAAATCTACTGTTATACGGCAATCTCAGAAAATATACTTGCCGGGAGTTGACATTATTTATGGTAAATATTACCATAAATGAAGAAGCATCTTGTAAGGAAGCTCTTGCATGACAACTTTGTCAGATCTGGACTATGTATATAAACACCAGAGCCAGCAGAACCAGGAACTAAACTTTTCTGCGGATGATTACAGCTTGCTGACCGACCTTTACCAGCTGACGATGGCAGCTTGTTACACAGGCGAAGGTATAGAACAACGACGGGCAAGCTTTGAATTGACTGTCAGACGATTGCCAGAGGGTTTTGGTTATTTAATTGCAATGGGGCTGACGCAGGCATTGGAATATTTAGCTAAAATCCGCTTTAGTCCCTCGCAAATTGCGGCATTACAAGCAACAGGAATTTTTGCTTATGCAGGCGATCGCTTTTGGTCACTTTTAGCTGAGGGAAAGTTTACGGGTGATGTTTGGGCAGTACCAGAAGGGACAGCCGTCTTTGCCAATCAGCCACTGTTGCGGGTGGAAGCACCACTTTGGCAAGCGCAACTAGTGGAAACTTACCTTCTGAATACGATTAATTACCAGACTTTGATTGCCACAAAAGCAGCACGGTTGCGGGATGTAGCGGGAGAGCAAGCAACACTTTTAGAATTTGGCACAAGACGAGCATTTAGTCCGCAAGGGTCTTTGTGGGCAGCACGGGCGGCGTTGGCGGGTGGGTTAGATTCCACTTCCAATGTGTTAGCAGCGCTACAACTGGGAGAAAAGCCAAGTGGTACGATGGCACACGCCCTGGTGATGGCGTTGTCAGCAATAGAAGGCACTGAAGAACAAGCTTTTAGTGCATTTCATCGATATTTTCCGGGTGCGCCGTTGCTGATTGATACTTACGATACCGTTGCTGCTGCCGGACGCTTGGCCCAAAAAGTAAATTCCGGGGAAATGCAATTAACAGGAGTGAGATTGGACTCAGGAGATTTAGTTACCTTATCAAAACAGGTGCGATCGCTCCTTCCTGGTGTGCCAATTTTTGCCAGTGGCGACTTGGACGAATGGGAAATTGCCAGATTAAAAGCAGCTGGGGCCGAAATTGATGGTTATGGACTGGGAACGCGACTAGTTACAGGTTCGCCCGTAAATGGAGTTTATAAACTTGTAGACATTGATGGTATCCCAGTGATGAAACAGTCAAGTGGTAAAGTTACTTATCCAGGGCGCAAGCAGATTTTTCGCTCGTTTACGGGAGGTAAGGTAAAAGCAGACAGGTTGGGACTTTTAGATGAAATTCCTTTGGATGAAGAACCTTTGTTGCAGTTGGTAGTACAGGAAGGTCAACGCTTGCAACCGTTAGAGTCTTTGGCAACAATTCGTCAACGTACCGCCGCCTCAGTTGCCAGTTTGCCACAACAAACACGGCGTTTGGATGATCCTGTAGCTGTAGAAGTGGAGATTTCTGAGGGGTTACGGGTGTTGACTGAAGAAACTAAGAAACGTAGACGCGCCAGCGGCTTGCCGTAGGCTACCACAGAGGCGCTGAGTACACAGAGGTAATAATTACTCTTTCGGTATGTCTTAATTACGAACTACGAACTGCGAATTACGAATTATTATGAGAGTTGCTTTGTTTGGTACTAGTGCTGATCCACCAACTGCGGGACATCAAAAAATTTTGAGTTGGTTATCTGAGCGTTATGATTGGGTAGCGGTTTGGGCGGCAGATAATCCATTTAAGTCCCATCAAACGCCCTTGGAACACCGGGCGGCAATGCTGCAACTGTTGATTGCGAATATAGACGCGCCACGGCACAACATTGCTTTGGAACAAGAATTGAGTAGCTTCAGAACACTGGAAACAGTCGAAAAAGCAAAGCTTACTTGGGGTGAAGATGCTGAATTGACATTGATTATTGGTTCAGATTTACTGACTCAGCTACCACGTTGGTATCGCATTGAAGATTTGTTACAGCAAGTGCAACTACTGATTGTACCGCGACCCGGATATGCAATAGATGAGTCTAGTTCAGAGGTAGTGCAAAAGCTGGGAGGGAAGATTGCGATCGCTAGTCTGACCGGTCTAGATGTTTCCTCAACAGCGTACCGCGAACATGGAGATCCCCAAGCCCTCACAGCCCCTGTAGTTGCCTATATTAATCGAGAGCATTTGTACGAATGCCAGGACGTTCACAAAAAAAGATACCAACTCCGTTAAACCAACAACCTTTGGCCGATTTCAAGGTTGGTGTAGATAATGTAATTTTTTCTGTAGATACTGCACAAAATCGGCTGTTAGTTTTATTAGTAATGCGACAGCAGGAACCATTTGTAAATCATTGGAGCCTTCCTGGTACTTTAGTGCGTCCAGGAGAGTCTTTAGAAGATGCCGCCTATCGCATTATGGCGGAGAAAATTAAGGTAAACAATCTCTACTTAGAACAACTCTATACATTTGGCGGGCCGAATCGCGATCCACGGGAAGCAATTGATAGTTATGGTGTACGTTATCTATCAGTTAGTTACTTTGCCCTAGTGCGATTTGAGGAAGCCGAATTGATTGCCGATCGCATGACTGGCATAGCTTGGTATCCAGTAAAACAAGTGCCACAATTAGCTTTTGACCATAATGAAATTCTAGCTTATGGGCATCGGCGGTTGCGTAATAAATTAGAGTATAGCCCGGTGGCTTTTGAAGTTTTGCCAGAAATGTTTACGTTGAATGATTTATATCAGTTATACGCCACAGTTTTAGGTGATAACTTTTCCGATTATTCTAATTTTCGGGCGCGTCTACTCAAGTTAGGTTTTTTATCCGATACCGGAATTAAAGTATCACGGGGTGCTGGCCGTCCAGCTAGTTTGTATAAGTTTGATGCCGAAGCTTTTGCTCCCTTAAAAGATAAGCCTTTGGTGTTTATTTAACCAATCTCTAGCTAAAGTCCAGAGTTAAAAGTCTTAAGTTCAGAGTAACTTCTGACTCTTGACAAATGACAAATGACCAAAGACTAATCACAAATAATATGAAAATTGCGATCGCTCAAATTAATCCGACAATTGGTGATTTACTTTTGAATTCCCAAAAAATCCTGGAGGCGGCACAACGCGCCGCATCTAGCGGTGTGCGTTTGTTGCTAACACCAGAACTTTCATTGTGTGGCTATCCACCAAGAGATTTATTACTAAATCCAAGTTTTGTGGAAGCGATGGGCATTACTTTACAAAACTTGGCTCAAGATTTACCACCAAATTTAGCTGTGTTGGTAGGAACTGTTGAACAAAACCTCAATGCACATATTAGTGGTAGCAAAACTTTATTTAACAGCATGGCTTTGTTAGAGAATGGCAAGATTAAGCAAGTTTTTCACAAGCGACTTTTGCCTACTTATGATGTATTTGACGAACGTCGCTATTTTGAACCAGGGTTACAAGCTAATTATTTCACCCTAGATGATATCCATATTGGCGTAACTATTTGCGAAGATTTATGGAATGATGAGGAATTCTGGGGCAAACGTAGTTATGCAGTGAATCCGATTGCTGACTTAGCAATTCTGGGTGTAGATTTGATCGTCAATTTATCTGCTTCGCCCTACACCGTCGGTAAGCAACAGTTTCGAGAAACAATGCTCAGGCATAGTGCAGTACGTTTTCAACAACCGATTATTTATGCTAATCAGGTTGGTGGAAATGATGACCTAATTTTTGATGGGCGTAGTTTTGCCTTGAATTGTCAAGGTGAAATTATGTGTCGTGCCCGTGGTTTTGACACCGATTTAGTCGTAGTTGAATTTGACGAGGCGCAACGAGATTTTCAATTAGGTTCTGTAGCACCTGCTTATGAATCGGAAGATGAAGAAATTTGGCAAGCTTTGGTTTTAGGAGTGCGAGATTATGCTCGCAAGTGTCGCTTTTCTAAAGTAGTGTTGGGTTTAAGTGGCGGCATTGACTCTGCAATAGTAGCTGCGATCGCAACTGCGGCACTCGGTAAAGAAAATGTCCTTGGTGTTCTTATGCCTTCCCCTTACAGTTCAGAGCATTCAATCAGTGATGCTGTGGCATTAGCCGAAAATTTGGGGATTAAGACTCATCTTTTACCAATTGGCGAGTTAATGCAAGGCTTTGATCAAACATTAGGTGATTTGTTTGCAGGTACTGAGTTTGGGCTGGCTGAAGAGAATATACAGTCCCGAATTCGGGGTAATTTATTAATGGCGATCGCTAATAAATTTGGCTATCTTCTTTTATCTACCGGTAACAAGTCAGAGATGGCAGTTGGTTACTGTACTCTCTACGGCGATATGAATGGCGGGTTAGCAGTGATTGCAGATGTCCCTAAAACTCGTGTGTATTCACTTTGTCATTGGTTAAATCGCAATAATGAAATCATCCCGCAAAACGTCTTGACTAAAGCACCAAGCGCCGAACTCAAGCCAGGCCAAGTTGATCAAGACTCTCTCCCGCCTTACGAAATTTTGGACGATATTTTGCAACGCCTAGTTCACAATCACCAATCAGCAGCGCAAATTGTTGCAGTCGGTCACGATCCGGTAATTGTAGACAGAGTAATTCAAATGGTAGCGCGGGCTGAATTTAAACGGCGACAAGCACCCCCCGGCTTAAAAATCACCGATCGCGCTTTTGGAACTGGTTGGCGAATGCCAATTGCCAGTAACTGGATTGGTGTCAAAAATGCTTACCAGACTAAAAGCATAGCTACACCTACCTTAGTCTGTTGGGATGGACAAGACGCGCATCTGCAAATCAAGTAATTAGTTATTAAACCTCTTCCTACCTTGAATCTTTGTTCAAGCCTGTCCCTCTCGGCATCGGAGTTGGACAGCTTTTGTTTAGTAAAACCAGAGAGATATCTTTTTACTTAGACTGATTAGACGGACACTACATAACCCGTCGGAGTCACGTTAATCTGGGGATTGCGCTGTACGATCAAGAAAAGTTGGAAGATGCGATCGCAGAACTAGAAATAGCTGTTCACCTCGATCCTAGTAATACCAATTCACAAAAATCCTGATACATATAAATTTCTCGTAGGGGCATGGCAAAGACAAGCCCTTACCAGCGTATTTGTATCATTATTAAAGTGAAATGGTATAACACTGTGATTTGTAACGACTTAGAGAAATAAAAAGAAGGGTTTTTGGAGGCGTTTATTTGGTTAGGATCGCGCTTTCGTCTGCTACTTCTTCCCTCACAGAGATGTCGGTATAGGCAACTTTATCGTCTTGGGCGCAATGCTAATTTTTCGTTGCTTCTTTTCTACTAGGACATCTTGGCAGATGTCGTCATACGCACATAAGTACTTGTTTCGACTAAACTGTATACAGGGATTTTACTTAGAAATAAAATATATCCATGTGTATATAAAACCTAAATATAAAAGAGATACAATAAGAACGATTTAGTGTGATGCTCTTTCAAAGAATCAGGTTATTGTATATAGACGCACCCATAATTAAATATTTTAAGAAGTGGCGATGTTGACCTAAGTAATATATTTTGAATATATAGGAACCCGATTTGATAGCATGAAAAAATCTAAGTAACTGTGGGGCAGGGAATGCCCACCGGATAATGGTTTTGGTGCGAATTACCAACCCTACGTATATTTCAACAATCAAATATGATTCCTATTCCTATATATAGGCAACCATAGCCTTTGTTGTTAGTAAAAACTAGGAGATTTTATCTCTAGAGGAGTTTGAAGATGACAGCCTGATATCTGTATATTTTTTAAAAAACCTATTAGTACTTATGAACCATTCTCTCTTAGATCAACATTTAATTAATGTATTAAAAGTCGTCTCAAAGTTTATAAGTGTATTTGTTACTTTAGTAGGTTTTGTTGTACTGATAGGCTGGTATTTTGATATTCAAGTGCTTAAAAGCATTTTGCCAGAGTCGGTATGATGAAACCTAATACCGCTTTAGGTTTTGTCATATCAGGTTTGGCGTTAAATTTTCTTCACTCAACACAAAAATTAAAGCGTCGGATATCTCAGGGGTTGGCTTTGGCAACAGTGCTTTTAGGATTGTTGACTATGAGTCAATACTTCTTAGAGGATGTTTGAAAAGTTTTTAGAGGTCAGGAATTATGCTAAACGCCTCACCATGATACGGATCATGGCAATATAAATAAAAGTCTCCGATGTTTCAGGTAGTAATTCATAATCTCGAACCA
>JAHHHS010000238.1 GCA_019359215.1 Nostoc indistinguendum CM1-VF10 | reverse complement strand
TAAAATTTTAATATCTTTTCTGTTAGCCATAACTGTAAATTCACATAAAAATAATCTGTGTATATTTACAGCTAACAATAAATATTCTTTAAATGTCAATATTTATAGGAGGTTTAGCAAAATAAAGCCAAACTCATTCAATCACCACATCCGCTACCACCTCCGTCACCGCCGCCACATCCGTCACCCCCGCCACCGTCACCACTGCCACGACTGCTCCTGTAACTACTGCCACTTCCACGGAATATAAAAAATAGGCGTTGCATAATAGAGGGATGAATTGAGGTCATCTACTGTGCAATGTCCATACTGCGACTCTACTGAAATTAGAAAAAATGGTAAACGAAGAGGTAAACTTTCATCACATTTGTGTCAATTGTGGTCGTCAATTTATCGATGTTTACAGTCCACCAAAAGGGTACTCAGATGAAATCAAGCAAGAATGTTTAAGGTCATACGTTAATGGCATGGGATTTCGAGCCATTGAGCGTGATAAAGTCCTGTCACCATACAACCGTAATTTATTGGTTAAAACAAATAGGCGAAAAACTCCCCGACGTACCGCCTAGCGACGACATACCATCCGTTGGAGAATTAGATGAACTACAAACCTTCATCGGTTCAAAAAAAACAAAGTTTGGTTGTGGACAGCAGTAAATCACTTTCATGAGGGTATCTTAGCTTGGGTAATAGGCGATAAGCCTACGGCATGGCTTCGCTTACCGCAGTTCAGAAACATTTCAATTCTTGTGGGACATTGTTTCCTATTGGCAATGTTACTTCTACGTCACAGACGGTTGGAAAGTTTATCCTTGCTTTATTGACCCGGGAGACCATATCGTAAGCAAAACCTATATGACTAGGGTTGAGGGCGAAAATACCCGCTTGCGCCATTACCTAGCAAGACTACACCGAAAAACACTCTGCTATTCTAAATCCGTGGATATGCTTAAACATTCAATTCGATTGTTACTTCATTATTTGAAATATAAAAAAATACCCGTGTTTGCCTGATTCATCCCGCATTTATGCAACGTCAAAAATTATAGTTGCATTTCTCAAATATTTCAACAAAATTAACGCTAAACTCAGCGCGATCGCTTAAAGACTACCATAAATATCCAGTTAACCATAAAAAGCCTTTGATAACTCAGAGGCTTTTTTGTATCAATTGCAATAAATATTGTAGTCTACCATCAGACGATGCAAGCTTTTGCCTACTTCTTCACACATCTCTTATTTCATCAAACTCACTCTCAATTACGCCAACGCTGAGTTATCAGACTTTTTATGACTAAATAATACAAAGCACTTGGAATTTACTTCCAAACACCTAACTATTGAAGTCTTTTTCATGCTGTGTTTATTGAAGAAACAGCTTAATTTAGATTCATGGTTAAACAACAGGTTTTAAACACGGCAAGCACAAAACCAAACAGCTAAGGCTCTATTGAAGATAATAAATTTTATTTATTTTCATCAAACTCTAAGCCACCAAATTCCAGTAAATGTAACTTCAAATAGAAAGTTTACATCTGTGCAAACCACAACTTACCTGAATTTGACCAAATCACAATCAGCACTTAAAGGACAAAAAAATGGCACTTTCCAATCTTGGTACAATAGGCACTACTCCTGTTGTTAGAAACAACTCCACTTTAACTACATCCGATCCTACTGATATCTTTCAGTTTCAAATCGGCAGTACCAAAAACATCAATCTGACTGTGACAGATATCAGTGTTGGTGATCCCGAACTGTTACTTTTTCGAGACAACGGTAACGGTTTCTTTGATTCCGGCGACCAAGCAGTTGATTTGTCCACTAGGTCTTCTAATAGAGATGAATCAATTAATAACCGAGAAAATGCAGGTACTTATTTTGCCCAAGTTATTCGTGGTGCTGCTAGTTCAGGAACTATAAGTTATGATTTTGCCGTGTCTGCGACTACACCCAACTCGAGCGATTTGAGCAATCTTCTGCCTAAAGAGGTTGAACTTGGCAACTTGTCAGCTGATGTTAACCAATTTGGTTCTGTAGGCGACTTTGACACAGCAGATGTTTACCAATTCTCTCTAGGATCGTTTGAGGGTGTCAACATTACATTGAGTGGACTCACAAGTGATGCTGACATCAGACTGATTCAAGACTTAAACAACAATCGCATTGTTGATGCAAATGAGGTAGTTGCAAGCTCTACTAGGGGTGGTACTACGTCGGATGTAATCTCTAATATTACTTCATCTGGTAACTACTTCTTACAGGTCAATCAATTTAGTGGCAATACTAGCTTCGGCTTGACTTTTGACCATTTCACTACTACCTTTGCTTAAGTTTAGGCATTAATGAGTGGTAATTGAAAGCATTGTATGGCAATGCTTTCAAGAGTATGCAAATATTGCAAGCGGTACATAACTCTACTTAAACTTTGCCGCTTGCATTTCTCAATTTTATAACTGCATGGATAAAATATTTCTACAAATATGAATAAAGTTTTGCAAATAAGCGGCGCGATTCCTGAGTTGGGATATGCCAACATACCTAGAGAAATTATCCCTTTTTTGGCTAGTTACAATCTGATACCGCAATTGTTATCGCAGAGGATAATCGAATTAGCAATATCTACAACGGGCTACGCCAACGCACCAATCACCTGCACACAAGCCGAAACAACTCAGGCTCTAGAGCAATTCTATCAGCATTGGGATTTAAACAACGAAGAAAAAATCCAATCTTGGTGCTTACGTTACGGTTTAACTCAAGAACAATTAGAACTTTTTGCCACCCGAAAGCTGAGAGTAGAAAAGTTCAAACAAATAACTTGGGGACATCAATTAGAATCTTACTTTCTCAAATACAAAAGGAATTTTGATAAAGTTATTTATTCTTTAATTCGGACTAATAACAGAGGAACTGCTAACGAGCTATTCTTCCGAATCACAGAAGGGGAACAGCCATTCTCTGAGTTGGCGCGGGAATATTCCCAAGGGCCAGAAGCTGATACAAGTGGCATCATCGGCCCAGTGGAACTTGGTACAATCACTCCAAATTTTGCTCAGTTACTTTGCACAAGTCAAGTGGGTATAGTTCAACCACCCATGCCCTTTGGAGACTCATGGATAATTGTCCGGGTGGAAAAGTTTATAACTGCACAGTTGGACGATTTTATGCGCCAACGATTGCTGCAAGAGAATTTTGAGACTTGGTTTCAACAGCAACTGAATCAACTGTCGCCAGAAGAAAAAACCTGGATGGGAATTAACACTAAACCAGCACAGGTTGAACAAGCAAATGCTGCCTAGAACTTATTAAAATAGGGTGTCCAAGATTATGACAAATGCAACCGTTGATATTCAAGAATTTATTGCTGATTTGTTTCCTTTTAATTATCTGCCACAAAGTGCTTTAGAAAATTTGCTAAACAGAGTGCAATTTTGCCGCTATCGCATCGGGCAGATAATAGTTGCACGGGAAGCTATGCCCAATCAGATTAGCATTATTTACCAAGGACAAGCACGTTTATTAGGCTACGATTCCCAACGACAAAATCCGGTGACACTGAAGTTGCTCTCACCAGGAGAGGTTTTAGGTTGGGTAAGTCATGTGCGGGGTATTGCATGTGAAACTGCGATCGCTTCTACTGAAGTTATCACCTTTAATCTGGCGATCGCTGATTTTCTCGCATTGATTCAGCAGGAAGAGGATTTTGCCCAAGCATTACATAATACTGCCTCCCTCATAGAAGTATATGAACTGCTCCTAGAAGAACTGAATCGTCGGGCAGATGGTAGCAGGAATTTAGTTAAGCTTGCCCGCACAGCAACTCAAGCAGCCGTTATCAAAACATTCTCTACACGCAAAGTATCTCTCCAGCAGTTAGATTCAGAATTATTGTGGTTAGTTAGCAGTAGTTCGAGCGCTTACTTTCCTGTGGGAAGTTGTTTAAAGTTAGATGAAATTAACCCCAAGCTGAAATTTAATGCAAATATGCGTTTAGTGGGATTACCCAAGTCAATACTTGGAGAAAATCTTGCCCTTCCTACACTAAAAACCCTTTTACCCGCAGAGATTCCCTACGCCTCAGAAATTATTCTTGTAGGAGAGTCACCCACCCAAGGTAAACAAAAGAAGTATCCTTATATCAAAGGTAGAGGCCCGCTAGATGCTTCCCTAGCTTGCTTCCAGATGTTGAGCCAATACTTTAACATCTCCTGGCGCAGAGATACACTACAACGGGTTTTGACAAAGCAGCACGAACAGAAAGGCATTATATCTCTGCAATTTTGCGCCGCCGCCGCCGAGTTAATGGGCTTAACAACCCAAATGGTAAAAGTTCCCGCTACCGCAGTCGGACGTTTGCAATTACCAGTAATGATTTCTTGGCAAGATAGTTTTGCCATAATCTACAAAAATACCAATCAAGAGTTACTCATTGCCGTTCCAGAGATGGGACTACTGCGCTACAAACTCCGAGACTTTGCAGAAAACTGGGGGGCTGAAGGAGAAGTTCTACTGCTACAAACCACCAAAAATACTCCCAAGGCGCAGTTTAGTTTGAGTTGGTTTGTACCCTCACTGCGGCGCTATCGCAAAGTATTAATTGAAGTACTTATTGCTTCTATTGTTATCCAACTTTTTGGGCTGGTAAATCCTCTCGCTACACAGGTGATTATTGACAAAGTATTGGTTGGCAATAGTCCTGATACCCTGGAAGTTTTCGGCATCTTCTTGTTGGTAGTAGCAGTTATCGAAGCAATACTCACCAGCATTCGCACTCATTTATTTACAGATACCACTAACCGGATTGACCTTACCCTTGGTTCTGAGGTGATTAATCACCTGTTGCGTCTGCCATTATCTTACTTTGAACGCCGTCCTGTGGGAGAACTGGCAACGCGAATTCACGAATTGGAAAACATCCGTTCTTTTTTAACTGGTACAGCTTTAACTGTGGTGATGGATGCTGTATTTTCGGTAGTCTACATTTTAGTAATGGCGATTTATAGCCCAGTGTTGACATTAGTCGCTTTGGCAACAGTGCCCTTGTTTGGCTTGCTCAACTTGATGGTATCACCTTTGATGCGGCGACAATTGCAAGAGAAAGCAGAATGCAATGCCGAGACGCAATCTTATTTAGTGGAAATCATGGGGGGAATGCAGACAGTCAAGGCGCAAAATTTAGAAATGCGATCGCGTTGGCAATGGCAAGAACGCTATGCTCGTTATATCAGCGCTGGTTTCAAAACAGTCTCTACCCAAACTACCGCCAGTTCTATTAGCAGTTTTCTCAACAAGTTTTCTAGTATGTTAGTGCTGTGGGTGGGAGCTTTCCTCGTCCTCAATCAGCACCTAACCTTGGGACAACTCATCGCTTTCCGCATCCTGGCTGGTTATGTCACCAGCCCCTTGTTACGCCTGATGCAACTTTGGCAGAACTTTCAAGAAACCGCTCTATCTTTGCAACGCCTTGCTGATATTTTAGACACTCCCCAAGAAACAGAAATCGGCAACTCTCAAAATATCCTTATGCCCAGTATTCAAGGTAGTGTCCGCTTTGAAAATCTCAGCTTCGGTTTCTCGGAACATGGGCCATTGCAACTGTGCAATATTAACTTAGATTTTCCGGCTGGCTCCTTTGTGGGAATTGTTGGGCAAAGCGGTTCTGGTAAAAGCACACTGCTAAAATTATTACCCCGGCTTTATGAACCCAAGTCCGGGAAAATCTTGATTGATAGTTATGATATCAGCAAAGTAGAGCTTTATTCTTTGCGCCGTCAAATTGGTATGGTGCTACAAGATACCCTCCTGTTTGATGGTACAGTCCGCGAAAACATTGCCTTGGGGTATCCTGATGCTAGCGATGAGGAAATTATTACCGCCGCCAAGGTAGCTTATGCCCACGACTTTATTATGTCTCTGCCCGGCGGCTATAACACCCGTGTCGGCGAAAGAGGTTCAGGACTTTCTGGGGGACAACGGCAACGAGTAGCGATCGCTCGTACTGTCCTGCAAAATCCGCAATTACTGATTTTGGATGAAGCTACAAGTGCCTTAGATTACAATGCCGAAGCCCAGGTTTGCGGTAACTTGGCGAGAAGCTTCAAAGATAAAACAGTATTTTTCATTACTCACCGTCTCAGCACAATTCGCAATGCCGATGTCATTCTGATGATGGATCAAGGTGCTGTGGTAGAACGGGGGACTCATGAAGAATTGATGGCGCTCAAAGGTTATTACTACTGTCTGTATCAGCAACAGGAAGCGAAAGTGTAGGCATTTGTCATTTGTCAACAGTAAATACTATTGCTTCAACTTTAAATAATGAAATTTCAAGCTTAAGGGAACTCCAAGAAATAAATTACCCAATATTGTGGGGTGGGCACCCTGCC
Organism: Nostoc indistinguendum CM1-VF10; assembly: GCA_019359215.1. Taxonomy (GTDB): domain Bacteria; phylum Cyanobacteriota; class Cyanobacteriia; order Cyanobacteriales; family Nostocaceae; genus Nostoc; species Nostoc indistinguendum. Next base: position 3,966 of record JAHHHS010000238.1, on the reverse strand, counting down.
CGCCCAATCGATATGGCGGGCGAGATGCCCACCCCACAAGAGTTAATTGGATATTTTTTTATTTGTCAGTCCCTAAAACTCGACACTTGAGCTTCTGAACTCGGAAGTTGCACCTTTTTACTCGAACGTTAAGCTTCTGAACTCGGAAGTTGCGCCTTTTTACTCGAACGTTGAGCTTCTGAACTCGGAAGTTGAGCCTTTTTACTTGAACGTTGAACCTTTGAACTCGGAAGTTGAGCCTTTTTACTTGAACGTTGAACCTTTGAACTCGGAAGTTGAGCCTCTGAACTCGAAACTTCCACCTTAGCACTCCTAACTCAACAGTCAACAGTCAATCCTCCCCACTCCTTATGAATATTCAACATAAATTTGATCAACCAGTACTTCTACAACAGACTTCTACTTGGTCACGAGCGATCGCTTGGACTATTGTTGGAGTTAGTACCTTCACAGTAATTTGGGCCTCAGTCTTCCAAATTGATGAATCAATTCATGCTACGGGCAAGTTAGAACCACAGGGTGCAGTCAAAGAAATTCAAGCTCCGGTTCATGGTGTTGTCAAGGAGATTCTAGTCAAAGATGGTCAGCGAGTCAAAAAAGGTGAAACACTTATTAGCCTGGAAAAAACTACTTCTGAGGCAGAGTTAACTTCATTAAAGCAAAGTCGGGTTGCTCAGTTGCTTGCCAAACAGGCGCTAGAGCAAGAAAATGATTTCTATCGCCGTCAGCTTCAAGGGAACATCTCACTACAACAAGTGGCAAAGCAAACTGCTTTGTTGAAAATCAAACCAGAACTAGCTTTCTTGACTAAAAGTCGAGCCGCCATTATTGCCGAAAACCAGTTGTACCGAACACAGTTAAACGGTGCCACTGCTGAAAGTCTTCTCACAAAAGAGCAACAGTTACGCTTGCGAAATCGCCAAATAGAATTAGAATCGCGTTTAGCCACAGCTAATTTAGAAACAGGACAGACACAACAGCAATTTTTCCAGGCTCAGGCACAGTTAACTAACGCTAAAGAGTTGCTGACAATTAATCAACAAATCCTCCACAAGTTTGAACCTCTAGCGCAGCAGGGAGCGATCTCCCAGGTACAATACTTGAAGCAGCAACAGGATGTCAGCACTAAACAAGCAGAAGTAATCCAACTGAGTAGAGAACAGCAGCGATTACAATTAGTGATCGCACAGTCAAATGAAAAATTTCGCAATACTGCGGCTGTGTCTCAAGAAGACTTACTAGCCAAAATTGCAGATAATGACAAAAATATTGCTGGAATTGACAGCGAATTAACTAAGGTAATTGTAGATAATCAAAAACGCATCTATGAAATTAATGGTCAAATTGGGGAGATTAATAGTAAGTGGGTTCAGGCACAACAAACTCTGAAATATCAGAAAATTACTGCACCCGTAGATGGAACTGTCTTTGAACTCAAAGCCAAAACCGCAGGATTTGTAGTTAATTCCAGCGAACCGCTCCTGAAACTCATTCCTAGTGATAACTTGGTTGCTAACGTATACATCACCAACCGCGACATCGGCTTTGTCAAAGAAGGGCAACAAGTGGATGTGAGAATTGATTCCTTTCCCTTCCAAGAGTATGGTGATATCAAAGGCGAACTAATTGAGATTGGCTCTGATGCTTTGCCTCCAGACCAAGTTTATAATTTTTGGCGTTTTTCAGCAAAAGTCCGCCTACATGGACAGAACTTACTGATTAATCAGCGTCAAGTTTCATTGCAATCAGGGATGTCCATTAATGCTAATGTGAAATTACGCCAGCGCACGATTATGAGTATCTTCACTGATTTCTTAGTACAGAAGACTGAAAGCTTAAAGTCTCTGCGCTGAACGAAATCGTTTTTAATGCCCCTCCTTTGCCTATTTTTAGAGCGCCTGTTGAAAAGTTTTGATTGCCTTTACGTGATTCACTATATTGATGCAACGTAACAACAAATCCAGATCGATTCCTTTCACTTCTTCACTACTAGAAACCTTTTCATAGTGAAGTGTATTCGCTTCTTTCCGCAGATGATAGACTTCTAAAACACCATCTTTCCAAAACCACACTTCCGTTATCTTCAGCCCCTTGTATACATCCAGTTTGTTGATGCCGCCACTAGAAAACTTCAGGGGGCGACAATCGCCTCTAAATCCTGCAAGCTAAAGGTTTGGGAGGCACAGATCCCTGGAAAAATTAGTGTGCTTATTGAGAATGAACTGTACAGTTATTAAGCGACTATCTGTAGGGTACAGTTTAATGGGAAAAAAGAACGGTCTCGTAATTTGATTAAGACCGTCATCATAATGCTGGCATCATTCTACCAAAAATTTTTAGAAAAATACCTGAATAAAGCACAGTTAATCACCCTAAAGATGTTGGTGTGATTACTACAAAATCAAAAACAAGCGAAGATAGAAAGACTGGCAGCGACACTACCATTACCAATACAACAAAATAGTCGTAGACGGCATATACAAAGGTTTTTAACGCGAAATGCCTTAAGTGTAGTATTGTTGTGGTTTCCGATTATTGAAGCCATAATTAATCAACATTTTAAACTAGGGTCGCAATTAACCATTGCGATGGATAGAACACAGTAGAAGGAAAATAATGTGTTGATGATTAGTATAATTTACCAAAAAAGAGCCTGGCCAATATATTGGTGCTTGTTAGAGAAAGATGGTAGTAGCAACCTCACTGAACAACAAAAAGTATTACGTCCAGTAATCCGCTTATTAAAAGAGTACAAATTAATAATTATCGGAGATAGGGAATTTCACAGTATAGAACTGGCACAGTGGGTTCACAAGCAGAATGTAGGTTTTGTACTCCGTCAAAAAAAGGATACTACTTTTCGCCAAAAAAGACAGAAATTTCAGCCTTTAAGTAGCATTGAAATTTATCCTGGTGTCCGCTCCTTTTACACCAACGTCAACGTTACTCAAAAACGTGGTTTTGGTCGGTTTAACTTAGGAGTCTACTGGAAAAGAAAGTACAGAGGTAAGCAAGAAAAAGACGCTTGGTATTTATTAACTAATTTACCTGACTTAAACACTGCCCTCAAGATATATGCTCAACGTTTTGGGATTGAAGCAATGTTTAAAGATTGTAAAACTGGTGGATACAATCTAGAAGATTCTCAAGCCAGCCCTGATAGACTTGTACGTTTAATTTTCTTGATTGCTTTAGCAATGACTAGTGCTTGCATACAAGGTCAAAAAATTAAATTACAACGACAACAATCTTATGTCTGTCGCTCCCAAGAACAAGGTAAAACTGAAAAAAGACATAGTAATTTTTGGATAGGCTTATATGGTTTCAATTGGATTGTTGCTTGGCATGAGTGTCAAGCATGGGTCGAGGAAATGGTCAGTTCCATTCGCAATAAGCAAGCATATTATCAACGACGTTTAAGCGCTATGAAGCTTATACAGCAAGCACTTTAGCTCGCTTGTCACCCCTTGAAGGGGTTTGCACAAAAAATTCTCGGCTATTTAACACAGGAACTTTCGCCTATTCAACCAGGGCAAACATTATTAGCTACAACTGATGTTTTGGAATTACTATTTGGTAAATACAAGCAGTTTTCTTTTCGCTCTCCTCTTAAACAAATAAGTCAATTATTTTTGAGTATTTGTTTATCTACCATGAATTTGACAACTACTGTTGTGAAAGAAGCATTAGAGACAGTACGTTTTTTGGATGTTGAAGATTGGGCAGCTCAAGTTTTTGGCCAATCCATGCTCTCGAAAAGAAAAATTTTGTTTTCTGCTGCAATTGACGACACAGAAACTGCATGAAAAATTTTGAGCATTTTTCACACAAAATCAACACCCTAGTACAGGTCGGCAGAAATAAACAGACCATATTGGTGGGAGAATAAATAATCAGGATAAAAGCTGTTTGGTAAGGGCAGATGGAGGAATTAAGGTGTGGCTAGATTAGCTCCTAAAATATTAT
>JAHHHS010000237.1 GCA_019359215.1 Nostoc indistinguendum CM1-VF10 | reverse complement strand
TTTATAGTAAAGCGCTTGCTTGTATTTACAATGCCTACCTTAGAAAAATATAGTTAACTCTCATGAAATCGGATGCTAGCAACTCTTCTTACTTTTATTCGCTACCCCGACTTATTGAGCCGATACCGAGTAACTGTACTTGAGTCATTGATTGCTCCTGGATAGACCCTTGATTCATCATCACTTTCATTAAAGTTCTGTTAGCCCAGATGCGGAACTCGACAGAAACCCACTGCGCTAAATCAATTGCGATTTCTGGATGAATCCAAGTCCCTTGAGAACTGCCATAACCATCAACTTCGATGACAAGAGACGATATCGGAATCCCGATGTCGTTTGAAAGTGCTGTCCAGTAAGCTTTTGTGGACTTCCTTTCTTTGTAATGCCCCCAAGACTTATTATTTGCATGGCACATCTGAGTTGCATTCACGTACCCAAGGGGAATGCTGTATTTGCCTAACTGCCCAACTTCTGGCATTTGGTTAATATCTGAGTCACGCCATTTATGTATCAACATAATTAACCCCCTGGTTATTGTTCAAACAGTGAAGAAAGAGGAACTGCAATCTAAGAAAATCAAGCATTCACGCGCACCAAGCTTCTTTCACCAACTAGTGAGAAACGATTCGATATAGTCCGTGATTGAGCTAAAGTTGGCGACATCAATTCAACAACGTAAAACCAAGAATTATTCACAAGCCCAATCCCCAGAATTAGCCGTTGCTTTGTTCCTTTATCGTGAGAACAGAGCATCACTCTTTCGCCCAGAACAAAAGCAGGTTTTTGCACTTTGATGGCTTCTAACTCTCCAGTCCCGATGATTTGGTTTTGTGTAGCGTGGAGTATTTTCATTACGGCAATCAATTGAGTAAAGCCAAGTTTCATGCTTCCATTGCATACCGCAGCAGTAACCAAATGTTCTCGTAGTTCTGAGGTATACTCTCTCCAGTAAATTCACCTCAACGGATGGAATTGTTCGACCCCAAGGTGGGGAGAGATACCAACTTGTTTTGAGTGCGTTAATGTGGTCAATCATGCTTTTCTCCCCAATAAGTAATTAATGGCTTCAGAGTCAATAGAGGCAATACGCTTTTTTAGATGTTGTGGGGGATTGTCAAAACAATTCCCAATTCGCAGTTCGCAATTCGCAATTAAAATAGAATTGGATAATTAATTTAATTGGTATGCAAACCTCTCCATTCATTGATAAAAACAGAATTAATATTTAACCATCCAACTTCAGATATAAGGAAGCAAATTGCGAATTGCGAATTGCGAATTGTAAAAGTCTTACCCAGCCAGAAACGGTGGTGGAATGCACACATAAAACACGGGCGATTTCAGCACTACTATAGTTATCGAGAAAGGGGCTTGTAGAATAACCTAAAGCCCAAAGCTTAGTAGCAATTGCAATTGGAGTGCGGAAATAGCCATGTCTTTTTAAGATTGAGGCTATTTGTTTAGGGGTATAAAGTTCAGCCTTAGCTTCAATGATTGCTAGTTCTTCATCAGTCCATTTTGTATGCATCTGATTAGCTCCCCTATTTATGCAGATTTAGCATTAGACTGTTCTTGGACAATTTGAGCGCTGATAGATTCAAAGTCAACTTGAAAGATGTTCATATCTGTGGATATCTCCCCAGTGTTGTAGCGGTCTACTATGTGCTGTTTAATTGCGGATTGATTTAGCCCATCAGGGATATCGATGTGAGCTTCACTTGTGATTTTTTCAACTACTGTAACGATGACTTTCATGGGTAATTCCTGTTTGGTAATTTGAATAAATGAGAAGCCAGAATAATTCTGACTTCCGACTTCTAAATTCCGGTTCAGCCTGCCCCAGTCTTTACTGTTTGCAACTGCTGCATCCATGCGGTGATAGCAGCTAATTCATCAGCACCGTCAGTAACAGCATCAACAACAAGATTCTGATACGAAGACTCAGCATGATTGGGATGGTCACACTTGCCTGCTGCCCAAGCCAAACACATGGTTTTGATTAGTTCATTAATCTGGCTAATATCAAGTAGACTTGGGTGGTCAACATCCTGAAATTGCAACCACTCTTTGACCAAATCAAGGGGATAATCAAGCAAGGTGCGGATATTTTTGATTCGTAAGTCTTGAGGATGTACTGGTTGAGGGACTACGCTAAGTTTTGATGGAGTCAGTGGGGGTTCGGGAATCGAGTTTGAAGTTGCACCCAATAAAGATTGGATGTCACGAATGATAGTTGCCCAATCTAAATCTCTACTCCATTCCCTATAAATCTTGGTTTTAGTCACGGCATCGTAAAGATTGCAGAAAACCGTGTTCTCGTCACCAGCATTCGCAACAATAATCAGTGGCTTAGAAAAATCTTGGATTAAAGAGGCAGCGAGAAGAAAGCTTTTGGCGAAGTTTGTTTCAACACCAGTTCTAACAATATAAAGTTCATCAGCACTGACAACAATATCCAGCTTCAGATTATCCTTGCCTTTGAATTCTTTAGTAGTTAATCGCAGTTCTGACAAGTACCCAGTTAAGGCTCTCTGGGTAACAGGGATTTTCTTATCTTGGCTGATATTGAACTTGTACCAAACGTAAGATTCTCCGTCTACTTCCCCCTGATTGACAAATAAATAGATGGGTTCAGGAGGGTTGCATAAACCTAATTTGATTTCAGTAACCATGTTGACTGTGGCCTGTGTAATAATTAATGGTTTGTAGCGTAAATTTCAGTGCTTTACGATTGCTTGAAGAAAAGCTGATATTCAAGCAATCGCTTTTCTACTAAACAGAAAGTTCTCGATTGCACTCTAACTCCCATTCCAAATAGGTGAGCGCAGTTTGAGCATCGGCAATGTTTAAATCAGGGGTGTATCCCTCGTCCAACAATTGCTTACAGTCTGGGTGCGTAGCAATTTCAGATATCAGGGTTTGAGCTTGTTCAAGTAATTGGTAGAGGTTGGGGTTAGACAAATAAAAGCCGAGTCTGGAACATAATTTTTCGGCTTTCACCCCTATTGTTCCTGGTTCAATCTCGGTTTCTAACTCTTCAAGCAGAGATTGAAAATCAGGGTGTTCATCATTGATTTCAATCTCAATCAAATCTGCGCTCTGTGTAACGACAGTTGCCCAATTGGGTAAAGTCTGGGGAATGGTTTTCGCGTAAAGTTTCATAATTTATTCCTCTTCGATTAAGAGCTAAAAATCTTCGGCAATCTCCAACAAAAAACCGCGTCCCGTGTTCTGTACTTGCACCAGTTCTTTATCCAGCAGTGTTTGAATAACTGAATTTGAAACTTGGCATTGGAGAGAGTGCAGAGGAATACAACCGCCACAAAGTCGAATCGAACGCAGCAAATGATTTGCTCTACGTTCAAAACTGTCTGTAGAATTAGCCATTGGTGCTACCTCCAGTGATGGCGAATAACTGTTGTTGCAGAATTGCTATTTGACTTTGATAAAACTCAATCTCTGCGCGGATCTGCGAGAATAATTCCTGTGGGGAGAGTGGTTGAATTTGATTCTCTTGCAAGTAAGATGTTTCATCAGAGTTTTTATTAGGCATCAACACATAACGCCATCCTTCATCAAATTCATTAGCCAGTTCTGTACCAGAGGGATAGTAGTAAAGTCCTAGAATCGTGCCTTGTTCTGTACGTTGATCCAAAGCAAAGCAAGGGTAGCCCCAGTGTTGGGGAATGGATATTGTGGGTTGCATTGATTTAATAGGGATTGTTGAGAATGTGGTGAAAAGCGATCGCTGTTGGTCGTGTCTGTCGAGCAATCGCCGTCGTATGTGTGAGAATTACGCCGTCACCAACTCCCGACTTTCTGCAACTGGCGCATACTCCCGTAACAGTTCCCAATCAGGGGTTGTCAGCATCTCAAATGGTCGGTCTAGCAATTCTTCGCAGTCAACCGCTTCTGCATGGGGTAGTGTATCCACCATCGACAATGAGCGCACAGCATCAAACACAGAGTTAGAATACTGCTGCTGACCTGAACAACCCAGGATTACCCACCAATTCCCATTAGTGCAGCCGACTTCGCCAAGCTTTACGCCGTTGTTGTTGTAAATTCCATCGTCGAGAATTTCAAACCCGTAATTCTGGCACTCGTTGAAGATATGCGCCATGATTTGGTTTTCAGTAGTAGAAGAGGACAAGGAGCAGGGTGCGGGGTGCAGGGGAGAGAATCTTTCCCCTCTGCTCCCTGCCCCCTGCCCCTCTGCCTCTTCCTGCACTGGCAGTGTGCCATCTTTGTAGTGAATGCAGATGAAGCGATGACAACGCATTAGAGTGTTGGCACGAAATACTTCTTCGTCGTTGACCATGACTACCCAGCGTTGGGTTAAGTGGTTGTCGTCATGGCTGATGCTGGCTACCAGTTTGTCATCAGCGTAATACTCGTAATCAGAAAACGAGATTTCGACTATTGTGAGGGGTTCGGGAGCTACAATTTGGGCTTGGTCAGCGATGTAGTTGTCGAGTTCGGTTTGAGCGAGGGCTTGGTTGCCAACTTTCTGAAGCTGGGTGGATTGGTGGGTGATGATTGCGTTTACCCAGGTTTCAGTCGCTCTTTTGTCCCCAGTAAGTGCAACGCCTAATTCGGTGGCGATTCTTTTGAGGCGGGGGAGGGTGTAGCGGGAGAGCGCTTGCTGTGTATAGGTTGGATATGTCATGATAAGGTTTCCTTAATTGGAACAAAAGGCGATCGCTCCCAAAGTTTTCCAGGCTGTGGGCGAGCGCTTTTTGTATTTGGTGTTATCACAATGGTATAACGTGTTAAACCATGTGTCAACAATGTTGTACCAAAATCACTAAAGATCAGACAGAATAAGCTAGAACTGATTCAAGCGCCTTATACCTTATATGAGCAAACAAGAGTTATCGAAGGATGATCGATTGGTCGTCAGAATAGACAAGGAGACAAAGAATGCATTTATGCAAAGAGTTGAGAGTGAGGGCAAAAATGCTTCAGAAGTACTTATAAGTTGGATAAATGATTACCTTGCTCAAGAAGCACGGTTACTGCCTGATATCGGTCAGGTTTATGCAGAAGTAGAAAACCTCAAAAAGAAAGTTGCTTTCTTGGAAGATGAAGTAACAAAAAAATCAGCAGCCTGAGAGAAGAGAATAGCTCTCTCAGGCAAATGCATGAAACAATAGCGCAGGCGATAAAATCTTTGCCTGTACCAGACAACCCGTCAGACATCTGACGGGTTTAATTTTATGAATGCAACAAGTTCGGGCAAACTTGTTACAACAAGTATACACAATGTGTAAATAATAAGCTAATAATATTTGTTATATGCATAAAGCCATTAAGACGAGTCGTGATCCTTGCATGGAAAACGAGAGCTTAGAAATTACAAATCAAGCAACTTTACTCAAGAGTGATCGCTGATGCAAATCTATATGTAACAAGCAAACAAAAAACCCCAACCTCAGTAAAAGGTTTGGGGAATAAATTTCAATATAGTTACATCCTTATCATGGCACAACTTGATATTCGTTCACCCACTGTTCAGCCAGGGGTGGACTGATGAACAAATTACCACCGAAGCGCAAAAAGATTACCTCTGCTTCAACCAGTGAGAGCAAACCACTAGATGATCAAGACCTTGAGAATATCTCTGTTGAAGAAAATCCAGCTACAGCAACAATTAACGTTACTGCTGCTGAAATTTCAGAATTGACTGAGCAAGAGCAGCGCGATCGCCTTCAGCTAGAACGGCGTGTGGAAAGAGCGTTTTTTGAGGCAGGTAAGGCACTGGCAGAATTGCGCGATCGTCGGCTGTACCGTTCGACGCATTCAACCTTTGAAGAGTATTGCAAGGACAGGTTTGGGTTTGAACGTCGTCATCCTTACAGATTAATTGAAGCTGCTGGAGTTGTAGATAATTTGATCAAAATGTGTCCAAATTGGACACAAATTGAAGATGATCCTGCTACAGTCCACTCCGATCAGGTACAAATCTTGCCTACCAGCGAGGGACAAGTTCGGCCCATGACCAAACTGGAACCGCAGCAACAGCAAGAAGTATGGCAACAGGCAGTAGAACTTGCTGGTGGGAAAGTGCCAACTGGTAGAATCGTCAAAGATGTGGTGCAAAGGATTATGGAGCGAACCCAAGTACCCAATACCTACCAGATTGGCGAAGTCTGCCAAATCCTTGCCAAGGACAACCCGGAACTCAGAGGCAAAGGGGGCTGTTGGGCGATTGTCAGCGCAGTAAACGAGTTTAGTTGTACCGTGAGAGTTTGGGATGGCGAGTACACCGTTGGCTTGCAGCACCTGAAGTCCTTCAACTACCTGCCCCAGGAGTGTGAGCAGATGCAGTCCTTGAGCGATCGCATCAATTGGGTGTATTCCAATTCACTGGAGGAGACAGTCAAAAGTCTGTTGCAGGCGTTGGGGAAACTGAATCGGCCTTATTTAACGGCTGTCGAAGAGAAATTATTGACGCTTCTAGAGTCGGAGTATGGGAGAATACCCTGAACAATTTTGGCAATTTGGCATCCAATGTCTTTGGATTGCAGTTTCAATAGAGTTAGCAACACGACGGGACAGTGAAGAAGTTGTACGAGGGATAGGGCAAAACTTTCCGCAACTGGTGTCCCGTCCTATGCCAGTTGTCAAACGAGTGCTGTAGAAACGCTCTACATATTCAATACCTTCGCCAAAAAAAGAGTATGAAAAGATAGGGCTGATGTAGTAGAGTTATTGTCTCTCACAACGACAACTCAAAAACTACTCTTCAGCCCATGCCTGATATCCTATCACTGTTACAATGCCTGCTACCGCAGATCAACGTGACAACAATGCGGCAATTGAACCAGATAATCATCGCCATGTTAGCAATGAGCGGCCGAGTCACCATGTTGGGAATCTTCCGTTGGGCAGGCATTGGCGGTAGTTATCGGACGGTGATGAGATTCTTTCATACAGTCATACCCTGGGCAACAGTATTCTGGGTATTTTTTCGTCGGCATTTGTTTTGCCCAAACGATGTCTATCTGTTGGCAGGAGATGAGGTAGTAATAACCAAAGCCGGCAAAGAAACATACGGGTTAGATAAGTACTTTTCAAGTCTATTGAGCAAACCTATATTGGGACTATCTTTTTTTACATTATCATTAGTAAGTGTTGAACAAAGGCACTCATTTCCAATTCAGATAGAACAGGTAATAAAGAGCGATGTAGAAAAAAGTTTTGTATCGCCGAGTCCAAAAATAAAATCCACAGAAAAACGTGGACGTGGAAGACCAAAAGGGAGTAAAAACAAAAACAAAACAGAAGTAATTTTCACATCTGAATTACTCCGGGTCAAGAAGATGATTAATGAGCTATTCAAGTTAGTAGCTAATTTTATCCCCCTTACTTACTTAGTCTTAGATGGTCACTTTGGAAACAATAATGCCTTGCAGATGGCTCGGCAGGTTAACTTGCATATAATTTCCAAGTTACGCCACGATTCAGCATTATATATACCTTACCAAAATTCTGACCCCAATCATCGTTCCCGTCGTAAATACGGTGATAGGTTTGATTGGCGTAATATTTCCCAGGCATATTTGCGCCAAAGTAGTATTGACGACGATATTCTTACCTGTACTTATCAAGCTACCCTATTACACAAAGAATTTGTCCAACCTCTGAATGTAGTTATTTTGGTTAAAACCAATCTGAAAACCAATGTTCACAGTCACGTAATTCTATTTTCTAGTGACCTAAATTTATCATACGAAAAAATAATCGACTACTACAAACTGCGCTTTCAAATTGAGTTCAATTTTCGTGATGCCAAGCAATTCTGGGGATTGGAAGATTTTATGAACCTCAGTCAAACTGCTGTAACTAATGCTGTTAATCTAGCATTCTTTATGGTCAACTTATCCCATCATCTTCTCGCGGATTTTCGTCTCCTTAATCCTGACTCCGGCATTATTGACCAAAATGACTCATTATCGTGGCTTTCGATATGTCCATGAAATCTTAAAAATGCTTCCGGAAATGCCTGAGCCTATTTTATTATCCCAGATTTTTGCCAGGCTTACTTCTTTAGGACGCATTCATCCCGTTTCTACAGGTGTTGAACCCTCGTAAATTGGCAACGGTATTGATGGTATACACCTTTAACTTGCTCAATCGCGCGGAAACCCATAGCGATTGATAGTAATAGTACATTCTTTCACTAAAAAACAATTAAGAAGAACTTGACATGAATCAGAATCAGAAGTGGTTAAAGTGGGCACAAAAATTACAAGCTATTGCTGAAAATGGGCTAACATATAATGAAAATCCATTTGATATAGAGCGTTACCAACAAGTTAGGCAAGTTGCTGCTGAAATGATAGCAACACACTCTGATGTTGAACTTAACTATATACTTAATTTATTAAGTAATGAAGTTGGGTATGCTACACCAAAAGTTGATGTACGGGCTGCTGTGTTTGACTCAGATAAAATTCTTCTAGTTAAGGAAAAAGAAGATGGCTACTGGACATTACCAGGAGGATGGGCAGACGTAGGTGAATCACCAAGCGATGCCATTGTCCGAGAAGTATATGAAGAATCTGGATATCATACACGAGCTATTAAGCTACTTGCAGTTTATGACAGGAATCACATTCGTCATCAGCATCCCCCATTGATATACCATGCTTATAAACTCTTTTTTCAATGTGAATTAATAAGTGGAATCCCAAAAGTAAGTTTTGAAATTGAGGAAGTTGCGTTTTTTAAAGAACAAGAAATTCCAGCTTTATCTTTAACTCGTGTTGTACCAGGACAAATTGCTCGAATGTTTGAATATTATAGAGACCAAGGTAAGCAAACAGATTTTGATTAGCAAAAATTTTTGTTTTCTTTATAGGGTTTACACATCTGTCCTAATTAGTTTAGGTACGGTAGAGCCGCACCATTGATAAATCAAACTAGCTTCATTACAGTTAAAGTATAATAAAAAACTTTATGATTACTAAAATACATTATTTAAGACAAAAAGAATCAAACTATTTATCAAATCAAGCAGAAATTACTTTTTACTTATTTCATTCAGCAACTCAAACGCACAGATATTTCTATGTCCTTGTTTTCAATTAAACTTTTGTCTCATGCAGCATCTTACCTCTCATTATTTGTGCCAGTTGCGTAACTCCTGACTACAGAAAGAGGAGGTGGAAGTGATATCTTTTTGCGATCACCCTTGTTGCTATTACGTAATCAAAGTACTATTACCACTAATGCTAGAGGTAGTGGTATTCCTGGCGACAACATTACTATTGATGCACTAGATGGCTTCATTATTGCTGTTCCTCAAGAAAATAGTGATATCAGCGCCAATTCTGTTGACTTCCGTGGCGGAAAAGTCGAAATCAGCGCTCAAGGAATTTTTGGGATTCAGCGTCGGAATACACAAACTCCAGAAAGCGACATTATGAATAAAATAGCCATACCAAACATAAGAGCATGATTATGAATTCAACAAATCCCCCTGAAAACGTTATTAATTGTTTGGAAACTATCTTGGATGCCACAGCTACGGGAAATTACGACCTTTTTCTCACAGTTGGTGATTCCGACTACAGAACAGATATTACTAAAGAAATTTTTGATCAAGTTAGCTCGCCACTAATTCCTCGGATGTCTGAGGGTTATACAACTACTTATTTCGGTGATCTCAAACAAGGAGAAACTCAGACCTATTTGTGGAAGCTGAGTTTTGCTGATGATGGACATGAATTTATAGTACGTATAGGAATGAAAGGGGACAAAGTTAATCTGATATGGATTACTTAAAATAAAAGATTGTTGCGGTGAACCCAAAGCCCTTTATGTCTTTTGCGCGTCTCATAGAGACGATACCTGTTCTGCCGTCCCTATGCCAAATCCTGAAAAATGGTCATGCAAGGCGATTATTGCTTTTGTCAAATGTGCGACCAGAACGTATGCAAACAACTTAATGTGACGGGAAATTCGGGTCAACGCTTAAGTCTTATTTGAGTGGTAAATTCGCCAATAAGTAGTATTTTTTGAGATAAATGCATTTTTGCCAGATGAAGCTGCTAACATACTCGTTATAGTTTGCATTTACGTGTGAAAACGTCAAAACACTCATTTACTGAGGCGATTGTTCTCTTGTGGCTAAGTAGAACAATTGCCTACTTTTTATCTCTTAAAAGTGATGGGATGAGGGGGCTAGCACTGCAATCCCTAAAGCACTGCGAGAAATATAACTGTAATAATCAATCCCTGTGGTTAGGGATTAATTATGGCGATCGCTCATACGGAACTGCGATCGCTTCTCTACTGGATAAACTTGCGATCATTTCTATTGTTGAAGCTGCGGCTGCATATTTTTTATGCAATTA
>JAHHHS010000236.1 GCA_019359215.1 Nostoc indistinguendum CM1-VF10 | reverse complement strand
TGCTAGATATTAGTTCTGGATCTGAGCAAGAGTCAGAAGAACCACAAGATTAAATCCCTAGATTATTCGCGACTGTAACTCGCGAATAATCTGGATTCTTTTATTTTTGCCAAATTGGGATGCTCCCCATAGTAATGGTCAAATTCAAGAGGGTTCAATAACTTGGAAAAAAGCTCAGGATGCGATTAAATTACTACGTCAGGGCAAGAGCAAAGAAGAAGCTATTTCGCGTTCTGGTGTTGGTCAAACCCGGAAGCAGCGAATCTCCCTTTAGGTAAACTTGATTTAATCAAGTACTCGTTAAACTCTATACCAGGATTAACATCAACTTCCTTGGTCAAATTCAAGTCTTGGCAGCAAAGTTATATTAACCAAGTCCCTGGATTAAACCAAGTACCCTTCGATAAGATGCCCCAACCAATTAATTCTGGTGTTGGTGTTGTGGGAATTGCTTCTGTAGTTCTTGGTACTTCTGAAAGAGGTGATGCTTGGGTTGGAAATAATTATTTTATCTCTGGCAGTGTAGTAAGGGGCGATAAAACTGTACCTACTGCTTGTGCTGCTGGTAAAGAATGCTCATATCTAGAAATGGGCGACTTCTCAGGTTCAGAGGGTGCATTATATGGAAAGCGCTGGGCTTCTGGGTCATCACAGCAGGTAAAAGGTGGTTATGGTTTCTTGGCTGCGGTCAATTCCGGGAAGGAACCGACAGGACGGCTGGTATATGGTAGTGGATTCAAGGTTGCATTGACCGGAGTGAATGAATCATTTGGTACAGCAGACTTTGGGTTGTTCTTCCGAATCTGTGTGCGTCCTCCTTTTATGCAAAAAACTTGTACGCCCTATTTTATTGGGCCAGTGCCCTGGCTTGGAGTTAAAGAGAATGGGTTAGTTATTGTGGGGAGCGGACAATGACAACAACGACCAACACACAAGTTAATGCTAACCAATTCATTCCACCAGGACTCTCTTCTGCACTAATTTCACCCGCAGGACTTGGATTACTAGCCTGTGGTGCAGTAATTGTGGTGGCTAAATATATTGATGCTAAAGGAGGTATTGCTAAACTAGCTACTGCCCGATGGGGTGGAACAACAGAGAAGACAGCAGCCCGGAAACTAGCGTGCAAACAAATAAATAAACGTAAACATAATCGTGTGTCGCTGTACGTGGGGACTCCCAAGAATATAAAAAGTGAAATTGTCAATGGTGTCAGAAAAACGTACATTCCCGAAGATGCAGCAACCCTTTACCTACCAGACGCGCAACGGGGGATTTTCGTTTGTGGTGGCCCAGGTTGTGGAAAGTCATTTTCAATGATTAATCCGTTGATTCGTTCAGCAATAGATCAAGGGTTCCCCTTAGCACTTTATGATTTTAAGTATGCACAGCAAGAATCAGCCACAGATGCACCTAAAGGACAAGCACCAATACTAGCAGGGTACGCCCTAAAACGTGGTTATCAAGTCACCATTTTAGCTCCAGGTTTTGCAGAATCGGCAGTTGCCAATCCAATAGACTTTCTTCGTAGTAATAAAGATTCGGAAATGGCGCGGCAGTTGGCAATCACACTCAACCGCAACTTTCAACTCGGTGAAAAAGATTCGGGAAATAGCTTCTTCAGCAATGCAGGAGATCAACTGGTGCAAGCTGTCTTTATGCTGGCGAAAGGAACACAATACCCAGATATCATGATGTGCCAAGCAATTCTCGGATTACCGAAGCTAGTCAAGCGTATGGAAATTGCAGAGAACCTGAATTTCATGGTTAGGGAAGCTTTCGCACAGTTTGTATCTGTAGCTGGTAGCCCAGAGACAGCAGCTAGTATTGTGGGAACAGCAAGCGGATTGTTCAGCCGATTTATGGTTCCGGCAGCATTGGCAGCTTTCTGCGGAAAAACCAATATTCCACTGGACTTGAAAGGACGGCAGATGGTGATTTTTGGGATGAACAAAGAAAAGCGTGATGTAATTGCACCGTTGCTTGTCTCCATTCTGCATTTAATAATAAGTAGAAATGTCGCCTATAAACGCGCTTGTCCTCTTGTGCTTGGGATTGATGAATTACCAACATTATATTTACCAGCCTTGGTGGATTGGTTGAACCAAAACCGGGAGGATGGACTAATTTCTATCTTAGGTTTACAAAATCTCTCAATGCTAATTGAATCTTATGGAGAAAATACAACAAATGCCATATTTGGAGGATGTGCTACCAAAGCATTCTTTAACCCTCAAGATGATGTAGCAGCAGAACGTTTTAGTAAGTTCTTAGGTGATGAAGAGATTAAATACAAGCAACGTTCCCGTTCATCAGGAGGAAAAGGAGGAGCAAGTATTTCTAATTCTGACCAAAACAGTACTCGCAAGTTATTTGATATCAACCAATTTAATACATTACCAGAAGGTAAAGCTGTAATTATTAGTCCAGGGTTGCGTTCTCGCGGACAGATAAGTATACCAATCTTGCAAAATATTCATATTCCTCAACATGAGATTAATTCGGAAGCGGCGAGTGTAAAAGCTTGGTATAAATTCCAAAATTCATTAGCCATGAAGTCTATTTTGAAACCTCCAGCAGATGAAGAAATGAGAATTCGTCGGGCAGAGGCATTAAAATTGTTGCCTTTGATAGAAACTCAAGAGCAGCTATCAGAATATGCTAGTTTGATTTAAGCAAGAAAAAGGGAACTCTTAACGGGGAAGAGGGGAAGAGGGAACTCCTAAGAGGGAACAGGAAAAACTCATGTTTTTAAACATGAGATTGAAATAATGACACTGTTTTTTTCGTGTTACGCATCTCAAAATTTTTTTTTTGACTGAGCTTTAAACTTTGAAACTTTAGTTTCTTATCTGTTTCCTGTTCCCTGTTCCCTATTAAGAGTTCCCTTCTTCAATCATCAAAAATACTTAGGATAAAATTCATGTCATCAAGTAAGTTTTACCCGTTCTCTGATTATGATAGAAAACAAATTGCAAAACTCCCTCCTGATATAGCAGCCCTCGCAGATAAATATCCAAGCGAAATTTTAAACACTGCTGATAGTTGGGATAACTTGCCTTTTGATGCTAACTATCTTCCTGAGTGCCTTGAAGTCTATAGTAGCGATGCAGATGATGCCAACATTTTTGTGTTAAATGGTGTCCTGAAAGATTATGTCCCATCTCGCGCTGAAAAAAATACATCATCGATAACAGTGATGATTGATGGAGAATTTGCTTACATTGAAGTTGAAGGAAGACAGGTTCTTAATAAACTCGGTGGGATAGTTTTGCCAGAAGTAGCGATTAATCCTGAACTGTTAATACAGTCAATTCTCAAAGGCGAAAATAATGATTGATGATGGTGAAGCGAAAGAAATTAAGCGAGATTATTTAGACATTTTAGAATCTCTCCTCAAACTCATCCATGCGAAAGCTAAAGAAAAAGGATTAGATCCCAGCAAGGATGTTTCTATTTACTCTAGCTCTAGCAAAGTTTATCAAGGAACATTGGGAGAATCTCCCTCTAAAAACTTATTAACACCAACGATAGTAGAGAACTTAAAAAAAGCTCTGTCTGACCCGAAAAATTCTCAAGGTGCAATTTCTATTAAAATTGGCAATGAAAAAGTATTCCATATTAAAAATGGAGAGGTACTGACTGACAAATTAGGTTTAGCTCCCCCATCACCGAAAAATAAAGTTGTAAGTAATGAGCGAATCTACAGTGTAGAAGCTTTACAAAAACAAGTGGCTGTTTTGCAATCTAAACTAGAGTCGCAACAAAAACTTGTTGACAGTCTTAAAAAAAATGAACAAACACCTGAATCCTTGTCAGAACTGGCTGCTCAAGTTGCCGAAATGGGTAAGTCTTTAGAAAAGCAACAACAGTTGATTGAGAACACCCAAAAAGCTTTGTCCCAAGTAAATGAACGGTTTTTACCACAAGTTCAAAATACGGTTCTTCAAAACTGGGTTGGGTCAGTTGAACGTCAAGTAAAGAAAACGGCTTCAAACGCATTTGAGCGCCTTAAAGATGCGCTGACCCCTGAAGTGACGAAGTTAAGGAAAGAAATTGCACAGATGAAAGCTCAAATAGAGCAACAAGTTACTAACCGACTAGATGAAGCCAGGGATGAACTCAATCAACAAGTTGGTAACTTAACTCAAGAGTTACGTACACAAGTAGATGGTGCTAAAAACACGGTTGAGCAAAAGATTAAGGGTGTTCAGTCAGCCATTGACAATACTCGAACTGAACTACGGGCTGCTGTCGATGATGTCAAAGGTCAGGCAATTGAGCAAAGTGTCAAAGCCCTGTTGAATATCTTGGGCAAAGATAACCCTGATGGTTCTAAAAGTTTTAAAAGTACAAGCTTTGACTTTGAACGCCTTGGCAATAATGTAATCGTTCGTGCCAAAAACGGCGATGCTGTTCTCACTGACGGAGTTTTATCACCTAACGTAAGTGACCAACAGTTACAGGCACTTGGTAAGGTTCAATCTGTTGTTGATATGCATCATCAAATTCAGCAGGATTCTCAACAAGAATCACAATCTAGAGGTATGCACAGATAACCCGGATTTCTCACCGATGCTCAAAGCCTGTGCTTGTGCAGGGATGCAGGGGAGCAGAGGAGAGTTATTGTACAAGTTCTTTCCCCTCTGCCCCTTCCCTCAAGCTTGTGAGAAATGCACAGATAAGAGGCAACACGGTTCGGATAAGTACAATGAACTTTCCTTGTGGTCTGGGAAATGGTTTTGGGGTAAGGGGTAAAGGATGTATTTAAAATAAAACCTTTCCCCTTTCCCCTTTAACCGAACCGTATTGGGATAAGAGGCTCCTTCAAGGTGGTGAAAATGCTTACTATTGCTTTATTGTTTGTACTGGGTGGGGTAATTTTTCTCGCTTGGCTGCTTGGTTTTTTTCCACCTCTTCTTCCTGAGCCAAAGTATCGCTCCCAAGATTTTAAACCTGACCAATTACCAGCCAAGAGTACAAAAGCGTCGTCAATTTCACCTCAAAATTTTGTACAACAAAGCCCAGCACCGACACAAAAGGCTCTCTTAGCTAAAAATTTTAAAAAGCAGTTACCATTAAGCAAAGCAACAACGCGAAGGGTTAGATTAGCTAAAAAGCTTAAAAAGCAGGCAAATATTCAGTACGCCTCTCAAGTGCTGCAACGGCTTCGGAGCATAACTCCCATTGTTAAATTATCAGTAGTAATCGCCACACTGCGTAGGATATCACCTTACGTTTTTGAAGAGTTGGTACTTACTTGCTGCCTTGAACAGGGCTGGCAAATCCAACGCAACTTTCGGTACACTGGTGACGGCGGTATAGACGGTCGCGTATTAATTTTGGGAAAGCTCTATGTAATCCAGGTTAAACGCTACACTAATCACATTAATGCAGAACACATCAAAGATTTTCTGTCTTGTATTGAGCATGAAAGAGCCAGTGGTGGATTCTTCGTGCATACTGGCATAACTGGACAGTTGTCAAAACAGTTGATTCGTCGCTCCAATAAAATAATCTTAGTAAGCGGTCAGAAACTAGTAAATTTTGTCTTAAATAAGCAGTTAAAAATAGTGGGAATAACAATAAGTGGTAAGTCTTAATTTTCATTTCCAATTGATTAGTTAGCGCCGAAACCGGATCTGCTCCCCGTTGTCATCTGACTGTTGAGGATTTATTTTCAATCTCTTCAGAATCAATGGTTTGTCATCTCTAATCAGTTGCCTAACGATGTTCATTTTTTCCTCAAAAGTCAAAGCTAAAGCATCAGTTGTAACACTCGTAAATAACTCGCTGACCTTTGCTCCTGTTACCTTTTCACCTTTGATATATTTTCCTACTTCCATAACTAAAGCAGCCAATCTTTCAATATCTAAACCCTGAATCATCTGTTTGAGATGCAACTTTAATTCTGCTAGTAATGTTTTAGCTAAGGTTGACTCAGTAGCTGATTGCTCAACAGAGTTAGAGGTGGATAAAATAGCTCTCTTCTCTACATGAGATTGCAACTCAGCCGTCAATGCTGTTTCAAAGTTATTGAATGTACTTTTAGCAGCAACGAGTTGCTCTTTGTATTGAGAAAGTTGTTCTGTCAATCCTAATACTGCTTGGGTTAAAGCAGACTCGATAGCTGATTGCTCAACATAATCAGAGATTGACAGAATAGCTTTATTTTCTGCATGAGATTGCAACTCAGCCGTCAATGCTGTTTCAAAGTCATTGAATGTATTTTTAGCAATAACAAGTTGTTGATGAGATTGAGAAAGTTGTTCTGTTAGCCCTAATACTGTTTGGGTTAAAGCAGACTCGATAGCTGATTGCTCAACATAATCAGAGATTGATAAAATAGCTCCTTTTTCTGCATGAGATTTTAACTCTTGAGTCAAAGCTGTTTCAAAGTCATCGAATGTACTTTTAGCATTAACAAGTTGTTGATGAGATTGAGAAAGTTGTTTTGTTAACCCTAATACTGTTTGGGTTAAAGCAAACTCGATAGCTGATTGCTCAATATAATCAGAGATTGACAGAATAGCTCCTTTTTCTGCATGAGATTTTAACTCTTGAGTCAAGGCTGTTTCCAAGCCATTAAATGCAGTTTTATCTTCAACTAACTGCTGATGAGATCGAGAAAGTTGTTCTGTTAATCCTAATACTACTTGGGTTAAAGCAGACTCGATAGCTGATTGCTCAATATAATCAGAGGGGCATGATCACATCACCAATTTCAAAGTTATGGGCAAACCGCATCTGTACTTTTGTCAGATTTTTAGTTTGCAATTGGGTGATGGTTGCAGTTTCTCCCAAAGTTCCTTCACCCTTGAGCTTCGAGCGAATAGCTTGGGTAAGGGCAAGTCTTTCTGTATTTGTTCCAGCTAACACAAGAGTTTTGAGTCGCTGCTCTGGTGTCCCTACTATATAATCATTGGCGATCTGCTCTATTTTGGATTCACTCTCTACTTGAAGTATGGAGCCGTTGGCTAACAAATGCTCAAAGCCAGCTTCAATCCTACCTTCAGCGATTAAATCTACTGCTAATTTTAATTGAGGGTCTTTTTGGCGCAATGATTCATTGAGGTGTGCAGTTTTGATTCCTGCTTGCTGCAAGGATTTGAAGGGATTACCTGCTGATACTGCTGACAACTGCCGAGTGTCACCTACTAAAATCACCCTAGCTTGAAGTAAGGTAGCTCGTTGTAGGAGTGCATAAGCATCTTTAGCACTGAGTAAAGAAGCTTCGTCCACAATCCAGATTTGATTTGGTTCAATTTCTTGTGGTTCAGTGACAAGTAATCTAGCCACTGTCTCAGACTGAATTTCTAACTCTTCGCTCAAAACCTTAGCAGCAGAGGAACTGGGGGCGAAGCCTTTGATAATATATCCGGCAGAAAAAGCGATCGCTTTCAACTCTTTGAGGGCGAAAGTCTTGCCAGCACCAGCTACCCCCTGCCATGCAATGAACTGGTCAGATGTTGTTGCAGCTAATTCTACTGCTTGGCGCTGTCCGCTATTTAGTAAGGTATTCTCTAAGTGGTTTTCGACTACTTCCGAGTGGGAAATGGAGCAAAATTTACATTGACCCTGCTGCATCAACTCCATCGTCGCCAACTCCCGCCACACTGCTGTCATCGTCGTAAATTGGTGAGTCAACCCTGGCAAAGGGATTAACTCCTGATGTTCTCTAATCAGGGCTGCGATCGCTGCTATATCCGTAGCTAAACGTTCTTCTAGGATGAATTTTTCTAAGTCCTCTTGTCTAAAGGCGACATTTCTCTCGCTGCAATGTGCGATCGCCAAATCCAAAACCTCTGCCAAACTCAAATCATGGGCTGGTATATCCTGCCTTGTAAGAGAAGGCTTAACAAACCTAATCCCTAACGCCGCAGCTTCTGACTTCCAGAATGCAACTAATTCTGATTCTGGTAGTTTTTGCTTGCGCTGGCGGGTATCATCCCAAATTTTTTCACGTTCCGCCCAAGTTGAATTAGGACCCGATGAAGCGATTATTTGTTGCCGCCGCTTAGAAAACGTTTCTAAATCTTTCTCCAAAAAGCCTTTGATATCAAACTGTCCATGTTTACGTGGCTCCACTTCATACCCAAGTTTGAGGACTTCACGCGCCAGATAACTTTGATACGCCATTCCCAAGAATTTCTTATTGGCGAATATCTCGTTGTTCCCCAAACTCAACCACCTACCATCTGGGGTTTGAGTCATATTCATCAGCAAACAGTGAGTGTGCAGATGTGGATCTAAATCCCGGCTTTCAATGTGGTCAAACTGAGCTACCACCAAGTTACCAGTGTTGACTCTATGGCGTGAGTCACCTTCTGTAACTCTGGTATAGGCATAACGTTCTTCCATCAGTTTTATTACTTCTTTCAATGCCCGATGATGGGCATCGATTAAACGTGTATCCCCACCTACCAATGCCATCAAGCTCACGCTTTTGGGGGCAGAGAATGTACAGTCTAATGCAGCTCTCTTCGTTTTTGGTTTGACTGCCCTGGCATTTAACTGTTCTTTACCATCAGGCGATCTCCCCTCAATGATATTTTTGAAAGCATCTTCATCATCGACTGCCCCTGACAAACCCAACTTTTCAGCACCTTGACCACTCCAAAGCGACTTACCTTGGTGATAGTAATTCTTGATGAAGTAGTTCACCGCCATCTCCTCAGAGACGTTAGCCGCTGTTAGCATGGCTCACCCCAACTCTGGACAAAACATAACTTAATACTCCTTCTATTCCACTGACAGAAATTCTGTTTATTTTCTCTGCTGGGAAGATAATCACCTTTTAAATAACTATTAAATGCGATTGTAAATCCCTATCATCAAATGCAGTCACGCTTGATGACGAGTGAGAATATTTTCACGCTCCTTGTATTTTTAGTTTTTTCTCCGACAGGTAATTGCTATTTAATATAGCAAAAAAGTAGAGCATTCTTTCCGCCAAATATGGCGTACTGTGCGTCAGAAAAAGATGGGTTCCAAGGGTTTTGGTTATTTCAGCTAATTACTAGATAATTGGGATAATCCTTGAAAAGATTGGGAAGTGTTGGGAAGTACCAGGAAGTCTTGGGAAGTCTTAGGAATTGTTGGAAAATATTAAGCTAATGAGAATTTTGTGGCTGGATGATGTTGAATAGTTGAAAAGGTAAGAAATGAATTGGAGATTTGGGAGATGTTGTTGAGATATTGGGAGATATTGAATCTAGTTGGTGAAAATTGGGAATTTGGAGATTTTGTGGAGATTTTCTATCAGATGCACGAATTCATGAAAAGTCAAAAATTAGTGCCAAAACTGTAATGTTTATTCATAAGTATGGGAAAAATCACGGTTTGGGCGGTTCACTTTGAGAGTAATTATCAATTAGATAGACAAAAAAAGGGTCAAAAACAGGGAGAAATTTTCTTGTGGATTTAATGTTGAGTCTTGATCCGGGAACTTCAATGACGAAGATGGTTTATCGTGTTCTCTCGGAAATTTCGTACAAGTCAGGATTGCTGTGTATGGAACCAGAGTTAATTAAGATTTCCAAAGACTCACTGGATTTATATGAGTCTGGGCAAATGAATCGCCCCAATCCAGAAAATGAAGCATGGATAGAGTACAACGAAGAATATTATGCGGTTGGCTTTTTGGCACAAAAGTATTTTGAAGCGCGAATCAATTTTTTAGAACTCAAGTATGAGAACGCGATTCCAAAAACTTTGGCAGCAGTGGGGGCAATAGCCATCAGAGAAGGGTTGAAGGCAAACTTTGATTTATCATTGGGGCTGCTGTTGCCTTATGGGGAGTGGGAAGATAGAGAGAGATTGGAGAGGGGTTTAACTAAGGCA
Source organism: Nostoc indistinguendum CM1-VF10 (assembly GCA_019359215.1). GTDB lineage: Bacteria > Cyanobacteriota > Cyanobacteriia > Cyanobacteriales > Nostocaceae > Nostoc > Nostoc indistinguendum. Next base: position 526 of record JAHHHS010000236.1, on the reverse strand, counting down.
CTGTCTAACTTTAGCTTTCGAGGGAAACAATTTTGTATAAATTTGATTAACTTTCAGTGCTTGCCCGAAGGTGGTGGACTGATATTGACGCGAAGTAAAAAACTTGGCACAGATTTTAATAAAATGAACATTGCGGTGTTGATGCTGGGTTTTCGGGATATATCAGCCGTAATCTTTGAGCGTGGTATCTCAACTGGAAAAACGGAAGGATTGGGCTTGGCATGGATGCTGGAGAGAATCAAAAGCCGAACATCAGGGCAAAACTTACACGATCTGTTAAAGGCTGTTCATCTATCAGGGCCGACATTGAAACCGAGATACTGCAAACCTTTGGCTCGGAGTAAGAAGTCTGATTTTAAGGTTGAGGAGATAGCACAAATTATTGAAGTGGCTGACTTATCTCGTAAAGAATACTGGGAAAAAGTATCCACTTGGCTGAAGATTAATATTCCTGCTCATATTGAGCAAGTCATTATTGGTGGTGGAACGTCGGAATATTTAGGCTCGGAGTTGAAAAATTTATTTA
>JAHHHS010000235.1 GCA_019359215.1 Nostoc indistinguendum CM1-VF10 | reverse complement strand
TTAAAAATGCTTCCGGAAATGCCTGAGCCTATTTTATTATCCCAGATTTTTGCCAGGCTTACTTCTTTAGGACGCATTCATCCCGTTTCTACAGGTGTTGAACCCTCGTAAATTGGCAACGGTATTGCTAGACAAACAGCACAAAGACACTGATGGCGTACCTGCCCACGGTAGTGTAGGTCATTACCGAAGGTTTTAGCGAAAGCTTATCACTGTCAAAACTATAATTTCGTCTAAAAGTGAGAAAGATAGATAATGGAACTCTCAAAAAAAGCTCGTAGTACGATGATTCAGAAAAGCCTCGAAACACGAAAAAAGTTTCCGATCTCGTACTTCGATTCCCGAAAATATATTCAGCACAACGTCCGTCTAGAAGATGGACTTGGCCCGATTCTTCAGTTTATGGACGATCTGCCCGCCGATTGTACTAGGGTAATCGTTTGCCGTGCGATCGAGGATGGTGATTACAGCGTACTTCATGCCGATTATATGCTTGGTGATTGGGGCCCGATGGTCGGCTTTGAAATTCATCGTTGGGAAGATGACCGGATTGTAGAGCACTGGGATAATCTTTGCCCTACTCCTACTCAAAAGAACGTGAGCGGACGCTCTATGACTGATGGTGCAACCGAGGTCGTCGATTTGGAGCGCACCCAAAGCAACAAAGCTCTAGTCTACGAATTTACCAAGAAGATTCTTGTTGACGGAGAACTTTCCTCTCTCTCTAACTATTTCGCAGATGGCGCATTAGTTCAACACAGCCCACATTATGGCGACGGTGTGCAGTCCTTCGAGGCGATGGTGAAAGCTTGCCAAGCTGATGGCGAAACGGCTTACCATCGTATGCATCTGTTGCTGGGCGAAGGCAATATGGTGCTGGTCATTAGTGAGGGCATTTTCAAGAACAAACCTGCTGCTTTTTACGATCTATATCGTCTTGCAAACGATAAAATCGCTGAACATTGGGAAGTTTTTGAAACAATACCCCCTCGCGATACATGGAAGAACTCCAATGGCAAGTTCTAGGGCGTGTCGTCTGAGCCAATCGATGCAAAATTTCGGCCTGTTGCTGTTATTGTTGGAGTAAATGCTGTTCTTGCTCTGCCAGTTTTTGTGCTAGAGCAGCAAGTAACTCTACTTGAGTCATGGATTGCTGTTGTACAGACTCTTGAGCTATCATCGCTCTCATTAAGGTTCTATTGACCCAGGATGCGGAATTTGACAGAACCCACTGAACTAAATCAATCGCTCTTTCTGGATGAATCCATTAGAAAATTTGCAGCGATACTGTTGTCAATTGGTTGTACCATGATTATTGACCTCAATCATTATTTTTCACTTTCGATTAAGCGAAGCTTTCTTTGTGGTGATTTCTCAAGAGAGTGAATGTCTGTAGTAGCTCTATAGATTACTTTTTTAGAGCTTTTTTGTAGCCCAATATGCCTTTTAATGACTGGTGGTTTATGTATGGACATGGCTAAAATAGCTGAAGTTGCTGTGAATTATTCTGTACCGCAGGCTTCTCATAGACCATGCCTTCGACTTCATAACAACGAGTCATAAGTTTGTTGCGATTTAGCCGAAAACTGGCTTTTTTCTTTTGATTTGGTAAAGGTAAAAATACATACTGTGGATGTTTTATAGTACCTTCATCACCCAAGTATCGAGAAAGCGTACCGTCGATTTGGTAAACTTTTGATGAGCTTAATAGTGTCGTGTCATACACTTTAATTAAATTTGTTTCCATCTGATTAGTATTCAAGTAGAGTGTGTGATAATCTTTAGTGGAATCGATTTTTCTCTACAGTTAGACTGATTGAATCTGACTGTAGAGTTTTTCACGCATAATCTGATTCTTCTTTCGTCAACATTTTCGTTGCCTCTGCGTTAATTATTGATTGAGGGTAGAAAATGTTACAGATACAAATGCTCAAAGATTTGATTGAGTTTTTCCTTTAATTCATCAGGCAGAGCCTTAAAATCAAACTCTTTGGAGTCCCAAACTTGATCCAGGCTTGTAGACTCATCAACAATATTTGCAATCAAACAAGATTCATTGTCGTAGTTCCAGCCATTTGTTAAAAGCGACGGTAGAACTCCCTCAGATTGCAATAGTTTTTCGATGTCGAACAAGTCGGAAAACTGCTGTAAGTTTTCGATACTGGGGTGAACGATTGTTGTAGCCATTTCTTGTTATTGGCGAACTAGTAGACAGCATATATTAGCTGTAGACAAAGTTTGAGCAACTTCTAATTACAGTTGTCCAAACTCTATTTCCAACTTCGTTAAAATGCTATTTCATTCGCTGCTTTTGTTACAGCTAAAGCTTGTTCCCAGATTTCTTGCCAATTGGTCTGCTCGTTATAGGATGCCATAACTAGTTCCGACCCAACCCATACCCGACAGAACAACACGCTTTCATCGCTTGTCCCTGGAGTAGGCTGTAGTGTGATGGGAGAATATAGTTGTTCTGGAGTAAGAGTTGCGATCGCGATTAACAAGCTTTTAGAAAAGTGAGTATCATAACCGGATTCTAAGATATACGTCCGGTCTGCTTGCATAGTTATTAGCAACTTGCAGGTTTCTTTTTTGCGGCGTTCTGTATTTTCAAACCGCAGTTCTTTAAGGTATCCAGTCAGCGCAGTTTGAGGGACATCACTCGGTTCACCATTTAGTGTGTACCACAGTCCCCCGTGCTGACGATTGCAGTAAATTTTGGAACTGCCAGCTTCAGAATGTAGTCCTAGTTTCGGTTTATTGATTGCTGCAACTAACTGCTTTAATAACTCTTCTTGACGCATTAAGGCAGCAAGTAGTTCAGCATTTTCTTGAGGGTTCATTTGTTTGTACCAAAAGCATTTTCACTTTTGCATTGGCGAAGCCGTTTAATTGTGATATGTGAAGCTTAGAGCCAGGGTTAGCGCGTCTCAAACCCTATTGACAGGTGGATTCTAGCTCCAGTGTTGAGTTTGAGAGAGCCGCCGCCAACACAGAAACCATGTACTGATCATTCATAGCTGCTCTGCGTGACTTTTGGCGAAGACTGCGGCGAAAAGATGTTTCTCGTTCTAAGGCATTGAGTGCAATGCGACGTAGTAAAGCAAAATTTTGTGGGCTGTGTAGAGAACGAATCCGACATTCATCTTCGTGGAATGTGACATCTAATGTCCAATGAACAGAGTTTTCTATCCCCCAGTGCTGTCGAATTGCACCACCAATCTTGTTAGCATCACTGGCGAGGCTAGAGATGTAAAATTGTACCTCATTGGTAGTCTTATTCCAATGCTGAACTGAACGCACTACCATCACGACTATTTTCAGTCCTACCCAATCGTCTTGTTCACGAAGTGCAGGAATTTGTGAGATTGGCACAGTGTAAACTTGACGATTTTCAATTCGGTGATGCCCCTTTTCTATCCGTTGGCTAATATTCACATCAACATCTTTAAACCCAAGAGATTGTGCTATTTCAAACCAATTCTTCACTTGTTGGTGCAGTGTAGGATGATTATCTTTGAGGCTCAAAATATAATCGGCATCAGCTTCTATGATTTTTTTTGCAATCGATTTCTGTGTACCCATTGCGTCAATAGTAATAATGCAGCCAGATATGTCCAGCATTTCTAAAAGTGCTGGAATTGCCGTGATTTCATTAGATTTGTCACTAACCTTCCTTTGTCCCAAGACCAAACGGTGTTCTTTTGACCAGGCACTAACCATATGTAAAGCTTTTAGTTGGGATTTTCTGTCATATGAGCCTTTCAGAACTTTACCGTCTATAGCGACTACTTCTACTCCTAACTTCTTAACTAGTGATTGTATCCACATCTGAAAACATTGTTCAAATTCTTTGGGATTAATTCTCTCAAACACTCTTCTAAAAGTATCGGGGCTGGGGATTCCGAAAGTTAGTTCTAAAAATGTTCCCAACCATTCTTTTTTATTGACCCCATACTCCTCAATATCTTCCCAACCTTCCGCGCCCGCTATTACTGCCAAAATAGAAATGATGATATCGGTGAGTGAATGCAATCTGGTTTTTTCGACTCTTGGGTCTTTTACTTCTGTAAAGTATTCTTGAAATTTACTGGTAATCTCAAAGCTATCTATACTGGGTGTAAAAGATGCTTCAGCTTTATTTTTCTTCTCAAATCCTGTTGGCATAACGGAAGAGGTTGCAGCTAGATGGATTAAATCTTACCCTAGCTCGGATAGTACTACTTTGTTTCAAACCCAATTACGGATCAATCAAGTCCTCTTGTCAATAGGGTTTGAGACGCGCTAACCCTGAGCTTAGAGCCAATAAAACAGCGCTCTTGATTTCACAAAAGCGCTTTTTATTACTAATTATTTGTAGTTACAGGTTATTCGTGTGAATTAAATCTTGCTAACAACTCTTCACGGGATAAACTAGACAATTCCAGTAAAAATCTTGCAAAGTCATCTGGTGATAACTGCAACAAAGTATTAACTACTCTTGAGAGTTCTTCATCCACAGAACCAAATCTGAATCTCAACAAGCTTTCTACAACCTGACGGCGTTCTTGCTCCACTCCCTCCTGTACCGCTTGCGCTCTTGCTTCTTGATAAGCTTCTGTTAAATTCATAATTAACTCCTGATCTTCTTCAGTTAAATCGGTTTGTGTCATCACGCTTATGCGCCACCTGTAAACCATTTCAAGAACATTACGGCGGACAATATTCTTCGGTGGAAGGGCAACCAGTTCACTTACTGCTTGCTGTTGCACTGCTCCCCGTCCTAAAAGCCTGAACCATAAAGTTTCTTCGGTGACGGGTAACTCATTAATTGCAAGTATCGCCCCTCTAAAACATTTCTGGAAAAAGTAAACTCCAGTCATCCACTTTTCTAAGTCTAGCTTAACTTCTAAATCTGCTAACAGAGAGGCTGAAGCACTAGGTGTCAAAATCCACAAACGAGCTAAATCATCTTCGCTAATGGTAGTTTCTTCTCTTTTGGCTTTGCGCTGAGAATCCGCAATCACAGTGAACAACTTCATGAAACAGTTACGTACTTCCGTCCTGCTGGGCTGATTCCGAAATGGTTCCAGTAGCGTTGTATTGAGTAGAACAATTCTTCCCAGCAATCCTAGATTTTCCGCTTGGGCTTGTGGGGAAGGTAAAAATAATACATCTACAAATCTTGTTGCATCTGTTACTTCCCTGTTAATTTTCACTTCACCCAAAGGATCCAGTAGCTCTTCTAAAAATTCCTTGGCAAATTTGTCGTGAGGTTGGTGAGGTTGTTGGGTCATTTTGTAAGAGCGAACTGTGTTTTATTTTACAAGGGTTGGTTATGGTTACATGGTGGGTTTTAATGCCCACCATTTTACTTACGCTGCTATCAACTCCCGACGAACTTGCGGCAGCTCAATCGGAGCAGTTGCCCTGGATAGCATCTCTACAGCCTCTTTTCTTTTATCTCTGCTACTGCGCGTTTGAAAGACTGCTTGTGGTATCGAGCATAGCCGTGAGTCATTTTCACCCACACGATGTCATCACTGTTGATCCAGATTGTCACTACATCTTCGGGCTGGCAGTTTTTGGAGTAGTCGGACTGATTCACGATGGTTGCAATGATTTTGCGATCGCGTGTGGTTAACGGATCTTTTGTTGGCGTAGGGGTTGAAGTCTGTGTAATCATTAGAAATACCTCTTGTTTGGGGTAAAAAGGCGATCGCGAGTTTTCCAGGCCAGCGATCGCCTTTTGTTTTGCGTAAACAACGTTGTGGTTTACCGCAACGCTCTCAAAAAGATTTGGCGTAGCCTCATATTTCTGAATTTCAGTTATTTTCTAGCAAGAATTCACAGCACAAGGCTCTAGAGAAGGTATGGAGCAGCTGCCCTAATTGCAGTATGGGTGGATTTATTGAGTGATCTTGAGTATCTCCCCCAGCCGACTTTACCTGGCGTACCTTGTGCTATACGACGGGAGGTTCTTGTTTCTCAAATCTATGTTTTATGTTGATCAAATCTGTGACTGGTTAGACTTGCGAACCCTTTTTGCGTTTGGGTGCAGGCAGTTCGCTTTCCTTTGCCCTATGTTTATTACAATATCGCTAATATGGCAGTATGTCAATATACCGATATATTAACTAGTTGGTATGTTGAAGGTAAGATTGTGAATATAGAAAAATACAGCAATATGTTGGTACATCAATATGCTGCCGATCGGAATATGCTTGAGAAGTCTAGGCGTATTCCAATACAAAGAATGGTTAAATACATTGATTTGTCAAAGTTTTGGACTGAGGAGAGTGATTTGTCCATTGAGACTGCACATGAGAAAACGGGACTTAACAGAAGAACCTTATCATCTGCAAAAAAAGGTTTACTCGATAGGTGTCAAATCGACACACTATTTAAACTCAAAGATTTAGCATCGGATTTAGCTGGCAGAGAAGTCAGCTTCGATGAAATCTTCAAGGACGATCAAGCCTAACTCATCCATAAAACTTAAAAGCGATCACCCCCCGCCAAGAGTGCGATCGCTTGACTAAGCCACAGCCATAGCAGAAGAATAGCCATGTCTAACCTATCAGTTTTTTCGTTTGAAGAGAAAGAAGTTCGTTTTGTTGGCATAGCAGAGAAACCAGAATGGGTCGCTGCTGATGTATGCACTTGTTTGCAATTGAGCGATACAAGTAAAGCATTAGAGACTCTGGAGCCAGATGAAAAGGGTACGAAGAATGTTCGTACCCCTGGTGGAGAGCAAGAAATGCTTACTGTTACCGAACCTGGACTATACCGCCTCATCTTTAAGTCCCGTAAACCAGTTGCAAAACGTTTCCAGCGCTGGGTATTTCACGAAGTCCTTCCAGCTATTCGTAAAACAGGTAGTTATTCATTTCACCCATCCCAATCTCCCACACTTGCCCTTCCCCCAGCCGAACAGCGCTTAAAAACTTTGGTAGAAGCAATGAAGACCCTGGCTGAGATAACAGGTGGCAGACTCAACCCCTACATGGAGCAACAGATAAATGATTACGCCGCCAACCTCTTAGCTGACCACAACAGACAGTCTCTAATCGGCACAGAAGAGAAGTGGTTAGGTGTGGTCAATTTTGCAGAAAGCGAATTGGGCAAGAAAGTCCCCCTTAAAGGCTCCCACTATCGCGGACACTTGGGGACATGGGTGAGAACATTCTACCCACAATTAGGCGATCGCCAAGAAACACGATTGGTTAATGGAGTTCAACAGCCCGTCTATGTCTACGCTTGTCACGATCCGGCTGTTGCGGCTGGGTTGACCAAAGCTATAAAAGAGTTCTTTGCTCATCCCAGTCCTGGTGCAGCACTAAGGCAGGCGGGTGCTTTCGCTAGTAAAAAGGAACCAGTGCTGACCAAGTGAAAGCGAACGCCCTCACCACAGGAACGTTCACTAATTTAAAGACGCAAGTTATTGCTAAAGCATCGAATATTACCAATAACATTAAAAACTTCTCTTTCATGCAGTCAAGCAACTAACAGTATTTTGAAATTATTTGTTACAAGGATGACTTCTTTAGCAAATAATACACATCTGAGAAAGTGTCGTCACTTCATGATTCCTAACAATCAAAACAATCAAAATAAAAAGCGATTGCCGCTCACTAAGTAACAATCGCCACACAAAAACACTCATTGCATCTCTAGAGTAACAACAATGAAAGCCATAGTTACAGTAGTTGAAAAAATCACATCGGAAGCTCACATTAATATTCCTGACGGTTTAGCAGCAACAGCAATTAAGCAGCATATAACAGACCTCTATAACAGTGGCGAGATGCTGGCTGAGATGAACATTTTCCACGTTGATTTTGAATCTATTAGCGCTCACATTGATTCAAAACCTTATATTACTTGGCATCAAAGCAACCCTTGCGATCACCGTCAGTATTACTTCTGCAAACTGGGAAGATTTGCTTTGACTCTGTTAACTGACATAGGGCAAAACTTAACTCGTACCGAAGTTTACTTTGGGCATTATAAACAACTTATTTATACATCAGAAAAGGAGATATCTAAAGAATTGGCAACAGTTGAACTCCAAAACTTCTTAAGTGGATTAACTGTTGAACTTCAGACTTTAAGCCATATTGAATTTAGTGAGGATTCAGTATGACTGGCACACAACTGCTGATACCACAACCACATACAAGTGCATCTACAGAAACTGTTGGTAGACATTCACTGAACTTTTACGAGTCTCCATCGTGGTTTACTACTGAGTTATTGCGTCATGTTCCGTTATCTGGTGTGATTGGTGAGCCGTGTGTGGGGCATGGAGCGATCGCAACATTACTATCGACGTGGCCCTACACCAAGCAAATGTGGACGAACGATATAATGACAACCCTGTAATCACCACCTCACAAATCAAGGGTGATTTGCAAGATATACAAGCTCGTTGTGGGTCAGTCAGTTTGGTGATTGTGGATTATGTGCAGTTGATTGAACCAATGCGCCGTGAACGTGGGGAAAACCGCGTACAAGAAATCGACTCTATCTTGAAACAACTCAGGGCGATCGCTAAACAATTCAATTGCGCTGTCTTGGGTTTAGCGCAATTAAAAAGAGAAGTTGATTCACGTTACGAAAAGCGCCCAACCAAAGCAGACTTTCGAGAATTAGGAGGATTTGAACAAGAAGCTGCTGTGATGTTGGGTTTGTATCGAGAAGATTACTACGACAAACAATCCACCCAAAAAGGCATTTTTGAAGTTTCGGTTTTGAAAAGTCGATTTAGTAGTGAGACGACTGTTAATCTCTTGTTTGACGAAAGATTTGGACAGTTTAAAAATTTGGCTAAATCTAATTATTAAAACCCATGAAAGCGCTATCTGTTCGTCAGCCTTGGGCATGGGCAATAATTTATGTATGCTCTTAAGGATATTGAAAACCGTGGCTGGCCTATCAATTATCGCGGCGACATTCTGATTCACGCCGCCAAAACCTGTACCAAGAAAGAGTACCAGCTAGCGAGAGAATTTTGCCAAGGGATGGGGGTAGTAATCCCAGAATTAATCTCTCTACGTCGCGGCCAAGTTATTGGCATTGTCACAATAGTAGATTGCCAATTCTCACGAGTTGCTTCTGGTTGGGGGATGCCTGAGCAATACCACTGGAAGCTGGAGAATCCGCGAGAGATTACACCGATTCCCTACATTGGGCAGTTGGGGATTTTTGAAGTACCCGATGATTTGGTTATGGAGGTGGCTGCATGACTAAAACAGCCCCAAGCAATACCCTACCTCCGAAAGCAAAATCAGTAATAGTTGAGTTATCTGCAACACCCGAAAAGTTCTTAGAGGACGACCTTGAAGGCTCACAACTTCATAGCCAAGGATGCCTCTATCCGTATCTTGAAAAGAAAAAGCTACTTGATGGCTCAATAGCTTTTTACCCACGAGTTATAGGTGAGCGTGACCCAAACAACCCGACTCTATGGCGATGGGGATACAACTGGGAAGAACAAGTTGATGGAATATGGAAAGGGCGAAGTATCGGCTCAATTCCCCCTGGCGCTATTCCAATGATTCGTCTAATGCAACAGCAGGGGGCAACTAAGGAAGATATTATCGCTTTTATCAAGAGAGCGAAAACCAAAAAGCCATCACCAAAATCAGATGTCTGCAAAAATTTTGATAACACAAAATTAAAACCAGTTCTGCCAGATGATGCCCTGATCGCCGTAGTACTATTCGCTGGTAGCGGTGGGATTGAAGCGGGGATGGTGCAAGCCGGGATTCGCCCAGTCATTGCAGTAGAGTTTGACCCTACAAAACCAGAACTGAGCAGGGCGTTCGTCGAAGACGTTGCCGAAGGCATCGCTCTCAATCATCACCGTAACTTTCATGAATATGGCTGCAAAATCATTCAGCTAACAGTGCAAGAAGTAACAGAGTCAGGATTCATAGGTTTTCCACGAAGACCCGATTACCTCCACGCCTCCCCGGTGTGTGCCAACTTCAGTCAAGCTCACACTGCAAAAGCGGGTATTGCGCTTGAAACTGCCGATGATTTGACGGCTGCGACCGCAGTAGCAGAAGCCATTCGACAGTTGCAGCCACGGGTGTTTACGCTCGAAAACGTACCACGCTATCAGAACAGCCAGAGTTTCAGTATCATTCTGTCAGCTTTGGAGCAAGAGGGGTACTCGGTCAATTACAGCGTGGTAAATATGGCTGACTTCGGGCTACCCCAGGCGCGGCGGCGGTTAGTTTTGATTGCAAGTAGGGGGTTTCACGTTGCAATACCCGCTCACAGAAAACAGCAATTCTCATTTTCAGTAGACCGAAAAGTTTGGCGATCGCTCTGTAATGAATGCCTATCCCAGTAAAATTTTGCTTAATACTTATAATTTTAAATACTAGTGTCGAGAAGCTCTCTTGGACTCAGAATATAAGTA
>JAHHHS010000234.1 GCA_019359215.1 Nostoc indistinguendum CM1-VF10 | reverse complement strand
TTGTTTTGTCCGGTGTGGATATTTCTCGATATAATCGAAAACCATAACTAGTTCTGAAAAATGGTAGACGCTCAATTTAACGTTTTACCATTTTTCTTTTCCTAAGTTAATATTTCGGACAAGTCTACTGACATTCAAGTAATTCTTGATAACATACCGATGCTTTAGTGCCAGTGCTTTAAATTCCTGCATTGCCTCGTCAGAAGAGCGTAATCGTTCCCCAGGCGTAAGCAACTGCAACAGATTCAGTTCTTCTAACAACAGCACCGATGGCAACATCTGCCCCTTGTTAAAATCCGGTTTCCAAATCGAATTCTCCCCCAATTCTAATTGTGCCTTAGCCCGTTTCGCATCACGATTCGTCAGAAATTCCCGCCCTAGCGTCAAATGATAGTGCATCCGCAGTTGAGGATACCAGCCGTTATCATCTTTCTCAACCAAATCAGGGGTTACGTCAACTTCGTAGCGACGGGACAATTCAGCCTTGCGCATTCGCAGGATTCGCAATTCTGGGTATTTCCGACGAAAACGTTCTTCCAAAGCTTGGGTTCCCCATTTGGATTTTGCCTTTTGAGCAGAGCAGCAGAGTAAATGATGCCCACCTTTGGCAATTGCTTTGTCCAGTGCAGCGATGAGATTTTTCGGGTTACTGCCAGAGTAGTTGTAACAGTTTCCAGCACTATCCTGATAGTTGTTTACGATTACAAACGGGTTAACTCGATATTCACCAGCGAGTGATAAAACATACTTCACATCAGTATCTGACACATCGGCAGAAGATAGGTAAATCTTTCCCTGACTGCTGCCCAAAACATTCTGTACCAGTTGTTTGAGGTTTTTGAGAACGGATACCCGACGTTTTTGCACTTCAGTACCAGAGTTGAGAAGATGCCAGAAAACTTGGTCGCACTCGTCAATAATAATGACATCATTTGACCAGTCATTAGGGTTGAATCGCGCCTGACTTTCTTGATGCAGTGAATCAACACAGACCCCGTATCCTAATAATGTGCCTGTCTCATTAGTGCGGACTTCAGTAACATAGTTAACACCAAAGCGATTACACAACGCCTCACCCAGTTGAATGCGATGGGTGATTATTAATACCCGTCTCCCTTGGTCATGTGCTTTCGCCACCTCAGTTGCCAGCCATTCGGTTTTACCAGTGCCTTTGGGGGCTTTGAGGATAATCAGCTTTTCGCCTTCGGGTACGAGAAGCTGACCGAGGAATCTTTGGTTGAGTGCGATTGCTGGGGGATAAGTTAACAGAGTAAACAGCTTAATCTCCCACAACTCCAGTGCAACGGCTGTGTTGTAGAGTGCGTCAAATGCCGGTTGACCGTGAGCAACGATAAAATCATCAACCCCTTTCTCTGCCCCTAGAACACCGATTCAGTATTCAGAGTCATGACGAAAAACTCGGGTTTCTTTTAGGTACAAGAAAGAAACTGTGGTTGAAATGACCTAAAAATCCGGTTTTTCAACCTCGCGTTTTATTAGTGAATCGGTGTTCTAGCGGTAAATCAATCACTCGCAGGGAACAACCCTCGTTTACCAGCAGCCGTCCCATGCGACTGATAGCGGTTCTGACTCGCTGTACAGTTTCGGGTTTATTGTCCTGGTCAAAGCAAATGTTAACCTGTCTCCCCTGTGTTGCGAAATGTTTCAAGTCGGGGATGAGGTTTAGCTTACCAATAGCGTTACCGTACTCATCTTGGGGGGTGCGGTATCCAGCGTTAACACCGGGGATAGCGATCGCAGCATAACCAGCAGTTAGTAACGCCCCCGCTTTTTTGACACCTTCTACAATTGTGACTGGGACATTATGCCGCCAAACCCAGTGCCAGAAACCCCCAGGATGCTGTAAGTCCTCTTCAGTAATAGGAATGCCGCTACGATTGGAGACTTTTACCCAAATGCGATTCGGGACTAGGAGGAAGAAGGCGCGTGTCTCTTCTCTGAATGGGTGTTCGTACTTGATGAATTTATGAATTTTCTGGCGGTCACGTCTGGGGTGGTCGGGTTTGAAACAGCCCCACATCATTAGTGCGTGTTCGTTGAGGGGGTCAACGCCACTGCACCACCAGCCGCCTAGTTCAGTGTGCTGGTACTTTTTCAAGTCCCTGTCCCTGAGCCGCCCATCATTGCGACGGGAGATTTTGGGACTGTAGAGGAGATATTCGTAGGGTAAAGTCCCAGACAGCGATCGCACATTCAGATGATAGATTTCTTCGTCAACGCCACTATTGAGCCATTCTTGTTGATGTTTAGCTTGAGAATCAGATTCGATTATACGCATATTCCCTCTGTTTTTTGACGCATGGAAATGAAGCGGCATTGCACCCATGCCGCCGATTCAAATTTTTGTGAGAGCTTGTGCTGGCTATGAAATCCTCAATAGCCAGCTACAGCGTTATCTCCCGCCTCCGGTGTGCGGTCGAAATGTGAGATTAATTCGCGTGCTAACGACTTTATTAGTTTTTGGAACCTGGTGCAGATGTGTAGATTGGCAACCTGGGTGCATTACCAGCAAACTGCCGTGTTCCAACCAAAAATCCGTTGGTCTGCCATTTCTCGGTTTGATTTGGAATTTGCGACATGACCCCAAGCTGACTGATGCAATCGCAGGGTTAGATCCCATCGATGGCTCATTATCGGAATGCCAGCCGATTGAATCCTGGCCACTGCGGTACTGATTACCAATGACGATGCGGAACTTGTAGCCAGTCAATGCAGTTATGCGATCGCGCAAACTAGACAGAGCATCTGTCCAAGTCAGGGGTTTTAAAAACACGCTGTTGGAGTAGAGGTAATCACAGCCTTTGTCACCGTAAAGACATTCAAGACGGGGGACAGGCATTGTTTTACCCGCGATTCTGATTTGATTCTGCTGCCACTCCAGTTTCAAGCAGTGTTGGTAGAGTTGATTGGCAAGTTCCTGGCTTAAGAAATCGGGGTAGTAGGTGATTGATAAAACTGGGACTGATTCAGAGAAAAGTGTGAGTTGTTGCATAACCCTCTCCTAAGAAAACAGAATGGTTTCTTTCATCCATAGTGGGCGATCCGCTCATGAACAGCTTCTAAGAAACAGAAATGTTTCTTTACATCCATTGGGAATGCGACCGCGAAGCGTGCCGCAGGCAATCGCTTTCCTCGGACGCTTTTGTCACTCTGGGGAAATAAAATTTGGGGCTAAATGATGAAACCTAGATTTAGTGGGAAGATTAGCGATCGCAAGCTAATAGAAACCTTCAAACAAAGCTCTACAGTTGAAATTCTATCTGGGCAAGGGTTACAGATTATTCTCTGCCGAAAGTGACAAAAGCGTCCGAGGAAAGCGATTGCCTGCGGCACGCTTCGCGGTCGCATTCCCAATGGATGTAAAGAAACATTTCTGTTTCTTAGAAGCTGTTCATGAGCGGATCGCCCACTATGGATGAAAGAAACCATTCTGTTTTCTTAGGAGAGGGATAATCTTGTTCTCAAAGTTTTTTGAGTTGTGTAAGCGAAAAATAGTATACTTATAACAAGCAACTAACCATTTACTAGGTTGATATAGTCAAGCGAATGCTCATTTTCCCAGCGTTCGCTTTTAACTTTTGACCAACACCCGTGGCTTCTTGGTAGTGAAAGCCCCTGCAATTCTTAGCGCAGCAGTCGGATTTGGGTGAGCGAAAAACTCTTCGATTGCCTTCGTCAATCCAGATGCAACAATTGGGTCATGGCAGGCGTAAACGTAAACTGGCTGCTGAGTGCCGTTGACCAGCCGCATCTCCTGACGCTCTCCCAGTTGGGGGTAAAAGATGCGAACCCAAGTACCGAGATGACCGCGATAATGAGAACCGCTCAAGGGGACTTTTTTACCAAGGTCAGTCTCTGCAAAATTCACAACGCCCATCCATTTTTGTTGGCTACCGGAAAGTGCTTGTTGATTGTGTTGGGCTAGAAGATTGGCGGCGAAGTTTTGAAAATGCTGCTCCATGTATGGGTTGAGTCTACCACCTGTAAGTTCAGCAAGGGTCTTCATCGCCTCGACCAAAGTTTGTAGGCGCTGCTCAACCGGTGGGAGGGCAGGGGCAGGTGCAGGAGTTTGAGGAGTGATGCTGGGAACAGCTGCAACCAAGTCTAAAATGATGGTTCGAACTTGCGCCGCTACTTGAGATTGCTGCAAGATCATTGCGATTCTTAAGGCACCCAAAGCCGAAAAAACTCTAACTTGGGAAGTTCTCGATGGTAGACAGAGCATCTGTCGAGCATCCCTTAGCTCTTTCCCAGTAAGGGTTTTAGTTTCAAGGCTTTGGAATTCAGATTGATTTACTCTTGTTAGTTCTTTGACTGCGGACTCTGTAACTGAAAAATATTCCGCTATTTGTGCAGTAGTTGCCCAACCGCTACCGTTCCATACAGCAAACACTATTGCCTTTGCTTTGCTGAGAACTTCTTGGGCACGAGAATCATCTAGGTTAGAAAGTGCAGAAGTTCTCAATGATGGAGACTCGACTAAAACACTTTGATTGAAAGATAAACTCATCTTGCTCAACTCCTAACTAAATCTCAAAACTTAAACATTTACCCGCACCAAACTTTTCTCACCAACCAGTGAGAAACGATTAGATATAGTCCGTGATTGAGTTAAGGTTGGTGATACCAATTCAACAAGGTAAAACCAAGAATTATTCACCAGCCCAATTCCCAGAATCAGCCGTTGCTTTGTTCCTTTATCGTAAGAGCAGAGCATCACTCTTTCGCCCAGAACAAAAGCAGGTTTTTGCACCTTGATGGCTTCTAATTCTCCCGTCCCGATGATTTGATTTTCTGTGGCGTGGAGTATTTCATCACGGCAATCAATTGAATAAATCCAGGATTCATGCTTCCATTGCATCCCACAGCAATAGCCAAATGTTCTGGTGCTTCTGAGGTATACTCTCTCCAGTAAATTCACCTCAACGGGTGGAATTGTTCGACCCCAAGGCGGGGAAAGATACCAACTCGTTTGCAGCGCGTTAATGTGGTCAATCATGCACGTCTTCCCAATAAGTAATTAATGGCTTCGGAGTCAATAGAGGCAATACGCTTTTTTAAATGTTGTGGGGGATTGTCAAAACAATTCGCAGTTCGCAATTCGCAATTAAAATACAATTGGATAATTAATTTAATTGGTATACAAAACTCTCCATTTGTTAATAAAAACAGAATTAATATTCAACAATCTAACTTCAGATAGAAGGAAGCAAATTGCGAATTGTAAAAGGCGCACCCAGCCAGAAATAGTAGTGGAATGCACACACAGAACACGGGCAATTTCAGCACTGCTATAGTTATCGAGAAAGGGGCTTGTAGAATAACCTAAAGCCCAAAGCTTAGTAGCAATAGCAATTGGAGTACGAAAATAGCTATGTCTTTTTAAGATTGAGGCTATTTGCTTAGGGGTATAAAGTTCAGCTTTAGCTTCAATGATTCCGAGTTCTTCATTAGTCCATTTGGGATTCATTTACTACCTCCAATATTTATGCAGATTTAGTAGAAGGATGTTCTGGTACAATCCGAGCGCTGATAGATTCAAAATCCACTTGGAAGATGTTCATATCTGTGGACATCTCTCCAGTGTTGTAGCGGTCTACTATGTGCTGCTTGATTGTGGATTGATTCAGCCCATCAGGGATATCGATGTGCGCTTCACTGATGATTTTTTCGACGACTGTGACAATGACTTTCATGATTTTTATTCCTATCTGATTAATTCAGGATTCAGAAATAAAACTTCTTCTGAATCCTGGCTTCTGATTTACACTGCCCCAGTCTTTACCGCTTGCACCTGTTGCATCCATGCGCTGATTGCTGTTAGCTCATCCATTCCGCTAGTAACAGCATCAACAACCTGCTTTTGATACAAAGATTCGGTATGATTGGGATATTCGCACTTGTCTGCTGCCCAAGCCAAACACATAGTCTTCACCAGTTCATCAATCTTGCTAATATGCAATTCACTGGGGCTATTAGTGTCTTGAAACTGCAACCACTCTCTGACCAAATCAAGGGGATAATCAAGCAAGGTACGAATATTTTTTACTCGTAGGTCTTGAAGATGTACAGATTGCGGAACTACACTAAGTTTTGGTGGAGTCAGTGGGGTTTCGGAAATCGAGTTTGAAGTTGCACCCAATAAAGATTGGATGTCACGAATGATAGTTGCCCAATTCAAATCTCTACTCCATTCCCTGTAAATCTTGGTTTTACTTGCAGCATCGTAAAGATTACAGAAAACAGTGTTTTCGTCGCCAGCATTAGCGACAATAATCAGTGGCTTAGAAAAATCCTGAACTAGTGACGCAGCGAGAAGGAAACTTTTGGCGAAGTTGGTTTCAATACCAGTTCTCACTACATAAAGTTCATCAGCACTCACGACAATATCCAGCTTCAGATTGTCCTTCCCTTTGAATTCTTTAGTCGTCAATCGCAGTTCTGACAGATACCCAGTTAATGCTCTTTGAGGAACTGGGATTTTTTTATCCTGGTTGATATTGAACTTGTACCAAACGAAAGATTCACCGTCTACTTCTCCCTGATTTACAAATAAATAGATGGGTTCGGGAGGGTTGCATAAACCTAGTTTAATTTCAGCAATCATGCTTTGGTGACCTGTGCAATAATTAGTGGTTTGTAAAACTAAAAATCCTTAGAAATCTCCAATAAAAAACCGCATCCTGTGTTTTGTACTTGCACCAGTTCTTTATCCAGCAGTGTTTGAATGACTGAATCCGAGAATTGGAATTGCAAACGATGCAATGGAACACAATCACCACAAAGTTGAAGTAAACGCAGCAGATGATTGGCTCTACGGTCAAAGTTGTCTGTAGAGTTAGCCATTGTTTGCACCCTTAGTTAATACAGTTAACTGTCGGTTGAGAATGCTTATTTGCTGTTGATAAAAATCAATCTCTGCGGTAATTTTCTGGAATAATTCTTCTGGCGTGAGCGGTTGAATTTGATTCTCTTGCAAGTACGATGTTTTGTCAGAATTCTTGTTAGGCATCAATACATAGCGCCAACCATCATCAAATTGTTCAGCCAATTCTGTGCCATTCGGGTAGTAATAAAGTCCTAGAATCGTGCCTTGTTCTGTACGCTGATCCAAAGCAAAGCGAGGGTAGCCCCAGTGTTTGGGAGTGGATATTGTAGGTTGCATATTGATTGGTGAATGAAGGGATTATTGAGGGGAAGGGGGAAAGGAGAAAGGGGAAGGGAATTAAGAAATTTCCCTTTAACCCTTCCCCTTTAACCTTTTCCCAGGCGAAGCCTACTCTTTACGCTGTGACTAACTCCGTTTTCTCCAACAGTCGTTGCAACTTATCGCCAGTTAGCTGTTCTAACGGTTGCTCTAAAAAATATTCATCAAAAATGGATTTGCCATCAGTAGACACGTCCACCATCGACAGCGATGTCTGCGACGGGCAAAGCCTACGCACTGCTTCCATTGCAGAATCACAGGGTACGCGCTGGGTTTCGTCTGCTGCGCGTGTGAACCACCAGTTGCCGTCAGTCTGTCCGACTTCGCCTAATTTCTCGTCATTCTGGTAAATGCCATCGTTGAGGATTTCGTAACCTGCAGGTATGCGTCCCAAGTACGAACAACCTTGTTTGAGTGTTGCGTTTACCATTGCATAGGAATGTAATCCTCTATCCCACATCTTAAATCTATATCTGTTAAATCAATAAATGGTGATGAGTTGAAATTGATAACTCAAAATAACTAGTAAAACTGGAACCGCAAGTGTACCAGAAAGCTCTAAGACATCCCAAAGTGTTTTTCCAGATTGGGGTTTTGTAGTCTCAGTGCGCTTTACAACTTTTTCCCTATCGTTTTTCTCAATACTTACTTCTGTCGTCTTATCTTCACCAAAACCAGTCCAATCTGCCCACTTAAAACTTTTATTTTTATTTGCAATCGTTGAAAAAGTCACAAACGCTCCAACAGTAAGTAAAAAGCCTAAAAAAACTTTTATTGGTAGTACACGCCAATTAAACTTAGTGTCCACAAATAATCTTTACATAAGAACTCTTGCATAAATATTTTGTGGTATAATCAAGGGTTATTTTGATTCCAATTTTGGGGCATTAAAATAGTAAGAGGTTATGATTTTCTTCTAGCAAGTATTATCTGGCGATCGCTAGTTAGGAAGATGGCAGCAAACATCATTTTAGTCATTGATTAATACTGAAATTATTTGATTAATTCGATTTTTTATCCAATTTTTATCCGATTTATATAGCTAATTCGTGATTATAAATTCCCGCAATTAAATTCGATCTTAACCCAAAACGTCGATGACGATTTCGATATCTATCAGACAAAATTTTAAATATCTTTAAACGACGATTTACGTGTTCAATAACGATTCTTAATCGATTGAGTTCCCGATTGTATTTTTTCTGCTCTTTCGTCAACTTTTTTCCTTTTGGTTTTTTAATTGGTGTTTCACTTAATTGATGAATCTTAGCAATTCCTTGATAGCCTTTATCCGCTATTACCTTAATTAATTCTCCAAATTTTATTCCACTATTTTTAAATAAGCGAAAATCATGGATTTTTCCCTTATCATGCCCCAAACAGATGATTTGACTGCTTTTTTGGCGGATTACTACCTGCGTTTTTAAAGTATGTTCTCCTTGTTTTCCACTAAAATATCTTTTTTGGCCTTTCTGAGGCTTTTCAATTGGACTCTCTGTGACATCCATTACAACTAAATCTTCTTCAGAGGACATTTTCCATAATTGCTTCTTCCCCGGTAAACTAAACTTTCTTGACTTAATTAAAATATTTTCAATTTTAAAAACTATTCGACAAACCGCAGATTCCGAAAGCCCAAAATCTAACCCAATATGATAATAAGTACGGTATTCTCTCCAGTACTGAATAACCATTAAAACTTGGTCTTCAATAATTAGTTTAGGCCGGCGACCTGGCTTCTTTTTATTGTGGGCATCAGCTTTAACTACATCAACCATTAATTCAAAAGTTTTACGGCTCACTCCAGTCATTCGCTTAAATTTTTTTGCAGTAAGCTGCTTGGCTTTTTCTATTTTCACTGCTACTCAAAGTCCTAATCACAAATTGCCAAACCCCTGATCATACCACAAAACACTTTTGCAAGAGTTCTACTAAAAAAGAGTACCAGCTAACGAGAGAATTTTGCCAAAGCATGGGGGTAGTAATCCCAGAGTTAATCTCTCTCCGTCGCGGTCAAGTTATTGGCATTGTCACAATAGTAGATTGCAAGTTTTCACAAGTTGCGTCTGGCTGGGGGATGCCTGAGCAGTACCACTGGAAGCTGGGGAATCTACGCGAGATTACACCGATTCCTTACATTGGTCAATCACAATTGCACCATGAGCAACTAGAAATTTCTATTCATCCAGATATCACTAACTACCATTGCCATCAACGACAGTTCAACATCATCTTGAAAATTTCTAAAAGTAGGTTAAGTAGGAAAAGTAGGTAATTTTATTAAAGGCTAGACAAACTAGCAAAAAGCTGTTACTTATTAATATAAATAGAAATTTATGAGATAATAAATATTCTTTATTTTTTTTATTACATAATTTTCTAAAAATGTTCTGATTTTAATTTTATTAATGACGCTAAACTAATCATTATGGGTTATTTCGTTAACCTTTAATAATTATTTTAATCCTCCGCCTTGGAAAACCAAACTAATAAAAAATCATCAACATACCCAAAAGCCCTATAAATAATAGGTTCGCCCCTAACAAGCGTGCCATTCGTAACTCTAAGTAAAAATTTAGGCAATTATACTAAGATATTCTTATACAAATAGAAAAAAGAAAGCTGAGTTCTCAATCAGCCCAACTATTTACAAAAATAACTCAGATGCATTGCGTGAACATTTTGACTATCCAGCCATTGGTGACGATTTTCCCTCTCCAGATGAGGATTGTGGGATTTTTTTTTCAATCGTTTATACACCACCCTTGTGTAACAAAATAATAAATCGCACATTGCATATAATATACTCTTGAGCAAAAATAAGTGTTATTACTGAAGGTTCATCAGTAGTCTCACTGTATACTCTTTAAGTATAGAAGCGGGTTATAGGATTATTAATAAAATATTAGGGTATGGATTAATACGTAAAATTTAGACTAATACATCCATTAACTCAATCGAAATTTAAGAGATACAGAGATATGTCAAGTAAAGTTGTGAAAGAGTTGGCAGATTTTTTGGTGCAAATAGAACAGCGAACGCAGTTTCATGCGGGCTATCCATATAATTTAAATTGTGATTATAGCGCGCTCGCCAAATTTTTCACTCATCTATTAAATAATGCTGGAGATCCATATATAGAGCCAGATTTTGGTCTTCATTCTCGTAAGTTTGAGCAAGAAGTCTTATCTTTTTTTGCTCACCTTTATAAGATTCCAGAAGATCAGTTTTGGGG
>JAHHHS010000233.1 GCA_019359215.1 Nostoc indistinguendum CM1-VF10 | reverse complement strand
CGTATTTCTAAGGCAGGGAAAATTCCCTTTCTTGCGACTATTATTCGTGAGAAATCTTCTGGTAATCCCTTTGGTTGGTCCTGGCAACCAGAATAATTGTCTACCCCGAAGTATTGAGGGGATACTTCATGCATATATGTCAAAACAGACTCATGACCACTAAATCCTGTAACGCCAATATATTGGGGATGATTTTCGGGAAAGATGCCCTTGCCCCGGGGAGATGTCATCACAGTAGCCCCAGTTTTTTCAGCCAGTTTGCGAATCTCTTCAGCAGCGTGACGAGCGCCAAAACCAGCCCAGATACCAAAAGATTCTTCTGATAGTAGCTTGGCACATTGAGCGACCACTTCCTCACTTGCAGTTGGTAAAGATTGAGAAAACACTGCTGGTATAAGTAACTGTGTTGTTAATGGTGCTGTTTGAACTTTCGTAGGGATACTAATATGAGCTACGAAGCCCCCAGGTTGTGCTAAACCTTGGGCAAGTCTGCGAGAAATTTCTGGTAATTCTTCTCCTGTCTCAATAATAGTTGCGTAGTTAAACAATGGACCAGAAGTGAAAATACCAGAGAAAGGCATTGTATGATGACTGGTTTCTTGACAAGCCCAACGACCGCGATTACCTGCTGGGGTTGCAGCTGACAAGAGAATTACCTTTGCCCCTTCTCCGCGTGCAGCCAAAACTCCAGTCAATACATTGGTGATACCTGGACCTGTAGTAGTGAACACGACAACAGGGCGACCAGTTGTAAAATAAGCTTCGATGGCTGCAAAAGCGGCTCCAGATTCATGGCGGAAGTGCATCAGTTCGATGCTGCTAGAGTTTAATGTTGCCCAAAATGGGCCGATACCACCCCCTGAAACACCAAACGCATATAAGACTCCCATATCTTCGAGAATTTTAACCAAAGCCCTTCCAACTGTTAGCTGAGTTAGTTCTGGCTCAACAGCTTGTTTATTAGGTGCAGGCAAAGAAAAAATAGAAGAGCCATTTGAACTTTCAAGAGCAATATCTTTCTCTAATAAGCTTTCCAGTGGTCTTGCTGTTTTATGAATAGATTTAACGTTCATATTTTTCCGTTTTAATTCCTACAAAAATTTAGAGAAATTTCATTAAAATTACAGCACTTATTAGCGGATACTCTACATAATTTCACACTCTTTTGCGTTAAAATTTTAATCATAAATTGTAGCAATAACTTCAACTATTAACAGCAGCTACTGCATATAATTTTTGACGTAAAACTCGCTTTAAAACTTTCACTGTTGGATTTTCAGGATTTTTACCAAGCTTACTGCTTTAGGGCGTATTCATCCCGTTTCTACAGGCGTTGACCCTCATAAATTGGCAATAGTATTGTTAAGCAATCACTATTTTCAACAAGGTTAGCCCGATGCATACTTTCAGAGTCTCTACCACTTCTTTAGCGAAGCACACTCCATGTTGATTCAATTTCAATTGAAAAGTCCTTATACATGGTTGGTTTTGTTTTCACATAATTTTCATCATCTTGACAATCACCTCTGCTATAAAAATTTACGTTTAACACAAAAAAGATTATACATTAGAATTTAAATTGCGAAGATTAACACATTATTATCATGTTGTTAACATACAACATAAGTAAGTCGGCATGAAAAAATCAAAGTATGTAAAGATAAGTAAATACGTAGAATGCATCTACCGAGGTGGCTAAAATATGGGGGTTCGCTTAGAGGATGTTTGAAAAGTTTTGAGGGGTCAAATTTTATGCTAATCGCCTCACCATGATCCGGATCATGGCAAGGTAAATAAACGTCTCCGATGTTTCCGGTAGAAGTTCATAATCTCTAACCAATCGGCGACACCCCATCAGCTTTCCCGTAAGTGCGCTCCACCACCCATCGCTTTTTGAGCAAGACAAACCCCAAAGTTTGCTCTGGTCGCAGCACCACCTGCACAATCCAACGGCAAGTGTCCATCACCCACATCATGAAGCCTGGACAATCATTGCCGCCATCAGTCCAAATGGTC
Source organism: Nostoc indistinguendum CM1-VF10 (assembly GCA_019359215.1). Taxonomy (GTDB): domain Bacteria; phylum Cyanobacteriota; class Cyanobacteriia; order Cyanobacteriales; family Nostocaceae; genus Nostoc; species Nostoc indistinguendum. Next base: position 8,531 of record JAHHHS010000233.1, on the reverse strand, counting down.
GTCAAGCCCTAGCTATCTAATTGGTATACAAAGCAGGTAAGCTGAGGAAAGCACCTAGCAGCAGTAAAAAATTAGTGATAGTAAAGTTGCCTTGCCATCGCCCAGAACGAAAATTCAGTAACGCCAAACGAATAATTTTAGAATGTTCGCTAATGGAATGTGTCCATTGTGGAGCAGAATTAGCCCTACGCAGACCAAGACATATGCGTAAAACTATTCAAACAATGGATGGTGCAGTGTTTGTGGCAGGCAAGAGTAAAGAATGTACCAATCCCAGTTGCAGACATTTTGGTAAACATTACTACGCGACTAGCGTGTTAAAATACAGTCTGCCTTACAGTACTTATGGGCTAGATGTGCTGGCATTTATAGGATGGCAACACGAGCATGAGCATCAGCAGTTGGTAGAAATTCAACGCTCATTAAATCAGCGTGGTGTTGAAATTAACCAGACTAATGTAGGTAAATTATATCGGCAATTTTTGGCACTGTTGGGTGGAACGATTGTACATACACAGGAGAAATTAGCTGCCACAGCCATTGAACATGGTGGTTTGATTTGGGCAATCGATGCCTTACAGCCCTCGATGTCATGGAAGCTTGCTGTATGTATTGTACGAGGTATTAAGTGGCACACCAGTCAGTGGAATTCAGTTACCACAGGCACAAGCACAACGGTTAATTGAATGGCTACAACCATATAAGGAGTTACCGTACAGAGTGCTAGCAACTCTGTCAGACGGAGAATCAGCGATTATTACTGCGATGAATTCGAGTTGGCCCGATGCAGCACACCAACGTTGTCAAGCTCACTTCCTCAGTAATTTGAGTCAATCGGTTCTGCCATTAGATACAAAGCTACGACAACAATTAAAAGCAGACTTAGATGGACTGCCAAAAGTCCCAGATTATTCTGAAAGACTCCAAGATCAAAGTCAGCAACAGAGTAGCCCCCTTTTTCAGCAATCCCCTATTTGTCACGAGACGCACAGTTAATCACAGTCGAAGCTCAAATTCGTGCTGCAATTAGGGATTGTGTCAATCGTACCAGTCGCAAACCTTTTACTTGGGGAGGTATTCAAGGCTACCAGCTTTTTCTCTGCTATTGGGGAAATACTACGTAGTTTACCATGCCGAGCAATTGACACAGATTATTTATCTATATTGTCAGTATGGGTTGACCAAGCTTTAATCAATAATCTTTCAGTAGTATCTGATTTGGAACAGGCCCATCAATGGTTGCGACGAATTACTGATTGTTTGCACTACCCGAAATACTCTAAGACTTGCAAGGAAGATGTAACTGATATTACAGATACTAATAATTCACTTTTAACAAGTTTTCAAGTTCGGCGCGAGATGGAAGAGTTATTAGAGCAGTTTCGACCTGACCCTCAACATCATCCGGCACAGCTTGCCTTGAAGAAAAAGTTACAACGTTTATGGCACAAATACGGTACTAACTTGTTGTACTGCTATGATATCCCTGGTTTGCCGCCAGATAACTTGAAAATGGAAGCGATGTTCAGCCATTTTCTTAAAGCCTTCACAGTCAGATGACTTTGACTTTAATATTTGATTATTGAGCTTTATTTAGCGGTGTTTGTTAAAGCCTACCATGAGAACAGACAAGTCGATAGTTGAAGTTGAATTGCAGCTTCAACTATCTCCTTCTACGTTTTGTAGTTTGAAGTTTTGCAAGTGTTCCTCTCAATACAATTAAAACAAAAATTCCAGGAATAATTAAATATAGGATTAGAGCCAAGGATTTTGAAAATATAGCAGTACTCAGAAGCAATAAAAAAGACCCTCCAAACAATACCCAGCTTGAAATAAGCACCCACCAAGGCATTGTTCCAGAAGACATATTTCTCATTGCTCGACCTCTCAGGTAAATCTCACCCATCGGGTCATACCCTGAAGGAATCTTCTGGCGATAAGTTGGTTCTCGCTCAGCGGGTATCTCAACTCTGATTTTATCTCTCGTGAAATTGCTGCCGTGTCCAGACAACTTTTCAGGTTCGTCGTTATTACTCATGGTTTGTAGCAAGATAATTTTAACTGCACCATCAAAATATAACTAAGTATACAACTAATTAGGCGATTTCGGTTGTTTGCTGTTGAGTGCGATGCCGAATAGCCCGTCGTATACATCGCTTCAGTTCTTTGAAAAAGTTTGTAGTATGCCCTTAACACTTTGTAATATATTATGTAGTATGAAGGTAGTGAAACACTAGCAGTCTGCCAAGAAAAGTTTGCTATGTAATACCTCTGGTTGATAAACTAACATGAGTTCGACGGTTAGAAAAAGGCAAAGACTTTTAAGGAGTTTTATACGTTGCACGTACTACAAAGTTGGCGTGGAGCATTTCCAAACTTGGTCAGCTACACAAGGTTTGTGGAACTCATGCCTTCTCTTCAAGATGCTGCGCGAAGGTGTAAAATGATTGTTGTGTTGTTTTTTGCATACATGTTATTGAGATGAAGTAACCGATGTTGAGAGTAAACATTTCAATTAATCCGGCATCATCCGAGACATTGGCGCGAGTACAGTGCGTAAAGAAGGGAAACCCAAGGGTGTCAATGTCCAGCTGGTCGGTCGAGTCTGCTTCTTAGCCGATAAGATATCTTGCAATAAGGGTTCAAAAATTTTCCATTCTGCATCAGTGAGGTTGCTGGAATACTCCATTAGCATTGCATTGTAGATGCTCAAAAGTACCTTAATTCAAAACCTCATAAGATGTCAAATGGGTTCTATACCACATCTCTATATCTAATTTTGATGTGTTTGCCCTGCCATCCGGAAGCATATACGCCTTAAAGGGAACATCCTGCCCCTGCTCGAACCATTCCAGTTCGATTCTTAGGAACAATACCTAATTTACATGATTTTGAGCCTTAACTGAACCGTATTGAATTAAAAATCAGTTATCAACCTTATTTTTCTTAAAATAAACCTAAGCACTGTTTCCCTTCTTGATATAATATCTGCGCGAGCTTCCATGCCTGATTGAATAGGATATTGGCGATCACCCATTACAAGATATGACTTTTCTGGCTGAATTGTAACTTGATAGTATGAAGTAGCTGCACCTGTAATAGTCCCTTGAGGTTGTGCAACAGTATCAGGAGCGATGGCGCTAACAGTGCCTTCAAGAGTTCCATAATCTGGGTAAGGATAGGCAGAAATCTGTAGCTTCACTGTTTGACCCAGAGCAACCTTGCCAATATCTTGAGTCGCAACAAGAGCTTTGATAACTAAAGGCGTATGAGCTGGAGTAACTTGAGCAATTGCTTCTCCAGTCCCTACTGTTTGTCCAAGGTTCCGTAAAGCTAGGTTGAGAATAACACCATCAGTCGGAGAGCGAAGTACGCTTTTATCCAGTTCAATCCCAACTTGTTGGAGTTCCCTTGAAGCGTAGCTGCGTTGATTTTGAAGCTCAACGCGCTGCTGTAATAAATCCTCTCGGTTTTTATTCAAAGTTGCTAAAGTGGACTTTCCTTTCGCTCTTTGTTGAGAAATCTGCTCTTTTGCTATTATCACTGGTGCAACACTAGGATTAAGGGCAGCTTTAGCTCGTTTGAGTTTGATTTGAGCAGCTTTAAAAGCTTGTTCTTTTTCCTTAATTTGTAACTTTGCAACTGCACCAGTGTGCGTCAACCGCTGGTATTGCTTCAACTCGACTCTAGCTAACTCCAACGCAATTTCGGCTTCTTCTACGTCTGTATTAACTGTAATTTGTTGCTCTTTAAAGTCTCGTTGGCTACGTTGTAAGTCGGCTTGAGCAGATATAACAGTACGTTTCATGAAGTCCGTCTCAGCGGCTATTTGGTTATCTATTACACGTAGCTGATTGCTGGTTTGCTCAAGTTTTTTGTAAAAGGCTTGGATGTTATCTTGCAACTGCTTTCTTTGAGTCTGAAGACGGGAACTATCAAGGGTAGCGACGACCTGCCTCTGCTTAACAGATTGATTTTCCCTAACCAAAATACTTTTGACAGTTCCTTCTGTTGCTGCCTGGACTACTCGTGTTTCTCCGGTAGGACGAACAGTAGCAGGGGCTTTGATAGTAACGTTGTACTTAAATACTGTACCAAGCAAAATAGCTGTTCCAACAGTTACAACTAGAAATGAATCTCCTAAAGTCAGCCAACGAGTGATTGGCGGAAGAAATTCATCAGTTTGAACTGAAGGGAGAAGGTCTGAGCTTGAGTCAGAAGTGTTTAGTACCATTATTTAATTGATTGCCTATATATTGAGGAGCTAATAAGACTAAATCAGATCCAGCTTGAGCGCTTAACTCTTCCACAGTTCCTTGAAATTGTAACTCTCCTTGCTCTAAGCGCACAATCCAATCTGCCCGACTAATTACGCTGGGTCGATGACTAATTAAAATAGTAGTTTTGCTTTGGCGGTGACTCAGGAGTTGATCTAATACTTGAGCCTCGCCAACTGGATCAAGGTTAGCAGTAGATTCATCTAAAATTAGGACTGGTGGCTCTGTAGCAATTGCTCTAGCTATTGCTAGTCTTTGCCGTTGTCCACCAGAAAGATTTACGCCAAATTCACCTAAAACTGTTTGATACTTATTCGGCAGTTGACTGATAAAGCTATCAGCATCTGCAATCTGGCAAGCTCTAATAATTTCTTCACAAGAGAGCTGAGCAGAACACAAACGAAAATTTTCAAGAATTGAAACACTCCAAAAATGGGGTTCTTGGGGAATTAGTACAACCTGCTGGCGAAGGCAGTCTAGGGGCAAGTCTTGTAAATTATGAAGCCCAAGACGAATGTTACCAGATTGTAACGGATACAACCCTGCAACTAGTTTAGCTAACGTACTTTTACCACAACCTGACTGACCAATGATTGCAGTAACTTTCCCCCCAGGAAGGGTTAGGGATAAATCATTAAGTAATTGCACTCTGCCAGCATATTGAAAGTTAAGCTGTATGCAAGCTATATCAGCATTAGCAGGAATCTTAGCAAAGAACTTTTTAGTATCGCCTTCTGTTTCAGGCACTAAATCCAACACTTCTGCTAATCTCTGGGCAGCAGTTTTAACTACTGTAAATTGATACATAAAACTAATTAAAGTGTCAATGAGCAAAATAAAGTTATCGCTCATGAACTTAAAAGCGATGAGTTGTCCAACTGTCAACTCACTCTTAAAAACTAGAATGCTACCAACCCCAAGTAAGACAATGCTGCCAATGTCTGATACTAAATTAGAGAAGACACTGTTGATAATTCCAATCTGGGTAGTACGGAAAGTTAGGTTTGCTAAACGACCAAACCGAGCTTGTAGCTCCTCCCAAATTTGAGGAAATGCAGCAGTAGTTTTCAGTGTTAATGCGCCTCTAAAAGTTTCTACCATCGCTGCTTGGTTTTCTGCAGACAACACCAAAGTACGTCGTGTTGACTGCTGCAAAGAAGGCTGGAAGAGGACGGTTGTGATTGTCATTAAGAAGCTAACGATAATGGTAATTAAAGTTAGCTTCCAACTATAGATAACCATCAAGCACAAAGCGACCATAGCCACAAAAGAACGGCTTGGCAGTTTAATGACTACCTGTGAGACTAACTGATTAATTTCTTGAACGTCTCGCAATCTGCTAGCAATTTCTCCACTCCGACGAGCTTCATAATATGAAAGTGGAAGTTGTAGAATGTGTCGCCCAAACTCTAGAACTAGTCCTAACTCTAGACGCTGGGCAAAATGTGCAACAAGGTTAGCTTGAACTAGCGCAAGAACACTACCTACAAGGTTCATCACCACAACAGCAATTCCTATTCTAGTGAGCAGATGAACGTCAGCCCGAACTAGAACGTCATCTGTGAGGATTTGTAGTAAAAAAGGAGTGGCTATAGCAAGTAAACCTAAGAAGAAGTTAATTAACAAAACCCTAGTTACAAGTGATCGATATGGTTTCACTCGTTGAATAAATCGACTAAATCCTCCTACTTCGTCATCCACTTGAGCAAAAAACCGAGTTGGATCTGGCTCTACCAAAAGCATTAACCAACCTTGCCAACCTTGCTCTAACTCCTTTCTAGAAAGATAACGAATACCTACACAGGGGTCAGCAATCACATACTTTTTGCCCTGCTGCCCATACAAAACAACAAAGTGCTTGCCCTTCCAATGAATAATTGCTGGCAGCAACATCTCGTTGAGCCGGTTTAGGATATCGTCTGAGGCTCTAATCGCACGAGTATTGAAACCCATCACCTCGGCTCCACGTCTTAGCCCTAATAATGTAGTTCCCTGCTGCCCAGTCCCTACAGCTTCTCGAATGCGCTTGATAGTAAAAATGCGCCCGTAATACTTAGCTATCGTAGCTAAACAAGCAGCCCCACAGTCTTCTTCGCTATGCTGTAAAACACACTCGTATTTCATTGGCTCAACACACTTGCATTCAGAAGCTTTGAGGTTTCCATAGATTGACGGATAGAAGCTAAGTTAGGAGCTATTCTTTTGTGGACAAAGCGAAGCATAGCAGCATTATCCGCTCTGACGGTAAAAATCGCCTTTGTAGCGTCTTTAATTTTCAGCTGGAGAAGAAATGCTGTAAACATTAGGGGAATTGCCCGACCTAAACGTTGCAGATCTTGCCTGACAAAAAGGCTGGTGTAGCGTACTGTATTGACAGTGACCCTGTGTGTGATAATCCAACCTACAACTTGCTCTTGGTAGCGCAGACCTAAGCTATTACAGGGTTCGAGGATGTCTTCTTCGTTGAAAGGGCTGAGAAATTCAGGATGCCACCCAAAAGTCCCCTGCTGGTTTTCAATTGTTTCCCTTTCTGCTAAAGTTAGCTCCAACCAGGGAAATATTGCGAATGATGCGGGTAAACAGTAGCGGTTTAAGCAATTTTTAATTACACCAACCAAAGGCGTATTCTCTATGCTCATGTAGGTATTAAGCCCTACCAGCATACGCGGCTTGGGAGTAGACCATCCACAACTGGCTAATATCTGCTCCAGGGCTAGCGTTGTCTTATTTGGCATATAGACTAGACTCGCATACAAACACCCACGGCGGTAAAGTTCTCGCTCTGCATAGCTCAATAGGGCTTTGCCAAGACCACGGTGGCGATGCTCTGGCACTACAAACAGGGATAGAACTTCTCCACCATTGCCATCACATTTTGTTAACACAAGTCCAACAGGGCTTAAAAGAAAACGCACTCCCACAGCAATCGTAGACCCGTTAGGAATTAAGCCTTGAAGAAGTGGACGAAAACTAGGATAGGTTAAGTTTTCATAAAGAGCAGCGTTTGCGACATCCAAGGCAACAAACTCGTAGGCTGATTCCAACATTTTTACGTCTAATACGTTAGTTGTTTCTTAAGCTGCTTTTGATAAATTAGCTTTATTTAATTACCTACCTGTAGCTGTTTAACAGGTAGGTAATTAGAGAGGTAAACTGCGCCTTGGCAGTTTATGGCTTGGATAGCGGAACAATTGTCCTGCGCGGATTAATTGTGCCTTCTTCCTGGACTATTAATGGATTCATCCCCTCACGTCTCGACTACCGCTTGACCCGTAGTGATCTGGCCCTTTTTTGTTTATATTCCCTTTAAATTCCCCTCCCGCAACCTTCTCTAACTCCAAGTCTGACAATTCTTCATAAATTTCGGCACAGTTAAGACCAGTTGTTTTGGTTTTAGTTGTTTTGATCATGTGTTTTCTCCTGAACGTCACTTTCGTAATTAGACTACATCGGCTAGATTGAAATTTCCAGAAAATTATAAACTTTTATTAGAGCAGAGGTTACTTATTCTTCATTCCCTACACCCCAAAACCAGTAATATCAATAATTTCCGGTTATCTTAGTGCCAGAATTAATTGTGCCTTCTTGCTTGGCCATTATCAGTATCACGAGCAGGTTGACCTTTACCTAGAAAAGTGGTGTTCACAATTAAACCACCAATTGAAGAATTATTCACAATCGCACCCCCGCCGCTAACCAGCATTTGGGGAATTTGGTGCTTCATGCACAGCCACACACCTTTGACATTAATGTTTATAACTTGGTCAAAAGTTTCCTCAGTTTGATCGGTGAGTGGAGTTGGTCCTTGTCCAATTCCTGCATTGTTAAAGGCATAATCGAGACGACCGTATGATACAATAGTTTTTTAAACCATCGCGCTTACGTCTGTTTCCCTTGATACATCGGTTTTGACAAATCCGCAAACTGTTAAAATAATCTGCTCGTAAGTGTCAATTTTTAGGCGAAACCTTTGTAAAGCAATCCGAAATATTTTAAGTAATCTGATCTTTGGTGATCGCTTTACTCAGTTCTGGTGGGAGCTGTGCGATTTTGTGAGATCAGGTAAAAAACAAGCGACCGCTAAAAATTAAATCTAAGTATTAGGTAATTTTATTTACTGCTGATATAATACTAGAATATCCCCAGGACAAACTGCCAGCAGACGCAGAGTTTAAAGGCTATCAAGAAGTAATCATCCAAGACATCACCCTGTCAACCGACAATGTACTATTCCGGAAAGAGAAATACTACTCA
>JAHHHS010000232.1 GCA_019359215.1 Nostoc indistinguendum CM1-VF10 | reverse complement strand
CTTTTGTATTCTCAATTACTTCTGCATTTACTTCCCAGGTTGGGTTATTGCCACCAATCAATTGTAATTGTATTGAAATATATTTGATTTTTTCGTACTATTTTATCATAACTACTCTGGGAGAGCCTATTTTATTTGGTATTCTATGTTACAAAAATACCAATAATAGAAGAATCAAACCTTAAGCTAGCAGGTAACTAGGAAAGTAATAGTTAGGCTTTCAATAAAGCGCAATCTATCAGAAAATTGGTAAGTAGTCCAATTTAATCAAACGTAAAATATTAACTCCGGCTCGTAGTGGGTACGTAAGAATTCAGAATAATAATTTTTAATAATTACTATAAATTTTTGTTTATTTATCCTTATCTCGTTGTTAGCGATCGCAAGATTATCTTTATAAGATTTTCTCATAAATTACATTTATTTTTTCGCAACGCTATACTCAAGTCAGCTTAATATTATCTGCTAGGTTTTTACGCCTCCAGCCGATTTTGTAAACATACTATAGACAGATGAAGTAAAATCCAATTAGTTCTAGATTATTTAGCTATGTTTAACACTTGGTATATATAGGGCGTAGCTTTTAGCTATGCCTTTTTTTAGTAAGACTAAGCAAGTAAAACATATAATTATAGCGGTTCTCACTTTGGTATAATTCAGTCTGAACCTCACTCCAACCTGTCTTTTTGCTTAAGAAACGGATTAGAGGTGAGGTTTAAAAATGCACTTTATACAAACGAGAACTGCTATACTTAATAAAGTGCTTACTCTGCAATCTCTGAATTTAACTTTATATTAAAATTAGGCTGCAAAATGTTTGTATTGATGATAAATAAATAGAAAATTTCATCCAAGTTTGCTAAGTTAGTTTTATAAAATACCATTTATAAATAGACCAAGCAACAAAAAGCTATTACTACCATATATGGAGCAATATTTGTATCATTCTATGGATAGTAGAAATAACTATTTTACAAAGTTATTATTCAGCCTGTTAATGCCTGAAAAACGTGTATGCGCCCTGGAATAATAACCAGGGTCTTTTTTTGTTAAAATTTAGATAAGCGAAAGATAGACTTTCGAGTTATCTCCCTACAGACCTTTGGGCATCCTACGGCAGGCGCTAGCCTTCCCTTTGGGAGAAGGGAAAGCAATGGCATTCGGATTGACAGCTATCATTTTCAAAGCAGCATTTTCGGCTTTGTTTGTCAGTATCGAAATAAACTGTCCCCAACCAGCATCATTTATATTTTTAGGCAATTTTGTTTTAGCCAGTCCTTTTATATAGGACTCATATTTGATTTTTGAAAAAACTCCGTACAACTTGAAAAGGCTGATTTCCTATTCCCTACCCCCTACTCCCTGCCTATCGCGCTTGCGCTACGCTTCTCTTTGCAGGGAGGCTTCTCTTTCAGAGACGCGAACGCGAACGCGCACCACGTAATATCATTTCACTTTAATAATGATACAAATATGCTGTTAGGGGGATGACATTGCCCATTGGTGTCAAATTAAGAAGATTTTGCCCAAATTTGTTGGGTGTCAAGCGTCAATCTCACGATGGCGCTTACGCCTGATTTTGACTGTCGCATTCTTTTTTCAAATTGGTATTACAAGACCTTCAAATCTATGGAATGAAGGCTGATGAACAATGACTGATGACTGATAACCGTTAACCGTCAACAGTTAACGATCGTAAACAGTGTTTATACAATTTAGGCGCGCATCAGCTTATCAACCCTAATGTAATAACTTTTTGCAGGGCTTTTTCAAATGTTATCCCCTGCTTGATGCAGATATACAACAATACTATTGCGGCTGAACGAATTGAGTTATCGCAATGTATCAGAATCGGTTTGCGTAGTTCAGTGATCATATGATACATCTGGAGCGTAACTTGATGATTAATGTCTTCAGGTTTAGTTGGGAAGTTAACGTAGTACAATCCCAAATGCTCTATTTTCTCCTGTTCATTAGCCAGCAAGCCTGTTTCGTCGGGCAAACGTAAGTTCAGTACAGACTGATAACCTTCATCAGCGATTTGTTTTAGCTGATCTAGTGTAATTTGTCCAGCGATCGCTAAGTCATCATTAATTTTCCTAATAATGTTCATCAGCCGGATTAACCCCATTTTGCCGACGTTGCTCAGGCTCTAAATTTAGCAAAGCAATTTGAGGAACTTGTGAGGAAATCACCAAAGTATAAGAAATTGGGGATCGAGGATTGGGCATGGGTCAATAATCAATACTTCTTCCCCTACCTCCCCTGCTCCCTCATCCCAAAGCAACAACCTATTACGCCTGGCTCTCTCCTTCGTGATTGGACTTTGCCATCGCTTTTAACGGCAGGCAAATCGTAAAAGTTGCGCCCTGACTAGCGACGCTATTAGCTGTGATACTGCCTTGATGAGCTTCTACAATGCGCTTGGCGATCGCTAACCCCAGACCGTTGCCACTGCCTTTACGGGAGGGATCTGTTGTATAAAACTGTTCAAAAATTCGGGGCAAATCACCCTCACTAATACCTGTTCCCTGGTCTTGAATTTTCACAACTGCTTGTTTACCCTCGCTGTACCCAGAAATAAACACCAAAGAATCGGTTACTGAATGTTTGATAGCGTTGTCTAGCACATTTAAAATCGCCTGTAATAGTCGTTCTGGATCGCCTTCTAGTTGTAAATCAACCACATTTACGCTCACAGATACACCAATAGCTTGCATTCGAGGTTCCATTGCATTGACAGCACGATTAATCAAACCTTGTAGTGAAAAGTTCTGCTGTTCAAGCTGAGTAACTCCTGCTTCCAATCGTCCGAGATCCAGCAGGTCATGGATCAGCCTTGATAAGCGTTTGATTTCGTTCTCAATAGTTTGAAAAAAGCGATCGCGCAATTGCGGCTCTTCGTATGCGCCACTTCTGAGTGCATCTATCGTTACCTGAACGTTGCTGATCGGTGTGCGGAGTTCGTGGGAGACATTTGCTAAAAAAGCCCGGCGCTCTTGATCTAACGAAGCCAACCGTTCACTCATCCGGTTTAACTCTGCTGCTAACTGATCCAACTCATTGTTTTCATGGATAATCAGCTTGTCACCAAAATGACCACTACCTAAGCGAATTGCAAAGTTTTGCATAGTTTCAATTGGTTTTGAGAGACTCCGAGCAAAGCGAGTACTGATGAGCGCACATATCAAGATTGTCAGCCCCAGCGTTCCCAAAACGCTCCAAATCACCCTAGCGAACTGACGCTGAAGGTGATCCAAAGTCATGGACATTCGCAGCACGCCCAGTAATTGACCGTTACGCACAATTGGTCTGGCGATGTATAGGCGATCTTCAGTTGATAAAACCCCTTTTGCGACTCCTTGCGACGGACGATTTTGTAGAGCTTCCGATACTCCGGTAACTTTGTACCAGTTTTTAACCTGTTTGTCTCGCTGTGGGTCAGAAGTTGCCAGAAGACGACCATGTTGATTAAAAATGCGAAGTGCCACAGTTTGTGGTGCTCCATACCGCTGCACCAGCACTTCTACCCTTTGAAGATTCTTTGCCTCTAAAGCATCTGCTGCACTCTCGCTCAAGGCAGCAGTCCAGTTCTCCAGATCCATTTGCCGCGATCGCATGAAGTAGGCATGGAACGACCACAGGATGTAGCCTGCCATTACGGAGGTTCCCAAGGTGATCAGCAACAAATAAGTGGCTAGCAGCCTAGCATGTATGGAATTTACTTTGATGCGAGGCAACCAGTTCATGTTTGAAATTAATCCCCAGAACGACGGCGCAACACTGCTTTTATCCGTGCCAGTAGTTCACGGGTGTTGAATGGCTTGGTGACATAATCATCTGCTCCTGCTTCCAAGCCCCAAATTTTATCGATATCTTGATCTTTTGCTGTCAGCATGACAATGGGAACATCCGAAAATGCCCGAATTCGCCAACATACTTCCATGCCGCCAACCTCTGGTAGCATGAGGTCGAGCAAAATTACATCGGGTACTTCTTTGTGGAACTGTTTGATCGCACTATGCCCATCTGCTGCTGTTGTCACTGTATAGCCTTCTTTTTGCAGCGTGTAAGTCAGGCTTTCGCGTAGGGGTGCTTCATCATCCACTAGTAATATATGCGGCATATTTTAGATTAGCATTAAGTCCAGCATTCAATCCTAATTTTACCTTGTCAAGAAGTCCCTTCTGGGGCATCCTTCTCAGGGCACAAAGATTGCTGGGGGGAGGAACAGAAATACACCAAAGGCTCAAAAATACTTGAAACCTAGATATAGGACTAATATTTGATTTCTGAAAAAGCTCCGTACATTTGAAGAGTGGAAAAATCAAAGGTAGTGTGTTGGATAAACCACTCAAACATCTATTTGAGATGAGAGAATGAAGGAATTAAAGCACAAAAACGTCGCACCCAGGTTTTAGCTTGTAACCAAATATCCTCAATGGGATTTTGTGACGGGCAATTCGGAGCAAAGCGAACACAGCGAATTTGCCATTGTTTTTCAGATAAACCAAGGTTTACCTCGGATAACGATTTGATTTTTTAAAATATACTTAGTTTAAAAAGCCCGTCTTATCTGAAATATTGTTCAAAAGTCAGACATAAGTTTTATAAGACTTACATTTGATTTTTATCCGTGTTTCCGTGTCTGTGTGTTAGCCTAAATAATAAGTCTTGAAGCCGACATAATATTACTTTTTGGTTACCAAGTTTCTTTCTTCGGGGAGTAAGGTAGTTTCATCATCAGCGCGATCGCCATCTATAGATTTGGCTTTAGTTCTATGGGGTTTAATAATTAGACTGACACCAATTGTCCAACCTAATGCAACCATCCAACCCGCGAGAATGTCACTCGGAAAATGCACCCCCAGATAGAGACGACACCATGCAATAGCTATTACATATAAGCTGCCGAAGATGAGAACCAACCAACGCCAAGAGCTAGTCCAGGTTAAGAATAGCAAAATTGCGACCAGAGTTATACTCGTCATGGCATGAGCGCTGGGAAATGCAAAACTAGACTCAGGCGCAATGGACTGCCACAATTGTGGACGCACTCGATGCATTAATTGCTTTGCTGTCCGGTTGATGATCACACTTCCCATTGAGGCAGTAAGTAAATAAGCTAGCGATCGCCAGCGTTTTTGAAGTAGTAATATAATTGCGATCGCACCCAAAATTGGTATTGCCGTCCAAGGTAGCCCAATTATACCTAGCGTCACCGCTAAAACATCAAGCTGTGGGTTTGCTGTAGAATGAACTGCTAACAGAATAGGCACATCCCACGGGAAGCCAGCTTAATTCTTCCATATATTCACTGTCAGGATCTCAAAGACCTGCAAAGGTAAATATACTCCTATCAAGAGGAGTAAGAGCGATCGCCAACGGGCAATCAAGAGGTTTTTGAGAAAAGAAAGAGGCGACTGACTCTCTTTATTGGGTTTTTTCACTTTTTACATATCAAGTCCGTTGTAATCAATTAACCTAGAAGTTGTGCGTCAATGTCATCTATCAGTAGATAGTTTTAGTTACTTTAGCTCATGAACACCAAATAAATTTAATAGTGTTTTTCTGAGACAAACAGGTTGACATCTTCACAACTTCATCGATTACAAAACACTAGAATTTTGAGAAGCTCCGCAATGTTTACAATATGGCAAATGCTTATAAGTAAGATTATGACAATTTTGACATTCCATGTCTTGATAATAACCACAGTGCGGACAGTAAGTATCAAGATGTCGTATTTTATTGGCACAATTTACACAGCGTGATTTTTCAACTCTGCTAGCTGCCTGGACTTTAACATTAAAGACAAATTTTTGAAAAAACTGGATAATTCCAAAACCAATAATTGGAATCAGCAAGATATAGGCATAATTTATCAGGAATAGTAAACCACCAAAAAGGGTGCTAATGACATTAAATATAAATTGAAATATTGCCCCTACTTGAAGAAATTCAAATATTTTAACGATTAATGGGATAAAAAAGATGACTAACAAATGCCAGCTAATTAGCGAGATGAGTCCATATCCTCTTCTTTGGGCAAATTTGTAAACTGATAAGGCAATGAGAATCAGCGGTAGAAGAAAGAGGGACTGAAAAGCAAGCTGGATACTTGGATACCAAAATGATGCCTGCTGATAGCCTTTGTCAACTTCCCTAAATTGATTTTCATTTTTAAGAAAGGCTATAAAATTAGTGCTTTCCGCTTTGGCAAGGAGTTCGTTTTTAAGATTAGAAATTTCTTGTTTAAGATTAGAAATTTGGCGATTATTTTGTTCTAATGTTTGTTTAGCTTTTTCAGCACCGACTTGATTAATTGATTGTTCACGGCCCTGACCTGCAATTTTTTCTAAGAGCGTTGAGTCATATTGAGTTTTAATAGTGCGATTGGCTTGTTCAAGGTTACTGATTTTCGCTTGCCTTTGCTCAATATTTTTGATGATTTGCTGGTTTTGAGTATCGTTAATCTTATCTTTGTACGCGGCGTACTGCAAGCAAGTTTTAGAAACTTCACCCAGATGTCCTGCTTCGGCTCGTTGATAGTTTTGCTGAAAACTGAGTTGATTGTTCAGGTTATATGGCAATGAAAGTCTAACACTTTCATAGTCTTTATCTTGAGTGGTTTTTGTCCGGTAATTTTGCCACTCTGAATAACATGGATAAGCCTCGGTAGGGCTGATATGCCATCTGCTAATATCATCGAGTCCGGTAAAAACATTAATCAAGATAAAAATATCAACTAAAATAATTACAATTAAACTTACTTTATTCAGTGGTTCGTTGTTGATTGTTCTTGATCTACTAAAAAATTGGCTCAAAAGTTGGCGAATTCTGGCAAACATATTGTCTTTTAAATAAAGGGAATTCAATCCGAATCAATTTTATCTAATCAGTAGTCAATAACTATAAAAAAATACATCTTTAATCTGAAGATTTGTTAACTGCTGACTTTTGAGAAACAAAGATCCCTGACTTCTTAAAAGGAGCCAGGGATCTGTGGCTTTTAATTCTGACAAATCAGGCTGTGGTCAAAAATACCGTAACTTTCAGCTGAAGTTGATACAGGTAATGCCTGTGTGCGCCAACTAAAACCTATTTAGCTGCGAAGTAGGCTTCTAGCGCCTCAGAACCACCAATTAATTTACCATCGATAAATACTTGGGGAACTGTTGTCGCACCTGTAACTGCTCGTAAGGAACGTGTGGTGATATCTTTACCCAAGGTAATTTCTTCGTAGTTGATACCATGTTCCTTGAGCATCCCCTTAGCACGCGCACAGAAGGGACAACCCACTTTCGTAAACAGAGAAACTACTTCAGGCTTCACTGCTTGGGGGTTGATATATCTAAGCATTGTTTCAGCATCAGACACCTTAAAGGGATCTCCTGGCTCGTCTGGCTCAATAAACATTTGGTTAATTACACCATCTCTTACGAGCATCGAGTAACGCCACGATCGCTTCCCAAACCCCAAGTCTGATTTGTCTACCAGCATACCCATGCCCTCAGTAAATTCACCATTACCATCTGGAATTACTGTAATATTTTCTGCCTCTTGAACTTTTGCCCATTCGTTCATCACAAAGGGATCGTTAACAGAAATACAGATAATATCATCGACACCATTTTCTTTGAAAACCCCAGCCAATTCGTTATAACCGGGGAGATGAGTCGATGAACAAGTCGGAGTGTAAGCACCCGGTAAGGAGAAGACAACCACTGTCTTATTAGCAAACAATTTATCGGTTGTCACATCCACCCATTCGTTACCCTGACGAGTATGAAAAGTGACATTAGGAACTCTTTGTCCTCGGCGATTGGTGAACATAATTTTGCTTGTCTTTAGTAATCAATTCCAGTCATAACCTATCATGAGAAGACTGGTATGATGTAACTATCAATCAGCTAAAAAATTTCATTAATAAAGGTCGCGATCGCTGCTACAAATTCAGCAGTTGATTCATATGGTAAAACATTGCGTCCATTTATTTTTATACCTCGACCTTGAGGCAAACAGGCGAGGTAGTGAGTCAAGCGTTCGTCTGGCGTTTCTTTTTTACTTTTTTGACTAATACTCGATGCAGTTTCCCCCATAACCGCTAATGTTGGTTGCTCAATAGAGGCGATAGAACTAGTATAATCCTGTCGCCAAAAGCCTGCTAGAAAAGAAAAAACTGCATGGCGACTAGCAGGATTTTCTGCACCTGCAACCAGTGTATTCAACCACTCTGCATCCACAGCATTCTCAGAAGCAAAAAGTTGCTGAGTCGAGAAAGAATGTAAAAACTTTGGAGTGCGTGCATAGCGATAAAAAGCACTTCCAAAAGGCGAATCTAATAGATTCCAAACAAATCTTTGCTGCCATTCTGGCGATTTCTTTGTCATCAAAGCCCATGTTGGAGGCCCAGAGAGTACAAGCCCGGCAATTAAGTTTGATTGCTTTTGGACTAATGCGATCGCAACTGGTAATAAAGCACCTTGTACTATTACAATGACAGGCTTTTGCACAACTGTTTGTAAAAAGTACTGCAACTGTTCTGCCCAATCACTAGGAGTGTAAGCCAGATGAGGCATATCACTTTCGCCACATCCTAGTAAGTCAGGATTGTAGATTGGGTTCTGTTGACCTAAATTATACCATTCGCGGCAAAATCGCTGCCAAAATTGCCGCGACAACCCAACACCAATAGGATGAATTAACAGTAAGGGAATACCCTCAGATACTGTATTAATTGGTTGATGGACTTCGTAAGCACAACGATAATTCTGCCAACTGTAAAACTGGCTAGGAGATGCTGTCAAATTTGTTGTGTTACTTATAGCAGATGGTTGCATAATTCCTAGTTTTTAATACTGGTTAAAAAATCATTTGTGGATGAATTAACTGGTATCCAGCCTCTTTTAGCTTTTCATTCGATACCCAAGCATTATACGGACGGATACTTTTGATAGAAGTATCCCATATAACTTTGGGTAAATTATGTTTTTCAAATAGGCTATCTAGCAAGTCTCGACTGGTAAGATGTGCATCATCTACTAAATTGTAAATCCCTTGCAAACGACGGTGACGGGCAAATTCTATTGCACCAACAATATCATCCAAATGTATCCAATTCGTAATATCATCGCCGCCCGGACGGGTTACACCAGAATATCTGTTAAATATTTTCAATAGTTCTCTACCAGGGCCATAGATTCCTCCTAAGCGAAAAATGCAAACGCGGAGATTTTCGCTAGATGCTGATAGCAACACATCCTCTGCTTTTCTGAGAATTTGTGCATTTAAATTAGCGGGTGCAAGCGGTGTTTCTTCATCTACCCATACACCATTTCTGTCACCATACACTGCATAGCTCCCTGTGTATATTAATTGTTTTATACTCGGAATCTGCTGCAAGCATGAAACTAAAGTCTGGGCAGTTTGTAGATAAGTTTCTTCATAAACTTCTGCACCTTTTGCACCAACACTCAAAAGTACAACGTCTTGGTCATGCAAAACTGATTTCAAAGTATCTAGGTCATTCCCACAAGTAACTACAACTCTTTCGGATACTGATTTTAGTGTAGGGACACGCTCAGAGGAAGTTGTGGTTACAGTGACAACAAAATCTCCCTTTTTATGCCAATATTCAGCAACTTTATAACCAACATAACCACAACCAATGATTGCAACGTTCATGACAAATTAAATACAAATAGATTAAACTACTCATCGAGACAATATTCTCAATTAAGGGACTGTATGTAAATACAATTAACAGTCCAGAGCTAACACTTGATAGTCAATAGTATAGAAATTTTTACTTAATGACTATTTTGCTAATTCTTTTTCAATTATGGCAATTATTTCTGGTGAATTTGGCTGGACACTACTATTAAATCTAGCTATCACTTCACCTTGCTTATTAACTAAAAATTTTTCAAAGTTCCAAGCAACAGTTCCCGTTGGCTCAATGGCTTTGGTAAGTCTCTCATAAAGTGGATGTTGCTGCGAACCTTTGGCATGAACTTTATCGAACAGTTCAAAGGTAATACTATATTTACTCGTGCAAAATTGCACAATTTCCTCATTGCTTCCTGGTTCCTGCGCTCCAAAATCGTTACAAGGGAACCCCAGAATACGTAATCCTGCTTCCCTATACTTCTGATTCAAACTTTCTAGACCATTGTATTGAGAAGTATACCCGCAGTAGGAAGCCACATTCACTATTAAGAGTACTTTCTCGGTATACTCGTTTAATTGCTTATCCTCGCCGTTGATGGTCTTAACTGCGATGTCCGAAATTGTGTTACTCATCTTGAATCTGATTTATAGGGAATATTGCCAAGTCTCCCATATTACAGGTACTCTAAACCCGGTTTGTTTAAGGAAATTAGGTTTGTTAGCCTTGTTTCCCCCCACGATTCTATTTAACTGAGGCTTTGACACTAGTAAACTCAACGAGGTTGTCACCAACCCCGTTGGTCTTCAAAACCGGACGTGAGACTTTCACCTCATCCGGCTCCTCAATGAATCGGCGCTTATCATGCGTACTTCACAACTGAACCATCTACAG
>JAHHHS010000231.1 GCA_019359215.1 Nostoc indistinguendum CM1-VF10 | reverse complement strand
TTGAGGAACTTTTCAATTTGTTAGCTTTTGGGCGTTCTCCACCCCAAGCAGATTTTACGTCATCGTACTAGGGCTTATTGGCTAGTCTTTTCTCAATAAGCCCTACTTCTTGCTGTGACTAATTACATTCTCTATTTAAACAAGAGAATTTTATCTGATTTTTTTCAAAATGAGAATTGCTGATTTCCGACCCTTTTTTATGGCGACCTGTACTAAGTTATGAAATTGGTAAATCAGAAAATTCTTAGTTGGGATTCTAACAGACCAAAAGAATGAGAGCAACCTATATTAATCAGCAATTTGAAGAAGTTTTACTTAGTTTCAACTTTTACAACTGCTGACATTCCCGGAATAAACCGAGATTCATAACCTTGAAGACTTGAGTGATCAAATAGAATCTTGACAGGAATTTCACGTAATGAATTACTAGAAGCTGAATTGGTTGTCAGATTATCTTGTGGCATAAAAGCGATACTATCTACCTTGCCTTGAAACTGCCGATTAGCAAAGGCTGAAACTGTAATTTTTACCTTTTGCTCTGGCTGTATTTTTTCTAACTGCTTTTCGGGAAAATAAGCAATAATCCAAGGACGTGGCTGTATTATTGATAAAAGAGTTTGCCCTGGAAGCACCTGCTGTCCTACCTGTACATTTTTATTCCCAACTACTCCACCGCTCAAAGTCGCAATGTTAGTATAGTTCAACTCCAGTTGTGCTTTTGTTACCTCTAGCTGCTTTTGAGCAAAAGTAGCGTTAGCTACCTTATATTGTTGCTCATTTATCTTCTTTTGCTGATTTAGGACTTGCAGTTGTAAAGTTCTTTTTTTTCTGAAAGCTTGTTGTTGTATTTGAGCCTTTTTATTTTCAGTAACTGGTTGTGGTGATGGAATCTCAATAGCATTTTTGGGAATTTTCTCTTGTGCCAATGCTGCTTGCTGTTTAGCTAATTCTAAAGATGCTTTTGCCCGTGCCAAAGATAATTGATAGTTGCTTTGATCAAGTTTCACTAATACCATGCCTGGAGATACCATTTGGTTATCATTGAATCTAATTTCAGTGACTATTCCTGATACACGACTAATCACAGGGTTAATCTCTGCGCTGACATAAGCATTATCAGTTTCTAAATATTTTTGCATATATTGCCATTGTTCATAAGCATAATTAGCTATATAAACTGCAATTACACTAAACAACACTCCCAATCCTGTAAGTAGTAGCAGATGCCGAACCCAAGGAGATGATAATCTTTCCTTGAAAGCATTGTTTGATTCACTAGAAGTGTTAGTTGGCTTTGATTGTGACACAACGGGAGTTTTTTGTTCTGATAATCTAGTAACTTGTTGGAACTGCTGTAAAAAATTTTTAAGTTTCATCAGTGATATTTATCTAATTCCACATTTCAGTATAAATATTGGCACTCCTAAAGAGTCTATTTACAGAATACGGCAAATATTACTTAAATGCATAATTGCTCTTAAGAAAGCTTCATCATCAGCTTCAGAACGCCTCAAATTGGCGCTGCCAAAGTTGCGATCGCATTTATTTGCGTAGTGAAAAGCCTGAAGGCTGGTCTAAATCCCATTGATATAGGAATCCTATTTGATTTTTGAAAAAGATTACGAGATAATACGGGTGAGTATACAAGTGTAATAGCAGACAATGAGCAATCGCTAGCTGGTACTCTTTTTTGGTACAGGTTTTTGCGGCGTGAATCAGAATGTCGCCGCGATAATGAATGGGCCAGCCTCGGTTTTCTATGTCCTTAAGAGCATAAATTATTGCCCATGCCCAAGGCTGACGGACGGATAGCGCTTTCACGGGTTTTAAAACTCCAGTAATTGAATGTATGCGTCTAATGCTGCGATCGCTGGATGTGGCTGTAAATTATCTCGCCAAGTTCAAAAATTTTGAGGTCGATAAATCGCACAACATTGTGGCAGTGCCGAGCTTACCGTAAAGGCGATTTTTCTCTACAATCAACTCGATAGTGCGATCGCTTGGGTCTTCTGTGTAAACAGCATCGCGGTAAAGCATGATTAACTGGTCGCAAACCTCAAAGATTTCACCAGAGTTGCGAAGTAAATGACGATTGGGGCGTTTATCAGCCGTAGTTTGATCAATAAGCCAAAACTAGGATTGCACTCGCAAGCTGGCAGTTGCAAAATCTACTGCAATCGTCACAATGGTTCACTGTGGAATGGCACTAAGAAAAGCCGAAACACTTATGGGTTAAGCAGTTTGCAATTGCTTACGTAATTCATGCCGAGGTTTGGTCATTAAGGGGTAGGCTTTCGGGCGACGTTTACGGACTCGTGGTTCACTTCTGCCAGGGCGATCGCTCACAGCTTTGTGAGCAATAACTTTAATGAAAAACAGTGCAGAAGGATTGATTGCTAGTAACTCCGAGGGAGGTTGAGTATTGGTGGCGCTGAAGGTGCTACCATCGCTCCATTTGAAACTACTGGCTGTGGTTGCTAAAAATGAACCACCAATATCTAATCGTGCATTTGCTCCAAAGATAATGCCGTTAGGATTAAGCAGAAATAGGTTAATAACTCTATTACATCATCCCTCTCTTTTCATCCTCTTATTTTAGCTAAGGTATTGAGCATAAATGAGGTTATTAGCTGTGTAGCACTTAACAACAAGTCATAGCCTAACTATGTTGTTTATCCGGTTTGATAGTTTCACTCCTGCATCCCAAACCACCGCATCATCAAGGGCTAATTCCACAGCATCTCCATCGGGGTGTACACAACCCCACCCGACATACAAAAACTTTGCTGAAATGATTTTACAGTCAGAACTTTGGTGTTCTCATTCAATCGATAACATATTAATACCAGTTATTTTTTCAATGGTATCACTCGCTTCTGCAATACTTGAAGCCGGGGATTTTTCAAAATGCTCTTTTAAAATATCACTAAACTGATTTAACTCACTTGGCCGTCCTTTATATTCGATATTTTTGAGTTCTTCTACTCCTCCTGATTGATATTGTTTGATATATATTGTTAAGGTTGCTTTCGATATTTTGCACAAACTACAAATGTCTTTATTTCTTATGCCCTGAATTTTTAGATACAGAGCTTCCATCTTTTTCTGTACTAATGGATGAGGATGAGGATGAGGATGATGATATCTTTCATAGTGCAGCTTATCAATATCTTCTTGCGTAAAATCTATTCTTAACATCACACGTCATCTCTTAATGGCAGCTTCTTGATTATTTTGTTTATAATACTTGTTTTTCTTGCTGATCAAAGTCTAATCTTTAGCCGTTTTTAGTATAATCCAAAGAGTTGCTCGTTGCCGTTTTTACCAGAAATTTTGTCATTTCCAGCCCCACCAGTGAGTATGTCTTCACAGTTACCGTTTAAGATTTTATCAGCAACATTTCTTTCTGTAATAGTCTGGCTGATCAGTTGAGAATTGGTGCTATATACGTAATTGGCAACTGCATCAGTAGTGCCATCGCCGTTGTTGTCAATATCTGCCGTAGTCAGTTTGCCATTGGCATCATAGTTGTAACTTGTAATCTCCTCAGCAATGCCATCATTATTTTTGTCAACTACCTGTGCAGCTAGTCTGTTGTTAGCATCGTAGCTGTAAACAGTCACCTCATCAGTGATGCTATCTCGATTATTGTCAATCTTCTGTGATTTCAGCTTGCCACTAAAATCCTTGCCACTAAAATCATAGATGTAACTACCAACCGCATCAATTACACCATCATTGTTAAAGTCATAGCTGGCGGTAGCGCGTCCATAGTTATAAATTGTGGTGTAATTAGCGATGCCATCGCCGTTATTATCATAGCTTTCGGATGTCTGGTTGCCATTAGCATCATAAGTATAGATTCTAGCAACATCAGCTATGCCATCGCCGTTGTTATCATAGCTTTCGGATGTCTGCTTATAGGTGTAGGTAATAACTGAGTCTATTGTCCCATCACTGTTGTTGTCTATATTTTCAGATATAAGTTGACCAGCAGCATCGTAAGTATAAGTTGTGATTGAGGTCATAAAGTTATATTCCTGAATAAATAACTTGACATGGCACCCACCATGT
Organism: Nostoc indistinguendum CM1-VF10; assembly: GCA_019359215.1. Taxonomy (GTDB): domain Bacteria; phylum Cyanobacteriota; class Cyanobacteriia; order Cyanobacteriales; family Nostocaceae; genus Nostoc; species Nostoc indistinguendum. The sequence continues at coordinate 6,504 of JAHHHS010000231.1, read as the reverse complement.
TCCTTGTCTGATTTTGTCAGTTTTCACTCGTTGTAATGCTGAACAATTGGCTCGGGAGCAATATCTTGAAAGCATCTGAGAAGTAAGTGGGGCAGTTCATGCAATCCCATCTTATGTCTACAAGACCATTTTTTACAACGATCGCATCGAACCCTTCTTACTCCGAACATTTTAAAAATATATTGCGGACTTGTTTCTCTGTATCAATAACTAAAATCTTTGTCATTGTTTTTCCTAGTATTTAATTCCTGTTAGTTGGAAAAATGAGCAAAGCAGTTAGTGGAGTATTAGACAAGTATTGAAGTACTTCTATTTATTTATCAGCTTTTTTAGGTGGGCTTTTCTGCAAAAGAGTTTTTGTTACAAAACTTTAGATTTCCCAAATCTAAAGTTTTGTAACAAAAACTCTTTTGCATAAAATTCGCCCTCTGTTGCCAGAAATAAATATAGAGGGAAAGCAAACTTTTGGAGTGCTAAATGAATCAAATTTCATTTGACGAAATAGATGTTTTGCTTCTGCACTCTTAACCCACCAACAATGCCCATTCTTTGAAAAGCAGACTCCAACAAAATTACGGCAGATTGTGTTCCTCAACTCAAATGAACGGCTCCTAAGGCTTCTGGAAAACCTTTCGGTCTACTGACCAGTGATTCTTAGATGCGTACAGCGTTTGTTTAAATCCCAAGATTAGTAGCCAAACTCATTTAATCACCACATCCGCCACCACCTCCGTCACCGCCGCTACCACATCCGTCACCGCCGCCACCGCCACACCTCCGTCACCACCACTGTAAGCACTATAACCACCGTCACCATTACCACGACTGCTCCTGTAACTACTGTCACTCTTTCCACGGAATATAAAAAATAGTATGAGAAGAAGAATTCCTAAAAAAATCCCGAGACTCCACGAATTTGAACTTTGCGATTCTTGACCTTTAGCACGGTTGATTTCTGGTTGCCCTTCTTGAGTTGCTTTTTGTGCAATAAATTCTGTTTGTTTAAATTTTTGTTTTACTATTTGTTTAGATTCAATAGCTGCACTAAGCTTTGGAGAAAATGCAAATTTTACTAAAGAGACATCATCAACAATCAAATTATAAGATGCCATACCTATTTTGAGATATTGATCAATTTTTTCTTTAGTTTATCAAACAAAATTCAGTTCTGACTTTTTACTCTTAGAAAGAAAACCTCCAGGTTCAAAAATTACAGGCTAAAACAGAAGATACTCAAACTGAATGATATGATGTGCAAATCTATGATTTATTAAGATATTGTGCAAGAAGGACTCGAACAAGGTTTTGAATAGGTTATTTAACAAAAAGCTTAGGAAATTGGAATAAATACGCTCAATGAAGAAGTTGCGATCGCATTAATTGTCAGTGTCATAGGTTTAACATTGAGCAAGTTCAGCAATTGTAAGCTTAGTTGACACTTCTTATAAGTGTGGATGGGAGCGAGTCGCAGATTATGCGTTCCCGTTTTCAGAAAATAATTGATCGCTTGGCAGTATCAATGCAAGGGAATCTTGATCTACACCTTCTGAATTAGTAGATAAGCACCGCCAAGCAGCAATCACTTTAGCTGCACGCTATTCTGAGACAGTGTGATTTTTACCTTTCCCAATTAACCAACACCCCATCCACAATCGCAATCCCCCACTGCGGAAACTTCGCCAGCATTTTCTTGATCACAATCTGCAAAGCCGGGTCATCATTCCAGCATTTCTGCAAGTATTCCAACCCCGGATTTTGCCACGAATTCGCCGCAACCTTGAGTTTCTGCATACGCTCAAGTCGAATCTGCGACCTTGCTTGCAACTATCGCTTCATGTGACCACTTTTCAGGATTTGGTACAGGAGCAACGGAACTTTGACCTTCATGAGCTGCTTTGACTTCTACATCTGAAACTGAATTTTCAGCTAACAACGAAGCGGAATTACTTTGTTCTACCTGCCCCTGTGTTTGATTAGCGATGGCTACGCCCGCCGCAGGCATCGCAGAATTTAGAGATTTTTCATTTTGAGCAACGGGCGCGGCGGAACCAGTATCTTCATGACAGTCCCTCGGTTCAACACCACAGTCCTGGTTTTCAGCCAATAACGTTCGCGCAGCGTCTCTAAGAGTTGCAGAATTACTTTGTGCAGCATTCACAAGCGCTAGCGTCGTGCAGTCCATTGCCGTAGGGAAGTCTTTTGTTTTCTTGTTCAAGAATTAAAACAAGCAGGGCTAAAAGCACAAAAGCTATATTTAGGTAATTTAGAGGTTTTGGAGTTTAGTGACTTTGACTTATTCATTGCCCAAGGGGGACATGGCAAAACTCAATTCGGCATACAAGCACAATACTTGCTCTCTGAGTTACCACACGTCGAGCTACTGATGTGTGCTGGTGCAGCTGGGGCGTTATCAAGTTCATTGGCAGTTGGCGATGTTGTGGCAGCAACTGAAATTGTTGAGCATGATTATAACCTTAAGTTTGTCAGCCGTCCCTTACCTCGCTTTGCTAGCGATCTCCAAGTCATTAAAATTTTACAAAACCTAACTAAACAGCAGTTAAATTTTCAATTGCATTTTGGGGCAGTCGCTAGTGGTGATGAAGATATTATTACAGTTGAAAGAAGTCAGGAATTGGCTCAATCAACTGATTGTATTGCAGTTGCATGGGAAGGCGCGGGAGGGGCAAGAGCCAGTCTTTTCAACCAAAAATCTTATATTGAATTGCGCGGTATAACAGATACGGCAAACCACTTGGCTGCGGCTGACTTTGAAAGAAATTTACCTTTGGCGATGTCAAACCTTGCTCAAATTATTATTCGATGGCAAAAAACTAATATACTTACATCGTTATCAAGGTAAGCTATTACATCAACTAACCGTGCTAGAAGTGCAGCAACGTCTGGCTTACAACGAGGAATGCAAGTTTTTAAATAAAGCAGCTATGAGCAGACAAGGGGAACAATCAATATATTAAATGTCCAAACATACGGCACTGTTGCATGATTTTTCCCGTAGTCGCACTACTCGCTAAAATTGCTGTTGCAGAATCATCATTTGCAGTTAATATTGTTCAATTTTTATTAACATTAAACAGCAACAAGGATTAGCGCTCAAACTGGATGGAAGTAAAAGGCAGCACCCAATATAGCATAGGTTGCTAGCAGCAACATCCCCTCTAACCAGTTAGAGCGACCATCCAAACTAATTAAGTTGGCAATGACCACTGCAATGATCACTGCAACAACCTCAAACAAATTAAAGTTTAAGTCCATTGGCTGCCCAATTACCTGCCCAACTAGTAGTGTACCAACCCAAAATTGCTACGTGGAGACAAGCAAGGGAGCAGGGGAGCAGGGGAGCAGGGGAGAAACTTGCAGTAAGTTTTTCCCCCCTGCCCCTCTGCCCCTCCGCTCCCCTGCTGACCACAACGCAAAGTTGTCTTGGCAGACTACTAGTACAAGGAGCGGCGCAACCAACAAAGCAACTAATAGACTCGATCCCATTGCTACAGATACTGCCAAATCCATATTGTTCTTAATCGCTACTCGGACAGCAGTTACATATTCGGCCGCACCTCCAACTAGTGGTAACAGAATTACTCCGGTAAACAAATACGATGTACGTAATCGGCTGATTGCTGATGTGTTTGATGATAATGGGCAAGAATTCATCCAATTCACCAATGGTAAAGAAATACTGGTAGAGGCGGCTTCGCGTTGGGAGTGGGAACGAGTCCTGAAATATGCTAGTAGTTGAAATGCGTTCCCTCTTTGGGTTGCCGTAAACATCGCTACTCATTCCGTATCGGAAACTGCTGCATCATTTCTGTAACCGCCACAGCCTCACCCGACGCTGTATACACAACCTCACCCGACATCGCTAGCACAATACGCTGCCGCATCGCCCAATTAAACCAAGCGCTGACATCCAAGGACATAGGGGAGCAACGCGATGATAATTATCGAACTGTTACAGTTATTCTAAGTACTAGAATCTGCAACAGCAATAGGTGCAAGTGTCTCAAATCAAATTATTGTCAGAGTCCAATATAGACTATACACGCCTGCATGAGCTACTGGTTGCAAGGGATTGGCAACTAGCCGATGAAGAAACAGCAATGCTCATGCTCAAAGCGGCTGGTCGTGAAAAGCAAGGCTGGCTCGATACAGAGTCAATTAGCAAATTTCCTTGTACTGACCTTTGCACAATTGACCAATTATGGACGAAATACTCAAATAAACAGTTTGGATTTAGTGTACAGAAGCGAATCTACGAAGAAGTTAAAGGAGATACAATCGAATGGGGTAAGCATGTTGGTTGGTATCAAAATGAGAGTTGGTTAGATTACTCAAACTTCACTTTTAGTAGTGATGCTCCAACTGGACACTTCCCAGCAAAATTTGTGCGGTTCGTTGTAGGCTGGGGTTGGTGGTTTGGGCCGTTTTTTGTAGTTAGAATTGCTCAATGCCGATTGTAGAAGTAGATGTTAACTAATAAAAGTTACTTTTTATACTTACAATTCTACAACAGCGGATACCGCCGCATCATGTCCTGCAATTCTACTGCTTCACCTTCGTGTACACCTCTGCCCCAGACAACTCATCAACATAGACTCTTCGGAGGCACTTTAGGGTTATTCACCTGCACTTTTGTGGCCGCTTGTTTGGCTTCATCGATTTAAAATTAGATTTAAAATAGGAAATAACCTAGAACGGCAAAACTAACTGGAGAGGTGAGACTAAAGGCTTAATTATGTATGCGTCTTAGAAAATATCAAACGAGTTTACTATGCTCCCAACCTACCTCTAGCAAGTTTTACCGCTCTAGGAAATAACAATACTGAATTTATAGCAGCGATATGGCGCGAATCTTATACTATGTACAGCGCTCACCTTACGCTCGGAAAGTGAGAATTGTCCTGGCAGAGAAGCAGCTACCTTACGAACCCAAAGAAACAGACATTAACAATAAACCTCCAGAATTTCTGAGTTTATCTCCCATTGGGAAAGTTCCGGTATTGGTGGATGAAAATGACCTCGTTTTTTGGGATTCAACGCTGATTGTGGAGTATCTAGACGAGACTTATCCTCAGCCGAGTTTTTATCCAGGTTCGCGCATTGAGCGTTTGTGCTGTCGTCAGGGGGAAGAGTTAGCAGACAGTTTGATAGATAATGTTGTGGGATTGTGGTACGAAACCCGTAAAGGAAATCAAACTGATTTTGGCACCCAAGCTAAATATCAGTCCAGCATTAATCGTCTTTTAGGTGTTTTTGAGCAAAAGTTGACTAACTCAGCCTACCTATTCAATGAAACTATGAGTGCTGTTGATGTTGCAGCTATATCAGGGTTGGGTTACTACAGCCTCAGATTTGGTCATAATTGGCAGCAAGAGTATCCTAAATTGAGCCAATGGTTTGAGCTATTGCATCAACGTAAGTCGATTGACTCTACCATGCCAAAAGCATAAAGCAATTTAGCTGACTTTAATCACTTGAGTTTTTGGAAAACATCGTAGCTATTATATTTACCCTCAGTTTTATTCCCCATCAAATTTTTCTGAAGGTCTAGCACGGATACAAATTGATCAGAAATGGGGCTATATCGATAAAACAGGTAAATTCGCTATTCCTCCTCAGTTTGAGGGTGCTACAGATTTTGCTCAAGGATTAGCACGAGTCTGGGTGAATCAAAATTGGGGTTATATTGATAAAACGGGTAAATTCGCTATTCCACCACAATTTGATTACGCAGCTAACTTTTCTGAAGGGCTGGCTCTGGTTAGCATAGAGAATCAAGCTAGCTACGGGAGCAACGCGATTTGGTGAGGTTGGGCAAAAAGGTGCCATGCCTGCGGCGGGCGTAGCCATCGCTAAAAATTATGATTTAAGTACTATGTGACTTTCTTTGCCATTAACATACTGGTTTACAGGGAAATTTATCTTGATGAGATATCTCAAAAAGATTGCGAGCAAGCTATTTAACGATTTTTTAAAAAAGAAGTAAAGCTACTAATTTTAATTACTTAGTCTTAATTATGACAATTAACTAATTAAAACCAAAATTAAGGTATAAAATTTATCAAGCAGACATAGGCTTGATGAACGAATTAAAGATAGAATCACAAAAATTATCCCAACTTCCAGCTATCCATTGGCATCTGAGATGTAACATAATTTCAGCATTAGTTTTTAACCAAAATTTACCGTTTCCTTTCATGCGTAAATTAACGACTTGACGAATTAAACTTTCAACCGCACCACTACCAAGAGGGGGTCTTAGAGGTTGTTTGAAAAGTTTTTAGAGGTCAAAAATTATGCTAAACGCCTCACCATGATACGGATCATGGCAATATAAATAAAAGTCTCCGATGTTTCAAGTAGTAATTCATAATCTCGAACCAATCGGCGACATCCCATCAACCAACCAAAAGTGCGCTCCACCACCCAACGTTTTTTGAGCAAAACAAAACATGAAGGTTTGCTCTGGGCGCAACACCACCTGCA
>JAHHHS010000230.1 GCA_019359215.1 Nostoc indistinguendum CM1-VF10 | reverse complement strand
GACTTGACGCCACGCTCACGTGAGTTAGACCAGATTCTTCGTTTAGCCGCTTAGACCGACAGTTGCAACTTTTTGATACTTAGCCCAGAAGTTTTATTTCTGGGTCAATTTCTGCAAAAGTATAGTTCATCACTATCATACGTGGTCAGTACAATAATCCGAGCAGATTTAACGATAACCCTTCGGGATAGCTTCGCTTACCGCACAAATTGCACCAATGGCGGCAACTCCTTCCACTTCAGGCATTCGCAGATCCATTAGCGTTACATCTGGTTGGTGTTCCCGAAAGGCGGCGATCGCTTGTTCCCCATTTTCGGCTTGGGCAATCACCTGCATCTCTGGGTCACGGTTAATAATCGTGGCTAATCCTTGCCGAAAAATGGCATGATCGTCTGCGATCAGAACTCGGATTGGGAGTGTGGGGTGTGGGGTGGTGCTACTCGTTCACGGTGAATTCATAACCCGCAGTGAGAACGTCAAGGCAGAACCTTGAAAATCTTATAACTGTTCCCAGCATGGAGGTGCAATCCCTCCCCTTCAAGGTTAGAAGTGACTCCCTATCTGTCCACACCGAGGCTAATCACCAGAGTGAAGCTGGAAGCAGGGCGGAATCAGTGCTAAATCAGATTAGGCACACTGCCGCTAATGGGGGGATACTACGGTGAACTTAATGTGAAGCTCCTAAAAAAGCGTCTTACACCCATAGCAGGAATCTGACTATATCCTGACTATCACCATCTAAAAACCCGCAGCACCTCACCCCGGTAGTTGCATAACCTCTGGGTTGATGGTAGGCGAAATGGAGACACCTACGGTATCAAAACAATCTAAGGAACGGAACGAGGAAAAACGTCATCAACTCCATAAGGTTGACAACTTATGTGGGAAGCCGTGATTAAGCTTCTACCGGAAGATGATGGGTAGGATGGAGGCGGAAATTGCCTCCGGCAACCAAGAAATCTAGAAATGGATTAGACCATGCGTAGACAAACGGACTGCATTTCAGGGCTAGTAACTGGATAATAACATAGGGAATGTTAGCAGATCGTATTGACGCGGACGGGCACGCTCCCAAAACCCCAATGAACGGCTAAGAAAAGACTAGATGGAACATAGACCGACAATTTAAGGAAAACGTTGGTTAGGCGAACAAGCCAGAAAGATTGAAGCTGTAATTGCCCAGCTTAAAGGGGATTGCAATACCCCTTCAGGTCTGGAAGGCTCAAGACGGTAAGTAACGGAGGTCAATACCTGAAAACGGTCTATGAATGGGATTTTGGGCTTTTACCCAGTTACCCGTAGGTTGCTAGGAGCCGTGATGCGCCTAAAGGTGCATGTCCGGTTCTGAAGGAGAGGTGCGCCGTAGCAATACGGACATCGACTCTAACTGGGGTGTAAGATGTGGAGTAGTCATTTCACCCTACACCCCAACCACAACAATAATTTCTGTTCCTTGTCCAGGTTGACTCCTAATCGTCAGTTGTGCGCGGATGCGCTCTGCCCGTTCGCTCATACCGAGTAAGCCAAAACCCGCATAGGCTGTAATATTCCCGACTCCAAAGCCCTGTCCATTGTCCTTCACGCGCAAGTAAACCTGATCGCGATCGTAAACTAGCTGCACTCGGATTTCGTCAGCATTGGCGTGTCTAATCGCATTGGTTAATGCCTCCTGCCCCATCCGCAGTAGGTTACTCTCGACTTCAGTCGGTAGAGAATACACTGTACCCTCAGTCTCATAGTATAAAGTGGTATCCATTGCGGCAGTTCTGATTTGAGCGACGAGACGATGGAGAGCGCTCTGTAAACTGCCCGACTCCAAAAGCTGAGGACGGAGCGCGACGACCGATCGCCGCGCTTCAGTCAGTCCTGTTCGTGCCAATTCTTTGATCAGGTCTAGGTGTGCCCCAGTTGCTTCTACATCATCCGTTAGCACCTGTTTTGCAGCTCCGACCTGAGCCAGAATGCCTGTAAACGCCTGAGCGAGTGTGTCGTGAATCTCGCGTGCCATGCGGTTGCGCTCTTCCAAAATTGAAGTGGCTTCTGCCTGTTTGCGATCGTCGATATCCGTAACAACTCCCAACGCTCGGATGGGTTCACCGAATTCATTCCAGGTAACAATTTTGCCGACAGCAAAAACCCATTTCCACTGACCATCCTGGGTACGATGGCGATACTCTGCTTGATAGCTGGGGACTTCTCCAGTAATACAAGCATGGTAAACTGCAAGCACTGATTCTCTATCGTCAGGATGCAAACTCTCAATCCACCTAGATTTGGTTACATGAAATGTTGCTGGATCGTAGCCCAGCATTAAAGGGTATCCTGGGTTAATCACGACTTCTTCAGTTTTGATATTGAGATCGTAGAGTCCTTGATTTGAAGCGGTTAATGCCAAGCGTAGTCGTTCTTCACTTATTTGTAGAGCGGCTTCTGCTCGTTTGCGATCGCTAATATCTACAACCACCCCTTCGATGTATCCATCGGCTGCATTCAGATAAGAAGAGAAAAGTACCCAAAACAATGTCCCATCTCGTTTTTGCATCTGGGCTTCAAAGTTTCGCACTTCCCCATCCCGCTTCAGCAACTCAAGGAATTGTTGGCGATCGCTGGGATTTACATAGTAGTCTGCGGTGTGTTCAATCCCAATGATCTCTTGGGGTGAGTCAAAGCCATACAGATTGGCAAAGCGTTGATTGGCATCGAGAAGTAATCTATCCGAGAGGCGGGTTCGGTAGATGCCGACCTACGAGTTTTCAAAGATAGCTCGGAACTTGGCTTCACTTTGTCGTAACGCAGCAGTTCGTTCTGCGACCTGTTGCTCTAAAGTGCAGTTGTAGTCGGCTAGGAGTTTCTCGGCTTGTTTGCGCTCTGTAATGTCCTCAAAGGTAACGATCGCATAAGTGATATTGCCCTATTGATCAAAAACTGGTGTTCCCCGTGCCTCAATTAGAATTGAGACATGATCTCGACGAATTTCTATATCTTCAGTCCTAATGCGTTCGCCCCTTAATGCCCGCACAATAGGCAAGCTCTCCGCTGGATAGATTTGATCCGTTCCTGCTACATAAAGCTGATAAGCCTCTGAGATCTGCTCCGGTGCTATGGAAGTATCAGTTTCTTTGCCCAGGAGTTGATTGCCGCATTGGTTGGCATAGTAAGGGCAACCCGTCGCATCCCAATACGGTTCGGATAAGCAGGGGGTGCAGGGGAGGCAGGGGAGGCAGGGGAGGGAAGAGAGCTATTATTAAGCAATTTCTCTTCCTCTGCTTCTCTTCTCCCCCTGCTCCCCCTGCTTGCCTCAACAGATAACTCTGTTAACCGAACCGTATTGCGTCGCATCCACGATCGCAATTCCCACCGGAATCGCTTCAAGGAACTGGGTAATCTTGCTTTCCTTAGCCTGCAGTTCTGAGTAAAGGTTGGCATTTTCGATGGCGATCGCTGCTTGAGTCGATAATAGCTGCAAGACCTGCGATCGCTCTGGTGTAAACAGGATATAAATTGCTGCCAGCGGTTCTGGTGCGGTCATCTTTGGTAAATTAATCAAGTCTTCGATTTCTCGTTGGGCAAGTAGTGCAGCCGTTGACTCCAATTCCCTTTGAACATCTGCCTGACTTGGATTTTCTATTAAATCTATTCCCAAGAGCTTTAACGCTTCCAATCCAGTTTTTAGTGCTTCTTTCAGGTTGCCCTGTGACAAATATCCTTGAATTCTGCTATCGTAAGCCTGCACTTTGTCAACCACTGTTTTGGCACGATCGAGTACCACTTCTACCAACTGTTCCATCTCATCAAAGCAACCCTGGAGATACGCCGCTTTTGCTGCTTCTGAGTACAGCGCTAAGGTGAGATCATACTCACTCTGCCAACTCTCTGCATTGAGGAGTTTAAGCCCTGTAGTGAAATACTTAAAAGCTGCTTCATAAGCCGTTGCTGCCTTTGCTTTCTGACCTGCCATTAAATTCAATCTGGCAATTTCAGTTCGTTCTGATCGAGCAGTGACTAGCTTAAGTCCTTGATTGAGATGATCGATGATTTCAAACAGCCGCTTGCTGAACGCGATCGTGCAAAAACTTATACTCTTGAACCAACAAGTCTTCGTCCAAGTCAGACAGAGGTTGAATTAATCCCGCTTGTATTGCTTCTAATAAATCCTGGAAAATTGCTTTCGGTGATTTTTCGCAAACGATCACCAACGTTTCTAAATCAAACTCAGACCCAACACAAGCAGCGATGCAGAGAACTTGCTGTGTTGCTTCCGGCAATTTCTGCAACTGACGCAGCAGCAACTCCACCACATTATCCGTGATATTTTGAGCTTCAATCTCAGCTAGGTTCCACTGCCAACTCAACTGTTGGGCATCAAAGGTCAACAGGTTTTCGCTATGCAGCAGCTTCAAAAATTCACCAACAAAGAAAGGGTTGCCCTCGGTTTTACGCAACACGACTTGGGCTAAGGAACGAACGGTATCAGGATTGCGATGTAATGTCTCAGCCACCAGTTGAGTCAACGGTTCGGGCGTTAAGGGGGTCAGGGTAATTTCCTGAAGCGCTGCCCCCTGATTTCGCAAGCTCTCCAGCATCAAAATTAATGAATGCGTTGAAGACACTTCATGATCTCGATAGGCTCCGATCAAAAACAGGGATTGAGTTTGCTCGTCAAGCAATATGAGTTCAATTAACTTCAGCGTCGCAGAATCGATCCACTGTAGATCGTCTAAAAATATGACCAGTGGATGCTCTTTTGCACAAAACGCCCGCATAAACCTTTGAAACGTGAGATTGAAGCGATTCTGTGCTTCTGTTGCTCCAACTTCGGGCACAGGTGGCTGCTTGCCAATAATGAACTCAACTTCGGGAATCACATCTACGATAATTTGTCCGTTGCTTCCCAAAGCAGTGAGTAGACGCGATCGCCACTGTTGCACTTGCTCATCCGGTTCCCCCAGAAGTTGCTGCACCAACTTTTGCAGGGCATGGGCGATCGCGCTGTAGGGAATATTGCGCCTGAATTGGTCAAATTTACCCGATATGAAATAGCCGTGCTTTGCTGTGATGGGTTTATAGAGTTCTTGCACCCAGTGAGTAGAAATCGGTGCGATAGTCGAGCATCCGGTTCATCCGCCCGGTTTGCTCTGGCGACAGATAGGCAAGCGTGCCTTCTAACACATGGGGACTTTTGAACGTCGGATTCGTGCGGTTAAATTGGGTCGCAATCCCAAAGTCAATTATTTTGACAATGCCAGTTTCCAGATTAAAGACTATGTTTCCAGGGTTGATATCTTTATGAATTACATTAGCTGTATGGATTCTACCCAGAATGTCGCTCAGAGAGATCGCAAGACCTAGAAAAGTGGATAAAGGCATGGGGCAGAATATATCTGGACGCTTATGCATCCATTGCTCTAGGGACTCCCCCCAAAATCTTCTAAGATAATCACCAGAGTCCGTTGATAGTCCTGCTGGCTGTATGCCTTGATAACTCCTTCCACATTTAGGGAGCGGGTAATTTTATATTCCTGTCTGTAGCGGGTTAGTTCACCAGGTGAGGGATAATCAAGCTTTAGCATTTTTACGACGAGCCGTACTCCATCGTCTCTGATGCCCCGGTACACTAGAGAATTGTCACTTTCGTATATTTTGTTTTGGATAAAATACCAGGTAGAGCAATCATAGAGCAACTCTTGAGATGATAATCTGGTACACCTCAAACTATACAGTAATCCAGCTATCTAGATTTTTCATCTTCTGAAATCCTATTTGGTTTTGTTCATTTCTAGCCAGTTGCAGACTGATGGCGTTCACTTACGAGCGCTGTATCAATATGTAGAGCGTTTCTACAGCACTCATTTGACAACTGGCGCACGGGACACCAGTTGCGGAAAGTTTTACCCTATCCCTTGTACAACTTCTTCACTGTCCCGTTGTGTTGCTAACTCCATTGAAACTGTAACCCAAAGCCATTGGATGCCAATTTGCCAAAATTGTTTAGGGTATTCTCCTATACTCCAACTCCAGAAGCTTCAACAGCTTCTCTTCCACAGCAGTAAAATAAGGACGATTCACCTTCCCCAACGACTGCAACAGATTTTTAACTGTCTCCTCCAGCGAATTGGAATACACTCGACTGATGCGATCGCACACCAACCGCATCTGCTCACACTCGGCAGGCAGGTAATTGTAAGACTTCAGGTGTTGTAACCCAACGGTGTACTCGCCATCCCACATTTTCACCGTACAGCTAAAGTCATTCACTGCGCTGACAATTGCCCAACAGCCACCTTTGCCTCTCAGTTCCGGGTTGTCTTTTACAAGAATTTGACAGACTTCGCCTAACTGGTAGGTGTTCGGTACTTGGGTTCTCTCCATGATCCTTTGCACCACATCTTTGACAATTCTCCCAGTTGGCACTTTCCCGCCAGCAAGTTCTACTGCCGTTAACCACACTTCTTGCTGTTCCTGGGGTTCAAGCTTTGTCATGGATCGAACTTGCCCCCCTGCTGTCGGCAAAATGTCCACAATTTGTGGACATTTTTGCAAGTTGTCCACAACAACTGCCGCATCAACTAGCTGGTAAGAACGGGAACGATTATAGCCAAACCTATCTAAACAGTACTCATCAAAGGTTTTGTGCGTGGAGCGATATAATCTGCGATCGCGTAATTCCGTCAGCGCCTTCCCTGCCTCAAAAAACGCTCTTTCCACTTTCCTTTCCAAGTGCAGGCGATCGCTTTGCTCCTCTTGGGTCAACTCAGTTACTTCAACAGCGCTAACTGTAATTGTTGCTGTAGCTGGGTTTTCTTCAAGGTCTTGGTTATCTGGTGGTGTGTCCTTACTAGATGAAGCAGAGGTGGTGTTGTTGCGCTTACGGGGTGGTTTATTCATTACTCCACCTCTTTTAGCTTAGTAACATTTGTTCAAAGTCGATTGCAGATCGATTTTCAGTGTTATGGGTATTTGCATAGACACAAAGCGACTTGTCACCAAATATTGCTTTTTAAAGGAGATATACGACTTCACTCCCTGATTACCAATATCAAAGTAGATACCTGGGCATTTTGATAATTCTTTGCATTTTGATAACGCAAGTAACAACAAGGATAAAGAATTGATTGATTCGGGTGCAACTAGAATCACACTTGCCTACCTTCAATATCATCTTCTTCCCAAATGATTTCAATTAAATCATCTAGTTTTCTTAACCCAAAGTACTTACACAGCGTCGTGACTGTGTGGTTATCTATGCGGTCAAAATGGCTGCGGTAAAGCTTCCCTACAGTAGTGGGACTAAGCCCTGTTTCAGCTGCTAGGGTTTTTTGATCTAATCCTCTGGACTTCATCAACTCTGGTAGTTTTGTTCGCAATTTCATGCCCTTAATACTACCATTATACGATAATACGAAACTACGATAGTAGCTAGCTGTTAACTCGATACTAGTATCGTGTTATCATGGGAATAACAAAAGACGACCGACTGAGCCTGACAAACTTCCGCGATCGCCTTTTGTCCCAATTAATTATGGAGATTTCAATCATGACACATCCAACCTACACACAGCAAGCCATTTGCCGCTATAACCTCCCCCGTCTCAAAAGAATCGCTGCCGAATTAGGCGTTACACCCACCGGGGACAAAAGAGGGGCTGACACCTGGGTAAACGCAATCATCACCCACCAATCAACCCAGCTTCAGAAAGTTGACAACCAAGCCGCAGCCCAAGCCGAACTCGACAACTACATCGCAGATCAAGCCCAAGCCATAGCTCCCGAACCCCTCAGAATAGTCGAAATCTCGTTTGACCATCACGAATATTACGCTGCTAATCAACTGATAGCCAGCATCAGCCATGACGATAACCATTTAACCCAACGCTGGGTAGTCAAACCAATTCGCAATTACCAATTCGCAATTCGCAGTTACTTTCTAGTAGGGGCTAGGCTACCCACTAATTTACAATTATCCAATTGGAATTTGGCTAGGAAATTGCGAATTGCGAATTGACAATTGTTTTAGGTGCGTTGCGATCGCTTCATCTGCACTCACTACAAAGACGGCTCATTACCTGTGCAGGAAGAAGCAAAAGTGCAGAGGGGCAGAGGTGCAGAGGGGAAGGAATTTGTACAAGAAATCTCTTCTGCTCCTTTGCTCCTTGGCTCCCCTGCTCCCCTGCCCAAGAGCGCCACTGGCAACGAAATCATGGCGCAGATTTTCGCTGAATGTGAGAAATACGGTTTTGAAATTCTCGACGATGGGATTTACCACAACAATGTGAAACTGGGCGAAGTAGGATGCACTGATGGCGGCTGGTGGGTGATGCGTACTGGGGAATGTCAACAAATGCCATGTGACTCGGCAATGGATGCTGTCTGGTGGCTGTCGATGGTGGATACCGTACCCCATGCAGAAGCGGCTAACTGCGAAGAATTGCTAGACCAACCGTTTGAGATGCTCACGAATGAAGAATGGGGGCAGTTGAGGGAGTATGCGCCAGTTGCAGAAAGCCGGGAGTTGGTAACGGCCTAATTCTCGCACAGACGAGAGCGATCGCTCTTGGTTGTAACAGTCAAGTGATCGCTCATCAACTACTTGCTTATCCACCAATCCCCAATTAAACCTATGCAACCAACAATATCAATCCGCCAACACTGGGGCTACCCTCGCTTTGCTTTGGATCAGCGTACTAAAGACGGCATCATTTTGGGATTTTATTACTACCCGAATGGTACTGAATTAGCTGAACAATTCGGTGGTGGTTGGCACTATACGCTGATGCCTAATAAAAACTCTGATGAATTGTTCCACTTTCAGGAAAATCAAATTAAACCGCTTTCCCCACAGGAATTATTCTCACAGATACGCGCAGAGATTGACTTTTATCAACAGCAGACAAGCATTCTCAACCGACAGTTAACCGTATTAACTCAAGGTGCAAACAATGGCTAATTCTACAAACAGCTTTGACCGTAGAGCTAATCATTTGCTGCGTTCGATTCGGCTTTGTGGCGGTTGTGTTCCATTGCATCGTTTGCAATTGCAATTCTCCGATTCAGTTATTCAAACACTGCTGGATAAGGAACTCGTGCAAGTACAGAACACGGGACGCGGCTTTTTGTTGGAGATTGCCGAGGATTTTTAGATTATTAATCCCAGAGGAGACAATCATGAAACTTTACGCAAAAACCATTCCACAGGCATTACCAGATTGGGCAACCACCGTTACAAAGAGTGCAGATTTATTTGAGGTTGAAATCAACGATGAACACCCGAATTTTCAATCTTTACTTGAAGAGTTAGAAACCGAAACTGAACCAGGAACTTTCGGAGTGAAAGCAGAAGATTTATGTTCACGGCTTGGCATTGAAATGTCTAACCCCAGCCTTCAGCAATTAGTTGAACAAGCTCAAAATTAGCTGCATCAAGTGTTCAAGATTTTTCCAAACCACTGATTATCGTTGCGAATGCTGGCGACGAGAATACAGTTTTCTGCAATCTTTACGATGCCGCAACTAAAACCAAGATTTACAGAGAATGGAGTCGAGATTTGGATTGGGCAACAATCATTCGTGACATTCAAATTTTATTAGCTGGCAACTCCTCAACTACTCCATCCACACCAAAACTTAGCGTAGTTCCCCAACCAGTACCGACTCAGGATTTGCGAGTTAAAAATATTCGCACCTTGCTTGATTATCCCCTTGATTTAGTTAAAGAGTGGTTGCAATTTCAGGATGTTGACCGCCCAAGTCTACTTGATATTAGCCAGATTAATGAACTAATCAAAACCATGTGTTTGGCTTGGGCAGCAGGCAAGTGTGACCATCCCAATCATGCTGAATCTTTGTATCAAAATCTTGTTGTTAATGCTGTTGCTAGCGGTGCGGATGAATTAACAGCAATCAGCGCATGGATGCAACAGTTGCAAACTGCAAAAGCCGGAGCAGTGTAAATCAGAAGTCGGGATTCAGAATAATTTTGATTTCTGACTCCTGAATTCTTCATTTAAAGGAATTAGTCATGAAAGTCATCGTTACAGTAGTCGAAAGAATCACAAGTGAAGCTCACATCGATATTCCTGATGAGCTGAATCAATCTGCAATCAAGCAACACATAGTAGACCGCTATAACACTGGGGAAATTTCCATGAACCTATCCCACTAATTCTAAATCATCTAAGTTGGTAAGGATAAACCAACCCTCCTCTGGCGCAACTCCCAAACGTTTACGCTTCCATTTAGCAGCAAGATTAAAGCTAATAAATCCTGAAGATGAGAGTATATTTAATACCTTGATAAAAGAAAGAAAGTCCAGGTGCTAAACCTAAATCTCTTAATTGCAGCCAAATTTCCGGTTCTATTTCTATAAATGCATCTTTTTTTAAGCGTAAACAGAAATATACTTTCTGCTCTGTCAGCCAGAAAGCCCGTTTTATTGAACAAAATTCACGGTCTCCTAACACTACAGTTTTATAATTATTAAAAAGCGGCAATGCTTTTTTGAATACTGCTTCTTGTTCATCAAAATTGCTTGAACCTAATTTGTCTAATAGCTTAAAGTATATTGGGATAGACCTTTTATCCCAAACTACACTAATCATTAACAGATTAATACGCCCCCA
>JAHHHS010000229.1 GCA_019359215.1 Nostoc indistinguendum CM1-VF10 | reverse complement strand
CTAGCCTGGTTTTCTATTAATTCTCAATAAATTTTAATTATTGAGAATATAGTCTCTCTAGCTAAAAGCCTCTAACCCTTTTGAATACTCATTTTTAGCTGATTTTCTTACATCGAACTCAGGTGATGCTTGGTAAAAAGTTGATGATGGTCAGCGACAGCAAGCGGTTTATCAAAAAGCTGGAACGAGCGCTCAATGATGGTTCAGCAATTGATGACGCTGATGATACACCGGAATCAGCCGAAGACCGCAAGTTAAGGGTGTGGGCTATTCACTCGGAAAACAGTGGCAGTGAGGAGAATGTGATTTTCATTAGGGAGATTAACATTGCCATTAAGGATATCGACGCTTTTTTAATTACTCTCAGTCTCAGTTCAGGGGTTGACATTTCCAGCTATCATTTTGATGCCGTGTTTGGCGTGTCTCATGCTGTTTCACAGTCGGCTACAGAATGCGCTCAACAGTTATGGCGGTATCGCCCAGATGTCCCCATGTATGTTTGGGTGGCAAAGCGTCCTCCCTTTAGTTACGCCGAAACTAATGCCCGTCGCATCAAGGAAAAGATTCTCCAGAAGAACGAGATGACCGCGTTTTTGATTCGCATTGACAGAGAAACAGGCAAGCGGGGGGCTGAGAAGGACTGGGCGTTGGATGCTAGTTGTCAGATTGAAGCACAGCGCAATTGGTCGATCAATAATCTTCGGGCTGATTTGCGGTCGCTATTAGAGGAAATGGGCAATACGATTATTCCTTTGGGCAACGGTAGTGATGAAGGGACTTCGCGGTGGATGAAAGCGGCTGGTATTGCTATCGATGAGGAGCATTACCGTAAAGTTGCCAATGCCAAAGATATTGATAGAAGGACTTACACAAGTAGGCAGCATCAAGATTATCTGGCTCTTCAGTTCTTTTTATGGAGTCGAATAATAAATAAAATCTAATCAGAGCCTATATTCCTAGCTATGGCTGGATTTTAAATTTTTGAGCCTTTCTACAAAATGGCTATTTTAATGCCGTACCATAAAACCAACGCAAGAGCCGATTATCTCAAGCCGGAGGAGGTGCTGGAGTGTGAAAAGTTCTGCATACAAGACACTTATGGCATGAGCATAACCCCGGAACTGGTTGAACAAGATGATGGAGGACGCTTAATTAAAAAGATTGTCGCACTTGAAGCGATATTGGCCGCACCTGGGAAATGATTACCGATGAACAGGGGCGAGAATTTGTCCCACCGCCGACTATTGTTGCCGAACGGGATAAATCGGAACGAGAGCGATTAGCCATTTGCACAGATTGGAGCAATCATTCTACTGCGTGGTTGATGCGTCATCGGCTTGGACTTAGGGCAGTGCTGATGGATCTGATGGCTGGGGTTGAGATTAAAGGCGACGAGGCGATGATTCAAGCTTTGGCTGATTTCTCAAAACGCAATGCCTCTCACGTTAAAGGTATTCTCAACCTGACGATTCCGCTATCGGAGTCTCCAGTTTGGATTTTGGGGCAGTACCTTTGGCAACTCGGTTTGTCTACTGAGTCACGAAGGCCAATGGAGGACGACCAGAGGGTTCGGTACTATCGGCTGAATACTTCTGATGTCGAGTTTATCCAAAAGGTGTTGGATTATCGGCGACGGCAGAGGGAAGAGAAGGAACGGAAGCGGCAAAAATCACTTGAGCAAGATGCAGCTTATGCAGCTAGGATGCAGTTTCAATATGGAATTAATACTCCGTTCATACCCCACAGTAATGAAAGTGGAGATAATAATCGGGGGGGGTATGGACACAGATGCAGAACTCAGTAATTCTTGGTGGGAACGGGTTAAATATTATGCTCAATTGGCTATTAAACGGGTGGAGTACGGTGTAAAATCAGTTAAATAATTACTCAGTACGCTAACAATTGATGAGCGTTGGGGCGTGATGTTGGAGTTTGAGGATATTGACCCGAACAAGTTTGCTCAACTGGTGGCTCTTGCGCCCGATTGGGTGGAGTGGATGGCGTGATAGTCCCGTTTTCCAAGAAGTGCGATGCCTGCGGCGGGCTAGGCATCACCCTGCCAGAAAAGGTTTTTTGTACGCTAAGAAAAATTATGAGCTACGACCGCGCAACGACTCTGCTCGGTCGGGGCTTTTTCTGCTTTGTATGGTGATCACGTCAAAGACATGAATGAAGCCAGAAGAGTTTGAGAGTTTGATTACACGTAATGGCTCAATCATGTAATGCAGCAATTAAAACTGGTTCTACCTCAGCCATAAGGCATTAGCTTCTGTAAAAATTCCCTCATCAGCACTTGGCACGGGTCTATAAATAAGTGTCAGCCTCTTTAGTGTAGAAAAATTAGCTTCTGTACACCCATCTGTTCTATTTGTGTCACCAGTAGGGGTATATGATCGACTCGTTCATTTCCGATTATGAGTTCAGTTGTCATAATTCCGAAACCATACTTAGTCATTTTTGGGAATATCCCTTTCGGTATATTTGCTTTTACTAACTCATTTTTAAATGGGCGAACCGGGAGATATTAGTTTATTAACTTCTAAGTGCTATACAACGATAAAATCGTGCGTTCACTGGCCCTACGCTTCATCTCCAGTGAAATTAACTCTAAAACGGAAATATTCAATCAGATTAAAGTATTACATTTGACTCGTTAGATAAATACTTATATTTAAGACTAAATGCAAAAATCCATGCTTTAGCCTTCAGTAAAAAGCTTGGTTATTAATAGCATAGATCGATTAGCCATAGCTACTTTTAAGTTGGTAAAACTTTTAAATACTTTAGATAAAACTCACTATATTTGACAGGCAAATACTCACTTATTAATAGTGCTCGGCAAGTATAAGGTTGTCATTAAAGCCACAATATAAGCACGGATTCGTATTTAGTTATCATTTGTTGTTTTAACTTTATTTAAAATTATCTAATCGGCTGAAATTTTCAATTATCTAATCGACTGAAAGCTTGTCTATAAAGGCATTTACGGGCGATCTTCTATCTTATAAAAAGCTGAAGTTTTCATAATAAAGAGTTCCATAAAATAAATTTTATGCATAATTATGCATAAAATAAGAACGTATCTCTGAGTAATACTTAGCGGCTAAAAACTATAAGTTTTGTAGCTCTTAGACAGAAACTAGTACTTTCATACTTTTCTTAGAAATGAATTACTAGTAGCTCATTGTTCAGTGAAAAATTAAAAATCAGGAGTATTAATCATGGCAGTAATTTGGACTCCAGGCCCAAGACCAACCAATGGAGCAGATACAGGTATTAGTGATGCCGCTTCTGATAACTTCAGTGGTTTTGGTGGAAGTGACACCCTAACTGGTGGCGATGGAGATGACACCCTCAATGGTGGTGCTGGTAATGACCTCCTGCAAGGTGGTGACGGTATCGACTTGCTAAACGGTGGGAGCGGGAGCGATACCATACAAGGAGATCGTGGCGACGACACTTTCATCGGTGGAAGTGGCAACGACCGACTCATCTGGAACAACGGTGACGGTAGCGACAGAATTAGTGGTAACGCTGGCTTTGACGTGGTTGAAGTCAACGGCGCAGCAGGTGCAGGAGACACCTTCCTTCTAGAACAAGACGCCGAAGAAGGAACAGCAATCTTTGATCGGCTCAACTTAGTTCCTTTCACCCTGACTGTAGACACCGTAGAGAGCTTTGAAGTCAATGGTGGCGGAGGCAATGACATCTTCGAGGTTAACGACCTGACGGAAACTAGCGTCAGTGCAGTCAGCTTTACAGGTGGTGCTGGCAATGACTCGCTTGATGGTAGTGGTACATCTACACCTTTAACTGGCTCTGGTGATGCTGGAAATGACACCCTAATTGGTGGCGATGGAGATGACACCTTCAATGGTGGCGTTGGTAGAGACTGGCTACAAGGTGGTGACGGTATCGACTTGCTAAACGGTGGGGGTGGGAGCGATACCATACAAGGAGATCTTGGCGACGACACTTTCACAGGTGGAAGTGGCAACGACCGACTCATCTGGAACAATGGTGACGGTAGCGACAGAATTAGTGGTAACGCTGGCTCTGACGTGGTTGAAGTTAACGGCGCAGCAGGTGCAGGAGACACCTTCCTCCTAGAACAAGACGCCGAAGGAAGAGCAATCTTTGATCGGCTCAACTTAGTTCCTTTCACCCTGACTGTAGACACCGTAGAGAGCTTTGAAGTCAATGGTGGCGGAGGCAATGACATCTTCGAGGTTAACGACCTGGAGGAAACTAGCGTCAGTGCAGTCAGCTTTACAGGCGGTGCTGGCAATGACTCGCTTGATGGTAGTGGCACATCTACACCCTTAACTGGCTCTGGTGATGCTGGAAATGACACCCTAATTGGTGGCGATGGAGATGACACCTTCAATGGTGGCGCTGGTAGAGACTGGCTACAAGGTGGCAACGGTAATGATATCCTGACAGGGGGTGCTGGTAGCGATCGCTTTGTGTTCAGCTCAGGTGCTTCGTTCAATGCTGATGATCTAGGCGTAGATCAAATTACTGACTTTAACCGCAATGCTGACACAATTGTCCTGGATAGTACAACTTTTGTCGGACTCGAGGATCTGTCCGATATTAGGATAGTAGCTAATGATGCAGCAGCTTCAACTAGCTTTGGAGTCATTACTTACAGTCGTGGAACTGGCAATTTGTTCTTTAACCCAAACTTGAGTTCATCAGGCTTTGGGACAGATGGGCTGTTCGCCAACATTGATAACGATAACAATCCATTAACAGCAGCACCAGTATTGGCAGCTACAAACTTTGAGATTGCTGGCTAATTACACAGAATCTAAACATGTCTGCAAGCTTGGAGCTAGATCCTAATAACCGCAATGCTGATCATTGCGGTTATTAGGGATTTTTAATCCAATACGCTTGAACTGGGGCGGAGTACAAGCTCCGTCTCAGTTTTTCCCCCAGCAAAGCGCTCCCTGCCCCCTTGCCTCTTTTGACCTAACCTACGCCAGTTTTAGTTTTTAGCCTCAACCAAGCGTATTGGTTTTTAACCTTGATCTAGGGAAAACGCATCTTATTTACTAATCAAAACTAAGAGAAATTTTAAATAGATAATTGTAAAAATTCATTAAATTATAAATAAAATATTTTCAAAAAGCATGAATTACCTTATCTGAAGTTAAATGATTATTTATTAATACTAAAATAACTCAAGATTCGAGTTTATAAAACTATATTTATTTAGAGGAAAAATGAAATTTTTCCTAAATATTCAAATTTAATTCCTGATATATGAGTTTATGCTAATGCTAAAACTCTTGCTAAATAATTGTTATCTAGCCCAGCGAGAAACTGTTTATTTTTTATTCCACGTTTGACACGCTTCTCTTGACCTAAAAGATTGACTGCAATGTGTCTGAGAATTGCAAAATTCTGTGGAGCATTATCTTTCCTAATCCGACAGTCATTTTCCTTCAAGGCGACATCCTGTCCTCCAATGTAATGAATTCTCAATTCCCCAATGACTGCGAATAGAATTACCAAACTGTTTAGCATTTGACTCAAGGCTACTGATAAAATAATGGGTTTCAGCCGTTGTTTCACAATTTAACGATTAGCCCAAACTCAAGAAGGGTAAAGTATTAGCGGTTTAATGGATGCTTTACTTACACCGTGCTGTACTAGAACTTAGTACGGGCATAATCATCTTGAAACCGAACAATGTCATCTTCTCCTAAATATTCTCCGTTTTGAATTTCAATTAAGACTAAGGGAACCACACCAGGATTTTCTAGACGATGATTCGTACATTGAGGTAAATAAATAGATTGATTATTAGTCAGCAGTACTTCTTGATCAGCGCAAGTGACTTTTGCTGTACCAGAAACAACAATCCAGTGTTCGCTACGGTGGTAGTGCATTTGCAAGCTAAGGCGATGACCAGGCAAGACTTCAATCCTTTTAATTTTGTAGCCTGGCTTTTCTTCCAGAATAGTGAAAGAACCCCAAGGCCGTAGTTCCGTTGCAGAAACAGTTTTGTGAGTATTAGATACAGATACGAGTAATGCCGGACCAAGATGAATCTCTTGATACTGAACCATAATTATTTGTCCTTATAACAGAACAGCGTTTGTTTGCTGAACGCTAGTTAGTAATTTGCTCCCGTCGAACTATAGTATTAATTATTTTTCAAAAAGAAAGAATAAACTTTGCGTGTAAATACTTAAATTAATTGTAAATTTAGCTTTTATGCAATAGTGAAAGTTAAAGAATTACTCAGTACCCTAACGAGTGATGAGCGTTGCGGTGTAATGCTGGAGTTTGAAGACGCAAGCCCTGACAAATTTGCTCAATTGGTGGCAGATGCTCCACAGTGGACTGACGTGAGTTCGACGGGTTGAAAAAAGCCCAAAAAAAAGCTGAGACTGGAATTAGAACAAAAATTAAGCGTGTCTCAGCTATGTCCACAATTGTATCTCGCCTAGATGTAACCCAGATTTTCTGCGATGTAGACGATTTTTGTTCGTCATGGGAGAGGATGTGGGAACAAGTACCGCAGCTACCGTCAATGATTGGAGAGCGTCGCAGCACTTACAGTATGCATTTATCGGAGGTGATGACAATTACGATCGCCTTTCATGGTTCGGGCTACCGAACAAACAAAAGAGTTTTATACGCTGCATATACTGCCGGGTTGGCGTGGCGCATTCCCAAATCTGGTCAGCTACACCAGATTCATTGAATTGATGCCGTGGTGCAAAATGGCTGTTATGTTGTTTACATACACGCACAGGTGAAGTTACAGGAATCAGTTTTATTGATTCTACGCCAATAGAAGTTTGTCATCAATGTCGCGCTCACGCACATAAGGTATTTAAAGGATTAGTCAAATGGGGGAAAAATTCTGTGGGTTGGCATTTTGGATTTAAACTTCATTTAATTATTAATGACAGGGGAGAGCTGCTTGCATTTCAACTTACTCCTGCAAATGTCGATGACCGTGAGCCAGTCCCAGATATGACTAAGGACTTAATTGGTAAACTGTTCGGTGACAGAGGATATATTTCACAAAAACTCTTTGAGGAGTTATATGAGCGGGGGTTACAGTTAGTTACTAAATCCAAGAAGAACATGAAAAACCGCTTGGTGAAAATGATTGATAAAATTCTTTTACGCAAGCGTGCAGTTATTGAGTCGGTTAATGACCACCTGAAAAACCTGTGCCAAATTGAACATTCTAGGCATCGAAGTGTTTTCAACTTTTTGGTCAACTTGATGGCTGGTTTAGCTGCTTACACTTATTTGCCTCAAAAACCCTCACTTGATATTTATCCCAAAGACTTACCTGCCCTTCCTCCTGCCGTTTTTTAGTTCATCGAACTCACGTTGGACTGAATGCATGGCGTGAGAAAGTTGCTTTTGGCGAGATCGCTTACCGAAACAACTTGCATCGGGAGCAAGACAGATGCGAGATGCTAAAAATAGCACCCCGCAAACCATACTAGTTGGCGACTTGAATCACGCTAACTCCGATTAAACAACCACAAAATTGTTTTTGCTTACTGACAATCCAGCAGATAATTGTGCAAATTTTACCTGAGTAAACTCGTTACCTGTGATGGTATCGTTGCCTGCAAGACCCTTAATCGTGTCCGTGTTGTTACTACCTAATAAGGTATCATTACCTTTGGTTCCAATGATATTTGCCATAACTTTTACCTACCTAAATCGATTTTTTCAGTAACTTCAGTTCTCAATTTTGAGTTGAGTGCTGTTTTTGGGCACAAAAAACTCGCTTCAAGAGTGACCTTTTCGGCATACTTGATACCTCAAAAGTGAGGAACACTAATATTCATTGAAGATTCACCTTATAAAAAAGCTTTTACGTAGCACTTTATCTACCTATCAAAGGACAACTGCTTTAAGCGCTATACAAATTCATCAGTGCGTAAATTTAATCAAACCCATACATTCAGACTTTTTTCAATCATCTTTAATCAGCCGTGAAAGCTGAAAAACCTCGACAATTATGATAAATGCTTCAAATTCACACCTTACAGTTTCTTTTCAATGCATAACTCCTACTAGCGTCAAAATAGGGAACAGTTCACTCTTGACAGGGACAAATATTTTTATTCCCTCGTTCTACGCTATTACCCGTGAGTGTCTAGTTTGAAAATAGGAACCTGTTAATAACCTTGTATTAACTATATACTACAGTACCATATTTATTTAAATATATTTGCTTGAAGACACATTCAGAGCATAGACTGCTTGCAGAGGTGGGGAAACGGGCAAAGAGATGGAATTTCCTCCCCAGTAATATGCAAATATGCACCCCAACATCTTGGCATTTGTAGCTTTTGCAAGATGTCTTATTTCAACCATTTCCCTTATCTTCGTGCCATTGCCTATGCCCCGTTTGCTAAAGTGCTGTACCAGAAATAGCTATATGCAAAGGCATCTACAGTTAATAAAATGCCCAGCCCCTGCGGGCAGGCGTGCAGTTGCTCATGGGGGAAACCCCCATTGGCAATTTTAAGTTTATATATTATTACTGAAAGGGTTAGTGCCTAACCAGGAATCAATTCGGGAGTTTGGCGAGCGACGGATTGCACTGTGTATGCCCAGTTGCCGATGCAAGCTTCTATACCAAAATAAATCAGCAATGGGTTAACGTTAGACAAGTGCGATCACTATTGTGCTTTTTTCAAAATGCAGTAAGAGAATGAGGAGTGTGCCTATACTGCTGTTAAGGATAAAATTTATAAGTGAGAAATTCAGAAGCCTTCTGTTACTCCCACAGTTAATCTAACCTGTTAAAGCAAAATTCTTTGTGGCTATGATCACGGCTGCAAGCAGTTTACTTCGATAAGTTTAGCTAAATTCAGAGCCATCATGTCCGGACTCCCTCTCCTCCACAGTCACCCTTGATTAAACTCGGTCGAACAATTCTTATACCTCCGTTAGAACTGCACTAATAAAAAATATCAGGAGATTTGCATAAAAAGACTTCATTCCGATGAAGGAAATTAAGGATCTGTTCTAAAGACGTTATTGCACGTACAAAGAAAATGGCAAATTATTCCTGCGATGTACAGGACTTAACCGCATGACTCAGTTAGGCTACCCGAACAGGTAAATGCATAGCTAACAACTCAAACACCGATTTCCTATTCAGAATTGAGGAGACTAACTACTGTGGTTAAACTTATAGTTCCCCCTAATGTAATTGGGACTAGCAAAGCCGACACTGTGCTAGGGGAAGAGAAGGCTAATACTTTGGCTACTGGTATTCAAGTTTTAAACGAGGGGATTATTAACACTTATTCAGGAAACGATACTATCACTGGTACTGGGGCACTCACTTCAACTAACGGTATCGCTACAGGTATCTCCAACGACGGCATCATTGAAACCGGGAACGGAGACGACAAAATTAAGGGGATTGCAAGTAGCGCAAAGTTTTCCTTAGAAAGAAGCACTAATGCGACTGGTATTACTAACTCCGGCATAATTAGTAGCGGGAATGGAGATGATTCCATTGTCGGTATAGGTACAGGCGGCTACGCTGATCTTGGAATCTTTAACACAGCTAATGGTGTTATCAATACCGGGGATGGAGACGATAAAATCATTGGAACTGGCACTTGCAAAATTAAAGGTGGCAATGTTGGAGTTGGCATCGGTCTCAACGCTGGTGGTCTTATCGATCTTGGGAAGGGAGATGATTCTATTATCGGTACTGGCATTGGTAATAACAACGGCATCTCTGGACGCGGTATTCAGGTCTTTGAGTCCGCTATCAAAGGCGGGGACGGGCATGATTCCATTATCGGTACTACCACTGCCAGTCAGGCAATTGGCATTACTAACGGAGGCAACATTAGTGGCGGAAACGGAAATGATTTGATCAAGGGTACTGGCATTGACGTTGGCGAAGTCATCGGTTATGGAATAGCAATTGACAACAGCTTTAGTGCAAATGGGGATTCCATCATCAGTACTATCGATGGCGGTGATGGTGACGATAGCATTATTGGTATTGGTATTTCCGACAGCTTAGGAATTGGAATTAACAATCTGTTTGCACAGATTGATGGAGGCAAAGGCAACGATAAGATATTTGGCTACGGAACTAATGTGGGAATACAAGGCGGAAGTGTAGCTATTATCAGTATCGATGGCGGCATTGGTAATGATTACTTCAAGTCTAGGAAGGTAGACGGTCTTGATGCAGATGACAATCCCATTGAAAGTGCAAATCAAAGTGGCTCTATTAGCAATATTCTCATTGCTGGAGGAAAAGGAAATGATATATTTGATGTTGGCTATGGCAATGCCACACTTGATGGTGGTGAGGGGTTTGATACTTTGATATTACTTGGCTCCTCTAACAATTACAGCGTTCAAAACAGCAACGGAAGTTCAACTTTTGTACGTGATGGTTATACCTTAACCGCCTTGAATATTGAAAATATAGTTTTCGAGCCTGAACCGTTAGGTACGAAAGTTGTTTGAGGTAATCTAATTGTATCGGCTCAATAATCTGGGGTAGCAGAGAAAAATTAAAAGGTAAGCAAGCTGCACAAAACGTCATAAAATATGACACATGACGCAAAAACTTCTTGAGAGCAAAAAGTCATTAGAGGATTT
>JAHHHS010000003.1 GCA_019359215.1 Nostoc indistinguendum CM1-VF10 | reverse complement strand
TACTGTAGCCATTGGCAATACCCACAATGGCTTTATTGAAATCTTCATCTTTAAAACCAACTGCACGCAGCATCGCTCGATTTGGCGATCGCTGCACTCCTTGCGTCACTACTTGGCTTCTCAAATTTTCCGACATCTTTTTTCCTTCCGTCAGTAAATCGCAACTGTTGCGATTGTATTACCTGATTTTCTCATGTATATGCGGCGCGATCGAAGATGAGCAAGCATTGGTAATTTTCTATAATTCAGCGTTCGGCTAATTGCTATCAGAAAAATATCCTTCCCCACAAGCGGGGAAGGATGCAAAAGCGTAGTTTTCGCGGAACGGGGTTTTAGTGGGAATTATGAGTGATTGATTAATCTAACTTGATATTAAAGCTAGGCTGCTCATTCATTTATTAAAGGATAATGTCGCTTACTACTAGTCTTTGCATAATAATCACTATAGAAAAAAGAGGCAAGTTAAACTTACCTCTTTTTGTAACTGTTAAATTATTAGAATTCTGCCTCGTGCCTTATTTTCAAGACAGATCCGTTCAATTAAAGGATAAGGTCGCTTGCCCCTAGTGATGGTGCGCCTGCCAGCTGAATCTCAAATTCAGCTGCTAGATCCCCATCATTACTAGCTTGAAGAATACCTCCTGAATAACGAACCTGACCGGCTGCGAAGAACCCGCGAGATCCAATGAAAGTAAAGCCTTGGTTGCCCCCTATAGTGGAGTTGGCGTCGATGTTAGATAGATCGATTAGGTCACCTGGCAAGTTACCGTTGCCAAAAAAGTCAGTGATAACATCCCGTCCAGATCCAGCAGGACTATCTGAAATTGAGTTGAACTGGAAACGATCGTTACCCGATCCTCCAATAAGAGTATCAGTTCCACTACCGCCAACGAGGCGATCGTTGCCATTACCGCCAACGAGGCGATCGTTACCACTACCACCGCCAAGGACATCATTGCCATCACCACCGCCAATGACATCGTTGCCATTACCGCCAATGAGGCTATCGTTGCCACTCTCACCGAGCAGGGTATCGTTGCCATTACCACCGACAAGGGTATCGTTGCCATTACCACCAATGAGGCGATCATTGTCACCACCACCGGTAAGGACATCGTTGCCAGTACCGCCAACGATACTATCTCTACCACCACCACCAGTAATGACATCGTTGCCAGCACCACCGATAAGGGTATTGTTGCCACCACCACCAGTAATCACATCGTTGCCATCACCGCCATCGATGCGATCGCTGCCACTACCACCGAGAAGGACATCACTGCCACTAGTGCCGTTAATGACTCTGTTACCACTACCGCCGGTTTGGATAGAGTTGTTAGGAAGATTGACGGTAAGGTTGCCGGGAATAAGGCTAGAGAGATCGAGAATGTCGTCCATAAATGCGCTTTTCCTGAATTTATAGGGTAAAACAAATTACCTCGTGACTTCTCCATCAGAAAACGGGGTTACTGATTAAGAGTATGAATTTCCTTTACCCCAAAGGCGCAAAGGAACCAGCTTCAAACATTAAATTTTTGAACTTCACACTTTTATTCAGCAATGCCGAGAAAACAAGGTGGAGAAATAACAAGTCGTAAGAGATAACTGAACCACACCTGATTGGAACAGGCGTTTCTGTTAAGTCTAAAGATTTGAGAAGCACTGCATATATTAATGATTTGGCATCAAATTGCGCCAAGAATCATGTTAATATCCTTGTGCCTTATCTATTCATTGCTTACAGTACTAGGCTGCTAGGGAACAAGCAGATTTTTAGTACGCAATCGCATAAATCTTATGATGTTTTTTTTGTATTACAATCACAAGATTATGATATTACTCTCAAGGCTACTTTTTTCTATCTATAAGAAATAATAATTAGTCTTCTTTTATTCTTCTCACCACAAAAAAATCTGAAACCTTTGCTCAGATAGGGTTTTGTAATCTATATCGGAATAATAAAGTCATGATAGCGTCTTGGGGGTAGTTTGTTTTATTTATAAAAAAAGTGGCATTGATTACCACTTTTTTTATAAATTTATGATGAATTTTAGCGAGGTAGAGGTAACCCTGTAACGGCAACTGCTCCAGCGATCGCACTAGCTGCAAGGGAAGTCAATGCTGTACCAAATAACCACCACGCAGCATTTGCAACGGTTTTTTTGGTTTCTTGAGCTTGCTTTTTGGTTTGCTCTTGGATCGCTTTCAGGCGTTTTTGTGTTTCTTTTTGGATGCGTTCGGCTCGTTGTAGTACGCCATCGCGCGCCGCTTCTATTTGGTCAATGATCCGGTTAGCATCCTCTTGAGAAATATCCTCACGAGAACTGATGACAGCAACTAAGGTGTCACGATCAAATTGACTGAGGCGATCGCGCAATGCTTCAAATCCAGCTTGCGGATCGTCGAAGACTTTCGCAAAGTCTTGCTTAATCCCTTCATAGCTGAGTTCGGAACGATCCAGCGAGTTGAGATAGTTGCGGACTCTCGCAAAAACTCCATCAAGCACTGATTGCACCCTTTCCTGGATCTGCTGGAATTGTTCGACAATCGAGGTGCGAACAGACTCAATTTGATCGACAATTCGGTTAGCTTCCTCTTCTGAGATATCTTCCCGTTGGGATAACAGGGCTACAATTGTCGAACGGTCAAATTTGGAAGCGCGATCGCTTAAACTCCCAATTCCAGCACGGGGAGAAGATAGCAGCAGTTGCAAATCGCGTTTAATTGCTTCTGGGTTGAGTTCTTCTTTGTTGGTATTACGCAGATAATCTTCAAGATTTGCTTCAAAATCCAGAGCTACTTGAGTGGTACGCTTGGCCAAACGTCGTGGCGCTCTCACAATACTAGTGATCGCATCTTGTACTTGATCAATTATCTGATTAATCTGCTCTTGGCTCAAATCTCCCCGTTGACTCACGAGTTGAACCAAGGTTTCTCGATCAACCTGAGATAGGCGATCGCGCAGTGCTAAAGCTCCTGCTTTTGGATCATCGAGTAATTTTTCCAAATCGCTCCTGATCCCTTCTGGATCAAGTTCTTCCAAGTTGGTATTACGAAGATATTCTGTGATCGCTTTTGTCGTCTTTTCGTACTGTTCTTTTGCCTGCTGTGGGACTTGCAAAATACTATCTCGGACTGCTTCGATTTGATCGAGAGTTTGGTTTATCTGTTCTTCGCTCAAATCCTGACGTTGATTGAGCAATTGGACTAGTGTATCGCGGTCAAATTGCGATAAGCGCGAAGTCAATTGGCTAATTCCAGCTTGTGGATCGTCTAGTAAGGTTCTAAACTCACGTTTGATACTTTCGGGATTGAGTTCTTCTTTGTTAGTATTTCGCAGATAATCTTCAACTCTTTGGCGCAGTTCATCGGCTCTGGCTTTTGCTTGTTCTTGCAGTTCTCTTGCACGATTCAAGAAATTATCGCGGCTGCTTTCAAGTTGACCAACAATATTGTTAGCTTCCTCTTCGCTGATATCTTGACGTTGCTGGAGCAATTGTACCAAGGTGCCGCGGTCAAATTGTCCGAAGCGATCGCTTAAATCTTCAAACCCAGCTTCTGGATCTTCCACTAATCTGGTAAAGTCGCGTTCAATACCTTCAGGGTTGAGTTCTTCTTTCCCGGTAGAACGCAGATAATCTTCGATGCGGCTGCGGAAATCTTGCCCTTTTTCTCGCGCTTGAGCCTGTTTTACAGTTTCTAAAACTTCCAGGCGATCGCTTTCCATTTGTTCGGAAATTTCTTTCACCCTGAGTTCGCTAATATCACCCCGTTGCTTCAGCAAGTTGGTAAAATATTCTTGATTGATTTCTTCCAACTCTCGTCTCACAGTTGTCGGATCTGCATTAACGTCATAGATGAGTTCTTTAAATTCATCTCTTAGGGTAATGCGGTTAAAATGCCAAGGAAACGAATTCAATATGTAGTCTTCTACATCTGCCTTAATTGTATTTTCGAGTGATACTGGCAACCTTGCAGATACTTGTTCAGTTGCTTCATCTCTAAGTCTTTGGAGTTGTTCTGTGATTTGATTTACATCAACATCTTGAACTTTTTCTTTCAGCTTTTGCAACTGATTAGTAATTTTGTTAACATCGATATTGGAAAGGTTAGCCCGCTCCATAACTGCTGGTACAGCAGCACTCAAGCCATATCGAATAGCTTGTTTCATTACACCATTGCTTTGCTTGCCATTCCCACCTCCAACTGCAACCAGTTCTTGAAGGCGTTCACCTAATTGATCTGAATTCAATTCTTCGGGAGTAGCAGACTTAAGCAAATTAATTACTTGTTCTGTTGGATTGCTGCGATTCAAAGCTTGTTGCCAAGCACCTTGAAATTGGTCAGCAATGCGATTTATATCTTCTTTAGACAAATCCGTGCGACTGCTAATTAAATCAACAAAGGTTTGACGATTGATATTTTGCAGTAAGTCGCTGTTAGCAATAGATTGCAAATCTGTATCTTTAAGAAGCTGGTCAAATTGGTTACGAATTTCTGTGATATCCAGCTTTGGCAATTGCAAAGAGCCTAAAGAACTTTGGAGTGTATTTCTAATATCTTCAGGATTAAAACCTGAAGTTAATTCTCGCCGGACTGCGGCTGTAATATCTTCAGCAGTAGAAACCAGTTGTTTTTTCGCATTATTAGCACCGATTCCAGCAGTTGCGGTACTCATCAAAGTTTGAAAACCAGAAGTGACAGTACTAGCGATAGAACCAATAAAAGAACCTACTGCTGATGAACCGAACCAAATCACCAGTGAGAAATAGGTAGACCAGATGACTACACCGATAATTGCTCCTAGAGATTCACTTTCGATTAAGCTAAGTTTTACCGCTAGAAAACAAGCAATAAATAATGCAATACTAACGGTTAGCAACGCCCAAGCACCAATTTTAGTCTGAGTCGCACGAATTTTACTACCCAAGCTTTCTGACTCATCATCAGAATCTGAGTCAATTTCCCAAGATGAAATTCCTACAGCGACTGAAAAATTAGTAAGTAATAATTGAAAGGCAAATGCCATTAAGACTCCAGCCAGCAATGCTACCAAGAATTTAGGGCCAGAAAACAGAACTGATGCTTCCTCTGGAGTTAGTCCTTCCTGAGCTAAACTTATTGGTGCTAATCCAAAAGATAGCCAGTCCCATCCCCAAATAGTTAAAACATTTTGAAACATAGTATTCTCTCACTTGCAGTCAATTTAATAACCATTTACAGCAGTTTTCATCTGCATGAAGTACAAAGATATGGATTTTGAGGCACAGGGTATCACTGAGCGCAGTCGTAAAGCCTGCGGCATAGCTACGCTTCGGGCGCAGCCGCTCCAAGAGTTGGGCGTAGCCGAAGTGAGGTAGGAGGTAGAAACTCTTTATATCTGATGCGTGAGTCCTGCATTTTGTACCTCACTTAAAAGCAAACTGCTGTATAAAACGGCTTATTCATCAATTTAGTTGCCAGTTATATAAACTGGCACTTTCTTAGGTAAGAAGTTTGCTTGCCAGAAGTCGTATTTTACAAAAAACAAATATTTTTATTATTTTTTGACTAAATAAAATAATGTAAATTTTGGTGCTTTAATACCAATCTATTTGATAAGATTCAATCCGTTTGTTGCTAGTAAGATTTTTCCCTAGAATATTTTTATTAAAGATTACATCTAATGAGATAGTTCTTTTAACAGGAATTTAACTAATTTTAAAACTAATAATTTAGATATTTTTGTAGAGATATAATAGCTAATTATATAACTTTTCTAGAGCATAATTTGTTGGAATATTAAAGTTTTTTACTATCTGTTAGATAAAAGCACGTATGTCTAATGATAGAGATAAAAATTCTTCCAAGCGATTGATGAAATGTAAAGTTAAATATGTATTAATAATGCTTATTAGGAGCTATAAATTAGTGAATAATTGATTTTTGCTGAGGAGAAAGAATAATGGTTGTAGGTGTACATAAACGTGGCGTAGGTGTATTTTCTCATCGTCGAGATGTTGAAAATGCCCTACATGAATTAAAAAAAGTTGGCTTTGACATGAACAGAGTCTCTGTCATTACGCAGGATGGAGACAAAGATAATATTGCTGGTGCTGATGTACGTGATCGCGTCGGTGATAAATCTGACGAAGGCGCTAAAGTCGGAGCAGCTACAGGTGGTGCTTTGGGCGGATTGACTGGGTTATTAGTCGGTCTTGGTACTTTGGCAATTCCTGGAATCGGGCCAATTATGTTGGCTGGAGCCGCAGCAACAACCTTAGCTACGACTCTCGCTGGCGCTGGTATTGGTGCAGTAGCTGGTAGTTTGCTTGGTGCATTGGTTGGTTTAGGAATCCCCGAAGAACAAGCTAGAGTTTACGACGAACGTGTAAGACGTGGACACTATCTAGTCATCCTAGATGGTACAGATACAGAAATAGCTAGAGCACAAGCGATTCTACATCAGAGTGGTGTCGAAGAGTTTGGCATTTATGATAATCCAGATGCTAGAAATGCTGATTATGTAGCTCCAACTTCTAATGTTAATGTGGCTCATAGTAGTGTTGCTAAACGCGCGATTGGAGTATTTTCTCATCGCCGAGATGCAGAAGCAGCAATTACAGAATTACGAGATGCAGGTTTTCCGTTAAGTAGAATTTCCATCATCGCCAAGGATGCAAACGGTCATGGGATCGCTGGTGTAGATGTAGATAAAAATGTCGGCACAGGTAACAAAGCAGACGATGGTCTAAAAGCTGGAGCAGCTACAGGCGGTGTCGTAGGCGGCTTGACTGGTTTATTAGTTGGTCTTGGGACTTTAGCGATTCCTGGAATTGGGCCTGTGATTGCAGGTGGTGCAACAGCAACTGCTTTGGCATCAACACTAGCTGGCGGTGCGATCGGTGCAGCAGCTGGGGGTATTGTTGGCGGACTCGTTGGCTTGGGAATTCCTGAAGGCGAGGCGCAAGTTTATAGCGATCGCTTTCAAAGAGGCGGCTACTTGGTAATTATTGATGGTACGCAAGCTGAAATCCGCCAAGCTGAAGCCATTCTCAAACGTAGAGGCATTGAACAATTTGCTATCTATGATGGGGCTGATTTAGGCGAACATCGCTCAGGCTTAGACCGAGGAACGCATCAAAACACAGCGGTTGTTAATAGCGATCGCACCAATTACTCAGCAGACATTCATAGAGACGATCCTGCTGTAGTAATTGTTGATCGCCGTGATGAAACACTCTAACCAAAATTGTAGGAGCAAGAAGATGAAAACTTTGCTCCTCCCATCTGCCTCAACATTAACGAACTCCACAAATTTCACTTTCCGATTCCGAATTAAACATATGCAAAAGCTAACTCCTTTCTTAATTAGTTGTCTTCTAGTTTTTGGCGTTGCTGCCTGTCAAGATACTGCCAAAACAACTGTAACTGCGCCTGCTCCTAATGAAGCTCCAGAAGCACCAAGTACACAAGCAACACAAGCTGCTCAAGAAGACGCGCAAAGTGAAGTTCGCAGAAGACAACTTGATGCTGATATCCGTGCCCGCGAACAGCGCAATAATGCAACTGGTGGCGATACACAAAGAGCTACAGGTGATCTAGCGAGTGAAGTTCGCTCCAAGTTGGAAGCTAACATACCCAAGGGCCAACTAACAGTTGATGCAGCAGAGGATGGAACTGTCACTGTTGCAGGAACTGTAAACAATCAGCAGGAGTTGGCTAAGATTGAACGTTTGGCTAAAGAAATCAAAGGTGTCAAAACTGTAGTTGTTAAAGCAACTGTTGCTCCACCGCAAAGCTAAGATAGCTAACAATAAATCTAAATGAGTAGGTAGGCATAAATAAAAAATTTAGATGCCTCTGCTCAGTTTTAGTGGTCAGTTCTACTTATTACTGACCATTAATAATTGACAAATTGACAACTGACGACCTTGATAATTATATTCATTGACGATCAGTCAGTTATATAAACTCTTGTACTTACCGAAAATAAAAACTATGGAAACCGAACAACAGCAACTTGAATCCATCAATACCTCTTTCTCACAAGGTACGCTAGCACTTGAAGGTAGAGATACTGAAAACTTACCAAAGTTACCACCAGCAAGCGAACCTGAATCTCAATGGCAGCAAATCAGTAGACAAGTTTCTCAATTTTTGGAGCAATTGCCTGAATACTTAGGTAGCTTTTTTCAAAACTATAAGCAACCTCTAATAACAGTTGGTTTAATTTTGGCGGCAATTGTTACAGCCAAGTTAGTACTAGCAGTACTGGATGCAATCAATGATATTCCATTACTATCACCAACTTTTGAATTAGTTGGAATTAGTTATGTCACTTGGTTTATTTCCCGTTATCTCTTAAAGGCTTCAACCCGGCAAGAATTAGCCGATGAGATTCAATCACTGAAAAATCAATTAGTGGGCGATTAAATTTCTCAAGCATTAAACTAGTGCACTATGGCGTAAGTTAGCTTACCTTTAACAAGTTGCTTAAAGTCCAATTCTTGTTAATTCGAATAGTGGTTGGATTTGCATCAAGCTGTTTTAGCCTCACCACACTAGTCTGTATCGTTCCCTAATTAAATCTATACAATCTAATGGTTCACATTCCCGACTTCTTTAAGAAGCCGGGATTTTTGTAATTATCCTATTTTTGATAAAAAACGCAGTCGGGATACAATAATTTTTATTGCTACCAGTGTTAACTTTAGCTAAAACCCTTTTTTTACACGATGAACGTAATATTACAAGTATTTAGCCAGGCTTTGTATTAATCTTTTGAATACATTATACATCAAAAGATAGAGAGTAGAACATTATATTTAATTTTAAATCACTTCTAAAGATAGTAGATCGAAGATGAAAAACAGCCTAATCTAGGCTTTGAGTTTATTTAATAGATTCTTTAACGAGGGCATAATTTATGGCTAATGAAGCAGTTAATAAAGGTATAGATTCATCTGATCGAGCTGAAGTAGATACGTATGATCGCGGTATTATCCCAGCTGAAACAGCTGCACGAATGGAAAGAGAGGGAACTCTGTACAAAACACTCCCTACAGAAGAAAGGGAGGCGGATGCACCTACCGATGACCAAACCCATCCAGACAGTATACGCACTACTGACGGATATACCGTGGACAAAGAAGGTTTGTTGAACAACTATGCTGTTGAACCGGAAATGTACTACGAAGAACCGGGTGATGCACGCAAACAGGCAGCAGAAGAGAAAGCCCAACGTATTGAAGAACTCGCAGAAGTTAATCAGGACGAAGAAGGCAAGTTGACCGAAAATAGTGATACACGCGGTAGAGGTCCAGGAATACTTTAATTACAACCATCCTTTTTGCTGAGTGCAATTACACGGAAGAAGGCTAAATAGGCAGTTTTGAGAGACGCAATGATAATTGCGTCTCTATTTATATAGGTGAATAAAGTACAACCTGAGATATGATAATTTTTTAGCTTTTGATACATTGGGCTTGTAATAACTTGTGGTGAGTAGTCCATGTTAAAAGAAAAGCCCTTAGTTATCACTAAAGAAGATGAGGTATTCCCGCTATTTCCACGTCTACCAATTCTCACAAGCCTTCAAGCAGGTTGGCAGGGTGCTTCATTTACATATATGTGTCAACCTGCTTATGAATTTCCTGAAGTTTGCACTCCCTCGTGGCATTCTCTGATCATTTTCACTCATGGAGCGCGGGTAATTCATGCTGAACGGAAGATGGATGGACGCAAGCATCGTGATGCTGTAGTTGGAGGCGATATTATTATTACTCCTGTTAACGTCGGGCATCAGGCGAATTGGGATGCTGAGGGCCACTTTATTCTACTTGCTATTAAACCACAAATTTTAGCTTATGCTGTTGACGAAACAGCAGATACCCAACAGATTCAACTTGTGCCGCACTTCGCCACACCCGATCCCTTAATTTATCAAATAGGGCTAGCACTAAAAGGCATTTTGGAAAATAATCCTTTAGGGAGCCGTCTTTATGCAGAGACGATGGTCAATGCTTTATCAGTGCATCTCATGGAACACTATTCTACGCGTAAACCGATATTAAAAGTGTATAAAAATGGTTTATCACGGCGTCAATTACAGCAAGTTATAGACTACATTCATGAACATCTTAACCAGAATTTAGGATTAGCAGAGTTGGCAGCATTGATACCAATGAGTCCTCATTATTTTTCCCAGCTTTTTAAGCAATCTACGGGAATGACTCCCCATAACTATGTAATTCACTGTCGGGTGCAACGTGCCCAGGAATTATTGCTGAAGAGAGAAATCACAATAGCTGAAATTGCTCACTTGGTTGGTTTTGCTAGCCAAAGCCATCTCAATTTTCACTGTAAGCGTCTAATGGGTGTAACTCCTAAAACTATTCAACAAAGATAGGATAAATCTGCAAAAAACCGGACGATTTTGCAAGACTCCAGACCGTAAACTTTCTAAAATTTTCAAAAATAGCATCTTTTTCAGAAATATTTAGAGATTAGGGAAACTATTTATGGTCAGAATTGAAACTAAAACCGAGCCAATGGTGATTAACTTTGGCCCCCATCACCCTTCGATGCATGGGTGCTTTCGGATTGTTGTCACTTTAGATGGCGAAGATGTGGTGGACTGTGAACCTGTCATTGGCTACCTACACCGAGGTATGGAAAAAATTGCCGAAAACCGCACCAATATAATGTACGTACCGTATGTAAGTCGATGGGACTACTATGGCGGAATGTTTAATGAAGCCGTGACGGTGAATGCTGTCGAAAAACTGGCGAATATCACTATCCCCAAACGTGCCAGCTACATTCGGGTAATCATGCTGGAGTTAGCCCGAATTGTCAATCATCTGCTGTGGTTGGGACCTTTTGTGGGAGATACTGGCGCACAAACTCCTATATTTTACACTTTGCGCGATCGCGAAATGATTCTCGATTTGTTTGAAGCTGCTACAGGCTATCGGATGGTCAATAACAATTATTTTCGCATCGGAGGTCTTGCTGCTGACCTACCTTTCGGCTGGGTGGATAAATGCAAAGACTTCTGTAACTATTTTGCACCTACCATTGATGAGTATGAAAAACTGATTACCAATAATCCTATTTTTCGCCGCCGAGTTGAGGGTGTAGGAGTTTTAAGCCGGGAAGAAGCGATTAATTGGGGGATTTCTGGGCCGATGTTACGGGCTTCTGGGGTGAAGTGGGATTTACGAAAGGTTGACCACTATGAATGCTACGACGATTTTAACTGGGAAGTACAGTGGGATACAGCCGGAGATTGTTTTGCTAGGTATGTCGTCAGACTTGGAGAGATGCGCGAGTCAGTCAAGATTGTTCAGCAAGCACTCAACGGATTACCTGGTGGTGCATACGAAAATTTAGAAGCTCAACGCATGAAAGCAGGTGCTAAATCTGAGTGGAACAGGTTTGATTATCAATTCATTGGCAAAAAAGTTGCACCCACATTTAAAATTCCTCAAGGTGAACATTATGTGCGTATAGAGTCAGGCAGGGGAGAGTTAGGAATTTATATCATCGGAGATGATCATATCTTCCCTTGGCGTTGGAAAATTCGTCCAGCCGATTTCAATAATTTACAAGTTTTATCTCAGTTAATCCAAGGTCAAAAAGTAGCAGATATTTTCGTTATTCTGGGAAGCATTGATGTTGTGATGGGATCGGTAGATCGCTAAAATAATTCTTAATTCAGTTTTGTAACGGAGATTTAGACTCCGCTACAAACTCTGCTATGCTTAGTTGCTCTTTAGTCAAATCCCCAGAATTAATTAAATGATTAGTGGCTCAAGTTCCCGATTATGCCATTGTCGCTGATGCCATTCGGCAACCAAAGGACGGACAATAAACTTAGGCTGCCCATCGCCTTTAACGTCAATGCGTAAACCTGAGTAAGGTCGCCGCTTCTGAGAACCTTGACCGTTGCGACCAATGAAGAGATGCGATCGCGCCACTAATCTATTTTCATTTCCAAAAGTTTCCATCAAATCTGCTCCCTCAATCCGTTGGCGGCGCAAACTAAACCCGCTACCACCACAAACAATCCAGTGGATATGAGAGTCAGCGTGTCCTGTATCCATTGTCTCCAAGTGTTCCAAGCAGTGGGCGTGACCGTTCAATACCAAATCAACCAAAGGACGCCCCTGAGTTAGGGAACCTACTTTTTTCGCTACCGCATCCAGTACACCACGAAGGCGATCGCGAATTATCAGAGTCTGTGCTTGTTGCCATTTTGTCGCTTCTGTTACGTATGGTGGATGATGGAAATAAATTATCCTTCCCCGAACTTCAGGATTATTCCAAGATTCAATTAATTTTTGTTTGAGCCAGTCTAGTTGTTCAGTGTCAGTCAGCGTTGTTTTATCAGCAGCTAATTGCTTGTCGATATCAACAATAATTTCTTCAATTTGTGACAGGTTGGCGTGGTAGTCGTCTAATTGGTCAGCTTCGCTGGGGTTTTCTGGACGAAGCTTGGCTGATTTTTCAATGATTTGCTGCTTTTCTTGCTCTAAATCTTCACGACGTTTTTGTAAAATTCTGCGATCAGCATCACCTTCTTTTGTTTTAGGCAGGGGTGGTGGATCGTTAAATGTATTTGAATCCAAGGCAAAAAAATCAATACCGCCATAGCGAAAAGTATAATAGCGATTGGGAAGGCGGGTAAAATGCCCAGGTTCATAGCTAAGACAATAACCTGTATCTGTCTTGGCTGTGTAGTGTTTATCTAAGTGGCTGGCTAACTCTCCTGGAAGCTGAAACGCCTTAAGATAGTCCAGAAAAGCCCGTGCGTAAGCTTCACCGGTTCCTGAGCCATGCAAGCCTACATCTAGGTCTAACCGCGATCGCAACAGGCGGCGAATGGGTAATGTTGTCAGAGAGGCCAAGCTCAATAGAATCGGCAAGTTATAGTAATCGTGATTTCCCAGTACAGGTAAAATGGGCAGCTTAAAAATCATCTGGTCATAAGCAATCCGTTGGGGATGCTCTCCCGCCAAGAGAAACTCTTGGTAAGGCTGGATGAAGTTCTGCTGATAGTATTCACTCGACCCCACTAAATAGATCACATCTCCGGTATGCAGCATAAAACGGCATTCGCTGTGATGGGGCAACATAAGTTCAGCCACCTTTCGCTGGGGATTGTGTCCCCGGTGCTTGCCGGAACCACTATCACCTACAACTAAAAATGAGAACTCAGAATTGTCTGTTTGACCATGTTCCAACACCAGGCGAGTTTGATCGATGTTGCGTTCCGCAATTAACGGATCTTGCCACCGTACTCGCTGATTCATCTTACGAATTTTGTTAGCGATCGCTGGATCAGATACAAGTTTCAATGCAACCTACTCCTGAGTTTTCAATTGAAGAGGAGCAGGCGAGGCAGGAGAAGAAGCAAGGGAGCAGGGAGCAAGGGAGAAGAGTTTTCCCCTCTGCACCCCGCACCCTGCCCCTCTGCCTCTTTCCCAATGCCCCATGCCCCATGCCCTCACTCCTCTACCGTGTCTTTCATCTCAATAGTCAGATTAGGGAGTCCCTCTAGTTTTTCGGTAGGCTCAACTTCTTCTACTAATGGCACAAAAATGTTCAAACCTGCTGGTACACACTTAATTTCTACAGGAGTTGTGCCAACTATTTCACCATCTAGAACAACCTTTTGCGGTGGCTCAGTTGTGATTTTAAATTGTTTGGCTCGCAGAAAGCCAATATCATCCCGTTCTACGGCGTTACCTGTA
This sequence comes from Nostoc indistinguendum CM1-VF10, assembly GCA_019359215.1. Lineage (GTDB taxonomy): Bacteria > Cyanobacteriota > Cyanobacteriia > Cyanobacteriales > Nostocaceae > Nostoc > Nostoc indistinguendum. The sequence continues at coordinate 159,694 of JAHHHS010000003.1, read as the reverse complement.
GAAGCGGTTTGGAATAGATGAAATGTAGCTGCGATCGCTCCTGCTTTGTTAGTTGGAGCCACAATCGTCAAATCTAATAACCCATCATCATAAATCAGACCTGCTGGGCCTTGAGCCAAAACAGAAGTAGGAGGCGCGGCATTTGCTACTGTAACTGCACAGGCACTAGTTTTAATTATCCTATCTTCTGTTTCAATTTCAACATCAAAGTTTTTTAAATTTCTTAGTTGCTGAATTCCAGCGAAAACGTAGGCCATCATCCCAAACCGATTCTTAGCGCCCCTGTCTGCCAATTCTACAGTTTCAGCTTCAAAGCCAATACCTGCCAAAAGTACCATTGGCTGATCGTTGCAATAGGCTACGTCTACATGGCAGGTTCCTCCCTGCAAAATTGTCTGACACGCACCTGCGATCGTGTCAGGAATGTTTAAAGCTGTGGCAAAAGCGTTTGCTGTTCCTCGGGAAATGATGCCAAATGGAATATCAGTACCCACAAGAGCCGCCGCCGCCGCGGAGAGTGTTCCATCTCCCCCCGAAGCAATGATTGCATCTACCCCTCGCTCTACGGCTGCATAGGCTAATTCGTCAGCGTCGATTTCTTCAGTTGTTAGATAAATATCTAGATCAATTTCTGGCTCTAATATTGCCCGAATTTCTGCCAGTTCTAAGTCTGGGTCACCCTGACCCGCAACTGGATTGAAGATGAGACAGGCGGAACGATTCATAAAATATAAAAGCTAAACTTAGATCACTAAAATACTAAATTCTTTCTAGCATTCTTGCGAAATTTCGGCTTCCTTCTGGCGGCTAATTTACCTTTTGTAAGAAGTTTAAAAGTCTTTTGCGTCGGAACATACCAATGCTGACGCCTATTTTGGTATCTTTTATCTGTACTTAAACAATAAAAATTTTCCCATGCGTCAATTATTACTAGTTTTAGCAAGTATGCTAACTCTCAGCAGTTTAGGTGTTCCTACTATAACAATAGCAGGCACAACGCCTGATTTCCCAGAGATTCGCTTAGTTCAAAAGCTTAACTGCAATAATCCTCAAACTCAAACAGCAATTAATCAATGCGCGAAGTTGTCTTATCAGAATGCAGATAAAAAACTGAATCAAGTTTATCAACAATTGCTACCTACCTTAGAAAGGTCTAGGAAACAGAAATTGATTGCTGCACAACTTGCATGGATCAAGTTTCGAGATACCAATTGTGAGTTTGAGAGAAGCAAATATGAGGGGGGAAGTATTGCCTCTAACATTTATTCTGGTTGTCTAGAAAATACCACCAACTTGCGTACCCAAGAATTACAGGAATATCTCAAATCTGACCATTAATGTCGAATAAAACTGCAATCTGAGAGTCATTAATCATTAGTCCAATAAAAATCACGCCCACAAAGGACGTGGTTTGAATTAGTCTGATATTAATAAGATAATTTAAATTATCGACTGAGCGATCGCCAAACGTTTTACGGCGAAACCCCAACTATAACTGAAGTTGGTCACTCTGTTTTCATCTTTAACCAGCCAAATACCTGTTCTACGGTCAATTTTAAATCAACACCATCTAGAACAGGCAAGCTATCTCCTTTATGACAAAATTCTGGTTGTTGATGTGGTTGAAAAACGAGAACTGAACGGTCATCGGGATCAATCAACCATCCCAACTGACAACCATATTTTAAACAGTGTAAGATATTGCTGGTAACTCGATTGGAACTCTGATCAGGAGAAAGAATTTCAATTGTCCAGTTCGGAGCAATTAGCACATCATCTACAGGTTCTCCTTTATCGTCAAACTCAATTTGTTGCCAACGGATAACTGCCACATCTGGAACAATTGACCGGCCACCAAAAGTACAACGCAACTCTGGAAAAGCATAAGCGATTTGCCTCTTTTCTGTGACTTCATTAATTCCATCAATCAACTTAGCCTGAAGTCGGGAGTGGCGGGTTTTCGGCATTGGTTTTAGGATAATCTCACCATCAATATAAAGGCTTGCAGGCTTTGTTTCTGGTAACTTGAGAAACTCCTCTAGGGTTAGAGATGCAGATTTTGCAACACTCATAACTTCTGCTACTCCGAAAGTCCTACATCAAGTTTATAGCAGTTTTCAATCGATGCACCGTGTATTTTTATTGTCTGCAAGTAATAAATATAGTGGCTCGTACCGTAATAATGCTGTACTCAATAAAATTATTTGAGATTCTTAGAACCAGCTTTAGGTAAAGAATTGTAATCCAAAATCCAAAATCCAAACCCCAAGATTGGTATGAGTCTCTGACTACGGTAGTCTAGATGAGAGTGAATTTATCGCCTGCGATATTATATTGTTTTATGACTTCAGTTGTTTCTAGCCCTCCACGCACTATTCGTATTGGTTCACGCAAAAGCCAACTTGCTCTGGTTCAGACCTACTGGGTACAAGAGCAACTCCAGAAAAGATTCCCTGATATCATTTTTGAAGTCCACACCATGTCTACCCAAGGCGATAAAATCTTGGATGTAGCATTAGCTAAGATTGGCGATAAAGGACTTTTTACTAAAGAACTTGAAGTTGGAATGCTCAATCAGGAGATTGACTTTGCCGTTCATTCTCTCAAGGATCTGCCGACTCACTTGCCTGAAGGGTTAACACTGGCAGCAATTACTGAACGGGAAAATCCAGCAGATGCATTAGTGGTGCATGAAAAGCACAAAGATAAACAAATTGATACATTGCCAGAAGGTGCAGTAATTGGTACATCTTCGTTGCGGCGGTTAGCACAGTTACGCCACCATTTCCCACACTTTACCTTTAAGGATGTGCGGGGAAACTTGATTACACGGTTGGCAAAACTGGATGCAGGCGAATACGATGCCCTAATTTTGGCAGCAGCAGGGTTAGAAAGATTGGGAATGGGCGATCGCGTTCATCAAATTCTCCCCAAAGAAATCTCCCTTCACGCCGTAGGACAAGGAGCCTTGGGTATTGAATGCCGTGCTGATGATAGTGAAGTGCTATCTCTACTCAAAGCGATCGAACACCCCGAAACACGCGATCGCTGTCTCGCCGAACGCTCTTTTCTACGCTCTCTAGAGGGTGGCTGTCAAGTCCCTATTGGTGTAAATACAGAAATATCTGGTGATAATTTGATTTTAACAGGGATAGTCGCTAGTGTAGATGGTCAAAAGTTCGTAAAAGATACCGTCACAGGGATTGCCAATAATGCTGAAGCACTAGGCATAGAACTAGCCCAAGTGTTGCGGCAACAGGGAGCGCAAGAAATTTTATCAGAAATTTTTGCGGTGATTCAACGCGGTTCTTAAGCAATTGGGCAAGCAGATGTGATTAGATAAGAGTTGATCGCCGTTGCACTCTTATATGTGCCAGACGCGACAAGAGTTAATTTGACAATATAGACAGAACCGGGGAAGCAAAAATTACCATGCGGATTCTATTTGTTGCAGCAGAGGCAGCACCCATTGCCAAAGTAGGAGGAATGGGTGATGTTGTTGGGGCATTACCCAAATTTCTGAGAGAAATGGGGCATGATGTGCGGATATTCTTGCCTTACTATGGCTTCCTGCCAGACAAAATGGAAATTCCCAAAGAACCCATCTGGCGGGGAGCTGCGATGTTCCAGGAATTTGCTGTTTATGAAAGCGTTCTGCCTGGTACTGATGTTCCCTTGTACTTATTTGGACATCCCGTTTTTCTACCCCGCCGGATTTATTCTGGAGATGATGAAGACTGGCGGTTCACCTTTTTTGCCAATGGTGCAGCCGAGTTTGCCTGGAATTACTGGAAACCGGAAATTATCCATTGTCACGATTGGCATACGGGGATGATTCCCGTATGGATGCACCAAGATCCTGATATCACCACAGTCTTTACCATTCATAATCTGGCTTATCAAGGGCCATGGCGTTGGTATTTAGAAAAAATTACTTGGTGTCCTTGGTATATGCAAGGACACAACACAATGGCGGCGGCGGTGCAATTTGCCAATAAGGTAAATACAGTTTCGCCCACCTATGCCGAGCAAATCAAGACACCTACTTATGGTGAAACGTTAGAAGGTTTGCTGTCCTTTATTAGCGGTAAGTTATCTGGGATTATTAACGGCATAGATACTGAAGTTTATAACCCAGAAAATGATAAATACATTGCCCAGACCTTTACTGCTGATACTTTAGATCAACGCAAAGCCAACAAAATTGCTTTGCAAGAAGAAGTAGGATTAGAAGTCAACTCCAAAGCCTTTTTAATTGGGATTGTGACCCGATTAGTGGAACAAAAAGGTATTGATTTGATATTGCAAATCCTTGATCGCTTCCTTTCTTATACAGATGCACAGTTTGTGCTGTTGGGAACAGGCGATCGCTACTATGAAACTCAGATGTGGCAATTAGCATCGCGCTTTCCCGGACGCATGGCAACTTATCTACTGTATAACGATGCCCTGTCTCGCCGGATCTACGCTGGTACTGATGCTTTCTTAATGCCTAGTCGTTTTGAACCATGCGGTATCAGCCAAATGATGTCTTTACGCTATGGTTCTGTGCCTATTGTCCGCCGCACAGGTGGATTAGTTGACACCGTAAGCCATCACGACCCCGAAAATGCAGCAGGCACCGGTTATTGCTTTGATCGTTATGAACCGCTAGACCTTTTCACCTGTATGATCCGGGCTTGGGAAGGCTTCCGTTTTAAACCACAATGGCAAGAACTACAAAAGCGGGGCATGAATGAAGACTTTAGTTGGTATCAATCTGCCAAAGAGTACGTGAAGTTATACAGGTCAATTTACGGTCTGCCAGAAGAAGAGGAGACACGACAACCAGAGTTAGTATTAAACGAAGCGATCGCTACTAGTAAGTAATAAGTGTCTGTAGTGGTGTACAGATGTACACATCTAATTTTTGTGACTCATGATACCATTGTTCAGTTTAGCCTGATATCTGAAGATGCTATCATGAGTTTTTTTGTTTCTGAAATAATTTTGTCTTGGGAAATATTTAACGCTCTTTTATGACTGTCACCAGATAAATATCAAAAATCTTTGTTGTTATAATTTTTTATAAATATAGGTAAAGATAGCTTGAATTGAACGAAGTTAAACCCAAGTTACCTTTCCTCTGTATTATTTTTTTAAACTAATAACAGACGGCTAATTACATGATCAGTGGGATTCTTAAACCTTGCTTAAGGAATTTCATTTTGCTAATTTGAGTTTGATAAAGATGCTATAAAATTCAAAAAAACTTTTTGTAAACTTGTAGGTATTCATATATAGATAATTGTATATTATTTGTGGTATTGAACCACCAATTGTTTTATATTATTAATGGTTGGTTCGGGCATTAGAATGTATTTTTTGGTTTGGCTGATGGGAGCGTTAGTTAGTATATGTCATCCTTCTAAATATCTTAAGAAAAACAATATCCTAAATTCACTCACTATTTTGTCTATACTAATCCTGTACATTACCTTAACAAGTGAACGTTTTATATCTAGCCGGGAGATAGCAGATTTTTTAATAGGAATTTCCACTGCTGTGATGCTATATCTCCTAGTTAATAGTCGTAGTCAAATAAGGCAAGAAAGAGCATACGAAAAATTTTCTAAAGCTTTAGCAGGATGTTCATACACTCTTTATCTCGTCCATATGCCGATACTGAGTTTTATTAGAGCATGTGTAATTGGCGATCGCCCTTGGGAACCAGATATTTTACACTTATTTTTTGCACTTATCATAGTTGTATTTGTATTCTTATATGCGGTTGTCATTGCACATTTTACTGAAGCAAAAACAGACAAGTTTAGAAATATAATCATGTCTTGGATAAAAAATAGACGTTTAAATCAAGCTTAACTGTATTACTCCCAATTCTTGTAGAGACGGACGCGATTCATCACGTCTCTACTCCGTATTGATTAGTCTTCGTTTTCGCCCTAATTAACCAGCCACTATCGTTAGCACACATTTCCCGACCAGATGAGTCTTTAAAGCAGTCTAGGGCTAATAAACTTGGGATAATCGTACAGTACTTGCTCTAGGTAGGGTTAAATTTCTATGAAGGTAGTTTCCCCACTGAGGATAACAGCATCTAAAAGCACCCGTAATCATCGCAACCGAAACACCAGAAATCTAGGATAACAGGCAATTTCTGGGATTACTTTGTAGTAACGTGAATCAATCAGGTCTTGAAGCTGACCACCAATCGCTGTAATGTTTAGAATGTTTATATACCAAAAACTTTAAAAAGAAACAACAAGGTAAAAATCATCCGCAGGAGTAATTAGTAGGAGTCAGAAGATTGATAGACGCAATGGACTTTTTTCAGCTTAGTGCTGGTAAGTGGCGATCGCAACGTGCAACTCATCACCTAGCCTTTAAGCGCTCAGAAGTAGGAGAATCGGATATACAGGTAGAAACTCTAGATGCCAATCATCCAGAAATCATTGAACTTTGCCAGTATCACCAGATTGACCCCAGCCTTTCGGTAGGTGGATCGAGGGTGCGTTGGCTAGGAACGATGTCTTGGGACAGAGAGGGTGAGGAGAACCATCAAGGGAAAACCATATTTGCGATCGTGCCTGATGCCGATAACCCCATGGGTGGTAAATTACTGCGTGAAAGAGGCTACGCCGAAATCGTGCCTGTAGTCGGTCTTTTTCACATGGATGATGAAGATGGGCTAGTGTTGACAACCGAATACGAAACAATGAGTTCCATTGAGAGATTCTGGTTCGCCAGCCCAAATATGCGACTGCGAACCAGTACAGTAAAACGGTTTGGTGGCTTCAGCACGGCATCGTTTTGTACAGAAACCCGTATTGAAAGTTCTGGTGAGGTTTCCAATACAGAAAATGTAACAGAAACACAAAGTCCGGATGTTCTGGAAAAAAGCCAGTTTTATTCAGTTTTGGGTTGGTGAATGATTCTTAAGCAGACCGATGCTTTTACTCGTGGCCGAGATTATCTGCATTGGGTACAGGGGTTTGCCCTAGAACCGGGTATGGTGGATGTGTTCGATAACCTGCGCGCTCGCATCCCCATTTGTACTTGGATTGGCGATAATATTAACACCGTTAACGCTCAGATCAACGCCTATCTACAGCTTTGTCATGAGTGCTTTCATCCCCAAGAGCGTCGCCACATCCAAATTTTTGCAGCCCCCATAGCTCAATCCTTCGGCATCGACGGGCTGTGTAATATTCTCATAAACCCAATTACCATTCTGGTAGATGTTGGTCGTGTTGCACCTAAAGACTGGTTTGGTATAGTCATCCATGAATACGCCCATGCCCATCTAGGAGACTTCGGTCACAATCAGCAGTTTGCCAACATCCTATCTCATCTATGTTTAGGACTTGGATTGGAACCACCCTATTGCGAGCCAGGGATGGAAGCAACTTTGCGTAGTTGGCCTTACTGTAAGTCAACCATAGATCCTCTGGAATTTTGGTTAGGTCATTGAAGGAGGCAGGAGGCAGGAGGTAAGGGACTTCCAAAGAAAAAAAATATCCCATCGCTTTTAAAGCGGGGGAGCAGGGGGCAGGGCAAGTCGTTGTGATTCCAAAAATTGGATAATTTATTTTTTGGAGTTACCTAAGGACAATAACCAATGCCCAATGCCCAATTCCTCATTAATTTCTTTTGCTATATGTAAATAATTATTGCTTTATTTCAAAAAGGTGAAACTGAATCTTTTAATCTGAAATATGTGAATAAAATTTTTTACGTAGTTATTAGCCTGAAAGCCCCACTGCCTTTATTGATTTAGCTATGGCTTGAATCGAACAGGCTAATCGTTATTTTTCGGAATAGTTAAATTCCCCTTAGTTAAGTTTCGTGAAATTTTATCAGAATCTGAAGTTCTGATACAACTACTCCCTTAATATGTGATCTAAAGTTGTTAACTTTAATTAAGAATATGGAGGCTTTAGAGTGTCAATTCCTCTGTTAACATACGACCCTTCAAGTCAAAACCAGCGTGTAGCTGCATACGAAGTACCGGGTGATGAACAGCCCAGGATTTTTACTACAGACAATTTGCTTTCTCCATCAGATTTAGATGTTCTGATCGAAGCAGCATATCGTCAAATTTTCTTTCATGCCTTTGCTGCCGATCGCGAAACATTTTTAGAGTCCCAACTCCGTAATGGACAGATTACAGTGCGGGACTTTATTCGTGGGTTGCTGCTTTCCAATACCTTTAGGAAAAGCTTCTACGACCTCAACAATAATTATCGCTTTGTTGAGCAAGTAATTCAGCGCGTTCTAGGACGCGACCCATACAGTGAGCGGGAAAAAATTGCCTGGTCAATTGTAGTCGCAACCAAAGGTATTAGAGGCTTTGTTGATGAAGTCCTCAACACTGAAGAGTATCTGAGCAATTTTGGAGACTCTACAGTACCTTATCAGCGCCGTCGCATATTGCCATCCCGTGCTGAGGGTGAGTTGCCATTCAACATCAAATCTCCACGATACGAAGCTTACCACCGTGCCAAACTGGGTTTCCCCCAAATCATCTGGCAGGTCGAAGTACGCAGATTCCTTCCACAAGAGCGAAAGCCCAAGGCAGGCGATCCAGCTCTATTCTTGTCTATGGCACAAAGTGTCAATGCAAAAGGCAATACGCCACAAAGGATCTCGTCATTCAACATCGATATTGAAAAGTCTGTACCTTATCGGCAACTGGCTGGAATTAAATAACGATTTTTGTTCGACGGCTGTCTAGTACATCCATTTGATCATTTTATAGCGTGCATAAGTCTTGGGTTATGTAGGAGTTTCATTTAGGTATTACTAGTGGAACAGACTCTATCCCATGTCTAATGCACGCTAATCGTTTGTTTAGATGCACATCACATATTAAAGGTTGTTTGAATGTAATTTTAGACACTTTGTCTAAGCTCCTTGCCCGGTCGTAGCTTAGTAGATTTCAAGCTAAGTAAAGTCAGATTTGAGTAAAATCAAATAGCACCAAGGGTTTCTCATGCTGTGGCTGGATGGGGAAAATGGCTAATGATTATATAGAAATTAGAAGGAAGAGGTATTTCAAGCTCAGTTCACAAATCGCTCAGTTGGATAATACACAATTGGGTTCTCTGTTTGACAATAGTCAGTCGAATGAGTCAAGCACGGGTTGGGGGATGAATCACATCATCGTCCTTGGGGAATTCAAGGTTTTTGTAAAACGTGTTCCAGTTACAAACATCGAATTTGACAACCTGTTCTCCACCAAAAACCTCTACGATCTGCCGACTTACTGTAATTACGGCTTCGGTTCCACTGGTTTTGGGGTCTTCCGGGAACTCGTAACCCATATCAAGACGACCAACTGGGTATTGGACGGGGCAATTGCCAGTTTCCCACTGATGTATCATTATCGGATTATTCGCTTCGACGGGCGGCGTGCAGATGTAGATAGGTCGCATCTAAAAGCTTATGTGGAGTACTGGGGCAATAGTGCGAACGCCGGGAATTATGTGTTAGATAGAGCAAACGCCAAGTATGAGTTAATTCTGTTTCTAGAGTACATACCGAATATTCTGGAAACATGGCTGCGGGAAAACCCCAACAAACTTCAGAAACCCCTGGATGACTTACGCACGACGATTACCTTTTTGAGGACGAAGGGAATCATTCACTTCGATGCACATTTTCGTAACATCCTCACCGACGGCAAACAAATATATTTGACAGATTTTGGTTTGGTACTTGACAAGAGTTTTACGTTGACCAAAGATGAAGAGTTATTTTTTAAACAAAACACATTTTACGACTATGGTGAAGTCCTGCGGAATCTTAGTCACCTTATTCAATCGCCCTATGATTTATGTTCAGAGAACGATAAACGCAGGATCATGGAAAAATATGGCATAAAAGAAGGTTTAAAACCTTATGAACTGAGGTCTATATTACTCGACAACATCGAGCAGATACATTCTGATGGCGTCATGAAGTTAGATGAGTTTTATGTTGCCAGCATCGTCAAATACCGCAGCATCATTGTGCTGATGCAAGACTTCTTTTCTGATATGTGGGAAAATAAGAAGAAAGACACGAAACTTCGCCACGCAGAACTATGACTGCTGCTCAAAGAGACGGGGTTTGCTTGAGCGCGATATCTACTGTAAGCTACGCTAAAGCACTCCATAACCAAAAACTCCGGCGTTAGTACCGAGGTGAGAACGAGGGCGATCGCTCCTCAAATCCCCTACAAGAATGCGATCGCTTTGAATAAAAAAGATTAAGATGTAGTTCGTCTTTTTAACATCTCCACAAGTTTTGTAAAGTGGCTGGGAGGGTTTGCAGTCACCTCAATCAACTCTCCAGATACGGGATGCTGCAATTTTAGTCGCCAAGCGTGCAGTGCTTGACCGGGCAAATTTACGCCCACTGAATGACCAGAACTATAAACTGGGTCGCCGACAATGGGATGACCTATTTTAGCGCTGTGGACGCGAATTTGATGGGTACGTCCGGTTTCTAGTTGGAAGTGAATTAATGTATAGTTACCGAGGCGTTCTAGTACTTGCCAATGAGTGACGGCGACTCGTCCGCCTTGTTCAACAGGCATAATAGCCATTTTCTTGCGGTCTTGTGGATGGCGACCAATAGGTAAGTCAATCCTACCACTGTCAACTTTTGGCGCACCATAAACCACACCCAAATATTCTCTGCGTGCGGTTTTAGCTTTGAGTTGTGCTTGTAGGTGATGATGGGCAACTTCTGTTTTAGCGATCGCGATCGCACCTGTTGTATCTTTATCCAATCGATGGACAATTCCCGGACGTTGGACTCCTCCAATTCCTGGTAAATTGGGGCAATGTGCCAATAGAGCATTTACTAAAGTACCATCTGGATGACCGGGTGCAGGATGGACAACTAACCCTGCGGGTTTGTTGAGAATGAGTAGCTGGTCGTCTTCGTAGAGGATATCTAAGGGGATATCTTCTGCAAGGAGTTCTAAAGGTTGTGCTTCTGGTATTTCGAGAGTGATGCGATCGCCTAACTTGACATTGATCTTCTTAGATGTGCAAACTTTGTCGTTAAGTTGGACGTTACCCTGTTCAATTAACTGTTGGATGCGGGAACGAGATAAGTCTGGTAATTCTTGGGAAAGATAACGGTCAAGGCGATCGTTGCCTTTAGTGTTGACGCAGTGTATCGTATCCTTGAAGGGAAGTAAGCTAGACTCTCCATCCTCTAGTGGAGTTGATGAGCGATCGCTTTCGGCGTTGGCAAAGCCATCGCTATTTTCTTGGATTTGTAAATTAAATTCGGTCACAATTGCTCTAAATTATTAATTCCCCGTTCTTTAAGTAAAGCGCGGAATGCTTGAAAAGGGGGGTTATAAATAAATCGTTTCTACTCAGGTAAAACCTTGATGTATCCGCGAATTCTGTTGCCTTAGCTGTCTTGTATTTGTTCTCTTACCGTGAGGTAATCTTTTTATAAATTTGGCGGAATACATACATCTGGTGCACATAACCCAAGAAACTTTAGCGTTGTCACCTCAAGAGTATTCAAATCTACGCGGCGGATGGCATGATTATTAGTATCAGCAATATATAAATGTGAACTCAGAACACTCAATCCCGAAGGTTCAAAAAACCAAGTGTTTTTACCCTGGCCATCTTGTAAGCCACTAGTACCATCTCCTAAAACTGTTTGACAATTCCCTGTACTAGGATTCACTAATTTAATTTTGTGATTGTAAGTATCTGCTACCCACAAAAAATTCTGAGCATATTCCACTCCTAAACAGTGCTGTAAACGAACATCTTCACCTAGTCCATCTACATCACCAAAACCAAATAAACCCCCGCTACCGCAAACAGTTCGCACTTGGTACGGTTCTACAATTCCAACACCGCGAATTGAGCTAACTTCACTGTCAGCAATATATAATTTATTCCCATCGGTGCTAATACCGCTAGGTTGAGCAAAAGCAGATTCGGTAAGTGAACCATCAACGCAAGCTTCTGCACCAGTACCAGCATAAGTTTTGATAATGCCAGTTTCTAAATCCATTTCCCAAATTTGATGAGGCCCAGCCATTGCAATAAACAAGGTATTTCCCACTTTGACTAAATCCCAAGGAGAATTTAGCGCAGTTTCTAAACCAATACCGCCATGAGGACGGATATTGGGGCTTTGTTCACCCGTTCCTGCGATCGCTTCCACTACTTGACGCTTCAAATCTATTCGCCGCAGGGTATGATTTTCTGTATCAGCAACATAAAGAATTTCATTTTCGGCATCATAAGCCATTCCCTGTGGTGCAAAAAATTGCGCTTCGTTAAAAGCACCATCAGTTAAGCCAGATTTTCCAGTACCAATCAAGTGCAGAATTTCGCCGTCGAAGGTACTCATAATCAGGCGATGATGTCCAGAGTCAGCGATGAATAAACCCATTGGAGTAGCTAGAACTTTACCAGGAAAAGCTAGAGGTGTGATTAATGGTTGGCGCTGTTTTTCTAAAGTCAAGCTGATTTCTTGAAAATTAATTGTGCCTTTGTCTTGGTGTTGCTGAATTAACTTTTGAATTAACTCGTCTAAAGTGTCGCGGTTTCCTTCACCAGAAATCTGTCCAATCACATAACCTTCTGGATCAATAATTATTAACGTAGGCCAAGCACGCACAGCATACTCTTCCCAAACTCGAAAATTACTATCAACTACAACTGGGTGTTCAATGTCGTAACGCAGGATAGCTTGGCGAATATTTTCTGTTTCTTTTTCGTTGTCAAATTTGGCAGAGTGAACGCCGATAACAGTAAGACTATCTTTATATTTTTGTTCTAAATATTTCAGGTTTGGCAGAATATGCAGACAATTGATACAGCAGTATGTCCAAAAATCTAAAATTACAACTCTACCCTTGAACTGTTTAAGAGACAAGGGTTTATCGGTATTGAGCCAAAAGTAATTTTGTGGTAGTTCTGGCGCTCTGACACGGGGAATCATAAAGTATCCTTTGCTAAAAGCTTATCACTTTAACTTTAAATTAAGAGCAGTTTATATGCATATTTTGCTGTTCTTGTACACAGGTTATACACAATAATTAAACATAAAAGGGAGACGACGACTTAGATCGATTTATCGTAATTTAAAGTATAATTGTCCTCTCAACCAGTGTCAGCTAAAGTTTATGAACACTGTTTATGTTTCAGATTTAGACGGTACATTGCTTGGAGATAATGCAATTCTTTCTACATTCAGCAAAAAAATCCTTTCTGAACTCTTGCATCAAGGACTACAGTTTACTGTAGCTAGTGCGCGTAGCGTTGTTTCTATGCAAGTCATACTGAAAGGTTTGAATCTTCGTCTCCCAGTTATCGAATTTAATGGTGCTTTTATTTCTGATTTGGATTCTGGTAGACATGAAATAATTAACTCTATTTGTCCTTTCGTAGTTGAAAGTATCTACAAACTTATCCTGGAGTTTGGCTGTGTTCCGTTTGTATCTAGTTTTAATGGCACGGAAGATTGCGCCTACTATAAAGATGTAATCAACGATGGTATGCGTTGGTATCTTAGCGATCGCCTAACAAGCAAAGACCTAAGATGGCGAACAATTGCGGATTTGACGCATTCTTTTAGCGATCAAGTCGTTTGTCTAACAGTGATTAGTCACGCACACCAACTGCTTGAACTTCAAAGCGCGATTATTGAAAGACATGGAATTAATGTAGAGACACACTTGATGGAAAACCAATACTCTCCGGGTTGGTATTGGTTAACAATTCATGATCAAAAAGCTACGAAAGGTCAAGCTATTCGGACTTTGGTAGAAAATTATGGATTAGAGGAAAGTGAAATTGCGGTCTTTGGCGATCAAATTAATGACATCAAAATATTCAAAATTGCTAATAATGCCATTGCAGTTGCTAATGCAGATGCCGAACTCAAACGTTATGCAACATTAGAAATTGGCTCAAATATAGAAGACAGTGTTGTTAAATACATTCATCAGGATTGGTCGAACAAATATGCTTTTAAACCGGACTCTGACATAGTTTTTAACTTTCAGTAACCGCATAAACTAGAAATGGTTTTAACGGATATCACTTTTGAAAAGACTTGACAGACTAACTACTATAGAGTTGTCAGCTTTGGTACAACAAGCGAAAACTAAAGCTGAACACGGAAAAGTTATCGATCGCATTCCGAAATTGGCTGTAGCTAATCCTGGTTGGTTCGCAGTTCATATCTGCTGTGAATCGGGGAAAACTATCAGCTTTGGGGATACAGCTTGTGTGTTCCCGCTAATGAGCGTGATTAAGACATTTTCTTTACTCTATCTGCTAGAACATCTAGGAGCAGAAAAAGTTTTTGGATGGGTTGGAGTGGAACCATCGGATGCACCTTTCAATTCTTTAGAACAACTCATTACCGATCGCGGATACCCCCGCAATCCGATGATTAATAGTGGAGCAATTACTCTCGCTGGTAAATTACCAGGAAGGGACGCAAGCGTTCGCACTCTTTTATTTTGTCAATGGCTCAACCAATTAGCAGGTTGTCAACTAAATTTGGATGAGGTAATGCTGGCTTCAGTCCGATTAACCCGTTCAACAGCCAATGAAGCGATCACAAACTATCTTGCCGAAACAGGTCATCTAGAAAACTGGGAAACGGCACTTGACACTTACGAGCAAATATGCTGCATATCAGGACGAGTTGAAGATTTAGCCCTGTTAGGAAAACTCCTAGCTTGTGAAAATGACTGTTTATCGGTACAAAACCGCCGGATTGTCAACGCGTTGATGTCAACTTGTGGGTTATATGAAGCTTCTGCCCAGTTTGCAGTCAAAATCGGTCTACCGATGAAATCAGGGATTGGTGGTGGACTTGTGGCAATAGTACCAGGTGAGGGAGCGATCGCTTGCTATAGTCCAGGGTTAGATGATATAGGAAATTCTGTAGGTGCGATCGCATTTGTTGAAGCTTTAGCGCAAGAGTTACACTTGAGCATTTTCTGATAAATGGTGCTTTTGAATTGGAAGAGAAATGATGAATTCTGTACCACTACCCACCTCAGATTTACACATTAATTGTCCTCCGTGTTTCTCAACTACAATCTGATGACTAATTGAAAGTCCCATACCAGTGCCAATACCTCTGGCTTTAGTAGTGAAGAACGTCTCAAAAATTCTTTCTTGTATCCCGTCAAACTTGATTGCTAACTCACTGTTGGTAAACTTCAACAGTCGTTGTTGAGCGATCGCAATTTTATTTTGAGTTAAAGGTGATAGTTCAAGTTGCTGAAGTAATTCTTTAAGTTGCCGAATATAAGTTTGAGCTAAACCATCATAAGTTTTTAGAAACAGGGGAATGTTCTCAATATGGTTTTCGCCCGCATAATCAGCATTTTTTATATATTTTTGGAGTTCAGACCAGACTTGCTCAATTTCAGGTGCATGTACATTAGTAATGTGTGCGTATTCCTCTGTATATAACTTTGGATATGGCACTAATGGAATGAGCTGCTGTTGGTGCGTCCGTGTCTGGAGGATACTTGTCTGGAGGCGATAAAGCAAATTCAGTTCCTTAAAAGCGTTTTGTTGCTCCTGCAAAGCCTTTTCTTGATAGTGTTCTCCAAAGATTAATCCAATCGTAGTTCCTAAAATTCCAACGCTCAGGGCAAGAGCATAGCCACATTTAATTTTGTTACCAACACTCAGACCATTTGTAAGTCGTGAAAACCACCCTTTTCGGTTCGATTGTACGGCAGCAATATCACCGGAAACTGCCTGAAAATTTGAACCTTGAGTCTGATAAGGCATAGGAATCCTAAGTAAGTAATAAAAGCTAATCCTTACTTAGAATTCCCTAGTTGTTCTG
This sequence comes from Nostoc indistinguendum CM1-VF10, assembly GCA_019359215.1. Lineage (GTDB taxonomy): Bacteria > Cyanobacteriota > Cyanobacteriia > Cyanobacteriales > Nostocaceae > Nostoc > Nostoc indistinguendum. The sequence continues at coordinate 143,842 of JAHHHS010000003.1, read as the reverse complement.
CAAAAGTAAAAATTTTGCAAATTTTTGCTCCCGACAGTAAAGCAAATTATTTCACTTCTCTTTTTTCCGGTAATGGCATTGATTCAGGTGTTGGCGTTACCTCTGGCTGTGGTTCTGCTGTTGGCGTAATTATTTCTGGTACTGGAGACTCGATAATCTCTGGCAGCGTGGGTGGCAAACTAGGCGATGGCTCAACTGATGATTGGGGGTTGGGGACTTTACCAGCCCTACGGTTGAAATATCCATCTAATTTAGGTTTTATTGGTTGAGGTACAACTTTTTCGGGTAATGGCGTTGATTCAGGAGTTGGCGTTACCTCTGGCTGTGGTTCTAGTGTCGGCGTAATTATTTCTGGTACTGGAGACTCGATAATCTCTGGCAGCGTGGGTGGCAAACTAGGCGATGGCTCAACTGATGATTGTGGGTTGGGGACTTTACCAGCCCTACGGTTGAAATATCCATCTAATTTAGGTTTTATTGGTTGAGGTACAACTTTTTCAGGTAAAGGCGTTGATTCAGGTGTTGGTTTTACCTCTGGCTGCGGTTCTGGTACTGGAGGCTCAATTATTTCTGATGGTGTTGGTGACAGACTAGGAGATGGTACAGCCGTTGGAACTTCCAATTTTTGTTGTTCTGGCTGTGTTTTGGATTCTTTTGGAATTTCAGTTTCAGGAATGGGCTGTTTTTCTAGCTTCGGTTGTATTTGGGGTGTTTTCTCAACAGACGGCGTAGGTGCGAGTTTATAATTCGGGTCTACAATGCCACGCACCTCATCTACTGTGAGTTCTCCTCTGACAATTTTCGACAAACTGTCTTTGCCTTTTGGTTGATAGTCAATCAGCCTGACTGTAGTGTTAAAGGCATTTTTAAGAGGATTTCCTTGGTTATCAAGAAATTCTAGTTTTACCCAGTTTTTTCCTGGACGGAAGCCTTTAAGATAAACTGCTTGCCAGCGATCGAAAATAAAGCTTTCACCATTAATTGTGGAGCGGATGCGCCAATCACTGAATTCGTCGTTAGCGTTTTCCTTCAGGGCGAGGTGCAGAGGAGCGTTAGTTAGGTAAAAGTCCAGTAAGATTGGTTCTGCTCCGTAGCTACTTTGAGGACGGCTGTAAGTTAGCAGGGGTAAATTAGGATCTGGGTTGTTGTCGTCGGTTTTGGTGAAAACGTGAAATGTTGTCTGGGCATAAGCGCCTTCATTCTTAAAGCTTTCATGCCAAGGACGAGAGGCAAAGACGCGCAGGGTATGAGTACCTGGAGACAAGTCTGGCAAAACCAAGGGCTGATTCAGGCCGTAAACAGGTATATAAGGTTGGTTATCTAAAATTACGTGTAAATGGGGCCCTAGTTGTAATTGTGGGTCTTTAAATATTGGTAGATCCTTAACCTGAAAACTGGCTGTGGCTTTGTTGTCTTGGAGAACTTCATCAGCTTGCGGAGTAACAATTGTAACCTGTGGCTGATAAACTTCCAAAATTGTCCGCAGTTCTTGGATAACAGATGGTGGGGAAACTTCCGAAAATTGCTTTGAAATTTGAGAAATCTCTGGAGAGTTTTCTCTATATTCAGTAGATACTTCCTGGCTACTGAGTTTCCCACCACAACTGGTCAAGCTTAATACCAGCAATAATGTCATTACCCACCTGAGAATCGGGAACCTCTGAGGGAGGAGCTTCTGTAATACCCTTTTCTGCCAAGAGTTCATGCGTTGCACCCAGTGATAGTCTTCGACAATTGACAGATTATTTTGGCTCAAACTGTCCATAGGGAACAATAGCCTAAAAGATGAAATTCGCCTCAAATCTCATAAGTTTTCTTGTGTATCTCAGGAGATTTTAAAATAAGTCATATTCTTTACAGCTTTTTACTTACAACAATGAAAATATGACACAAATGTTCATGAATAATAGCAGCAAAAGCTGGAATGCCGGACACAGCCTGCCAAACCATAAATTTTACAAATTGTTATTCTTTGTAAATTAAATAGAAAAACTATTGACTTTTAGACAAAGAGCTTGAAGTTAAAAGGCATACAAGGCAGTAATTCCAGCTAGATTTCAGCAAGTTTGAATTATTGTTAAAATATCTCTAACAAAGTGCAGGTTAAGACTCTATAATTCAACGAGAAACAACTATCCACATAGGGTGTTCATTACGGCTTCAGTAAAATTCTGGAGTATGTGATAATGGTTAACTTTGTGGTATTCATGATTCCTCATTCCTTATCTAGAGAGGAGGTCGAATGACAATAAGTCCTCCGGAGCGAGAGGAAAAAAAGGCAAGAGTAATCGTCGATAATGACCCAGTTCCAACCTCATTCGAGAGATGGGCGCAACCTGGACACTTTGACAGATCCTTAGCCAGAGGTCCCAAAACCACCACATGGATTTGGAACCTGCACGCACTCGCCCATGATTTTGATACACATACAAGCGATTTAGAAGACATATCCCGTAAGATATTCTCAGCCCACTTCGGCCACTTAGCCGTAGTGATGGTTTGGTTGAGTGGGATGATTTTCCACGGTGCGAAGTTTTCTAACTACGAAGCTTGGTTAAGCGACCCGTTAAACGTTCGGCCTAGTGCCCAGGTCGTTTGGCCCATTGTGGGACAAGACATTTTAAACGGTGATGTTGGCGGTGGTTTCCACGGGATTCAAATCACCTCCGGTTTGTTCCAAGTATGGCGTGGCTGGGGTATCACAAACTCCTTCCAGCTTTACGTGACTGCGATCGGTGGCTTGGTATTAGCAGGCTTATTCTTATTTGCTGGCTGGTTCCACTACCACAAACGCGCTCCAAAACTGGAATGGTTCCAGAACACGGAGTCGATGCTGAATCACCACTTGTCAGTATTGCTGGGTTGTGGTTCATTAGGCTGGGCCGGTCACATAATCCACGTGTCCGCACCGACCAACAAGCTTTTGGATGCAGGCGTAGCTCTTAAAGATATACCCTTGCCCCACGAGTTCATCTTGAACAAAGGCTTGTTGACTGAGCTGTATCCTAGCTTTGCTGCTGGTTTAGCACCTTTCTTCACCTTGAACTGGGGTCAGTATGCTGACTTCCTCACCTTCAAGGGCGGTCTAAACCCAGTAACAGGCGGCTTGTGGATGACTGACATTGCTCATCACCACTTAGCGATCGCAGTTATCTTTATCATTGCTGGTCATCAGTACCGTACCAACTGGGGTATTGGTCACAGCATTAAAGAGATCCTAGAAAATCATAAAGGTCCTTTCACTGGTGAAGGTCACAAAGGTCTTTATGAAAACATGACCAGCTCCTGGCACGCTCAGTTGGGAACGAACCTAGCTTTATTGGGTTCGCTGACCATTATTGTGGCGCACCATATGTACGCCATGCCTCCTTACCCATACCTGGCAACTGACTATGCTACACAGTTGTGCATATTCACTCACCATATGTGGATTGGAGCCTTCTTTATAGTAGGCGGTGCGGCTCACGCTACCATTTTCATGGTGCGGGATTACGATCCTGTGGTCAACCAAAACAACGTTTTGGATCGGGTACTTCGTCATAGAGATGCAATCATCTCTCACCTAAACTGGGTGTGTATATTCCTTGGCTTCCATAGCTTTGGGTTGTACATCCACAATGACACGATGCGTGCCTTGGGTCGTCCCCAAGATATGTTTTCGGATACAGCAATCCAATTGCAACCAGTTTTTGCCCAATGGGTACAAAACATCCACACCTTAGCTCCTGGTGGCACTGCTCCCAATGCCTTAGAACCAGTTAGCTATGCGTTCGGCGGTGGAATCTTGGCGGTAGGCGGCAAAGTGGCGATGATGCCCATTGCTTTGGGTACAGCCGACTTTATGATCCATCACATCCACGCATTCCAAATTCACGTTACCGTCCTGATTCTGTTAAAAGGATTCCTGTTTGCCCGTAGCTCTCGTCTGATTCCAGACAAAGCAAACCTGGGCTTCCGCTTCCCTTGCGACGGTCCTGGTCGTGGTGGTACCTGTCAAGTGTCTGGTTGGGATCACGTGTTCCTCGGACTATTCTGGATGTACAACACCATATCCATCGCAATTTTCCACTTCAGCTGGAAGATGCAATCAGATGTATGGGGAACTGTAGATGCAGATGGTGCTGTGACTCACATCACCGGTGGTAACTTTGCCCAAAGCGCGATTACCATCAACGGTTGGTTGCGAGACTTCTTGTGGGCACAAGCTACACAAGTCATCAATTCCTATGGCAGTGCGCTATCTGCTTATGGACTCATGTTCTTAGGCGCTCACTTTGTTTGGGCATTCAGCTTGATGTTCCTGTTCAGTGGTCGCGGCTACTGGCAAGAACTGATTGAGTCCATTGTTTGGGCGCATAACAAACTGAAGGTAGCACCAGCAATTCAGCCTCGCGCTCTGAGTATTATTCAGGGTCGAGCTGTAGGGGTAGCTCACTACCTCTTGGGAGGAATTGCCACAACTTGGGCGTTCTTCCATGCACACATCCTTTCAGTAGGGTAGCAATCAGTTATTGAGTGCTGAGTACTGAGTGCTGAGGCAAAACTCAGAACTCAGAACTCAGGGCTCTAGAGGCTGATACTTGATGGCTAAAGGTCAGAGGATTTATTAAACCTATGGCGACGAAATTTCCGAAATTTAGCCAGGATCTGGCGCAGGACCCGACTACTCGTCGGATATGGTATGCGATCGCTACAGGCAACGATTTTGAAACCCATGATGGCATGACGGAAGAAAATCTTTACCAAAAGATTTTCGCAACTCACTTCGGTCACTTGGCAATCATCTTCCTGTGGGCATCCAGCCTCCTGTTCCACGTGGCCTGGCAAGGTAACTTTGAACAGTGGATTAAAGATCCCCTTCATATCCGTCCCATCGCCCACGCGATTTGGGACCCCCACTTTGGTAAACCAGCGATCGAAGCTTTTACCCAAGCTGGCGCTAGTAATCCAGTAAATATTGCTTACTCTGGTGTTTACCACTGGTGGTACACCATCGGTATGCGGACAAACAGTGAACTGTACACTGGTTCAGTTGGTCTGTTGTTGTTGGCAGCAGTGTTCTTGTTCGCTGGCTGGCTGCACTTACAACCCAAGTACCGTCCTAGCTTGGCATGGTTTAAGAGCGCTGAACCCCGGTTAAACCACCACTTAGCAGGTTTGTTTGGTGTTAGTTCTTTGGCTTGGGCTGGTCACTTAATTCACGTTGCTATCCCCGAAGCTCGCGGACAGCACGTAGGTTGGGATAACTTCCTGAATACCCCACCCCACCCAGCAGGTTTGACACCATTCTTTACAGGCAACTGGGGCGTTTACGCTCAAAACCCTGACACTCCTGGGCATATATTCAGCACATCTCAAGGTGCAGGGACTGCAATTCTGACTTTCTTGGGTGGTTTCCATCCCCAGACAGAAGCTTTGTGGCTGACTGATATAGCTCATCACCACTTGGCGATCGCAGTTATCTTTATAATTGCCGGTCACCAGTACCGGACTAACTTCGGGATTGGTCACAGCATCAAAGAAATGCTGAACTCCAAATCCGGTTTAGTACCTGGTACAAAGAGTGAAGGTCAGTTCAACCTGCCTCACCAAGGGTTGTACGACACTTATAACAATTCACTGCACTTCCAGTTAGGTATTCACCTAGCTGCTCTGGGAACCGTCACCTCTTTGGTGGCGCAGCATATGTACGCCATGCCTCCTTATGCATTTATGGCTAAGGATTATACAACTCAGGCAGCGCTGTACACGCACCATCAATACATTGCTGGTTTCCTAATACTTGGTGCTTTTGCTCACGGAGCTATATTCTGGGTACGTGATTACGACCCAGAACAAAACAAAGGCAACGTCCTTGAGCGCGTGTTGAAGCACAAAGAAGCGATTATCTCCCACCTTAGCTGGGTATCTCTTTTCTTAGGCTTCCACACCCTCAGCTTGTACGTACACAACGATGTAGTTGTTGCTTTCGGTACTCCTGAAAAGCAAATCCTGATTGAGCCAGTGTTTGCCCAGTTCGTCCAAGCTGCTCATGGTAAAGTACTGTACGGCTTAGACACCTTGCTGTCTAACCCAGATAGTATTGCCAATACAGCATGGCCCAACTACGCTAACGTTTGGTTACCAGGCTGGTTAGATGCCATCAATGCTGGTACTAACTCCTTGTTCTTGACAATTGGCCCTGGCGACTTCTTGGTACACCATGCGATCGCTTTAGGTCTGCACACCACCACCTTGATCTTGGTCAAAGGTGCTTTGGATGCCCGTGGTTCTAAGCTGATGCCCGATAAAAAGGACTTCGGCTATGCCTTCCCTTGCGACGGCCCCGGTCGTGGCGGTACTTGCGACATCTCAGGTTGGGATTCCTTCTACCTCGCTACATTCTGGATGCTCAATACCCTTGGTTGGGTTACCTTCTACTGGCATTGGAAGCATCTAGGTATTTGGCAAGGCAACGTAGCTCAGTTTAATGAGAACTCTACATATCTCATGGGCTGGTTCCGCGATTACCTCTGGGCTAACTCTGCTCAGTTGATTAACGGTTACAACCCTTACGGCGTGAATAACTTGTCTGTCTGGGCTTGGATGTTCTTGTTTGGACACCTAGTTTGGGCTACTGGCTTCATGTTCTTAATCTCCTGGAGAGGTTACTGGCAAGAGTTGATTGAAACCCTTGTTTGGGCACACGAACGCACTCCTTTAGCTAACCTAGTTCGCTGGAAAGATAAGCCCGTGGCTCTGTCTATCGTTCAAGGTCGTGTAGTTGGTCTAGCTCACTTCACTGTTGGCTATGTCTTGACTTACGCTGCATTCTTGATTGCTTCTACTGCTGGTAAGTTCGGTTAATTGGGCTGCTAGTTTTGTAAGTAAGTAATAAAAATCCCCTGCCGCAAGGTGGGGGATTTTTTCATTTTTGATTTATTTTTCAACTTTTTTGGGAACTCTAGAGAATAAATACTTTATGTACAGATATCAATAAGATGAGATTAGAAACTCAAGTTAAACAAAATTCACATTGTGCAATTTTTTCTCGAAATTACTCTGAACATCTTGATGAAAGTCTACGAAATGTAAAAATGTTAATTTATCAAAAATGAACATTAAACTCGTAAAATCTCTCATACAAGTTATCCTGTCTCTCTCTCAAGAGGAGCGATCGCTTTTGGGCTTTTGGAAGAAAAACTATTTTTCTATTCATCAGAGGCTTCAAGTCGGAATTTAATGCTACTTGCCCAGGCTGGAGGAGCCTTTAACTTTCTTGCAAACTGGCAAGAACGCATTACTCAAAACCCAAATGTATGTCACGGTAAACCGTGTATCAAAGGAACACGCATTATGGTATCAGTCATCCTTGATAACTTTGCCGAGGGACTGACATTTGAGGAAATTATTCAAGAGTATCCACCACTGGCTTTAGAAGATATCAGAGCAGATATTGCTTACGCAGGCCAATTAACTAGGGAAGAGGATTAGAAAAGTTGAAAAGTTGTCTTGTAGTAGCAGATGACATACAAACGCGAATCCGGCGATCGCAGTGATAGCATGGATACAAAGTTAATATACTCTCTGCGTTACTTTGCGCTTCCCTCTGTATTCCTCTGCGTTAAAAAAATCACTTTTAAAATAAAATATCTAGACAATATAAAAACAAGCTATAACTATAAAAAACGAGATAATTTTATTACTCTTGCAAGAAAAACCAATAACACCACCAGAAGAAATAATTTTTAATCCCTCTTATACCCAGCATAACGGAGCAGCATATTTGGGTGATAGCCTGAAACTTATTAAATTTATTGATAATAATAGTATTAATTTAATTATCACATCACCTCCATTCGCTCTGACACGAAAAAAAGAATACGGTAACGAAACTGCTGAAAAATATATTGAGTGGTTCCTACCTTTTGCATCCGAATTTAAAAGAGTACTCGCAGATAATGGCTCATTTGTAATAGATTTAGGTGGGGCTTACCTTCCTGGTAATCCCGTGCGGAGTATCTATCAATACGAACTTTTAGTCAGATTATGTAAAGAAGTAGGTTTCTTTCTCGCTCAAGAATTCTACCACTACAATCCAGCCCGACTGCCAACCCCTGCTGAGTGGGTAACAATCAGGCGGATTCGCGTGAAAGATTCTGTAAATACAGTTTGGTGGTTGTCTAAGACACCAAATCCTAAAGCAGATAACAGAAAAGTTTTAAAGCCTTATAGCCAAAGTATGAAACAATTACTCAAAAATGGTTATGAGGCTAAACTACGTCCTAGTGGACATGATATTTCTGATAAATTCCAAAAGGATAACCAAGGTGCAATTCCGCCAAATCTACTAGAAATTGCTAATACTGAATCCAATAGTGCTTATTTACGACGCTGTAAAGCAGCAGAAATTAGACCCCATCCAGCACGTTTTCCTCAAGGGTTTGCCGAGTTCTTCATCAAATTTTTAACTGATGAAGGTGATATGGTTTTAGATCCATTTGCAGGTTCTAACACAAGCGGGTTTGTTGCTGAAACTCTGCAACGCCGATGGATATCTTTTGAAATTAACGAGGATTACGTAACGGGAAGTCGTTATCGATTTAGCCCGTAAAACATTAAGTAAAGAGTCAGGACCCCAAAGTGAAAATTTATAACTCACAACTCCTAACTCATAACTATTCACTTAAATTTCTCCATTCACCTGCATTTGATGAACTTGATCCGCTAGCTCTTGACGACCTTGATCATCTAGTTTGTCAATAGCTAACATCCCCATGAGAATAACTTCTTTCAGGGTCAAACGTGTCGAATGTGCCTGTTTTTGCACAATCTCTTTAATAATGGGACTGACACCAATCGCTGTACTAGCTCTAGCCACGGAAGAAAAGGAAAACACTAATGATTAAGCCTAAATCTTAGCACTTCCCATGAAGTTATTTTCTATAGTTAAAACTTAAATTTAATGTGTTTCAACTCATACTTCAATGAGTAAACATTAATTTTAAATTAGCTATGTAAAGAATAACGGTTCTAAGCAGAGGGCACTATTCCCCAACTAAGCATTTTATCTCAAATTTCAATTATCGCATCAAAAGTAAAATTTTACTTTTGTTATCCTAAGATAGCTGGTATAGTCTTTAACAGCACTATAAATGACTATAAAATTATCCCAAACTTTTTGATTGAGGGTCTTAAGCTCTTTTTTGAGTGAGTCTCAAACTTTCAGTATGGTGAATTTGATGCTTGCTCGTTGAGGGCACGCCATCGTATGATATCAACATCCTTAACAATTCAAGTTTTGCCTATTCCTCTAGAATTTATCTTAAATATTCAATAGCTACATCAAAATTGTGGTCTAATTTGCAATTGCAGTAAAATCAACTGTTGTCATTTCTCGGCGACTGGCATAACTTCTAGCTGTGATATAAATTACTCCAAAACGCTCAGAAACCTGTTTGAGTGTCAATCCTTTCTGATGCAAGTTTTTAAATCTTTAATCTGACTAATCCTATATTTAATAATTGGTGTATTTGCACCGCTCAATCTTATATAAGAAATTAAAAAGCGATCGCCCCTTAATCTAGCAAACTCTCATGCGATCGCTACAATTGACTTAAATCTGGAAACCTGAAATCAAATGGTTATTTCTTATATTAGTAACATCAAAAGCAAAAAACCTCTGTCCTGAGATACTCAAAAATCACTCAATAATCGTCAAGTTCACATACACTTGCAATATTTATGACAACTTAGTTATAAAAAATGCTCAGTTTGTGAAAATAGCGCTTTAAGTAAAACTATCTTTACAAATAAGACTTGTATACTACCGAAAAAACCGTACTTTAAAGAGATCGTGAATTGTCTAATATAATCTCGTTAATACGCTTTACAGAACTATACAGTGTAAATAAGAATAATAACTTAACCGAAGTAAAATTTTCCTGAATACAGGCAGTTAATGCTGTCATAGGGAAAAGCAGTGAGTAGAGGAGAGACAAAGCGATGAGGGACCCTTATCTGTTGGCAGCAGGCTTGTTAACAGGATTAGCAATACCAGCATCGGCTCTTCCACATTTGTCAATTGTCCTGCCAGAAAATTCTAGATTCCTGTGGGATTTAAAACAAGGTTCGCAGACAATAGTAAGTAGACAAATCATCCCCAGTGTTGATCTCTCCTTACCAGAACTCAGCAGCCAAGCGTTCCAACCCCTAAAAAGTTCGCAGCCAGCAGGTGAGAAAAATATCAACAGCGTTGATATCTCCTTACCAGAAGTTAGTAGTCAGGTATTACCAACCCAAACAGAGTCATCACTCAACCCCAGCCCCCAATCAGCTGGTCTTTCGCTGACATCTGGGAATCAACTTTACTACCAAAGATTGGCGGCTCTGAAAACAGGTCAGATTTATACACGCGTAAATAGTGATAATTTGCAATCATTGTGGGAGTCGATAAAGAAGCGTCAACTAACTTATGATGACTGGAAAAGTTTACTGGCTTTAGAAGCTAGAGCGATCGCTCAAGGTCAAGGTACAAATCATTTAAGTATCTTAATTGGTGATTCTTTGAGTATGTGGTTTCCTAGAGAAAAACTGCCTGCTGGGAAATTGTGGCTGAATCAAGGTATATCTGGAGATACTTCCAGTGGCGTTTTAAAAAGATTAGGGGCATTTTCGGCAACGCGGCCGGATGTTGTTTACATTATGGCTGGGATTAACGACTTACGAAAAGGTGATAGTGATGATGCAATTTTGCGTAATTATCGCCGGATTGTCCGTCGGTTACGGCAGGCTCACCCACAAACTCAAATCATTGTCCAATCAATTTTGCCTACTCGCCTACCAAAACTTTCCAATAGCCGCATTCGTCATATCAACACACAACTAACCCTAATTGCCAAACAAGAAGGCGCTAATTATCTAAATATTTATAGCTGGTTTACGGATATGGAAGGCAATTTGCGCCCAGAGTTGACTACTGATGGGCTGCATTTGTCTCAAGAGGGATACGATGTGTGGCGCTCGGCACTACAGCAGATAGAATACAGGCTGACTCAGCGTGAAAATTGAGCGATCGCTACGCCAACACTCCCACTTGGAGCGATCGCATCATCATCAGTTATGAAATTGCGTAGACAGGCTGCTAAATAGTGCCTGTAAATATTAATATTTGTAATTTCAATAGTAAATTTACGGAAGTTCCCCATAGGAGAATGAAATTAAGCCTGTGCAGCTCGCTCATAGAAATCAGCGATTTCTATGAGCGAGCTATGCTTACAGACTTAGTGTAATAACAAAGGAGAATATTATGGAAAACCGTCTGGAAGTGCAAAACATTCAAGGCGACGAATTGTTTATGAAGCTAACCCCAGAAGAGTTACAAGAACTAGAACAGTTGAAAGGAGGATTAAGTATCCCACAAACCAATGATCCTCTTCCTAATGGGATTCCCGCCTTGCACAGTTCCAAAATCAAGGAGCTAGATACCCTAAAGCCTTTTCCTAATGGGATTCCCGCCATCATCAATTTCAACAAGGCTAGATATCTCTAAGCAGGGTTGAAATTCTAAGACTTCTTCCAGAAGCTAGGGAAGAAGGGTGGCGATGGAATTTTCCTTTTTATTCCTTCCCTTAACCATTACAAAGCTTTAGATCAGAAAGAGTAATTGAAGTTAGCAAGCATATGGTACCTACTGGAAACTTTAACCGCATTCTGCAAATCCACCCATCCAGACGGTGCAATCTGCGCTGTCTCCATTGTTACTCTTCTTCTGGGCCAGAGGAGCGTGACCAACTCAGTGTCCCGCTCCTTTTACAAGCAATTATCGATGCAAGTGAACAAGGGTATACCATCGCCAGCTTTTCAGGAGGAGAACCCCTTATCTACAAACCTCTGCCGGAACTGCTAAAACAGGCTCATCAATGCCAGATGCATACAACGGTTACTTCCAACGGCATACTCTTAGACGAGCGACACATCGAGCTGTTGACTGGAGCGGTTGATCTACTCGCTATTAGTCTTGATGGAATGCCAGCCTCCCATAACCGTATGCGTTCTTCCGAGCAAGCTTTTGAAAAAATGGCGGCTCGACTAGAAAGGGTTCGCCAATTAGGTATCCCATTCGGGTTTATTTTTACACTCACCAAACAAAATTTTCGAGAGTTAGACTGGGTTGCAAATTTTGCCTTGGAGCAAGGGGCAAAATTATTGCAGATTCATCCACTTGCGGAAGTCGGACATGCTACCCAAAACCTCATGGGATATAGACCCAATACCAGAATCTTATCCTATGCTTACCTAAAAGCTATGCGTTTGCGAGAAGCTTTTGGTGAAAAGCTGTTTGTTCATATTGATTTAACTCACCAAGGTTTGCTGCGTTCAAATCCTGGTAGCTTTTTTGCAGACGAATCGCTAATAGATAAGCAAGACTACAGCTTTGCTGATCTTATATCGCCCCTAATTATCGAAGCAGATGGGACAGTCGTGCCAATGCAACATGGTTTTGACCGCAATTATGCTCTAGGAAATCTTAATGAGGCATCTCTGGGCGAACTTACTAAGCATTGGCGTCAAGAGCGCTACCCCGCTTTTCGAGAACTCTGCCAACACGTTTATCAAGAGCTAACAGAACCTGCCGATCTGCCGATTACGGATTGGTATGAGACGCTGATGCAGTTGGCCAAAACCAGTGAGGCAGATGAAAAAAGAACCGTATCTACAGTCCAGGAAAATGCTATAGTTTAACGCTCAAGGCTTCCCGACTCAAAACCTGATTCAACTTACCACTGCGATAACCTTCTAAATCCAAGGTTACGTAAAGAAATCCGAAATCCTGAAAGGCAGAAACTACTTTCTGTAAATCCGTAGTCAACACAAACTCTTTAATTTGTTCTGGTGGTAATTCAATGCGTGCTGTATCCCCTTCCGATCGCACGCGCAAATTCTGCCAACCCAGCTTTCTTAAGAAAATTTCTCCTCTACCAACCCGTTGCAACTTAGCGACAGTAATCTCTTCACCGTAAGGAAACCGGGAACTTAAGCAAGGTTGAGCAGGTTTATCCCACCAAGGTAAACCGAGTTGTTGCGAAAGTTGGCGAACTTCTACTTTAGTGACACCCAATTCTGCTAAAGGCGATCGCGCCCCTCTTTCTTTCGCCGCCTGAATTCCTGGGCGATAATCATGCAAATCATCGGCATTTACCCCATCCACTACGTAGGGATAACCCAGCTCTAAAGCTAAAGGTTTGAGAGTGTCGTGCAATTCACTTTTGCAAAAATAACAGCGATTAACAGGGTTAGAGGTGTAATTGGGATTTTCCATCTCGTGAGTCTGGACAACTTTATGAGGAATCCCAATAGTTGCGGCTTGAATTTTGGCATCTTCCAATTCTTCTGGCAACAGCGAAGGAGAAACAGCCGTGACAGCCAAAGCGCTATCGCCCAACACATCATAAGCAATTTTGGCAACCAAAGTGCTATCAACGCCCCCAGAGTAGGCAATCAATGCCTGCTCCATTTCTTCAAATAAAGCTTTTAATTGCTCAAATTTTTCTGTCAGCATCATTTCTCAATCCTGCCCAAACTCTATAGCACCCAACAAATTCTATTGTAGTGATTACTTATAGGGCATTGGGCATTGGGCATTGGGCATTCCCTACTCCCCATCAACTAAACTTGGTGCTTTACTGTACTTGGCCACCAGACTGGCTAAAAGTGGTAAATCAATCGGTTTAGAAATATAGTCATCTACTCCAGCTGCTAAACAAGTTTCGCGATCGCCTTTCATTGCCCTTGCTGTTTGTACAATTATCGGAATCGCCCGATATTGCCGATTTTCTCGCAGCTGCTGGACTAAGTTAAGGCCATTTGCATCTGCCAGATGAACATCCATTAAAATCACCACTGGGTCTAACTGTGTTAGAGCTTCCCACATTTCGTCAGCATTCTTAACCCAAGTCACCTGATATCCCAATTTACGTAGATAAATTTGCATCAAACTAGCGTTGGGTAAATCATTTTCTACCAGCAAAATCTCTACAGACGAGCTAGAGGTGAAAGGCAAAGAAGATGAATATTTTGCTTCCCCTGCTTCCTCTGCCTCCTCTGCTTCCCCTCCCTCCTCATCTCCCGCCTCTTGCTTAAGAGGAAGTACAAGGGTAAAACGGGAACCGCGATCTACTTCAGATTCAACTTTTACAGAACCACCATGAATTTGGGCGAGTTTCCGAGTCACTGCTAAACCCAAACCAGTACCTTCAGCACCACCAGCGGCAGCCTTGGCAATTTGGAAATAGGGTTCAAACAGTTGAACTTGGTCTTCTTGGGAAATGCCAGTGCCAGTATCCCAAACTGTAAAATGCATAAATACACCTTTGGGAGCAACCTGTAAGCCAACACTTCCTTTACTAGTAAACTTTAGGGCGTTGGAGAGTAAATTAAACAGCATTTGCTTGAGTCGCAAGGGATCAGCTACTAGGGTTGTAATATCGCGGTCAAGTTCTAGACGAAGTTTCAAACCCTTATTAGCGGCTTTCTCTTTCACCAGTGCCAAAACATTGGTACACAGCAGTGGGACATCTATTGTTTCCCAGTGCACTTCTAGTTGATTTGCTTCAATTTTAGAAAGATCCAAAATATCATTTATTAGAGCTAGCAAGTGCTTGCCGCTAGACTGAATGATATTTAAATACTCTTGCTGGCGTTCTTTAGTTGGTTCGTACCCTTGAGCTAAAAGCAGGTGTGTAAACCCAATCATAGAACTTAGCGGTGTCCGAATTTCGTGACTGGTGTTTGCCAGAAACTGATTTTTGAGTTGATTGGTGCGCTCCAATTCTTGATTAGACTTACTTAACTGTTGATACCGTTGTTGCCAAGACAGGATCTGTCTAAGCTGTACTAAAGCTGTAGTACAGTGTTTGGCAGACCTTGCCATCAATTGTGATCTGAGTTGAGCTTGTAATTCTTCTATGAGCGACTCCCGATTAGAGTTTAGGCGTGCTGGAGCGATAATTAGCCAGCCCATGACGTTGCCAGAATCATCAGCTAACCGCCAAGCGCTCGGTGGTTGCTGATTCTCAAGCTGTTGCAAATCTTCGAGTTCTATAACCTCTTGCAATCTCAACAACAGCTTTTTTTCTGCTGTCAGCACTTCTAAAAATAAAGGTTGTGAGTTTGGCGATGGAGAACGAGAAACATAGCAAACTGTGGCAACAGTTTCTTGTGGTTGAAACAGAGCAATGCCTACGGCACAATCCGTAAGCGCCAGATTACTGCTGTGAACAGCACTGTTAATCTCGTTTACTACAGTTTGGAGAATTTGTGCTTCTGCGGCTTCTGCCTGCGGGACATTGTTACAAGCAGAAAGTACACAATCACTAAGGCGACTTTGCAACTGGTTCAAGCTGCTCTCCAGCCACAACTTGGCGCGAAGTTGCTGAATTGTTGTCAAAGGTTTTGGCCTTGCATATATCTGTGAGTTCTGGTCTGGTAAGCTTGAATACTGCTGCATGGTCAACTAGACCGCTGAACAAGTTTAGCTTTACATAAAAATCCTAAAAGGATTCTATGTATATTAGCGGACAATTCTTTTTTATTTATAAACCATAACCTATGTTGTTATAAACCATAACTTATGATGTTAAATTTAGCCGCTAATCCAAAAAAATTATTATATCAACCACGGATCTAAAATTTTTGAAAGCAACTTAAGCCTTATGGATACACAATTTGCCCAACTAATAGTTAACGGGATTGCGGTTGGGAGCATTATTGCTTTAGCCGCAGTCGGACTCACTCTTACCTACGGGATTTTACGGTTATCTAACTTTGCTCATGGTGACTTTCTCACTCTAGGAGCCTATCTGACTTGGCTGATAAACACTATTGGAGTCAATATTTGGCTGTCGATGATCCTGGGAGCGGCAGGAACAGTAGCAGCAATGCTGTTATCGGAAAAGTTACTGTGGTCAAAGATGCGCTCTATTCGTGCTACTTCTACTACGCTGATTATTATTTCTATCGGACTTGCCTTATTTCTTCGCAATGGCATTATTTTTATCTGGGGTGGCAAGAACCAAAATTATAATTTACCTGTCACGCCAGCTTTAGACATCTTTGGTTTAAAGGTGCCGCAAAATCAATTATTGGTACTGGGGTTAGCGGTGCTAGCAATTTTGGCGCTGCATTACTTGCTGCAAAATACCAAAATTGGTAAGGCGATGCGAGCAGTTGCTGACGATCTGGACTTAGCCAGGGTTTCAGGTATTAATGTTGACCGAGTAATTCTTTGGACTTGGGTAATTGCCGGCACTCTTACTTCACTGGGCGGCAGTATGTATGGGTTAATTACAGCTGTGCGTCCAAATATGGGATGGTTTTTAATTTTACCATTATTTGCCTCAGTAATTCTTGGTGGGATAGGCAACCCTTACGGTGCGATCGCAGCAGCTTTTATTATTGGCATCGTCCAAGAAATCAGTACCCCTTGGCTGGGTTCACAGTACAAACAAGGTGTAGCACTGTTAATCATGATTTTGGTGCTGCTCATTCGTCCCAAAGGTTTATTCAAAGGAACGATTTGAGCAGCACCATTCCACTTCTAACTATTCAATAATGTGGAAATAGAAGGCTGCCACCACAAAATTGATAGCTAACAATAACAGTGCCCAGCCTGTGCGAAAGGCGTAGGGAGGTTTAGCTCCACTGTCGGCAACTGCGGAATCCTTCGTTTTAGCGGTCATAATGCGATTCTCCTAATGTCACGACTTTTTAAGAAATACCAAACTGGCGTACCAAATATTCAAATTCTTTAAGAATATTTGTGTGAAGTTAAGAATTGGGGAGTGGGGACTGGGTATTGGGCATTGGGTATGGGGCATTGGGAAGAGGACTTGGGGACAAGGAGAATTGGGGACAAGGGGAAAGACTTGTTTCAAGCACCCCTTGTCTCCCTTGTCTCCCTTGTCTTCCCCTGCTCCCTCATCCCCGGCTTCTACTCCTCACTCCCTACTCCCTCCTCTCCAGCATGATAGGAACTGCGAACCAGAGGCCCAGAACGAACATGGTTAAATCCCATTTCCCATGCTAATCTGCCGAGTTGATCGAATTCCTCTGGAGTCCAATATTTTTGGACTGGCAGATGTTCTAAAGAAGGACGCATATACTGCCCAAGAGTTAAGCGATCGCACCCTACAGCCCTGAGATCAGCCATTGCTTCGACGACTTCATCAAGTGTTTCTCCGTGTCCCAGCATCAAACCTGATTTGGTGGGAGTTGTCGGATCGATTTCTTTGACCATAGCCAGTACGGAGAGGGAGCGATCGTACTTGGCTCCCCGGCGCACTGGCCCAGTTAACCGTCGCACTGTCTCAATATTGTGATTAAAACAAGCAGGTTTGGCTTTCACAATCATCGCTATTCGCTGGTATTGACCTGACTCCCCAATACCAGCACCACCCCAAAAATCTGGTGTCAGCACTTCAATTTGAGTCTCTGGATTCAACTGGCGGATAGTTGCGATCGTCTCTACAAAGTGACCTGCGCCCTGATCGGGCAAGTCATCACGGGCTACAGAAGTCAGCACCACATAACGCAATCCCAAAAGCTGCACCGCCTGTGCTACCTTTTGGGGTTCCTCTAAATCAAGAGCCATCGGTGCATGACCTTTATCTACTTGACAGAAAGCACAAGAGCGTGTGCAAGTAGGCCCCATTAGTAAGAAAGTTGCAGTTTTTTGGGCATAGCATTCCCCCCGATTGGGACAGCGCCCTTCTTCGCAAATCGTGTGAATTTGGCGCTGCTTAATAATCCGTTGTACGGTAGAGATTTCACTGGCTTTGCCAATAGAGCGACGTAACCAGCTAGGCATTGCCTTAATTTCAGACTTTAGTTCGGCTTGTTGTGACGAAATCATAGACATCCAGGCAAGATGCGGATATTGAGTAACGATAACGGTCTGTCAATTAACAAATGATAGATAACAATAGGCACAGGGATCGGGAGAGGCGAGGATACTCTTAATCAAGTCACGATGCCCCTTATGCCCTAGAACCAAGCTAAAGCCTTAAATATCACCATGACACAAATTGAAAAGAACACAAGCAACGCAACTCCTAGCGCCGGAGGAGCCTCCAACGCAGAAATTGATGCATTGAACGAGAAAATTGTCAAAATGCAAGCTGAAATCGATGGCTTAAAGAAACAGCTAACTCAAGTTGTGACCTTTATTAAACAAAAAATCAAGTAGCATTTGTGCTCATTATTATTATCGCAGCCAAAAATACTCCGTTTCTAATAACGGATGTCCGATTAATAGCGGGTAAAAATAGTTAGTTCAAAAATACTTATGTTGATAAATCATCGTTGACAACAAAATTCAAAAACTGGAAAAGTAGTTAGCAATTATCTCCACCTTTATCAAATTTGGATTTTGAATTCACCGATCGCGTAACGTCTTCGTAAGAGAAGAGGTTGACAGTCTAGCAAAGCATCCCTAAACCCACTAAACCTGCCGCAGTTTACTCTTGAACTAATGAGAACGGCAGGCTTTTTTGTTGTGTAGTCTGCTACATTTACAATCTGCGTTACTTGAGAGCTACTCCACTAATCGAAAGCACAGAAAAATTCGCTAAAAATATGTTTAGCAAGCTTATGCCTTGATATCAAAATTAGCCTTTTCTAGAATTACATAGTCCAAGATAAGACTTTAAGAAAAAACTAAATTTTTAAATACAAACTAAACAAAAAAATTCTTATTTCATGATAATGATAGTCTTCGCATGGGAATACTAAGCCATAGAAACAAGAATTATGAGCATAGTCTGCGATGTTGGTAGTATTAGATACATTATATGCGTTTCCTGGCTATCGCCTCACTGAGCAAATCTACTTAGGTAGTAAAACCCTAGTTTATCGTGGCATTAGAGAACAAGACCAAAAATCAGTTGTTCTCAAATTGATGCGAAATGAATATCCTACGTTCGCGGAAATTGCCCAGTTCCGCAATCAATATATCATCGCCAAAAACCTCGATCTTCCTGGCATAGTCAAAACCTATAGCTTAGAAAGTTACCGTAACAGCTACGTCCTAGTGATGGAAGATTTTGGTGGCATTTCCCTCCAAGACTGGCGACTGGAGGACAAAGGGAAGGATGAAAACAGGTTTTCCCTAGATGAGTTTTTCAACATTGCCATTAAAATTGCTTCTACCCTTGAGGGATTGCATCGCGATCGCATCATTCATAAAGACATCAAGCCTGCCAACATCCTGATCAACCCTACTACAGATGAAATAAAACTCATCGACTTTAGTATTGCCACTCTGCTACCAAAAGAAATCCAATTTGTCACGAATCCCAACGTCTTAGAAGGCACTCTAGCTTACATTTCCCCAGAACAAACCGGAAGGATGAACCAAGGTATTGACTACCGCACTGATTTTTATTCCCTCGGTGTCACGTTCTTTCAACTCCTCACCGGACAGTTGCCCTTCACAACTAAAGATCCGATGGAATTAGTTTACTCTCACATTGCTAAACAACCGCTAAAAGCCGAGCGGATTAACTCTAATATTCCACTAATTTTGTCTGATATTATCAGCAAGCTGATGGCAAAAAATGCCGAAGACCGCTATCAGAGTGCTCTGGGATTAAAGCATGATTTGGAAATGTGCCAAAGCCAGTGGCAAGAAACAAAAAATATTGCACCCTTTGAACTAGGCGTTAAAGATATTTCAGACCATTTCGTAATCCCTGAAAAACTCTATGGTCGTCAAAGTGAAGTTGAAACCCTACTCGCTGCTTTTAAGCGTGTGACACAAGGGGCAACAGAAATGATATTAGTCGCGGGTTCCTCTGGAATAGGCAAAACTGCTGTGGTCAATGAAATCCACAAACCTATTGTGCGGCAGCGTAGTTACTTCATCAAAGGAAAATTTGACCAGTTTCAACGTGATATTCCCTTGTCAGGATTGGTGCAAGCTTTTCGAGACTTAATCGGGCAACTGCTCTCAGAAACTGATGCCCAAATTCAACAATGGAAAACCAAAATTCTGCGGGGGTTGGGTACACAAAATCAGGTGATTATTGATGTAATCCCTGAACTTGAACAGATTGTTGGCAAGCAACCTCCGGTTACAGAAATCTCTGGTAGTGCTGCCCAAAATCGTTTCAATTTATTGTTTCAAAAATTCATCCAAATTTTTACAACGAAAGAACATCTCCTGGTTATTTTTCTGGATGACTTGCAATGGGCAGATACGGCATCTTTGAAATTAATTCAATTATTAATGTCTGAAAGGACCTTGCCTTCTGTTTCAGAAGAGATAGAAGATATGCGTGAAGCAAAGGGAAGTTTCTTATTAGTCGGTTCGTATCGAGATAATGAAGTTTCCAAGGCACATCCACTTTCTTTAACACTACAGGAGATTCAAAAAGCAGGAGCAAATATTAATACAATCACCCTAGCACCTTTAAATCAGGGTGATTTAAATTATCTAATTGCTGATACCCTTAATTGCTCTGAGGTAGTTGCTGTTCCTCTCACCCAGATGGTGTTTGCCAAAACTAAAGGCAACCCCTTCTTTTCCGTTCAATTCCTCAAGTCTTTATATGATGATGGACTAATTGTATTAAACTTTGATATTGGTTATTGGCAATATGATATTTCAAAAGTCAAAGAATTAGCTCTTACAGATGATGTAGTAGAATTTATCGCACTTCAAATACAGAAGTTGCCAATCAATACCCAAAAAGTTCTGAGACTTGCTGCCTGTATTGGTAATCAATTTGACTTAAAAACTCTTGCGATCGTCAATGAAAAATCTGTAGTAGATACAGCATCAGACTTGTGGCAAGCATTACTTGATGGGCTAGTTTTCCCTCAACCAGAAAATTATAACATCTTTTCCCAAGATAATCTTAATCAAGAATTTATTGTTCATGGAATAGAATCTACACAATTTTCAAGTTCTAATTTACAGCTACCTAAATATAAATTTGTACATGACCGAGTGCAGCAAGCCGCTTATTCTTTGATTCCCGAAGAACAAAAAAAGCCAATTCACTTAAAGATTGGACTACTGTTATTGAACAATATTCCAGTAGCAGAACAGGAAGAAAAGATTTTTGAGCTTGTCAACCAGTTTAATATCGCAGTGGAATTCATCTCTCATCAAGCTAAACGAGATGAACTGGCCCAGATGAATCTAATTGCTGGACGTAAAGTTTTAACATCAACGGCTTATCTCGCTGCGGTTAACTATTTAACTACTGGCATTCAATTGCTAGCGCCTGATAGCTGGGAAACCAAACATGATCTCACCCTAGCTTTATATGAGACTGCAACAGAGGCAGCTTATCTAGCTGGCAATTTTGAACAGATGGAGAAATTAGCAGAGGTGGTGTTGGCACGTGAAACACTACTAGAAAAAGTGAAAGTTTATGAAGTCAAAATTCAGGCTTATGGGGCGCAGAATCAAGCATTAGAGGCTGTAAATACTGCATTAACCTTCTTAAAACTTTTGGGAGTGGAGTTTCCTGAACATCCAAGCCAGTCTGATATTCAGTTAGCAATAGCAGAGTTAACATCAAATCTAAATGGTAAACAAATCAAAGACTTAATTGATTTGCCAGAAATGATAGATACCCAGCAGATAGCAGCTATGCGTATTTTATCGACTGTAGCTACTGTTAGCTATTTAGTTGTACCTGAAATGTTTCCGCTGATTGTTCTTAAACAAATCAGCGCATCACTCAAACATGGCAATGCTCCCTTGTCTGCTTTTGCTTATGTTAACTATGGGTTAATACTCACTGGAGTAATGGGAGATATTGAGTCTGGCTATCAATTTGGCAAACTGGCTGCAAATTTAGTGGATAAGTTAAATGCTAAAGAAGTTAAAGCTAAAATTATTCTCGGATTTAGTACAACTATTCAACATTGGAAGGAACATACTAAGAAAATATTAAAACCTTTATTGGAAGGTTATTATACTGGAATCGAAACAGGAGATTTATAATTTTCAGCCTATTGTATTAACGCTTATTCCTACTCTTCATATTTTATTGGTCAAGAACTGACAGGGCTGGAACGAGAGATGGTAACCTATACTAATGCTATAGCTAAACTTAAGCAAAAAATAGTATTTAACTGGATTAGCATCAATCGGCAGAGTGTCTTAAATTTACTAGGAAATGTAGCAAGCCCTTATTATTTAATTGGTGAAGCTTACGACGGATAAAAAATGCTGCCGCTTTACCTTGAAGGTAATGATGTAATGGGTATTTTTTATTTATATGTAAGTAAATTGCATCTCTGTTACCTATTTCAAGAATATTCTTCAGCCTTGGAAAATGCTAGTCTAGCAGAAAAGTATTTACATGGTGGAAGAGGACAGCTAGTTACTCCTCTGCTCTACTTCTATGATTCACTAGCAAGGCTGGCAGTATATCCTAATGCATCTTGTTCTGAACAAAAGTACATTTTAGATAAGGTTCAAGCGAATCAGGAAAAAATGCAGCATTGGGCACATCATGCTCCGATGAATTATTTGCATAAATATTATCTTGTAGAGGCTGAACGGTATCGGATTGCTGGTGAATATCTCGAAGCGATAGAATTTTACGATCGCGCTATCCTCTTTGCTAAAGAACATGAATATATTAATGAAGAAGCGCTAGCTCAAGAACTTACAGCCAAATTCTATTTAGAATGGGGTAAAAATAAGATTGCCCAAACCTACTTAACAGATGCCTATTATAGCTACGTTCGCTGGGGAGCGTCAGTCAAGGTTGACGATTTAGCAAAACGTTATCCTCAATTACTTGCTCCTATATTTCAGCAAGAAAAACTGAGTATTCACTCCAGCGAGGAAAGCACTTCTTTCAATAGCACATCTCTTTCTACGTTGAGTAATCAACAAACTGTGATTGGATCGAAGACAAGTATTTCTGACTCTCTAGATTTAGCCGCATTCATTAAAGCATCTCAAGCACTCTCTGGGGAAATCGAGATTGAGCGGCTACTTTCTACTTTAATGAAAGTTGTAATGGAGAATGCAGGAGCCTCTAAATGCGCTTTGATTTTGAGTGAAGATGATAACTTAGCATTAATTGTCACAGCGGTTTGTTCAATTTCAACCTTTGAGTATACTTCCACAGAGTTTCCATCAACTTACCTAGAGTCAAGTTACGACGTTCCTATTACTTTGATAAACTATGTTAAACGTTCCAGAGAAATATTAGTTATTGATGATGCAATGTCTGTTCATTTTTTAGCATCTGATAGCTATATTATCTGTGAGGAACCCAAGAGTTTATTGTCTATACCTATTATCAATAAAGGCAAATTGATTGGTATTCTTTACCTAGAAAATAATCTGACTACAGGGGCATTTACGCACGATCGCGTAGAAGTTATCAAACTTCTTACTACCCAAGCAGCAATATCCCTAGAGAATGCTATTCTCTACAAAAATTTAGCCCAAGCTAAAGAACGCTTAGAGAAATACAGTCATACATTAGAAGAAAAAGTCGAGAAAAGAACGCAAGAAATCAACGAGAAAAATCAACACTTACAACAAACTCTAGAAGAATTGCAACGTACCCAAACTCAATTGATTCAAAGTGAAAAAATGTCTTCATTGGGGGAGATGGTTGCGGGAATAGCCCATGAAATAAACAACCCCATTAACTTTATTCATGGTAATATTACTTATGCTAGTGAGTATGTTCAACACTTACTGGATTTGATAGCTGTTTATCAGCAGGAATACCCCCATCCTTTGCCTTTAGTTGAGGAGAAAGCTGAGGAGATTGATATAGATTTTCTAGCGACAGACTTGCCAAAGATTCTAGATTCAATGAACGTAGGCAGTTCCCGTATCCGGGATATTGTTTTAGGCTTACGCAACTTCTCACGTCTGGATGAATCTGAAATGAAGCCTGTAGATATTCATGAAGGAATAGACAACACCTTAATGATTTTGCAGCATCGACTTAAGGAAAAAAGCGATTACCCTGAGATTAAAGTCATAAAACAATACGGAAAGCTAGGAGAAGTTACTTGTTACGCTGGTCAACTCAATCAGGTATTCATGAATATCTTGAGTAATGCAATCGATGCTTTAGAAGAGTCTTTAGTAAAGGACAAAGCGCAAATGATAAAAGACAAAGGAAAAATTCGCATCTTTACTGAACTAAGAGATTCCAATACGGTAATAATTCGGATTGCTGATAATGGTTATGGTATGACAGAAGCTGTGCAGCAAAAAATCTTTTATCCATTTTTTACTACCAAGTCGGTAGGAAGTGGAACGGGGTTAGGGTTGTCGATTAGCTATCAGATTGTTGTAGATAAACACAAGGGTAGTTTAACCTGTAATTCTAGATTAGGAGAGGGGACTGAGTTCGTAATTGAAATCCCGATGCAACAGTCAGCTATATAGACTATTACTAGTTGTATTAAGATACAAATTTAGGTTAAGCGGAGCGAAACTTAACATTTGCAAGTTTGTTGAGTTTTGCTTTACTCTACCTAACCTATAATTCTAAAAACCCAGCTTTTCACAAAAGCTGGGTTTATAATACTCATTAAAACAACTCTAACAAGCTATTAGTATACGGGTGTAGTTGTCATATTCACTAAAGGCTCTTGACGCACACGGCGTCCTGTAATTACCATCTTGACTCCGCTTGCCGGGGCAAGGGTAAGGCCTCGGCGCTGAGGTCGCTCTGGTCGTTGATCAACTAACGCAAACTCATAGCGTGACAAGGCTGTTGCTAATACTAACTTCATTTGGAATATAGCCAAAGTTTCACCAAGACAACGACGGACACCGCCACCAAAGGGCAGAAATTCATAGGGAGAAAATTGGTGTTTTAGAAAGCGCTCTGGTTGAAACTCCTTAGGTTGAGGATATAAATCCTCACGCTGATGAGTGAGATAAATATTGGGAAGCAATACAGTCCCAGGCTCTAAAGAATGTCCCAATAGTTCAACAGGTTCTTGTACTACTCTGGGAAAAGAGAACATTATAACCGGGTGGATTCGCAAGGTTTCATTGCAGACAGCACCCAAATATGGCAGCCTGGAAATGCTCATGGGATCTGGGGAATCACCAAGAGTGTCCAGTTCTTGGAGCAGTTTTTCACGGACTAAAGGCTTTTGGTGAATCCAGTATAATCCCCAAGCCATTGCCGATGCTGTAGTTTCATAACCGGCAAGTATCAAGACCATCAACTGATCGTGCAATTCCTGCTCAGTCATCAGTTGACCGACTTCATCCCGAGATGATATCAGCAAGGAGAGGATATCAATGCATCCTGAATCTGTTTGTTGCCGGCGTTCGGCGATTTCAGCGTAGAGCAATTCATCAATTGTCTGCCGATCACGCAGAAACTTTCCCCAAGGACTCCAAGCTCCTAAATCTTTCTGCAAGGATGAGAAGAAAAATGAAATAGAAGTCAAAGGTGAGCGAAAAAGATCCATCAGCAACGGCAGCAGATGCTTAAGTTGTTGAAATCTCTTTCCCTCATACAAACCAAAGACAGTCTGCAATATGACTTGTAGGGATATTTCCTGTGTTAAATTACGAGCTAAGAAGGGCTTATCTAGAGGTAACTGACTAAAGGCTTGTTCAGTCAGATTACAGATTAGCTGACCGTAAGCTTGGATACGTTCTCCATGAAAAGATGGCATGAGCAGTTGTCGCTCCCGTTTGTGGCGATCGCCTTCTAATGTGACAACTGAATAGTCTCCTATGAAAGGTTGTGTAATTCTGTTGAGCGTACCGACAGCTCTAAATTTTTTTCTATCATTGGTTAAAATTTCTTGGATTGCCTGGGGATGGTTCACGAATACTACAGTATCTCCAAAACCAATTATCCTGCCAGTAAAAATATCAGGATATTGCTGACTTGCCTTTTCCATATAGCCTACAGGGTCAGTAACCCATTGAAGCTTTTGTAGCACAGAGGGGGTTTTAAGAAGATGGGGTAATGGCATTTAATTTTTTTGAATCGGATAAAGTCGAGCTTAGGAATTTACCATATCCTGATTTAGCGTTTCTGAAATTAAATATGAATTTGTAAACATCCAATTTCTAAGCTTTTCTCTAGAGATAATTTCTAAATTTTCTCTACATAAATCATACTCAAAATCAGCAACACCGTGATTTTGTGTTATTTCCAGCCCTTCTAAACTTTGGTAACGACCTGTCAGGGAATACCAATCATGGTTACTACGTATCCAAGCGTGCATTCCTAATATAAATTTTGCAACTTCAGCATCTACTTCTTCTCCAAATTGGGGAATAGATGTTTCTAAATCCATCATTAGTTGTATAGCTGTATTGTGCATTTGTACTACACGATTAATTGCCTGGTTTATAGGAATCTGCTGTTGATAATGCAGTATCACTACTAAATTATTAACATCACCACTTGACATTTCTCTAGATGCAGAAAACATATTATTACAACAAGCGATAATATGTCCTGTAAGGAATTTTAGTCTGGTAAGTGTTTCATGTTTTCGTAAAAAATCGGGAATAATTAAACTATGGCAAAATTCAGTTAATGCCAAAAAAGTATCAACACCTATACTTGATTTACGTGTCACTATATAAGTGTCAATATCTGGTACGATTCCCCGTGCGCGGATGGTTGCTTCATCGATACATCCCTGTAACCATTCCTCAAAGGTACAGATGAAATGATCGAACCATATATTAATTTCTCATTCAAAGTAGGACGAATTGTCGTAAATGATTGAAAAAACATAGTTCAAATAGCTTTTTATGTTTTTTGACCATATAAAGACTAAAATGTCAATCCCACCCCTTGGCTCAGTGTAGTAATTTTGAACTTATTTGTGCTTTGGGTAAACCCCAAAACTACCTTGTCAATAGGGTTTGAGATGCGCTTACCCTGTCATAAAATCCTCTATAATCCACATTTTTTACAGTAGTAAATTATATTATATTTACGTTTTTATTATGGTTGCGTAAATATATATAGGGATCTAATTTGATTTTCGTAAAAATCCAGTTCTATCATAATTTTATCTGAAATATTTTTCAGCACTAGGCAGGATTTCTAGATGAATATTTCAGAACTTATCTAGTTATTGTTCAACAATATTTTTATGAAAGTAACCGGAATTATCCTGAATTATAAATTTTTTATAATAACAGTTATAATTTTATCGGCTCAGTAATAAATACGGTTGACTAACTTAAAAAGTTAATCTAAGGCATCACAATATTTTTCTGAGCTAGCGGCACTTTTATAAAAATACAACGGTAATAATGACTAATTTCAGAGCGATCGCCTTCATAAAAGAAGATGCTTCACTCTAGTAAAAGTAAAGATTTAGTGGTTATTCCCATCCTGTAACGATCGCTCTTCCAATCACATAGAACAATTTAGCGTAAAAATGTTGTTGTTATCAGAGTTTTGGGAACTATAGGATTGTCAGACGAAAAATTCGTCTGTAAGTCCACTGATAACATAGAGGTGACTTAGCTGCAATCGCAGAGTGAATATTGAACAAGCAACAAGGAGCCAAATTAATTTAAATACATGAATTACAAGCAAAATATACAAATGCTTTATGTACCAGAAGACAATTCAATTTTAGTAGTAGATGATACTACAACAAATTTAGAAATTGTCTTTGATATATTAACGAAAGTAGGTTTTGAAGTTACTACATAAACCACTGGAGAGAGGGCAATTAAACAGGTTGAGCGGAGATTACCTGATTTAATTTTATTAGATGTAATGATGCCTGGAATAGATGGGTTTGAAACCTGTAAAAGGCTGAAAAATAATTCAGCTAGTTGTGACATTCCAGTAATTTTTATGACTGCCAATTGTGACACTGATAGTAAGGTAAAGGGACTAAATATAGGAGCCGTTGATTACATTACTAAGCCCTTTCATGAAGAAGAATTATTAGCTAGAATTAAAACCCATCTTCAATTACGAAATCTCACAAAAACTTTAGAAAAACGAGTTACAGAAAGGACAGGAGCGTTGTCTAGGGCATTAAAAGACTTACAAGAGTCTCAACTACAGCTTGTACAGACAGAAAAAATGTCTGCTCTTGGTCAATTAGTAGCAGGACTTACTCATGAAATTAATAATCCTGTTGGTTTCATTCATGGCAATCTCGGACACGCTTCAGCATATTTCCAAGACAACATTCATGATGGCATCGATAGTACAATCGTGATTCTCAAACACCGATTAAAAGCATCCGAGGATCGCCCCGATATTCAGGTAATTAGAGATTACGATAATTTGCCAGAATTAGAATGTTTTATCGGACAGTTAAATCAGGTATTTATGAATTTATTAGCTAATGCTATTGATGCTTTAGAGGAGTCTAATGTAGGACGCACCTATATTGAAATCGAAGCAAATCCCAACCAAGTTTTGATTCAGACTAGCCTTAGCGAAAACAAAAATCACATTCTGATTTGTATTAAAGATAATGGGGTGGGAATGCCGACTGATGTGCAGCAAAAAATTTTTGACCATTTATTTACCACTAAGCCTGTAGGCCAAGGGACAGGGTTAGGATTATCAATTGCTCGTCAAATTGTTGTCGAAAAACATGGTGGGACTTTGGAGGTAAATTCAGCACCCGGACAAGGTTCAGAGTTTATTATTAAGCTTCCAATTGAAAAATCATAGAAAAAACACCTATCCATATAAATAAATTTATGTTTAAGCTTGATTGCGAGCAGGCAGATTTATGCGTAGTTTGTAACTGAGTCTGCTAACGATGTTGTAAAGTACCTGCAAGCTTGTTCAAGTAGCAGGGCAATGGTTATTGGCTCTTTGACTTTACGAAAGAATGATGAACAAACCTTAATATGTCGTAGCCAAGGAGCCGTTATTCAACCTTGGTCTCCTGAATCTTCAGCTTTAATTCTCTTACGCTTGGAAAACAGAACTTTAGCCAGCAGTAATTTCGTCCTCCTGAACGAGAAAATCGATGAGTTAGCAAAAGAAATTCAGAGACGAAAACAGGCGGAGGAAGCGCTCAAGAAAGCGAATCAAAAGCTAGAAATTCGGGTTGAGGAACGTACAACTGCTTTACAAGAAACATTAAACGAACTACAACTTACCCAAACCAAGCTTATCCAGGCTGAGAAGATGTCTAGTTTAGGCCAGATGGTCGCTGGTATTGCCCATGAAATTAATAACCCTGTCAGTTTTATTTATGGGAACCTTTACCACGCCCATAAATATACTCAGGATTTACTGAAATTAGTGCAAGTGTATCAACAGGTTTTTCCAAATACTCCGCCAGAAATCCAAGAGCAAGTAGAAGAAATAGACTTAGATTTTCTGTTTCAAGACATAACTAGACTTTTCGAGTCAATGACAGTAGGAACAGAGCGCATTCAAGAAATTGTTATAATATTTTTCTCAAAATTAATATAATAATGAGCTATTAGTAATAGTTATATTTATATATAGCAGTCCTCAATCATTTATGAAAATTATATATTTCTTTCTTATTTCTTTCCTTCGCGCAGCGTCTCGTTGGCGCAGCCTCTCGTAGAGAAGAGAAGGACGTAAAGAGAAGAAAGAAATGCTTAACCCAAGCGTATTGGATTATATGTTAGTTAAAAGATATAACAAACGCCTGTCTGCTAATGAGCAGACAGGCGTTTCTTTAAATAGAAGTTTTAGATGAGACTCGGTTAAATCTTAGCGGTAGAATCAACTGAGGGTTGAGACTGACTAACCGAATCTAACTTTGGTAAAAGCAGTGGATTTTCTGCTTTTACATTAGTGTTGATTGTTGCTTGCAAAATTGGGGTATTGGAGATGGAATTGTTCGCCAATGTAAACAGTGGATTTGACAAAATCCCTGCTATGGAAGTGGCAATTAATGTTACCACCAACCCGACCTGCAAAGGTCTTAGCCCAGGCAAATCCCAACGCACTTGTGGATAATTCTTCACCGAGTCGGACATTTCATGGGGTTCTTTGACTACCATCATTTTGACTACACGAATGTAGTAGTAGATGGAGACGACAGTGGTAACTAAGCCCAGCAAGACTAACCAATAAAGACCTGCTTGCCAACCAGCCCAGAATAAGTAAATTTTACCGAAAAACCCAGCCAATGGTGGAATACCACCCAGGGAAAGCAGGGAGATACTCAATCCCAGTGTTAGGAGTGGATCTTTTTGATATAAGCCAGAGTATTCGGCAATCTGGTCGGTTCCTGTCCGCAGTGAAAATAGGATGATGCAGGTAAAGCCACACAGGTTCATGAACAGGTAAACCAGTAAGTAAAATATCATACTGGCATACCCTGCCTGTGTACCAGCAATTAAGCCAATCATCACAAACCCAGCTTGGGCAATGGATGAATAAGCTAGCATCCGTTTCATGGTGGTTTGAGCTAGAGCGACTACGTTACCCAAGATCATGCTAAGAACGGCCAGAGCAGTGAAGACAAATCTCCACTCATCAGCAACAAGAGGGAAGGCTGTTGTTAGCAAGCGGATGGCTAGGGCAAACCCAGCTGCTTTGGAACCGACAGATAAAAAGGCGATGACTGGGGTGGGAGCGCCTTCATAAACGTCTGGTGTCCACTGGTGGAAGGGTGCGGCGGAGATTTTGAAGCCAATACCTGCGATCGCAAAAACCAGGGCAATCACTAAACCTAAAGATTGTCCGACTTTAGCTGTGGCAATGCCATTAGCGATCGCACTTAGTTCAGTTTGTCCTCCAGATAGTCCATACAGTAGTGATACCCCGTACAAAAAGATTGCTGTACTGGAAGCTCCAATTAACAAGTATTTCAGCGCCGCTTCATTAGAACGGGGGTCACGCTTGGTATATCCTGTCAACAAGTAAGAGGAGATACTCAGGGTTTCTAGGGAGATGAAAATCATCACCAACTCACTAGCCCCGGATAAAAACATCCCTCCCAAAGTAGCACTCAGCAAAATAGCGATGAATTCGGCTAAAGCGGTGCCGCTCTGCTCAACGTAGCGAATTGACATTAGTATAGTCGCGATCGCAGACAAGGCAATAATACCGCGAAAGACGATACTCAGGTCATCACTATTAAAGCTACCGGTAAAACCAATGGGATTAGGAGAGTCCCATTGAAAATATAGGGCGACAATCGAAGCAAATAAACCTGCGATCGCTAGATATCCAATCCAGCGCGCGGATGTACGCCCCAAAATCAAATCAACAATCAAAACCCCCAAGAGGGTGAGAATAACAATCCCCTCTGGCAAAATCGTTCCAGCGTTTAGCTGGGATGCAATATTAGCAAAATCCATGAGATGTATAGGTTTTGGGGATTAGACATTAAGGCTAACTCTGTTCACTCTAGCAAGTTTTCTAATCCCCAGACTAGCTCTTTTAACAAGAGCTTAACAGCTTGGGTGCAGATGCCAATCGCACCAACTTTACTGACTTACCAGCAGTTTTCTCCGTATCTAAGAATTTACCTAACAACTTTCCTACTTTGTTTTTCAGGCGTGACCTTTAGCGAATATCATAAATAATCATGCCGCAACAAGTGCGTGCCGTGGGCGATCGCCACGGACAAAAAGCTCATAAAATTAATAAGGGCATAGCATTGCTGTGCCCCTACAATATTCATAATTCCTAAGTTTATTAAAAACCAACAGATGGCAGCTTGCCTTGTAGGGACTGAAATTTAGACTGAACACAGTTGGCACAATTGCAACCAAGTTGATCAATAATCGGATTAGATGTTTGATTAAACTTTGGTGTTGCCAGTTCAGGAATTTGTTGTGTAGATGCTACCGTAATAATTTGTGTAGCATATTCAGATTTCAGGCTGGATGCGTGTGCTGGATTGACTACCAGCAGCATGGATACTAGAAATGCGGGACAGGCAAGTAAAATCAGTTTGACTATGTTCATAATTCACACAAAGATAGCTTTGCTGATACAGCATAGCTAATAAATTGCCCACCTTCAATTTTAATTACCAAGTATTGCTTAACTACGCCCAAATCCTTGACCCCGCAAAACCTTTGACCATACAAGTAATTCGCCCTGTTCACCCCCTGCGGCCAGTAACTTGCCTTGGGGATGCCAAGCTAGGGTGGAAAATCCTGCTGAGACACCTGTGATAATTTGGGATACTTCTTTGGCTTTGTTCCACAAACACAACCAACCGTCAGCAGCAGCAGAAGCGAGAAGGAAGCTTTTGGGTGCAAAGGCGATCGCATTGATCACACCCACATGATTAGTTAATACTCGCGCTTCCCAACCTAAAGAATCATCCTCTAGCTTTTCCCAAACCACAATACCTTCAACGCTAGAAGATGCCAATATTGGCGCACCCAGTTTCGTGGTAGCTTCTGACCATGCCAATTGGCGAATTTTACCAGGGAAGCCACGCATTACCCAAGGGTCGGGGTTGTTCCATTCTAAAACGGTGACACTACGATCCATGTTGCCAGAAGCGAGGTATTTGCCATCAGGCGACCAAGCCATAGCTAAACTGACGGTAGTCATATCTAGGTTGTATGGTTCTTCATCCCAGTTTTGACTATGCCAAATTTTGACTCCCTTATAACCACTAATGGCTAAGTATTGTCCGTCAATACGCCAATCTATACCCAGTACTGAAGAGTTGTCGAAATTCAGCGTTACGACAATTTCACGAGTATCTGCATCCCAAACTTGGACGTAACGCCCCAAACTAAAAGCTAGTTGGTTACTGGTGTAATTCCAAGCTAGCTTGTCAACCCATGCGGGGGCATTTTCCAAGGTGGCGATTAATTCAGTGTCGCGCCAAATTTTTACCTGTCCATCTTGTCCGCCAACCGCTAAAAATTTTCCATCTGGGGAAAATGCGAGACAGTCTACTGATTTACCGTTACCAGTTTGTAAAGTTGTGAGTTCGCCATCATTCCACAGAACTACTTCACCGGCGGCGGAAGTTGCTGCTAAAGTTTTACCTTGTGGCGACCAAGCGATCGCAGTTACATAATCTGAAAGTGTCCCCGAATAGTGTTGTTCAAATTCCTTAGATTTGCTGGTTGTGGTGTTCATATTTGTAAAGAGGGAATGGGGCATAGGGCATGGGGCATGGGGCATCTGCTCTGCACCCCTGCCTCCTCTGCCCAAGAACAGCTTGTTTTACGCTAAACAAGCGAGAAAATCTTGCTTGAGTTTGGCTGCATCAAGGTTGCGCCCGATGAAGACTAGTTCGTTTTTGGGGGTTTCGCTTGGTTTCCAGGGGCGATCGGGTTTGCCATCAAATATCATGTGTACTCCTTGGAATACAAATCGATTATCTTCTCCAGCAATATTTAAAATGCCTTTCATCCGAAAAATATCTGGCCCTTGGGTACGCAGTAACTCGGAAAGCCAAGTGTTTAATTTTTCTCCATCTACTGCACCTGCTTCTACTAAAGCTACAGAAGAGACAGTTTCATCGTGTACGTGGGCATCTTCGCCTAAGAAATCTGGATCAATTTCTAATGCACGATCTAAATCAAAGGCTTTTACACCTAATAAAGCATCCATTCCTAATTCAGAATTTTGGGTACGGTGAATTTTTGCGATCGCATTCATCGCCCGAATCCGTTTTTCTAATTCATCCAACTCTTCTGGCGGTACCAAATCTGTTTTATTAAGTAAAATTACATCGGCAAAGGCAATCTGTTCTTGCGCTTCGTCTGCATCCCAGTGCTGCGAAATGTGCTTGGCATCTACAACTGTCACCACCGCATCTAGAGACAGTTGGCTTTGTAAATCTTCATCAACAAAAAATGTCTGAATCACTGGTGCAGGATCGGCTAATCCAGTTGTTTCAATTACTAAATGGTCAAATTTATCGCGCCGCTTCATCAAATTGCCAATGATGCGAATTAAATCGCCGCGTACTGTACAACAAATACAGCCATTATTCATTTCAAATATTTCTTCATCTGCATCGATAATCAATTGATTATCAATACCCACTTCCCCAAATTCATTGACAATCACAGCAACTTTTTTGCCGTGTTCGTAGGTGAGGATGTGATTGAGTAGAGTCGTTTTACCTGCTCCCAAATAGCCTGTAATAACAGTAACGGGAACTGAATTGTTGATTACGTCAGCCACCATACTCTAAATTCCTCTTGTCTCACCTTATGGATAATCATTATCGCCTATGATAAATCTTTTTATATTTTTGTGCGAACTTACTATTATTTTGGGTTTCAGGAAAATAATCACATAATTTAATAACCAAACATTTTATTTCTATGCATCTGTAATAAGTAATAGATATTTAAAAGTTGGCTGGCAATATTGCATACAAGTTAACACCCTGCGGTAAGTCGCAGATTAGTAGCTTGACAACCTTACCACTATAATGATAATCATTATTTTAGAGAAAAAAATTATACTTTGATGGAGTAGCGTGGTGGTTTCAAAAAACACTACCGGCTTGAGAAAGCAATTAACTCAAGCAGGACAAGCATCTGCGTCTATTGCAATCAGCTTTTTTATCATTGCACCGTTGGTTTTATCTACCGCAATAGCCCCGGCACAAGGTGATGATACTCATAATCATTCGGATGAAACGGGCTTTTACATTGGGTTAGATGGTTTGGAGGTTCTCTCTACAGGGACATACGCAGGATTGGAGAACCCTAACTACAATCGTTTGACCCTTCTCTTTGCACACAGGAATGAAGACACGCCTGAATCTAGCCATTTCCACGGCATTGGTACTTATAGCTACTCAGGTTCTTTAGATAACCCAACTATTAACCCAACCAATACAAATAACCGAATTCCTGAGTCTTACTCAGAACAACCACCGCTAACATTATTACCTGGCACAGGGTTTTATACTGGTCGCTTGATTAGTACTCCAACAGATAAGGAATATAGCAATCTGACGATAGAACCTCTAGCGTCTCTAAAAACTTCAAAAGAATTAGACAACCAGTATTTGTTCAATAGCTCTAATGGTCGTTGGCAGTCGTCTCTTGAAGGTGCAAATATTGGTTTACAATTAGCCTCAATTAGCAGTGGATTGAATATTAGTGATTCAGCAGGCGTTGATATTCTCAAGTCAGTAGGCGATATCTACACAATCGGCAGTGGTGATAATTTTTCGTTCACTCCTACCTTTTCAACTGATGCTGCTGCACCACTGGGAACTTACTCTGCATCATTCAAATTAGTGGATTTAGGCACTGATAATCACCGTATTCCCTTTAAAGAGTCTGGCACTTTCAATTTTGATTTTGAAGTCAAGGCAGTGCCTGAGTCATCGACTGTTCTTGGTCTTGGTATAGTCGGTTTACTGGCGCTTTCTCTTTCTCGCTTGCAAAAACTTACTCGTAGTACCTTGAACTAATCTTAATCTCGCACCAAGGTGCAAAACGATTCTTTGCGTCTTGGTGCGACGATTTAATTTTCTGAGGAGAACAAAAAATCTTGAACTGCTTCTAAAACAACTGCTGGGTATTCTTCATGTAGTCCCAAAGAACCAGGGATAACAACGCTTCTTACTCCTGGTAAGGCTACCAAAGCATTCATTTCTTCTCGTGATTTGGGGGAGCTAGATTCCCCAACTACTACCATGAGGGGTACAGTTAAAGACTGCACAAGTTCCAGAAAATCAGATTGTTCATGTACAGCATCGAGATTACCAGTTACAAAGGCAGCAGACGCAAATCGCGCTCCTGGTTGTTGAGTTGTTTGCCATTTCTTCTCGATGAAACTGGGTGTAATTTTAGCCGCGTCAGTAAAGACATGACGGCGATACATCAAACTTAACCCTGTTTTGTCACTCTGGCGGTAGTATAATAGCGTACAAACGCTAGAACCAAGATACAGAGTATGGTACAGCCTCGTCCAGCCGCACCAACAGTCAAATTCGTGGACGAATATTGTCAATGGTATAAAAGCCTGTTTCCAGATGTTAGGAGCTTCGAGGCTTTTAAGTACCTTCATGTAGGGTGTATTTCTGAACTAAAACGGAAAACCTTACCAGAAATAGCAAAAATTGTAGGATTGGATAATCACTCTTGGTTTGCATCATTTTTTAACTACATCACCGTGGGATATAGAGAAGTTAAGAGCTTTGCGACTAGAGCTAATTTTACAAGTTCTAAAAGGTAAACCAATCATTCTGATTATTGATGAGACAGGAGATAAAAAAAAAGGGAATAAGACAGATTATGTGAAACGGCAGTATATAGGAAACTTGGGAAAAATAGAGAACGGAATTGTGGCAGTGACAGCGTATGGTGTGTTCTGCGGGATGACTTTTCCGCTACTGTTTGAAGTATATAAGCCTCGTGAAAGGTTAAAGCCAGGGGATAAGTATCGCACTAAACCGGAAATAGCGGCAATACTGATGAGAAAACTAGAATCAATGGGTTTTAACTTTAACTTAGTACTGGCAGATAGTTTATATGGTGAAAGTGGTAAGAACTTCATAGCTGTATTAGATGAATTCAAGAAAAACTATATAGTAGCAATTCGCTCAAACCATTCTGTAAAGCTACTTCCAAGACAATACACTCAATATTTGAAGTGGCATAAGTTTAAACGAGTATTTTCTGATCTGAGCAGTGAAAAGAGGTTTATCAGAGAAATAATTCATGGTAAACGTAGCGAGAATAGGTACTGGCAGATTACCACAGCTCGAGAGAAATTACCTGGTAACACTACTTGGTATGTGATGAGTAGATACCCAGACCTTACACCAAGAGATGTGGGAAACTTTTATGGTTTAAGAACTTGGGTTGAGTATGGGTTGAGTATGGGTTGAAGCAAAGCAAGAATGAATTAGGTTGGGCAGATTATCGGCTAACTCACTACCCGGATATTGAACGCTGGTGGGAGATTGTTTGTAGCAGCTATTTAATGGTTAGCCTACACTCTGAACAAATCCAGTCTTCTGTGCCAAAATCTCCATCGAAATTAGCTTCGCATCCCTGGTGGAATGATGAAAAAGGCTGGAAGAATATTCTTAACAATCTCCGTTTAATAATTCAACCTTTTACCTTATTTAACCTAATATATCCCTGCTTAACAGTTTTTCCTATTCCCCAATTGTCTTTGGGCTTTTCTAAACTTCAATCTATTATTTATAACCTCACCAGTTCAATTTTTATATCTCTGACTCACCCTGATTTCTACTTTTCCTCTGCCTAGAGTGACAAAACAGGGTTAAGAAGGATGGGGTAGTGTTGAGTTTGTAGAGAGCTTGACCAAGTATAGGCGATCGCACCAATTCTGTCACCATGCCAGCTATTTGCTGATTTGCCCCCATTGTCGGCAAAGGCCCACGCCAAGTAGGAGCTAACAATACAACTTTGAGAAAGCAGCCTGCTGAACAGCTAATTGTAAAACGTAACTAGCTGCATGGCCCGCCGCTACCACAGTAATGGGAGTATTAAAAATAGCTTTGACAAAATCTTCCAGAAAGTGCTGATATATTTCTGGTCGATAATTCAAGCTAGGACGAGAAGATTCACCAAATCCAGGCCAATCTATGGCCACAACTTGAAAATTCGGAGCTAGCAACTTAGCAAGTTCGCCTACTTCCAAACGCGTCGAAACACTGCTGAAAGATGGTAATAGCAATAGCGGTGAACCTTTACCAAGGGTTTCATATGCAACGCGCAATTGCTGATTTTCCCAATTCCAGAGATATTCTTGAACCACTCCACCAAAACCAGTAGTAGCAGAGGTAGATAATAAATTTGTTGACATTAGACTAAATTTTGGTAGTTGTACCTTATTTGTCAGTTGCCTTTCGCTAATGACCAATGACAAATGACAAATGACCAAGTTTAACTAGGCAAATCTAACTTACATTCCAATGCTTTTTTTTGCATGGTTTTAAAAATGTTGTAAAATCCATTAGCACGGGAAGGTGTCAGGCTAACATTTAAGCCTGTTTCTTGAATAAAATCTGGAGTAAGTTGGACAATCTCACTTGGCGTTAGTCCATGCAATCCTTCAACCAGAAGCCCGACTAATCCTTTGGTTAACTGGGAATCGGAATCGCCCTGAAACACAACCTTACCTTCATCCAAAGCTGCTGTGATATAAACTTGAGACACGCAACCAGGAACTTTATTTTCGGGTAATTTATCAGCTTCTGGGAACTCATTGAGCTTCTGAGCATACCAGATTAGCTGTTCATAGCGCCGCTTCGGTTCGGAAGCGCGTTGAAAGCGCTGGACAATTTTAGCAAGCGCAGGTGGCAAAGAATCTAGAGTTGAGGACATAACAGAAGCTGCCAATGATCGGTATCACTTTGAGTGTAGATTATCTTTAGAGGAATCGCGCCTCCGGTTCACCTTGGCATATCAGCTAGCTATAATATGTCAAATCTAGATAATTACTGCGTAGGCGCAGCCCGCCGCAGGCATCGCATCCCTATCGTCCAGTTTTTTTAATGCGTCTAATCACAAAAACTTAATTTTATTCTAAGTAAAAATCTTATTACTTTGTAGCATATTCTCTGCGTGCCTCTGCGCTTACCTTTGCGTTCCTCTGCGTTTAAATTTTAGCCCTTAATTCTCCACGATTCGACAATTTCGATGCCTACGGCTGGTTGCGCCTACGCACTTACAAAATTAGCTGCAAGTTCATTAAACTAAGCAGCTAGATAATTATCAACAATTAAAAATTAAAAACCAAAAAAATTTCTGATTTTTAATTTTTAATGTTTCTCCCTTAAGGATTAATTCGTAGTTTGTGCAGCTAGCATCTGCTTCAGCTTTTCTAATTCCGAAGCCCAACGAGGATCTGGACGAATAGCGTCTGAATCGGTGGTTGTGGTGCTGCTTTCACGAGAAGCTCCGCCGCCACCTGAGCCACGGCGAGGCTTCTTAGAGCTTTTCTCGCGGCGGCTACCTTCTCTAGTAGGCATAGGAGTGGGGGTACTACTAGCAGCAGTAACTGGTTTTGGAGCTTGCTCCTCGCCCTCATCACCTTTTGTCCGAGGTAATGCTTTCTCTAGCTTAATAGGAGTATCTTTGAACATCTGACCATTATATTTTTCAATAATTTCGTCAGCTTGCTCGTCGTTGTTGACTGTAAGAAAACCGAAACCACGGCATTTGCCAGTTTTACGGTCTTTAATTAATTTAGTAGTTACAGCATCACCTTCTGCTGCAAAAACTGCTTGCAGATCCTGACGATCTATTTCTTCTTTAGGCAAATTACCTATATATAGGCGAATGGACATGAACTATACCTCCAGAGTTAAATGAACATGGCAAGGCAAGAAAACAATAACTTGGCTTTGGCTTTTAATTAAATAGATGCTATTGACCAAGACTGCCATCAACCAATTTTTTTGCTCGAAACTGTTAACTTATACAACAATACAGTTTTTCGTCGGGATCAAGCTTGTTTAATCCAAAGGCCCACACTATGGTGAGCTAATAACACCTTAATTCTAAGAATTGTAAATTTAATAGCCTATTGCCTGCTAAAGTACACGCTTTCTTCCATGCCTTTTTCGCAGAACCTAATACCATTCCTTACATTACCACGGTATTTTCTACGTAGCTAGTTTAGCGCATACATTTCCGACGTTAGTATTATTGCATCGTAACATAAAACACATTTTTTTATTCATGGGGGCATATTTTGAAACAAAAACCAGCCGATGGCTGGTTAATTTCCTGCTTGCTGTGTTAGGAGGATAAAAAGGTATGGAGCGGGGGAAAGCACGCCAATTGATAACTAAGCTGTAGCGCTGAGTTACATCGGCTGCTATTGTTTGTGTAAATAAATGTAACACTTTTAAACAAAACCTGCAACTTTTCTTTACATTTCAATTTGTCCTTTGTCCTTTGTCCTTTGTCCCTTGCTAATGACTAATGACTAATGATCAATGACCAATGACTAACCAGTGAGAAAAACGTATGCGCCCCAAGCCTGTGCTGCAACTGCCAAAAAAGTAGACCAAATGGGATGAGGGCTATGAATAGCTTTACCACTTTGAGTTTCTAGAGTTTGGATATCGATCCAAGGTGTTGCTCCTCGACGGAACCAACCTGTAACGATAATTTGCCTACCAATTAGATCCTGGTGATTGACTGGCTGTCCTAGCCAAGAAACGTGGTGTAATTTTACTAAACCTGCGCTGGATTGAAGGATTAAATCTTGCGCTAGGGAGTTGCTAGTACCTTGACGACCTAATAATTTACCTACAAGCCGCACGCTGATGCTATCAATTGGTAAGGCAGAAGGGTCAGCTAACAGGTTGGGTAAGTAATCGTCAGTTTGCACAGTGGCAGGTTTAATATCGGGGAAAAAAGAATTAATCCGCATCACTGTACCGATGCTAAAGCCAATCAGAAGGCAGCCTGTAATGAAAGACCAATCTTCATATATCCACTTTAGATTTAAAAACTTGAGTGTGAATGCTAGTTGCCAAGTTAGCCAAACTAAAGCTGCAAACAAAACCCCTAAAGGAATTCCCAACCAGGGAGCGATTTGTAATAAGAAAGACTGACGTCTAACCTTTGATGGTTCGCTTGCAAAATGTAGTTCGGTGTCTAGATGCCAGTGACGGGCTATTTGGCAGAGGCGTTCGATGCGATCGCCCATCAAGGGATGACTATTATTTATCGTAAACCATTGGCGATAGGGATTGGCAGTATCCCACTTCAAAAAGGCTTCAAAAGATAGATTGCTGGCAATAGTTCCCAAAGAAAGGCTCTGTTGGTGGCTGACTGGTGTCAGGAGATTTAAGCTTTCTAGTTGCCAACTGGTCTGTTCCTGTTTTTGGATATCAGCTGCAATGCCAATAGCAATTTTGAGTAAAGCGCGAATCAGAGCATTGGGATTACCAGTGATTTCCGATGCGACGCGATCGCTATAATAAAGCCGCAACCGCGACAACCACAATGCAGTCCCAGTCAGTAAACACCAAACTCCATAAAAGAGACTAGCCAAAATTGTCACCGGCCAGCGCCAAATACCTGATATTTTGCCTCCCAACTCCGACACTTGCTGATATAGCTTATGAGTTGGTAATGTCACCAGCAGCAACAAAGACATCACAGCAAAATCCCAGTGAGCAATATGCCCTAGCTGCGTGGCGTAAATAACGGCGATTTCATCATCAGCTAGTTGCTCTAATAACCCCTGACTTACAACAATCCTGGCATTACGTGGTAAACTACCATAGGTCAGGATAATTGGTGCAGCCATTGGTAAAATCCGCAGTTTGGGTAACGGCCAGTGCCTCTGTTGGCAACAACGTTGTAGCACCCGAACAGCTTCGCGGCTATGGGCATTCAATACATCTTTGGGAAATTCTCGCTGACCATACAAGTTCGCCAATAGCATATCCAGCAACCAAGGTGATACTCCGATTAAAATCACCAATAGTATTAGCAACACTTGAGTAGGGTCGCGGTATAAAAGCTGCAATTGTTCCAGATAAGGTAGTTTAACTAAAGTCTGGTTGATGAATCCAAATGCTAACTTGAGGATTTCTCGAATCACCCAAAACAGGGCAATGAATGTTCCTGCTGTCAGCAACCGCAAAGGAATTAATTTCGGTTTCCGTAGGGGTTGCCATGCTTTGGCGCGTTGTGCTTGTCGCCAATAAATAACGCCGAATAATTTAGCTTGGGTGCGGGTTACGGAACCCATGAAACCGCTTAGAGGGACACTCGGTGGTGGAGGCGCTGGTGGTGTCGCTATTGTAGCTTTGAGTTTAGCTAGTGGCACCATTGGCGAGGTGTCATCGCTCTTCGCTTCTACTACTTGATCTTTTTCTTTTGGCTGTTCCTCTAATGTAGAAGTT
Source organism: Nostoc indistinguendum CM1-VF10 (assembly GCA_019359215.1). Classification (GTDB taxonomy): domain Bacteria; phylum Cyanobacteriota; class Cyanobacteriia; order Cyanobacteriales; family Nostocaceae; genus Nostoc; species Nostoc indistinguendum. The sequence continues at coordinate 102,049 of JAHHHS010000003.1, read as the reverse complement.
ACTGGAGGAGAATCTGGAGTTGAATTATCAAAAGCAACAAATCCAGTTTCTACATTTTTTGATTCTTGATCGCGTTTTTTACGTTTTGTTAGGTGTTCGAGAGCGCGTGTTGCCCACTCTTGAACTTGCGGATTGTTACTCTCAATGAGATTTTGGGAAATAGCGATCGCTTTGGAGGCTTCGCCACTGCGAGCATAAGCCATTACTAAACCAACCTGGGCTTGTAAGCTAGCAGTCCCATTGCTTTGGCTGCTAGCAATAGGTTCTAGTTGAGCGATCGCTGTTTGGTAATTTCCCTGCTTGAGGGCAATTAAACCAGCCTCCAAAGACGATTTGGCATGTGAAGGCATACAAATTCTGGCACTCCAATCTCTTCTATGTGATCCACGTTTGTGCAAAAGCGCGAACCTCGGATGCCGTGGAACTCAACCGCGCCCAAGTTTTGCTTGTCAAGTGAATGATCAAGCAAGAATCCAGGAGTCAAGAGCAGGCAGTGCGGTCTTCTCCCAAAGGGAGAGGCTTCCGCCAACGCGGAGCGTCTCGTAGAGAAGGGGGTTTCCCCCATGAGCAACTGCCGTTCAGAATTCAGTTGTGTCTTTTATAGGACTAATTCTGAATTCTGGATTCTGTATTCTGTATTCTTGTTCATTTCTCCACTGATTGTTGACTAGAAAATACTGGAGCGATCGCGCTTAATTTTAACTCTGGATGGTCGCCCAGTAATTGTTGACAATTCCATTCGTTGCGGAATAGCAACACTGGTCGTCCCATGCTGTCTTTAACTGTAGTGGTATTGAATATTCGTCCCACCTTTTCTAATGCTTCCCAACCACCTTCAACCCAACGGGCGACACTATAGGGCAATAAATCTAATATGGTTTCTACACCATACTCGTTTTGTAAGCGAAACTGCACTACCTCGAATTGCAACTGACCCACCGCCGCCAAAATTGGATCGCGCTTGGCTTCATCAGTTGAATACATAATTTGCACAGCACCTTCTTCTCGCAATTCCGCAACGCCTTTTTGGAATTGTTTAGACTTCGAGGGGTTGGGATTCCTCAGAGACGCAAACAGTTCCGGTGAAAAATACGGAATCCCCTCATATTCGAGCTTTTGTCCCGTGTAAATTGTATCTCCGATCGCAAAAACACCGGGATTGTTCAAACCGATCACATCGCCAGGATAAGCCACATCAATGGATTCTCGCTCTTGAGCAAAAAGTTTTTGCGGGCGAGACAGACGGATAGGTTTACCGATGCGGGCGTGATTCACCATCATATCTTTTTCAAACTTACCAGTGCAGACCCGGATAAATGCGACGCGATCGCGGTGCTTCGGGTCCATATTCGCTTGCAGTTTGAAGACAAACCCTGAAAATTCCGGGTATGTAGGAGCAACTTCACCTACACTGCTGTAATGAGAACCGGGTTTAAGGGCATAGTCGAGGAAGTACTTGAGGAATAACTCTACCCCAAAGTTAGTCATGGCGCTACCAAAGAACACAGGCGTCATTTTGCCTTCGTGTACGAGCTGCAAATCTAACTCTGGCCCAACTCCTTCTAAGAGTTCTAAATCATTTTTCAGTTGGTAGTAGAGGTCTTGTTCTAGCTGTTCTTCTATTCTCGGATCGCCTAACTCGACTATGGTATCACGGGCTTCTCGGCTGCCGTGGGCGCTGCGTTCAAACAAGTGAATTTGTTGCTGATGCCGATCAAAGATACCTTTAAAGCGATCGCCCATACCAATTGGCCAGTTGACTGCATAGGTTTGCAATCCCAATTCTTGCTCAATTTCATCCAACAGTTCTAGAGGTTCCCTTCCTGGGCGATCGAGCTTGTTGATAAATGTAAAGATCGGGATACCCCGCAACTTACACACTTCAAACAATTTGCGGGTTTGGGGTTCCAAACCTTTTGCTGCATCAACCAACATCACTGCATTATCGGCGGCAGCAAGGGTGCGATAAGTATCTTCACTGAAATCTTGGTGTCCGGGCGTGTCTAATAAATTTATTTGACAGTCTTGGTATTCAAATTGCAACACCGTAGAGGTAATGGAAATGCCCCGTTGTTGTTCCATCGCCATCCAGTCAGAGGTAGCCTTACGCTGTGCCCGTCGCGCCTTAACCGCGCCAGCTTCGTGAATTGCACCTCCGTATAGGAGTAGTTTTTCTGTTAGTGTAGTTTTACCCGCATCGGGGTGAGAAATAATCGCAAAGTTGCGGCGAAGTTCAACTGCTTGAATAAGTTCAGACTGAAGTTCAGTAGACATAAGTGTATTTGTTTGTTAGCTAACTTAATTTTTTCTACTCTGGCAAGTCTTTTAATCTTAAGACAACGATGCTCGTGATAGGGTCGTAATATAACCAACAATCTAACTAATAGGAGAAAGCAATGTACGACACAGACAAACGAAAGCTTCTATCTGGCTTATCGCATGGAGCCATTTTCCTCAGCACAACGCTGGTATCTGTAGGTATACCTATCGCCATACTATTTGTATCTGATGATCCTGTTGTTAAAGAAAACGCCAAAGAATCCATCAATTTCCACTTTAATGTCTGGCTTTATGGAGGAATTCTAGGAGCGCTATTTTTTCTATTAGGCTGGTTAGTGTTACCTCTATTAGTGCTGGGGCCACTAGCAGGTATCGGGTATTTATTGCACTGGGGATTAACAATTTGGGCACTCATCAAAGTTTTCAGCAATCCTGATATACCCTTCCTTTATCCCTATATTTTCCGAGTTTTCTAGCACAAATTATCATTGGGCATGGGGCATTGGTGATTGTCAGTTATTTTTTATTAAGCTGTTATGCCTTGAGTTTGCACACAACCAATCGCCCAGATTTTGCTAACAGACGATATTACCATTTTGAACTTGGAATTTTGAATTGCTTACTATGTTGTTTCTTTTCCAGTCCGTCGGATAGGCGCAACCAAGCTGTAGAATACAAAATTGCCCTACAACTTGATTAAGAGTAGGGCAAAGGACAGTTAAGCACTGTTTGTAGTCTGTCCGATGGCAGGAAAATTTTAGCCTGCTTTTGTGACGCTTTGTTTTGTGTCCATTAGCGTTGTTTTTCTTTATAAAATTTTATGTTTCCTATACATCGCCCCCGTCGTCTGCGTACTCAGCCTCAACTGCGCCGGATGGTTCGTGAAACTGTTTTGACAACCAGCGATTTAATTTACCCACTATTTGCTGTACCGGGTGAGGGAATCGCTAACGAAGTTAAATCAATGCCCGGAGTCTACCAACTTTCGGTAGATAAAATTGTCGAAGAAGCAAAAGAAGTTTATGACTTAGGAATTCCTTCGATTATTTTATTTGGTATTCCGGCTGATAAAGATGTGGATGCCACTGGCGCTTGGCATGATTGCGGAATTGTCCAAAAAGCAGCGACTGCGGTAAAAACAGCAGTGCCAGATTTGATTGTAATCGCTGATACTTGTTTATGTGAGTACACTAGTCACGGTCATTGTGGTTATTTACAAGTTGGTGATTTAACGGGACGAGTTTTAAATGACCCGACTCTGGAATTGTTGAAAAAAACAGCAGTTTCTCAAGCGAAAGCCGGTGCCGATATCATTGCGCCTTCTGGGATGATGGATGGCTTTGTCCAGGCAATTCGTGTAGGCTTGGATGAAGCCGGATTTCAAGATACGCCAATTTTGTCTTATGCTGCTAAATATGCTTCGGGTTACTATGGCCCATTTCGGGATGCAGCAGACTCTACACCGCAATTTGGGGACAGAAGAACTTACCAAATGGACCCAGGTAACGCCCGCGAAGCAATTAAAGAGATTGAATTGGATATCGCCGAAGGTGCTGATATGCTCATGGTTAAGCCAGCCTTGGCATACATGGATATTATCTGGCGGGTGAAGGAAGCTAGTAACTTACCTGTTGCGGCTTACAATGTTTCTGGTGAGTATGCGATGGTGAAAGCTGCGGCTCTCAATGGTTGGATTGATGAAGAGCGAGTGGTTATGGAAACTTTAACTGGGTTTAAACGCGCTGGTGCAGATTTGATTTTGACTTATCATGCTAAAGATGCAGCGCGATGGTTAAAGTAGGCTAGTACCGCAAGGCGGAAGTCAAAAGTATTATGGAATCAGCTTTTTAGGGATTTGAAATGGTTGCTCTATTTCCGCCGTGGCGTACTAGACATATTGAATAGTAATTTAGGGGGAAATCTCACGCAGAGGCGGGAAGACGCAGAGTTGTGTTTTGGTGTTTGGGCGTGAGATTCTTTGTTTATGGCTAGTACCGCAAGGCGGAAGTCAAAAGTAAAAAGTATTATAGAGTAAGCTCGTTAGGAATTTGAAATGGTTGCTCTATTCCCGCCGTGGCGTAGTAGTGCTATGTCTGTGGCGGCTACGCCTAGACCAGCAATTATGACATGGTTATTAAAGAGCCATTTTACTGGCTTGATGAACTTCTAATTATGAATTTGAGAAGTGGAAAGCGATCGCATATAAAACCTCTAAAATTTAAATTAAATAGCTGCTTTATGTATGGTTGGGCGATTCGTTTAAAAAACCAAATCTCTAACTAGTGCGATCGCTCACGGTATTTGCGACAGCAGCGCGATAAAATTCTAAAACTATAATCGTACTAAAAGGTCTAAATGGCAGAAACATTATTCTTCAACGCCTTACGGGAAGCCATTGATGAAGAAATGGCGCGTGATTCCAGCGTATTCGTTCTCGGTGAAGATGTCGGGCACTACGGCGGTTCCTATAAAGTTACCAAAGACCTGTACCAAAAATATGGCGAACTCCGCATTCTAGACACCCCCATTGCCGAAAATAGCTTTACCGGCATGGCAGTGGGAGCAGCCATGACTGGCTTGCGCCCCATCATCGAAGGCATGAATATGGGCTTTTTACTACTCGCCTTCAACCAAATATCCAACAACGCTGGGATGCTACGCTATACCTCTGGCGGTAATTTTAAAATTCCAATGGTAATTCGCGGCCCTGGCGGTGTCGGACGGCAGCTAGGCGCAGAACATTCCCAGCGACTAGAAACTTACTTCCAAGCTGTGCCGGGGTTGAAAATTGTTGCTTGCTCTACACCAAGAAACGCCAAAGGATTACTGAAATCCGCTATCCGCGATAATAACCCTGTGTTGTTCTTTGAACACGTTTTGCTTTACAACTTGAAAGAAGATTTACCAGAAGAAGAATATTTACTACCTTTAGATAAAGCAGAAGTTGTGCGTCAAGGAAAAGATGTCACAATTATCACTTATTCGCGGATGCGGCATCATGTGCTACAAGCGGTAAAGACTTTGGAAAAACAAGGTTATGATCCAGAAGTTATTGATTTAATCTCGCTTAAGCCATTAGATTTTGATACTATTGGGGCATCAGTACGTAAAACCCATAAAGTCATTGTGGTGGAAGAATCCATGCGAACTGCGGGTATTGGAGCAGAAGTCGTTGCTTCAATTAACGATCGCTTATTTGATGAATTGGATGCGCCAGTACTGCGGCTTTCTTCCCAAGATATCCCTACACCTTACAACGGCAACCTGGAACGATTAACAATTATCCAACCAGAGCAAATCGTGGAAGCTGTGGAAAAAATGGTAGCGTTGCGAGTCTAGGGACTGGGGACTGGGGACTGGCGAAGAGTTTTCCAATGCCCAATGCCCAATCCCCGATCCCCAATGCCCAATGCCCAATGCCCTAACTCCATAAAAGAGCGCTATTATAGCCTTTGTCAGTTGCGAGTTATGGTATGCAAAGACAGCGATCGCTATTAATTTTGATTTTAGCCCTGGTAATCGCCGCAATTACGGTGATTGCCACAATTCCAATCCCCTTGGGGCTGGACTTACGCGGAGGCTCACAGCTAACAATTCAGGTGAAACCATCAGCGGAAATTCCCCAAATCACCGAACGAGAATTGGAAGGCGTGAAGAGAGTTGTCGAAGGTCGGATTAATGGTTTGGGTGTTTCTGAGCCAGTGATCCAAACAGTCGGCACAGATAAAATATTAGTACAACTGCCAGGGGTTAATAATCCAGAGCAAGCTGAACGGGTGCTAGGAGGGACGGCGCAGTTAGAGTTTCGTACCCAAAAGCCAAATACAGAAACCCAATTGTTTGCTTTCCAGGCATCTAGTACCGAATTGAAAGCCAAGCAAGAAGAGTTGAGAAAGAGTACTGACAAAGCAGCAATTGTCAAAAATCAAGAAGATTTACAGAAAAATCATCAAGCGATCGCTGAATTGTTTGAAAGCACCAATCCACCGCTAATTGGCAAATCCCTCAAGGATGCTTATGGTGAACCCACTCAAGGCGACAACTGGAACGTTGCTATTCGCTTCGACCAAAAGGGTGGTGAACTGTTTGCCAATTTGACGAAAAATCTTGCCGGTACTGGACGGAGCATTGGTGTTTTTCTGGACAATGAACTGATCAGCGCTCCTACTGTAGGTATAGAATTTGCCGCTACTGGTATTACTGGTGGCTCTGCCGTAATTACAGGAAGGTTTACTGCCCAACAAGCCAATGATTTAGGTGTGCAGTTACGCGGTGGGGCATTACCCGTACCGGTAGAAATTGCGGAAATTCGCACTGTTGGGGCAACCCTGGGTAAAGACAGTATTACTAGCAGTATCTACGCTGGTATTGGTGGTCTGACTTTAGTATTAGTATTTATGGTAGTGTACTATAGACTACCAGGGCTGATTGCGGATGTAGCACTATTGATTTACGCCCTGCTAACCTGGGCTACCTTTGCGTTGTTGGGCGTCACCCTAACCCTGCCAGGTATTGCCGGTTTTATCCTCAGTATTGGGATGGCGGTGGATGCAAATGTGCTAATTTTTGAGCGGACGCGGGAAGAATTGCAAGCAGGCAAATCCCTATATCGCTCTGTAGAATCTGGTTTTTACCGTGCCTTTTCCAGTATTTTAGATGGCAACGTGACTACAGTCATTGCTTGTGCTGCATTATTCTGGCTGGGGGCTGGTTTGGTGAAAGGCTTCGCCCTAACTTTGGCTTTGGGTGTAGCAGTGAGTATGTTTACAGCAATTACCTGTAGTCGCACCTTGATGTTTTTAGCAATTACAATTCCTACACTCAAGAAACCAGAACTTTTCTGTCCGAACCTGCCAAGATCAAATAAGGCAGAGGTGGCTCAATGAAACTAAGTATTAACAAATCGCGATCGCTTTGGTGGGCTATTTCTAGTGCCATCATTCTTGCCGGTATCATCTCAATGGTGATTTCTTGGCAAAACCCGAACATCAAAGCACCCCTACGCCCCAGTTTGGATTTTGTCGGTGGTACACGATTACAGTTTGAACGCGATTGTACCAAACCCGGTAACTGCGACCAGCCAATTGATATCAATGTCGTCCGGGAAGTAGCTAAAGCACAGGGTTTGGGTGATAGCAGCATCCAAATTATCGCTGATAGAGGCACTGGTGCAGAAAATGGGATATTAATTCGCACAAAAAACTTGGATACCGAGCAGCGTACCAACTTGCAAAATGCCTTAAGCGAAAAGGTCGGTACTTTTGACGAGCAAAAAAACCAATTTGACACGGTTGGCCCTACTCTGGGGGGAGAGCTGTTTAGGTCTGGGGTAATAGCTTTAATAGTTTCCTTTGCAGGCATCATAATCTACTTGACCTTCAGGTTCCAGTTAGATTATGCGGTGTTTGCGATCGTTGCACTATTACATGATGTCTTCATCACGGCAGGGATTTTTTCGATTTTGGGTTTAGTACTGGGTACTGAAGTAGATAGCCTGTTCATCGTTGCTCTACTGACGATTACAGGTTTCTCAGTCAACGATACAGTGGTAATTTACGATCGCATTCGGGAAACCCTCAAGACGAATCCCAACGGAGCGATCGCTGACATTGTAGATGATGCAGTTAACCAAACTTTAGGACGGTCAATCAACACAACCTTTACCACAATGCTGTCATTGTTTGCTATCTTTCTGTTTGGCGGCGAAACACTAAAAAACTTTGCTTTAGCTCTAATTATTGGCTTTACAGCAGGGGCTTATTCAAGTATTTTCATCGCCAGTACTCTTCTAACTTTGTGGCGAGAGCGCAATGGTCAAGCAACTATGGTAGTCAGTGGTGAGTCGATTGATACATCTGCTGGTAACTAATCATTGGGCATTGGGCATTGGTTAATAACCAATAGTTATTCTTCCCCTGCTCCTCATCTTCCTCATCCCCCACCTTCCTACAGCCTATGGATCAATCCGAACAATTGTCAATAACTGACCCATCCTTTGCTCAACAAGTACAAAGATTGCACAAGCTGACAATATATGGCAGGTGGCTATTTGTCGGCTGTCTGTGGCTCACCATTGCACCTGTTAGTTTGTGGGGTCTACGTGCAGAAATTTCTCTTTGGCAGCAATATTTTACCTGGGTAGCGGTGCGATATGGACTCTTGTATCATCCACTGTCTACCTTCGGTTTAGCGTTTTGTATTGGGATGACTGCTGCTGTTTTAGTTTGGCAAAGTCGGAATATCTTACTTGGAATACCACCCGAGGAAAAACAACGTTTAGAAAAACAAGTGTATCGGATACGTCAGCAGGGGCCAACTCATCCTCTATGGAAGTGGGTTTGTCATTAAACTTTCTTTCTCATTGCATATATATGTACACGTACAGCAATTTATAGCAAAATATCACTTAACTATACAAAGATAGTGCTAGTGCTAAAGGTGGATGCCATAAATGAACGAGTCTCAGATTCAATTTAGCGAACATCTCGGCTGCGCCAAAGGCGATGCCTACGACGGGCTATGCCTAGGTAAGTCTGAAATTGACCTTTATCAACTCCAAGAACTGTTAAATGTTTCAGCTTTCTGGGCAAAAGGTCGCAATATTGAAGATTTAGGTATAGCGATTGCCAACAGTGAGCCAGTGATTTCCGTCTGTGATCGCGATCGACTTATTGGCTTTGCTAGAGCAACATCTGATGGTATATATCGCGCTACAATTTGGGATGTTGTGATTCATCCAGAGTATCAAAATAGTGGGTTGGGAAGCAAGTTAGTAGAAACCGTTTTGAGTCATCCCCGGATGAGGCGGGTTGAGCGCGTTTACCTCATGACTACTCACCAACAAGGGTTCTACGAAAAGATTGGTTTTCAACCCAATACAAACACTACGATGGTGTTACACAACCTAACTGACCCTGCTTTCGTTCCTGCTACAGAAGTTCAGCTTCAGGAATCACTAGGGGGATAGAAATTTGTAGTCTGGTAAAGTGCTGAGATGTTTCTTTGGCAATCGTCGAGGACAGAATTTCTAACTTTCCTCCCATAACTTCCACTAGAGTCTGATTGATTAATAGCCTCATTCCTGGGGAAAGAGCAGCGTTTCCTTGATCAATCTGGGTCGGCTGATCTTCAGATTTGATCAAATCAATCGGTTCGCTCCAGGGTACGGCATGGGTTGGTATATCCAACCAAATGTTTACAAAATTATTTGTGGGTAAAGTACTGCTGGAAATACAGATACTGCCTTCCTCCATTTGAGTAATGGCAGTGTCTATTAAACTTATCAATATTTGGCGGAGCCAGAGGTAATCTGTCAAAACATAAATTTCTGGGTCGGCGGGTAATAATTGCAAGGGAAAATTGCGATTGGCCGCCAGCATATAAGTTAAGTTATGAACCTCTTGCAAAACTTGAGCTAAGGGTCTGGGCTGAATATCTAATTTATTAGTACCGTGTTCAGTTCTAGCAACGTTAAGAATTTCATCCATCAGCTTGAGTAGCTTCAGCGTTCGCTCGTTAGCTTGGGCAATAAATTCTCGCTCTTCAGCAGGGTCTTCACACAAATCCGACAAAATTAACTGATGCAAGCCTATTAGACTACTGAGGGGCGATCGCAATTCATGTGTAGTCCGCGCCAAAAAACCAGCTTTAAACTGACTCATTTCTCTTGCCATTTGGTATGCCAGCTGCGTTTGCTGTAGCTGTTGCGATATTGGTGGCATATCTTCTTGATCTAATGGCGCTACTGGAGATGAACTAGATGAAACATTTGACGATGCCTGCGGCGGGCGTAACCATAGCGTAAATAACTGACGGAAAATAATACCTAGTGTTATTCCTGCTCCTAGATATATCCAGTTGCTCCAATTCATAATCTGGCAATTATTAACTTGTTAATTGACCACAACAGCGCAAACTAAAGTTCCAAATTTCTCTGTTGTTAAAATCAGGAAAACAACATTATAACTACCTATATTTGGTTATCACTCGAAATATCTAACTTGATCGCACCTTGCCGTAAAATCTGCCAATTTATTCCTGTCCATTTAGCAACGGTGGAAGGTATACCCACCCCCGGCATTTCACCCTGGTATTCTGTTGTTGCTATCAGAACGTTGGGAAACTGAACCTCAATTTCTGCCATACTTTGCAAAGGCGGTTGACCAGAAAAATTGGCGCTAGTAGTAGCAAGTGGGCCTGTTTGCGCCAAAATAGCTTGAGCGATCGCACTGTTTGGAACTCGGATACCAATTGTTGTTGGGTCGATGGGGTTCATAACTTTTGGCACGCGATCTGAAGCTGGCAAAACTAACGTCAGCCCTCCTGGCCAATATTTATCTGCTAATTGTTGCCAAACTTTATACTCGTTCTCATCACCTTTAACATACAGCCATAAATCTTCAGCACTAGCAGCCATCAAAATCAAAGGTTTGTCTTGACTGCGTTGCTTCGCCGCAAAAATTAATGCTGCTTTTTCCGGTATAGCTGCAAGTGCAGGAACAGTATCTGTGGGAAAGCTCACTAAAAGACCAGTGCGTGCGCCACTAATTAGATTTGTTAGAGAAACTTGTGTCATTTTTATGGGTACAGGTATAGCATGGAGCATTTTTCCTATGCGCTATGCCCCATGCCCCATGCCCTATTTCCTAACTTTTATAAGCAAGGGCAAAGCGTTCAATTCCAGCTAAATCAGGGTAAATTTGAATTTTACAATAGCTACCTTGATTTTGTAAAAGTTTTCGCACTGCATCCGCCTGTCCTGCCATCATCTCAATTAACCACACGCCACCAGGTTGCAAATAGCTGGGAGAAATTTCTATCAAATGGCGAATGCAATCTAAGCCATCAGTGCCACCATCCAAAGCTAGATGTGGTTCATGGTTAACTACTTCTAATTGCAGGGTAGGTAAGGTACTGGTGGGTATATAAGGGGGATTCGACACCATACCACTGAATTGACCTTTGAGAAATGTCAGTGGCTCCCACCAAGAACCTTGATAAAATTTAACCCGGTCAGCAAAACCTAAATTATGGGCGTTGGTTTGGGCGATCGCTAGAGCTTCTAAACTATAATCCACAGCATGAATTGTTGCTTTTGGCAAGACATCTGCTAATCCCAAAGCGATCGCTCCACTCCCAGTGCCTAAATCAGCCCAGTGTCCTGAAGCATTACTAGCAGATGCTAAAGCTAAATCAATTAAGCATTCTGTCTCTGGTCTGGGAATCAAAACCGCACTTGACACTGCAATTTGAAAGTTACGCCAAGGTGTAACTCCCGTAATATACTGCACTGGTAAGCGGTCATACAATCGCCTCTGCCACAAATGATCTAACTCTTTTAGCGGCAATTGCAGCTGAATTTGCGGCCAGTTTTTATAAGACTCCAAACGCAGTGCCAAGCGGTCTAACCCAGCAACTTCGAGCAGCAACCAATCTACCTCGGCAGGGGGGACATCAGTAGCGATCGCTGCTTGGTGAGCAGTATTGCGCCACTGCCAAAGTTGTAAACCAGATATCAGATGCTTCTCCCTCATGCCTCAACCTTAGATTGCATAACCGTTATTTTTTCGGAGCAGGGGGCGCAGCAGCAGGCTTGGCAGCTGGAGATTGATTTGGTGCAAGTGAGCGAATAAAATTGATTGACTCCCGCGATGGATACAAAACAATTTTATTTATACTAGGATCGGTACTGCTATTGAGAGCCTCCATAACACCGTACAAATCCACCACCTGAATTTCAGTGTTATTTGCTTCCTTTGGCACGGCTTTTTTGAATTCATCTAACAGAGCCGATGCTTGCTCTTTCTCAAAAAAGAAAGGAATATACCGCTCTTTGCCGTTGGGGACAGGAATCGTCAAATAGCTATTATCTTTCTTAAATTTGGGTACAAATAAGGGAATACCATTAAATTGCTCCCCTTTTTTACCATTTTGATTCAGCATACTTGTTGCTGAAGCTACCTGTGCTTGCGTCGGTACTAAAGTATAAATTACAGAGTCTGATTTCTTTTTGCCTTCTTGGACTATTTTATAATAGTCTGCCAAGGACAAAGGTCTTACCTGTAGGGTGCTTGCCAACTGAGGGTTTTCTTTCTTAAGCCGATTGTCAAGGAATTTTTGAGCATCTTGCTTGCTAATAAAAAATCCGACTTGCGAGATTGGCTTAGATTCGTTGTTCCTCGAAAGAACTACGAATTCGCCTTTGGGATTGGTGAGCGTGAATACAGGTACTTCTTGGAGCTTTTTCACTACCTCATCTTGTGGCAAAGCGATCGCCTTTAGATTGCCTATTCCTGGTAGATTGCCTATTCCTAAAAGCCCCGTTAAAAATACACTGCCAGCTATACCCAATGTTGCGCCCAAGCGAATAAATGATTTCATGACTGCTCCTCGCATCAATAGTCCACTTAAAATTAAACAAATGGTTGGATTTGCACACCATCAACTAGCTTTAGTTATATAGCAATCTATTTCAATTGTAAAAAATTCATTGTGCGCGTTGAGGCTGGGTGTTAACCCTCAACGGTCAAAATCCAATATTCCACAACTATTTAGGGTTGCTATAGTAGCATTTGGAAAAATTGACTGTCCTAAAGTTGTGTTTTTCTCTATTTCGTTTTGCTATTCATCAGGAAATGATGTAGATGCCTATTATATGTCTTTTCAAACAGTGAAAAGTTTCTCTGTCTTTCGACCTTGAGATGATAAATGCCATTTTATCGGCTTTCTCTAATATCGGGTGACGGGATTACTTAATCAATCGTTCCATCGCGCTTGCTTTAATATCTTCTCAAATCTATACAAAGCTTAGTATCAGAAATATTTTACCGCTTAAAATCGAAATTTACCTGTTAGGCTTCAACAGCTAACTCAACACTATAGCAAGCAATTTGTTTTTATTCGTAAAAATGTACAATTTAATTGTAAATTTTAGCAAGACAACTTTATTCAATCGCCTTAGAGGTTAAATATATTACTTAAATCGGGATGACAGGATTTGAACCTGCGGCATCCTGCTCCCAAAGCAGGCGCGCTACCAAGCTGCGCTACATCCCGTTTAGACTTATCTACTTTTTAGGGTTTAGTTTTAATTCCCCATCAAAGCGATCGCGCTTTATCAAAAGCATTAAGGTAACTATATCACATCAGACGGCTTATGCCTAATCTTTTTATCCTTTGCCAAAGACAAGATAGATTACATTGTTATGATAAAGGTTTTTTGCCGACTTAGTTTTACAAGATAATTATACTTGCGCCTTCGTCGGCAGAAAAAGCATAACTACATCAAAATAATAGATTTTCACCATTTGGCCTGATTTTCTTGTGCAAATCGGGTTTTATTTTGATTAAGCGCTAGTGAGGATACCAGAACATACCTTTAATGCCTTCTGGATCAGCCATAAACCCCATAGTTCGGTAGAAATCTACAACATGGGGATCGGCGAAGAGGGTGACATTACTAATTTCTTCACTTCTAAGTTTTTTGAGAACGTATTTCATTAGTGCCTTGCCCAGTCCTTGACTTTGAAAGTCTGGGTGAACCACCACATCCCAAATAGTGGCATTAAACGCGTGATCTGAGGTAGCGCGGGCAAAACCAATGAGCCGCTTTCGGTTTCCTCTCACCTGCCACATTGAGGCGACAAGAAAACTATGCTCAATAGCTTTTTTCACTTTTCTTAGAGGACGACGCGACCAACCAACTGCATCACAGAGTTCTTCTAGCTCATACAGGTCAATATCTCGCTCCGTACTGAAAACGATGCGAGTTTCCTTTGAAGAAGCTTCGCTAATGCTGCTGGGGTTGGAGTTGCCCAAAGCATTCACTGTATGTTCTTCAAAGGAGGTTGTCCTAGTCGTCGCTACAGATTCAGGAGTACTAAACCAAGTTTTCCAAAAACCCATGCCAGCGTGGTTCGGGTAGTATAACTGAATTGGTTTCCACTCTTAGGAGTGTTGATTTACGTTTAACATAGCTATGGCCATTTACTACCCTTTACACTCAAAATTTTTCGGTTGTTTTCGGGATTTGCAATGGTAACAGCTAGTTAGAGCGTGTTTCACACCAATCATTTTCAACTTTAGCATTTTGTTGTAAAGGCTAGGAGAATTTCACCAAAAGGGTAAGGATATAAATAATTCAAAATTCAAAATGGAAAAACCTAATACTGGCAATTGCTCGTATAGAGCTTAAATGCAAGTTAGTTTAGGAGTGATTTATATACAAGAGATTGGGTATTTGGAAAAATTCTTCCGCAGTCCCCATTCCCCAGTCCCCAGGTGATGAAAGCAAGCGAGTCTTACCCTTAACAATGGCTTCTGGTTTAAAAACTTCGACACTAGAACTCCTTAAGCGCTTTAACCGAGCGTTTCCCCAGTTTTATGAGCAATTTGTCAGCAGTGAGATTCAACTGCAAAATTTACGGCTAGCCTACCGTCTCTATAAAACTAGACGCGCTGTTATTGAGCTAAAACCGGAAGGTAGCAAAAGTGCCCTGCATTTTGCTTACCGTAACCAGTCTTTTCTCCTCAGTGATATTTTTGGCGTACTAGCAGCTTATGGGTTGACTATTCACGGTCTGAGTCTATACGGTCAGATCCGTCCGCCGATGTTAGTTTTTATCAAACTTTTGGTGTCTCGTGGTAGTAAAGCCTTGACCGAGAAAACCGCAGAAAATGTCTGTCGCGCCATTCGCGAGGCTTTAGGAGGTCGGTTTGAAGTAGAAGAGATGCTGGCAGTAGAATTCAATCTTGACACGGGCTTAGAGCAGGTACAAACTGAGTTTTATGTCGATCCGGTTTTTCATCTCCCTGCCTTAGTGATTGAAGCCGATAATCAACCAGGATTATTCTATAAGGTAATGTACGCCATCTGGCAGGAAGACCTTCTAGTAGTCAATGCCAATTTACTGGTTTGGCGCGGACGTACACGACTAATTCTCTACCTGTTAGGACCCAATGAAAGCCTCATTCCTGAATATCTGGGTCACAAAATTGCTGAAGGGGTACGACAGAGGTTGTTGGATAAATGAAAAAAGTTATAAAAAGGCGTCGGGAAAACTTATTCTTTCCTAGAGATGGGATGAGAGACGCCTTTTTAGGCCATGACGGTTGACAGTTAACAGTCAATAACTCCTAACTCTTCACACTCCGTATTTAGCCGCACCCGTCCTTAGGGGTACGATATTAAGTATGGCAACTATCGAAATCTTGGGCGTTCCACACGCATACGAGCTAACGGCTCCCACCTCCTGCCCCCATGCTTTAGTATTTATCCACGGTTGGCTCAATAGCCGTGGATATTGGCAACCTGTGATTTCCCGCCTCTCAGATGATTTGCAATGCCTTTCTTATGATTTGCGGGGTTTTGGTGAATCCCAGTCCCAGGTAAAAATCGATGTTAGTCGAGCAGAAACGTCTCTAAGCCTGACGCCGATCTCCAGTAATGCACTTGGATCACCAAT
The DNA here is from genome assembly GCA_019359215.1 of Nostoc indistinguendum CM1-VF10. Lineage (GTDB taxonomy): Bacteria > Cyanobacteriota > Cyanobacteriia > Cyanobacteriales > Nostocaceae > Nostoc > Nostoc indistinguendum. Next base: position 86,306 of record JAHHHS010000003.1, on the reverse strand, counting down.
CGATTCTCTTTATACTCCTGTTGCCTATGCTAAGGATTTGGCAATTCTCTTGAAGCAGCTGAATATTACCAGTGCTTGGTTAATTGGTCACTCTTTGGGAGGCACGATCGCTCTTTGGGGAGCAGATCAAATACCTAAGTGTGTTAAGGGAGTTATCTGTATCAACGCTGGCGGTGGTATTTACCTCAAAGAAGCCTTTGAGCAGTTTCGCTCGGCGGGTCAGAAATTTTTGCAAGTCCGCCCGCGTTGGCTGTCCCAAGTGCCTTTAATTGATCTGCTGTTTACCAGAGCCAGTGTAGTTCGTCCTTTGGAGCGTCATTGGGCACGTCAGAGGCTGATTGATTTCGTTGTGGCTGACCCGGAAGCAGCTCTAAGAACTCTATTAGACTCCACAACTGAGGAAGAAATCAATCGTTTACCTGAGTTAGTATCCCAATTGAAGCAGCCAGTTTATTTTTTGGCTGGTGCCGAAGATAAAGTTATGGAACCTAAGTATGTGCGCCATTTAGCTAGCTTTCACAGACTGTTCCAATATTGTGGTGACAATGTTTTGGAAATTCCTGATTGCGGACACCTGACGATGTTGGAACAGCCGGATGCTGTGGCTGATCACATCCGGTCGATAGTCATTAGTCATTAGTCATTAGTCATTAGTCATTGGAACTAAACAAATGACAAAAGACCAATGACTACTCAACAGGTTGATAGAGCTTCATCACTTGGGTAAGAGCTAACCTAGACTCAACGCCTAGTGTGAGGGGAGATGTATGACCGCGAGAGAGATGTTCGGCGGCGGCACAGCCGATCATGGCGGCGTTATCGGTACAGAATTTTAGAGGTGGGAATAAAACGCGTAGGTTATGTTCAAGGGCGGCGGCTTGGAGATTTTTTCTCAATCCGCTATTAGCTGCTACACCGCCACCAATAGCAATTGTATCTAGACCATAGTCTAAGGCACAGGCGATCGCTCTTTTGGTTAGCGATCGCGCTACGGTTTCCTGAAAGCTAGCTGCTACATCTGCCACTGGTACTTGTCCACCATCTTTCTCTAACTGCTGCACTAAACGCAATACAGCCGTTTTTAGCCCGCTAAAACTCGCATCATAACGATGGAATCCTCCACTAGGTAAAGAAACTTTTCCTTCTGGTAGAGCAAAGGCTTGCGGATTACCCTGTTGCGCCAATTTGTCAATCACTGGGCCGCCCGGATAACCCAGGTTTAACAATCGCGCCACTTTATCAAAGGCTTCACCCGCAGCATCATCACGGGTTTGTCCCAATGTTTCGTAGCTACCACAATCTTTGACGAAAATCAAGCTTGTATGTCCGCCAGAAACTAATAAACTCAAGAAAGGGGGGTTTAAACTTGGTTCGCTCAAATAAGTTGCGTAAATGTGACCTTCAAGGTGATGAACTCCCAAAAATGGCTTGTTGTGTATCATCGCCAGGGTTTTAGCAGCAGTTAACCCCACTAACAGCGCTCCTACAAGTCCAGGGGCACAAGTGGCGGCAATTGCGTCAATTTTCTCCCAGTCTAGTTGGGCTGCCTCTAGGGCTTGTGCAATCACAACATTTATCGTTTCCAAGTGCTGCCGAGACGCTACTTCCGGCACTACCCCGCCATACTGCTGATGGACTGGAATTTGTGAGGATACAATACTACTGCAAACTTTACGATTGTTAACAATTGCGACGGCAGTTTCATCACAACTGGTTTCTATTGCTAAAACGGTTGTCATTGAGAGTAATCAGTACTGAATCTGGAGTCTGGAATAATAGAGATAAAATCTTGCTTCCTTACTACCCTACAACAACAATTCTTGTACTCAGCACTCGTTACGGGCTAAACCATACCTATCCGCTAACAGGACTCAGCACTCATTTTGGTTGAGAAGCTTTAACTTTTATTTACTTAAACTTTACTCGGTTCCCACCCAAGAGTATGATGACTTTCTAGTTATGCAAAGAAACAACTGTACAAGCCGCTTCGTTTTGTACAATCAACTTTCTGTTTTGTAATAAAAGGAAACAACTCTATGCGACGATTGTTTGCTTTGATTTTAGCGATTTGTCTTTGGTTCAATTTTACCTCCCCAGCAAAAGCTCTAGGGGCTAATTTGACACCGTGTAGTGACAATCCCGCTTTTCAACAGCTAGCTGCTAATGCCCGTAATACCACCTCTGACCCCCAATCAGGGATAAAGCGATTTGAGCGTTATTCTCAAGAGCTGTGTGGCCCTGAAGGTTACCCCCACTTGATTGTTGATGGTCGTCTAGATCATGCTGGTGACTTCTTGATCCCTAGCATTCTGTTTCTCTATATTGCTGGTTGGATTGGTTGGGTAGGTCGTGCCTACCTCCAAGCGAACAAGAAAGAGGGCGGCAGCGTGGAAATGAGAGAAGTAATCATTGAAGTTCCTTTGGCACTGCCAATTATGCTGTCGGGCTTTGCTTGGCCTGTATCAGCCATAAAAGAATTTCTGTCTGGCGAGTTAACAGCTAAAGATACAGAAATTCCGGTTTCGCCACGCTAACCCTTACCGCAACTTTTGATTTATTTGGGAGAATAATTCATGCAGCAGAAATACTTCGTTAAGTATCTATCCTTGGGACCAGTTTTGCTTTTTGCCAAATTGTCTTTTACGGCCGTTTTATTGATTTTGGTTAACTACTGGTTTCCTGACCTACTTTTCCACCCCCTACCATAAGTTGAAGACAGAATTTAAAAATTTGTTAGCCGTTAGTTGGCAATTAACTAGTAACTACTAACTAAACTACTAACAAAGTAGTTCTTTGAAACTCGTGATGTTGAAACCAGCTTGCGAGTTTCAAAGTCTTGAAAGCAGCTAAATTAATTTTTCTAAACTTCCTACGCAAAAAACATCTTTAGCCGCAATTATTATTAATATAAAAATGCCACCATTCTAATTTAGAGGCGAACATAAAATATGGCACAAGCAGTAGATGCATCAAAAAATCTTCCTAGCGATCCGAGAAATCGGGAAGTTGTTTTTCCCGCATTCCGCGATCCGCAACTGGGTAATCTAGAAACCCCAATTAATGCTTCTCCCTTGAGCAAGTGGTTCATTAATAATTTGCCAGCTTATCGTGCTGGTATAACGCCTTCCAGACGTGGTTTAGAAGTTGGTATGGCTCATGGTTACTGGATATTTGGCCCTTTTGCCAAATTCGGTCCACTGCGAGATACAGATAATGCCAACTTAGCTGGGCTATTGGCAGCCATTGGCTTGATTGTTATTCTTACGGCGGGACTATCCCTCTATGCAAATAGCAATCCTCCAAAAGCTCTTGCCAGTGTTACTGTACCCAACCCTCCAATGGATGCTTTTAACTCTAAAGAAAGCTGGAACAACTTTGCCAGTTCTTTCTTAATTGGTGGTATTGGTGGTGCAGTAGTTGCTTACTTTTTGACTAGCAACCTGGGAGTAATTCAAGGTTTATTGGGTTAATTTAGAAATGAGGAGTTAGGAATTAGGAGTTAGGACTTTAAATTCATAACTTCTAACTGCTAACTCCTAACTTATTTAAACAAAACCATTTCAATGTCATTTAAAGCAGTTTCAAAATCGTCATTAACGATTTGAATATCAAATTCATCTGCGGCTTTAATTTCTTCTTGGGCGTGGAGTAAACGACGAGCGATCGCTTCTTCAGAATCTTGGGCGCGAAAGCGTATTCGTTTCTCTAATTCATCAAAAGAGGGCGGTAAAATAAAAATGCTAAGGGCACTGGGAAAGGAAGCACGAATTTGTCTTGCGCCTTCTAACTCAATTTCTAGCACTACCAACTTGCCAGAATGAATTTGGTTAAGTACAGCTTCACGGGGAGTGCCGTAATAGTTACCAGCAAATTCTGCCCATTCTAAAAATTCACCTTCAGCAACTAATTGTTCAAACTTACCGCGGCTGATAAAGTAATAGTTTTTGCCATCGATTTCCCCTGGACGGGGAGAACGCGTCGTCACGGATACGGAATAATAAAGTTCTGGATGACGTTGTAGGAGCGATCGCATTAAAGTGCCTTTACCGACCCCACTGGGGCCAGTGAAAACAATCAATCTGCCTAAATATAAGCATTCTTCGGTAGTAGCAATACTCTGGATGGGTAAAACTGGCATCATCCCTTCAACCTGTGAATCAATCAATAGATATTATTCATTAGTCTTGTGTTCCTGCCCAAGCCCACTAGTGACCAAAGAATTTGTAGCAAGGGTGACATAAAACTTATCTAATTCACATGGTACTACCGATATGGTGCAAATAGAAATGAGATTGTTAATCCACTCCTAATCAATTATCTACAGTTTGATGATCGCGAGAAATCACAAAGCGATTCGCTACCGTTTCCGGCTGAATTGCTGACAGAATTACATGGCTGGAATCGGTGATAATTACAGCCCTAGTTCGACGACCGTAAGTTGCATCAATCAGTTGACCTCTGTCCCGTGCATCAGTAATAATCCGCTTAATCGGGGCAGACTCTGGACTGACAATGGCAACTACTCGGTTGGCAGACACGATGTTACCAAAGCCGATGTTGATTAATTGAATCTCCATAAAAAACTGACGCCAAACGCGGTTTGAAAAGTATGAAATAAACCTATTTCCATGTTATCGCCAAAAAACAGGAGTCACAACGCTTAAATTCAAGCCAGCTTTGGTTTTTAAATAATGTCTGCTTTTTTTTCGCCATTTTTCAGCTATTTTTCCTGAAAATCCTCCCTAAGATATAGGCGTAATTACACTGATACAAGCTAGCTGAATTATGTACATTTATTTTGTTTGAAAACAAGTATCTAGCTTGAAAATTGATGGAGAACAAAACCGATTAAAACGGCCTCGTTCTAACTACGCTAGCTCAGTAAAATTGTCAGTGCTGCTCAATTAGTATTTTTGGGTCAATGCGAAAATGTAATGTTTCGCATTGACACTGGAAATGGTGAAAATCTTGCTACTTCTGGACTACTCTGTAAATATCTCTACAAATTAATTATGTGTTACCTGAAACGCTTGTAGAGACGTTGCATTGAAACACCTCTACATTCTTTTTCAGCAGATGTTTTGTATACATCATCCCATTGCTCAGTTCGGCGATCGCATCCGTCGTACACTTCCAGCTTGACAATCGCGTAACCAAGCATTAACCGCTTGGGCAACAGTGCCGTTACTACTATCGCGTGGCGGAGATATTGGCTGCTGTGCTGAATGGGAACCAATTTGAGAAAACATCATCACTAAACGCCAACCAGCTTTAGTTTTAGTCAACAATAGCCAGTGAAATTCCTGCAATTCTACCGCTTTCTTTCCTATGTACTGCCGCTCCAAGGTAGTAAAAAAAACTTGCTCAACTCCTGATGCAGAGCTTTTAGATGCATCTGCACTATATTCTTCAAGGTTAAGGGGCAGAGGTGTAAACTCAGGTCTTCCTGCCACTAGCATATAAGTGTAAACATCACTGCTTCTTCTGAGGCGGCGGGCGCGTTGACTAGCGCGATTGGTATAACTAGGTAAATCTTGCAGTAGCTGTATAGTAAATGTTTCTAAATTTTGCTCAGAACATAAAGACTTCGCCCCGTCATTGACAGTTTTCCTTTCTGCTAACACAGAGGGTTTAGGGGTGAGGTTTATCGAGAACGCTGGGTAAGCAAAGCTATTTGATCCTAAAACCCAGAAACCACAAGCTAAAAGCCAAATATAATTTTTTTTCTTGAGTGAAGAGGCAAGATTTTTCTCCCCTAAACTCTGCACCCTATCCCCCAGTTTCTCACCGACTTTTAGCTTCATGCTACTGTGCTTAACTCATCAGAAATCCTCTTCCAGGCTAGCTCCGGCTCAATAGCAGTAGTAATAGGACGCCCAATTACTAGATAATCTGCACCAGCAATAATTGCTTCGGCTGGGGTGAGCGATCGCTTTTGATCACCTTTGTCTGCCCAAGTTGGTCTAACCCCCGGACAAACTAGCAAAAAGTTATCTCCACAAGTTTGCCGTAGTTGTGCCGCCTCTTGGGGCGAACAAACTGCCCCATCCAATCCCGTCTCTTGAGCCAGTAGTGCCATTTCTAGGGCGTATTCTGGTAACTCTAGGGGAATCTTTAAATCAAACGCCAGCTGTCTAGCAGAAATGCTCGTTAATAAAGTAATGGCGATTAATTTAGGCGGTTTTATACCTGCTTGGGTAGCCCCTTCTTGTGCCGCTTCGGTTGCAGCTTTGAGAGCATCTCTACCACAAGTAGCGTGAATTGTCAACAAATCTACCCCGTAACGAGCAGCACTACGGCAAGCACCAGCGACTGTGTTTGGGATATCGTGAAACTTTAAATCCAGGAAAATGCGTTTTTCCTTGGACTTTAGCACTTCTAGAATTTTCGGGCCAGTGCTGGTAAACAACTCTAAGCCAACTTTCCACCAAACCACTTGCGGGAGTTGATCTATAAGAGCGATCGCACTTTGCTCATCTGGCACATCCAAAGGCACTATAATTCGTTGTTCTGCGTTCATTTGCGATTACCCATTCCCCATTTAAGGCACTAAACGCACAAACTTATTTTTCCCAACTTGTAAAACCTTACCTTGTAACTGGGCAGAATCAGCAAAAGTCGTATCAACATCGGTAATGCGATCGCCATCTAAGCGCACTCCACCTTCTTGAATTTTCCGCTTTCCTTCACCTGTACTTTTGCATAAACCAGTGACATTGAGAATATAGGCTAACTTAGCAGGATGTGATACTTCAGCTAGAGAGAATTCTGGAACTGCACCTTCCTTTCCACCACTTTGGGCGGCTTCTTTAGCTTCTTGGGCTGCTTGTTCGCCGTGGTACTGTTTGACAACTTCCCATGCTAAGAGTGTTTGGCGATCGCGGGGATTTTCAGGCAGATTATCCAAAGGTAAATCCGTCAGTAGTTCAAAATACTGTTCCAGTAGATTATCTGAAACTCCTTGTAACTTCTGGTATTTTTGACCTGGATGTTCCGACAACCCAATATAATTACCTAAAGACTTGGACATTTTTTGCACACCATCCGTGCCGATCAAAATGGGCAACAGCATCCCAAACTGTGGCTCTTGACCAAAATGGCGCTGCAAATCTCTGCCCACAGCAATGTTAAATTTCTGATCAGTCCCTCCTAATTCCACATCTGCCTCAACGGCAACGGAATCAAAACCTTGCATTAACGGGTACAGGAACTCATGGATAAAAATTGGATTCTCTTTTCTATAGCGATCGGCAAATCCTTCCTTAGCCAACATTTGCCCCACCGTCATCGTAGAGAGTAACTCCAAAATTTTCTCTAAGTTTAGCCTAGAGAGCCATTCGGAGTTATAACGCACCTCTAACCTTCCTGGTGTGTCAAAATCCAAGATAGGACGTACTTGGTCAAGATAAGTCTGAGCATTTTGCGCTACATCTGCTTCTGTAAGCTGACGACGCACTTCAGATTTACCTGTCGGATCGCCAATCCGTGCTGTAAAATCGCCAATAATCAGAACTGCTATATGGCCTGCATCTTGAAACGCTCGCAGTTTCCGTACTGGTATGCTATGACCAAAATGAATATCAGTACCTGTAGCATCAATCCCCAATTTGATCCGCAAAGGTCGGTTTGTAGTTAATAAGCGTTTTTCTAAACTATCACTGTCAACATCAGCTGGTTGTGGGAAAACTTCTACCACACCACGACGCAGCCAACCAAAATCTGGCGTCATACTAGAAAATCCACTGTTAGCTATGTTTTGCACACTAGGAGTTAAGTTGGTTATAAACACTTGCAATTTATCCGCTTTCTCATCTGCCAAACTACTATAATTGCAAAAAATTAACCGCTTTGCTTCGTCCAATCAATTACAGTTAAATTTATAAGAGAGGAAGTGAAATCGCCGTGTCGTCTTCTAGGACTTTTGAAGATAAACAGCCACAACGTCGGGCTTCATCAGGTTTTGAGTTTTTGAAAGGAGTCGGTCAGGTAACTGGCGGTACTCTCCTCTCAATCACTATGTTGGCAAGTTCCATTGTAGCCGGAGGACTGGTTGGTTTAGCCATTAGTTTCCGTAATTTGCCAGATGTAAGACAGCTACGTAACTTCTTTCCCTCAGAAACAACTTACATCTATGACCTTAAGGGTAAACTTTTAACGAGTATCCACGGGGAAGCAAACCGGGAAGTCGTACCCCTGGATAGAATTTCCCCAAATTTAAAACGAGCAGTATTAGCAAGTGAAGATAGCCACTTCTACGATCACCACGGTATTAACCCCAGTGGTGTTGGCCGGGCCGTAGTAGTTAACGCTGTAGCAGGTGGAGTCAAAGAGGGTGGCTCTACTGTTACTATGCAATTGGTAAAAAACCTGTTTTTGTCTCGCAAGCGTGCCTTTACCCGCAAGTTAGCGGAGGGGGTGCTAGCAATTCGATTAGAACAAATTCTTACCAAAGATCAAATTTTAGAAATGTACCTCAATCAAGTTTATTGGGGTCATAATAATTATGGTGTACAAACGGCAGCCCGCAGTTACTTTAATAAGTCATCAGAATATTTAAGCTTGGGTGAGTCAGCAATGATGGCAGGTTTGATCCAAGCACCAGAAGAATTCAGCCCCTTTGTGAGCATGAAGCTGGCAAAACAGAAACAAAAAGAAGTGCTGGGGCGGATGCTGGATTTAAACTGGATCAACCAGTCAGAGTACGACAATGCGCTCAAACAGGAAATCAAACTTGGTAAAATCAAATCCTTTCAAGGTAGTGCCCTACCTTATATAACCAACACTGTAGCTCAGGAGTTGGCTAAGAAGTTTGGGCGTGAAACGCTACTCAAAGGCGGGATGCGGGTGCAAACTACAGTTGATGCCAACTTCCAAATCATGGCAGAGGAAACTGTCAGTAAGTGGCATAAATCACTGCTTGGGCAAGGATTATCTAAGAATCAAATCGCTTTGGTAGCAATTGATCCACGCACGCATTTTATTAAAGCACTGGTGGGCGGTGTAGATCCCAAGGTTAGTGAATTCAATCGTGCAACTCAAGCTCAACGCCAGCCCGGATCTTCTTTTAAACCGTTTGTCTACTATGCTGCTTTTGCTACTGGTAAATATGGGCCAGACTCAACGGTGGTAGATTCTCCAGTTAGCTATCAAGATGGTAATGGTCGGTACTTTCCCAGAAATTATGATGGGGGTTTTAGCGGCCCTATGCCAATTCGCACGGCTTTAGCCCAATCGCGCAACATTCCCGTGATCAAGATTGGTAAAGCTGTAGGGATGAATCGAGTCATAGAAACCTGCCGTACCTTGGGCATTATGAGTCCGATGGAACCTGTTACCTCTCTACCTCTGGGTGCAATTGGAGTCACCCCTCTAGAAATGGCTAGTGCTTACGCTACCTTTGCTAATTATGGCTGGCAATCTCCACCAACTGTAATTGCCCGTGTCACCGATAGTAGTGGTAACGTGTTATTAGATAACACCCCTAAACCCCAGAGGGTTTTAGACCCTTGGGCATCGGCAGCCATTATCGATGTGATGCGAACGGTAGTTACTAATGGTACAGGTAAAGGTGCTGCCATCGCTCGCCCCAGTGCCGGTAAGACGGGTACAACTTCCTCGGAAAAGGATATTTGGTATGTTGGCACTGTGCCACAACTAACAACTGCTGTCTGGGTGGGGAGAGACGACAACAAACAATTAGCTAGCCGTGCTACAGGCGGTGGTATGGTTGCTCCCATCTGGAAAGATTTTATGGAAAAGGCACTTAAGAATGTACCAGTAGAAAACTTCAAGCCACCTTCCCAGTTTTCTCGTCCCAAATCACAATAATTTTAGATTTTAGATCGCACTTTTGGTGCGCTTCCAGCACAATTTAGATTTTGGATTAATTACCAATCCAAAATCTAAACTTGACCTAAGCCTGTTTTTCTAACTCGGCTTTCATCCGTTCTAAAGTAAGGTGCATTTGGTCAAACATTTGTTGTGGGGTGACACCGAACTGACCTAATTGCGTTTTCAGTTGTTCTACTGTCATTTGTGCCATGAAGTCTTCTGATAGCTCGAAGCGCTTCATAAAGATGCGATACCGATCCATCATGGCTTCCATTTGCTCGATAAACAACTTTTTGCCATCGCGGTCAAATTTGCCGTAATTGTTACCAAGCTTGATTAGCGCTTGATAATCCTCAAACAGTTGTTTTGCTTCTTGCTGAATTATCTCAGAATCGAAGAATCCCATATTGCTTATATTAAACTGAGCGGCTAGACTCAGCAGCTTAATAGCTTTACTTCTATTTATTATTTTAGTCTAGGTGAGTAATCTCGTGGCGAAGCTTCGGTTTTAGTACGGTTTGTTACCGAAATTTCAACACTTGACTTGAGATCCTTTCCCTTTTGTAAACCGACTTAATAAAGCCGCAATACTCATAGCTTTAGCCATTGATTTAGGATTGGTATTTTCACCCGGTTGAATTTTCAGTCTGGGAGCGTATTTCAAGGCTAGTGAGTTTTGCGGGTTCAATTTTAATGCTTGACAGATGTAAACCCTAGCCATCCCGATAAATTTCTGTTGGAGATGTACTAAACCTAATAAGGCATAATAGTCGCTGTTATTTGGCTCTAACATGATGGCATCGCGCAGCTCTTGCACGGCTAAAGGCCATTTAGCTAGCCTGACGTACTCAATAGCTCGCTGATAGTGACGTTGAGCGTAGTTTGTCAAACCAGTTTTGACATCAGTTTTTTCATCTAATCTCAATTCAACTGGCTTGGCTTTTACCTCAGAGGTGATGCGAACAGCTTTTTCCGGTAGGAACAGGTCTGGTTTATGCAACCGTAAGTATACTAAATTCAGTATCCTAATTTGTCGCGTTACCTGATAAAACTGATCTAATGATTTGTATTGAGCTTCTGCATAGCAGGCGATCGCTTCTTCGTAAAACAATTCTGCTTGGGCTGGAGACATTTCCATAATTTTCTGAGCTGTAGCACTTTGAGAAGACAAAGCTTGCTGCTCCAAAATTGCGTCTGATTGCAGCGTAGCTACGGCAATCAAGCGCTTCTGTCGATGTTTTAGTTGTTCATAAGCTGGATTGATTAAACGGCTAAATATTGCCGTTGCTAATTCTGGATCTGAATTGCAGCTTTTAGTGTAGCGATCGGGATGTAACAGCTTCGCTACAGTGTGATAGCGTTTAAAAATCTGACGATCATCAGCAATCACAGAAATTCCTAGCACAGCGTAAGGATCACAAAGCTGTTCAAGCCATTTTGGTGGTAGGAAAGTCTGTGACATAGTAGTAATAAAGCTGTTAAAAACTTAAAATTAGCATCAAAGCTCAATGCACATTCATGTGAAACTTACTCAAATTTCTTCAAATACTAAATTAAATTGTGCGTGGGACTCCCCATCTAAAAGTTTGAAGGGCAAGGCAGGGTAGTTGACTATCTTATTGTAGAAACTGTGGTATTGGTATATTTATTAGAAATATGTTGACTAAGCGCAAAAGCCGAAGTGTTGCTGCTGTTTTAGCTTTTTCTGGCACACTGACAATTTCAGGATTACATAAATTCTATCTGGGACAGCCGTTGTGGGGTGTTTTGTATGTGTTGCTTTCCTGGACACCTATCCCCAAGGTCGCTAGTGCGATTGAAGGAGTTTGGTATTTAGCCCAAGACGAAGAAGCTTTTGATCGTAATTTTAATCTAGGGAAGTCAACGGTAAGGAACTCACAACGGGTGAGTAATCAGGTAGGAGCGATCGCTGACGCAATGCGTGAATTAGATGCTCTGCGACAGGATGGGCTAATTTCAGAGTATGAATTTGAGCAAAAGCGCCGCCAATTGCTAGACCAGATTTCTTGAGGTAAGCGACAACATGAATAACTGGCTACCTTTGAACCCCAGGTTGCAAAAACTCCGCGCCAAGCTCCTCAACGATCCTTACTATCGCCTACAATCTGGGGAAGAAATTCAGCTAGCCGCTAAATTAGGTGTTCGCATTGATGCTAATCAAGCGACTGTAGATGATTGGTTACGTTTACCAGGTTTGTCAATTCACCAAGCGCGATCGCTTGTAGAACTTTCGCGTTCTGGTGTTAAATTTTACTGTATTGAAGATATCGCTGCGGCTTTGGCTGTACCAGCGCCACGCCTGGAGCCATTAAAGCCTCTGCTGAATTTTATTTATTATGATCATGAATCTCTAGAAAATCCCACCCATTTAGTCAACCCAAACACAGCAACAATTGAAAAGTTAGCACAAATTCCATTTATCGATTTGTCTCTAGCGCAAGCAGTGGTTCAAAATCGGCAATCAGTCGGACCGTACCGTAACCTGGCTGATTTTCAGAGGCGGTTGGAGTTACCTGGTGATGCGATCGCTCAACTGATGTATTATTTAAGGTTTTAAGTTAAAAGTTTTAAAATATAGGGTTTTTGGTTTGTATGCAATATATTTTCACCTCTCTCCAAACCTCTCTCCTCTTAGGAGAGAGGCTTTGAATCTTACTCCCCAACGCTAGTAAAGAAGGGGCTGGGGGTTAGGTCTATATAACTTTTAACTCCTAACTCCTAACTCCTAACTCCTAACTAATTAAATAAACCCAATCCGATCGAGAGGCCAAAAGCGAAATGTTGCCCGGCCGATGACATTCTTTCTGGGTAAAAAGCCCCAATAACGAGAGTCATTACTATCGTTGCGGTTATCTCCCATGACAAAAAACTCGTCTTCTGGAACTTTCACTGGTTGATATGGCTGATTTGGGGGTTCAGCGATGTAGTCTTCTGCCAAAGGTTGACCGTTGAGATAGACTTTGCCAGAAGCAACACTAATTACTTCACCAGGCTGGCCAATAACCCGCTTGATGAAGGCTTGGTCTTTGGGATATCCTCGACGTTGTAGTTCTGCGGGTGGCTGAAAAACAATAATATCCCCAGTTATGGGAGGGTGAAAATGGTAGGATATTTTTTCAACTACCAAGCGATCGCCAGTATGTAAGGTAGGCAGCATCGAATCAGAAGGTATGTAGCGCGGTTCGGCGATAAAAGTCCTGATTAGGAATGCCAAACACAATGCGATCGCAATCAAAATCAGATTTTCTTGCCAACTACGCAATACTTTTAACGAAGCACGCTCTTCTTTTGCATCACTTTCGTGAGGAATCATAAAAGTTTCTAGCCAGTTTCAGAAGTGGAACAAATACCTTGATTATTTTGACTCAAAAGATATACTGATAGACAAGTTGGGTTATACATCAACCCATACAGATATTAAATAATACAATTATTGCATCTACCAAAGATAAGCAAAAGTACTGCAAATCAACTGTGACCTGTCTAAGGCAATATAAGCTAATGATTAGGATTTTTAGATAATTAAAAATCTTAATTCTAATTGCTGCAATTATAAGACAAGTTATGAGCTCATTTTCACACATTGAAAACTGTGTATTATTATTTCCGACAGTAGAGTTCAGATATGCTCTAATAACTGCCTATAAAAATCTGATTTTATTTTGGAAAAATCTAAGTATATGTAGTGGTGTGACAAACCTAAATTCATGCATTAGATAAACAGAGAAAAGCTTTGATAATACTTGAACTAACGTCATTATTATTTATAACATTTTAGCCTTGTACGCAAGTAGTGTCTGTAACATAAGTAACGCATCGAAACCTTCGGTCGATGCCGTACTTTCTGCTAAAGCAAAGCCTTAACGCTGCGCTTCTCCCTTTTCGTAGCGCCTCGTAAGAAAAAGGGAGACACTCGCCGTTATGATTCCTAAAGCGTTGTAAGGCAACAAGCGTTGGGAACATTCTTGCAGACGAGGTACTCGCTCATCTGGGAAAACCCATCTTCTACGGACTCCTCACCGTAATGCACCGACTCTCTACGCATATTTCAAAAATTAAATCTGAAGCCTAATATATAAATGCTAGTAATTACCGTAATTATACGGTGACGTTGAATATTAAATTGTACTATTAATAATATATGATTTTCTTAAATCTTGGAGAAAAACATTAACGGATAAAAAGCTACGAGCAATTTAGGCTAAAGGATCAGCATCATAAATAGAACTAAGCTGTCGATAAAATCATTTTTGCTGAATTGTTCAAAAGTATCTATATTAACTACAAAATGCCTGTTGGCAATGAGAAACTATATTGAATCAATTTTCGTCCGTTTATTTCATAGAAACTGCAAGGTAATATTCTATCAGTTGAAAATTTAACTTTTTCTTAAAAAGTAAGTAATGGCAGATGACAGTAAGATATATCTTATCAAGAATAGAACTAATAACTTATTAGGCTCTTTTTTTGAAGATACCCGTGCCTTAAAAGTAGTTTTTGATGTTAATTAAATAATTTATTCAGCTGTAAATTATACAACTTTATTAGAAAAAGCTTTGTTATAAAAACTTTAACTTGTCAAAAATGCAAATTGTAGACACGATAGTTTAACTTATCTTATTTGCAAATCATAAAGCTTAAAAGCATAATGCTGACTTAGAGGTGAAATGAAAGACATAAACTAATTCATAACTCCTATTAGAGAGATTTTGGGGTGTAGTTAATTATCTGATTGTCCTCCTTCTTATACCTAGCGGTAAGAATGTAGAAGTTCAGACCTTGGTTTTTATGAATGGATTGACATTAAACATTATTAAGTATTGTATAAACATTTGTCCAAATCTAGCTGCTCTAGATTTTAGTTAAAGCTGTATAGTTTGTCTTCTCAATTATGAATTTACGTTAGTCTCAATTCTAATTTTCAGGATTACCAGAAAGCAGCCGATATCTAAGATATCTAAAAAAGATGTGCTATAACGTACCGTCATAACGTGGTTGATGGTTCGATGTTTGAAGGAGTTATAAAGTGGAAAACAATAAGTCGTTTCTGTGGCCAGAAGGAATATTAATTGCACTGCTTGCCTTATGTGGTGTTTTTAGCCTTGCTTTCATGATGCTTCTAAGACCAAATCCTTCAGAGGCTCAGATTAGACAAAGTATAAATGTCAAGGATGTAGCTGCAAATGTAGGAACTCAGCAGCAGATTGAAAAATTAAAGGCGGCGATGCTTACAAGCTGGCAACAAGAAGCACAAAAAAAAGGACTATCCTACGCTATACCATTACGTTTTCAAGGGGCAATAGTTAAAGCAGCAAAACTGACTAGAGGGGAGAAAGTAATTGCTCTCACTTTTGATGATGGCCCTTGGCCCCAAACCACAGGGCAAGTGCTAGATATTCTGAAATCAAATAATATTAAAGGGACGTTTTTTGTCGTCGGTCAGAACCTAAAAAATTATCCAGAATTAGGAAAGCAGATTGTCTTTCAAGGTCACGTCATTGCCAACCATACTTGGCATCACTGGTATCACTCCTTTAATCCACAAGCAGCTGCTTTTGAAATTGACCGCACAACAGACCTAATTTATCAAATTACAGGTGCTAAAACAAATCTCTTCCGACCGCCTGGTGGCATCCTGCACAATGGATTAGCTGCTTATGCTAAAGGTCAAAAATATACTGTAGTGATGTGGTCTGCTGATTCCATAGATTACAAATTGCCATCCGTACCAAAGTTGATCGATAACGTAATTAAAGATTCAAAACCTGGTGGGATTGTGCTAATGCATGATGGTGGCGGCAATCGTTCTAAAACCGTGCAAGCTTTACCAGAAATTATTAGCAACTTTAGAAAGCAAGGCTATCGCTTTGTTACTATTCCAGAACTTTTAGAAATGGAAGATGCAGACCAAAAGTTGCTTGCTAACAAAAAGTAATAATTATTAATTGTGGATAGTTGGTCAGTATTAATTCGCTAACAACTAAAATTATATTTTTTGGTTAAGAGTAGTTTTGTCTAGTTTCCGGTGCGAAACTAAAGAACAAATAAACTTAAAAGTAGATGAATAATCTTAGTTATTCAAATGACAGTTTAACCTAGTGATGGAGAAGCAATAACTGTCCAAGCTGACATATATGTTCCAGCGTATTTATTGGAATACTCAGTAGTGCTATCGGGAACAAACCAATCAGGAGTTGTCTTCTGCTGTTGAACCTTTTTGTCCAAGCCAATTTGTAGAGAAATATTCTCGTAAACGATTTTTGCGTTTACAACTTCCAGCAATTTTTCTACCAAATTTTGTAGCCATTCTGCCCGAACATAAAGATTATGGGATGGATGGTCACCATAAGCAAAAGGTATAATAAGCACCAAATATCCTTTGTCGCTTATTAGCTTCTCCAAACAAAATTGAACGAGTTCTTTATCGTCCTTTTGTTCTAATGTTTCCTTATCGACATTATGAAATAGTAAGCCGGCTAGCACTACAGCATCAAATTTTTGATTTTCTGAAGCTAATTCTGGCAGTGCTACCGATAAATCTCTGACAGCAAACTTTTTGTTGGGATATAGTTTTGAACAATACTCAATCGCAGCTTCACTATGATCTATCCCAAGGTAGTCACATCGTTCAGGTAGATATTTGTTTAAAGCCGCATTGCCACATCCTAAATCTAACAAAGAGAACGAACGTTGCTTAAAAGCCTGATCAAGATACCAAACTGATGGTGTGTATCGGGTAGCATTTTCAGGAGCTTCAAAGTATGAATAATAATCATCTTGGAAACGTTCTTCTTCAGAAGTTTTGCGATCGGGAGCTTGCTCTTCTATAACCATTTTTATAGACAAATCCTACTTGTTAGTAAACATTTATATGAAAGTTTACCAGCATTGAGGTAATGCCTTCTATACCCAATTAGGTAGATTTCAGGACAGTGCTGATCCGGACTTTATTGCTTAGACTTTTACAGGATCTGATTGCTCAGTCACTTTTGTACCCTTAGCCTAAAGTCCAGTCGTGAATCAGTTAGTAAATATTTCCCCCTAAAAAAGGGGGAATATTTTTTTCTCGCTACCCATTTTTTAAGGGGTAAATTCAGGTGGCTACTTTAGGCATCCCAAGGTATTTTCGCAGAGTAGCTGTTGTGCAGCTTCTCCGACGAGAGAATAGCTTAAGGCTGAGTATGAAAACGGTTACAGTTACTAATGACTGCTTACTAAACTGAACTCAGTTGTTTTTTCAGGATCAGCTTCTGGACTATCAGCTTCAGAAGGTGGAACCAACTGCCAGAATTTCGGCAAAAATTCTTGCCAGTCTTGGAGAATTTTCTTCGCCTTTAGTGAACCAGTGCGTTCCGCATGAGTTTTGATTAACTCTTGCAATTGTTTTGCACCTGCTTCTGTAATCACCCGTTGGATTTTGACAATTTCCGGGTTGACTAACTCACGAAATGAGTCGTCTTCATCCAAAAAGTATGCCAGTCCACCAGTCATTCCAGCTGCTACGTTACGTCCTACTTTGCCGAGGACGACAATTACACCACCAGTCATATATTCACAGCAGTGATCCCCAGCGCCTTCAATCACCGCTATGCCTTTGGAATTTCTTACAGCAAAGCGCTCTCCTGCTAGACCGTTGGCAAATAACATACCACCAGTAGCACCATAGAGGCACGTATTGCCAACTATGACGTTTTGTGATGCTTTATAGGTAGCATCAGTTGGAGGTTTGATGATGATTTCACCACCATGCATTCCTTTACCTACGTAGTCGTTTGCCTCTCCTGCCAGGGTCAGAATTATGCCGGGGAGGTTGAACGCACCAAAGCTTTGCCCAATACTACCTGTGAAGTTGAGATTAATTTGTCCTTCAAAGTCGCTGTCACCGTATTGAGAAGCGATCGCGCCCGCTAATCTTGTGCCTACTGTTCTGTCAGTATTCACAATAGGGTAAGTCTTGGTAACACTAGACTGATCCCTAATAGCAGTCTGAATGTCGGGATCGGCAAGCATCTTGTCATCCAAAACTACACCGTTGCTGTGGACTTCTTCATGCAGCAACCAGCTACGATTTTCTCTGGTATCTGGTAGCTTCAGTAAACAATCCAGGTTCAGTGATTGCGTTTTGGTGAGTTTTGCCTCTGGGCGCAGTTTCAACAAATCTGCACGTCCAATGATTTCTGACAAAGAACGGTAACCTAGCCGTGCTAGCAGACTACGCACTTCTTCGGCGATGAAGTAGAAGAAGTTGACAACCTGTTCCGGGATTCCCGTAAACCGCTTGCGAAGTTCTTCTTTTTGAGTAGCAACACCCACAGGGCAGGTGTTCATGTGACAAACTCGCGCCATGATACAGCCTTCGGCAATCATGGCAATGGAGCCGAAACCGAATTCTTCACCACCCATCAATGCACCTATTACCACATCCCAGCCACTCTTGAGTCCGCCATCTACGCGTAAAATCACGCGATCGCGCAGGCTATTTTCCATCAAGACGCGATGTACTTCACTTAAACCTAATTCCCACGGTGATCCCGCGTGTTTAATCGAACTAAGTGGTGATGCACCTGTACCACCATCATGGCCAGAAACCTGAATAATATCAGCGTTTGCCTTAGCTACACCAGCCGCGATCGTGCCAATGCCAACTTCTGCAACTAGCTTCACCGACACCTTGGCTTTGGGATTAATTTGGTGCAGATCAAAAATCAGTTGCGCTAAGTCTTCAATGGAATAGATATCGTGATGTGGTGGTGGCGAAATCAATGTAACACCTGGCTTCGAGCGCCTTAACATGGCAATGTATTGGCTCACCTTAGGCCCTGGTAGCTGTCCACCTTCCCCAGGCTTTGCACCTTGGGCAATTTTGATTTCAATTTGTTTGGCGTTGACTAGGTACTCTGGTGTGACACCAAAGCGTCCCGATGCAACTTGCTTGATGGCACTATAGGCTTTATCACCATTTTGCAATCCTTTTAAATGAGGTAAGGTTTGCGAGTGACCAGATTCGTCTACATCATCTAGAACTGTATAGCGCACCGGGTCTTCGCCGCCCTCTCCAGAGTTAGATTTACCGCCAATGCGGTTCATAGCGATCGCTAAAGTTTCATGGGCTTCTCTTGACAAAGCGCCTAAAGACATACCACCAGTGCAGAAGCGCTTGACAATTTCAGCTACCGACTCCACTTCTTCTATAGGAACCGGAGTGCGATCGCCTTGGAAATCCAGCAAGTCCCGCAATGCCGTTACTGGCCTACCTTGGAGGTGCTTTTTATAAACTTCGTAGTGATCGTAGTTTTTGCCATCTAAAGCCTTATGCAGCGCCTTAACCATTTCTGGACTATTCATGTGGTATTCGCCACCAGGACGATACTGCACAAAACCCAGGTTTTCTAACTTCTTGGTCGTCAGTTCCGGGAAAGCCTTCACATGGAAGGAAAGTACTTCATCAGCGAGTTCGCTAATACTCAAACCACCAATGCGGGAAGTCGTACCACGGAATCCTAGTTCTATTAAATCCCCACCGATGCCAATAGCTTCAAATATTTGGGCTGCTTGATAACTGGAGAGCAGAGAAATTCCCATTTTGGAGAGAATTTTTAGCAAACCTGACTCTACCGCTTTGCGATAGTTTCCTAAAGCTTGTTCTACGGTAAGAGCTGGAATTTTCTCCATAGCCATTAACTTTTGGGTTTTAGGATCAATGCACCAATCACGCACTGTCTCTAAAGCCATATACGGGCAAACTGCACCAGCACCGTAGCCAATCAGACAAGCAAAGTGATGAGTACTCCAGCATTGGGCAGTATTGACAATTAGGGATGTTTTCATTCGCAACCCTTCCCGAATCAGGTGATGATGTACAGCACCCACTGCTAAAAGGGGAGGAATGTATGTATCTTCTGGGCTAATACCGTCATTTGCCCTATCGCTTAAGATTAAAATCTTTGCACCTGCCCGGACTGATTGGGCTGCTTGTGCTTGTAAAGATTGGACTGCGGCTTTTAATCCTCCAGGGCCGGTAGCGATCGCAAATAAGGTTGACAACTCAGCCGTGGCAAATCCCGACAGCTTAATTGCCTCTAATTCAGCATCTGTTAACACTGGCGATTCGAGTTTCAGTCTTCGAGCATATTCGGCTTTAGGTTCTAATAAGTTACCCCGTTCACCCAGTTCGACTTTCAAAGACATCACTAGCTTTTCCCGTAGGGGATCAATCGCCGGGTTTGTCACCTGAGCAAAGCGCTGTTTGAAATAGTCATAAAGCAGGTGGGGTTTTGTTGACAACACTGCTAAAGGAATATCATCCCCCATGCAGAAAGTCGGTTCTGAACCTGCGATCGCCATTGGATGAATCACCATTTCTACATCTTCTGTGGTGTAGCCAAAGGCAGTTTGACGCTGAAGTAAGGTTTGCTTGTCAATTGTGTCAGTTGTACTATGCCCGTTACCATTTTCAACAGCCAGATGTCCATTTCCATTTCCATTCACATCTGACGACTGACTACTGACAATTTGTTTGAGTTCTTGACGGTACTGTTGCAGCCATTCTCCATAAGGGTGTTGCTTGGCGATGCGCTGCTTAATCTCCCAATTCTTCAGCACTTCATGGTTTACTAAATCCACGGCAATCATTTGCCCTGGTCCTAGTCTACCTTTCTCGACAATATCGGTTTCTGGGAAGTCCACTACACCAGCTTCGGAAGCTACAACAATGTAGTCATCTTTTGTGATCACGTAGCGAGCTGGTCTTAAGCCATTACGGTCTAGTGTTGCACCAACTTTTTTGCCATCGCTGAATACTAAAAGTGCTGGCCCGTCCCACGCTTCTTGCAGACCACTGTAATATTCGTAGAAATCGACAATTTCTGGAAAGTCACGCAAAGAAGGCTGATTTTGGTAAGCCTCTGGAACCATAATCATTAAAGCTTCCAAGGGGCTGCGTCCAGAACAAACCAACAATTCCAGTACGTTGTCTAGGGTAGCTGAGTCGCTGTTATCAATATGAACTAATGGCTTGAGTTCCTTGATGCGAGTCTCCTGCGGAGAGGCTGCGCCAACGCCCCATACAGGATGATTCAGGGTAGCTTCTCGTGCCATCATCCAGTTGATGTTACCCAACAAGGTATTGATTTCGCCATTGTGACCCAAAAGCCGCATTGGTTGAGCTAGGGGCCACTTGGGCATTGTGTTAGTACTAAAGCGGCGGTGATAGACAGCAAAAGCACTTTTATAAGCTGGATTTTTTAAATCCTGATAAAAGCTACCCAATACGGTGGAACGCACCATGCCTTTGTAGACAATTGTGCGGCTTGATAACGAGCAGATATAAAATTCTTCTGAGATGTTGGTTGCAACTTTACTAATTCGGCGGCGGGTAATATACAACTGTCGTTCTAATTCATCGCCACTTTTGTCAACAGAAGCTAGCAAAACTTGTTCAATCTGGGGTTGATTTTCTCTGGCTTGTACCCCCAGTAAATCAGGTTGCACTGGCACTACTCGCCAACCCAGTACAGTCAATTTTTCTTCGGCAGCTACTTGCTCAACTGTCGTCCTAGCTTTTCGTGCTGCTTCTTGGTCTTGTGGTAGAAATATCATCCCCACAGCTATATTATTAGTGGATGAAAATTCTTTCCCTCTTTGGGCAAAGTCTTGTTGAAATAACTCCCAAGGGATAGCTGTCAATACTCCAGCACCATCACCAGAGTCTTGATCAGCGCTACAACCTCCCCGGTGTTCTAAGCAGCTTAAAGCACCTAAAGCTTTTTCTACAATTTCGTGGCTAGTATGATTCTGGCGATGAGCAATAAAACCGACACCACAGGCATCTCGCTCCTCTACTAACCACTTTTGCCCCTGATAGGTATCTCTTGAGTTTATATCCGCTGTGATTGTCTGATCTTGATTCATCGGTTTATTATTCATACCCTGTTCCTGAAGTATTGAGTTACCAATTTTGCCACTACGTTATGGGAAAAATTTTCTAAATTCAGTGATGGAGAAATATATAAGCACCGAAATTTAGGGAAAAAAAATTTTAACTTCGGTTTTACTTTGTTAGTTAACCCGTGTTAAAATATTTGCGTATTTTTTATGTATTTATGCGGTGTTAGACAAGTTACCTCCGCCAAGACATCATTTTTGCCCTGACAGTTTCTCTTTTATATTTTGAAGCTAAGTATTTTCTCAATTCCCTTTTCCAGATGCACGCTAGCTACTCATAGAGCCTATTTCGGCTCACCTGAAACCAAAACTAAAACTGAACGCTGTATTATCTTCTAAAGCTAAAGCCATCCTGATCCAGCAATAAAATCAGCGTATTACAATATATACCCATTTGACAATTCCCAAATATCGTTGTTGTCTAAAGTTGTGCTACTTATCAGTAGCAATATGTATTACTATTAACTAAACCTCACTGAAGCAACAACGGTAACAACCTTCAGTCGGGATTGAATATCTTAATCGAGTTTTGATAACCAAAACTACCGTGTATGGTCTAGCTAAAATGAGTGCCAGTTAAAACACTTGATTGCTATGGCTTTAGCGTCTAAATTTTTCTTATATTTAAAAGAGATAACTAGCCAATATATAGAATAACATATTTTTTAATAAAGGAAGTCATGTTTTTTATATTTCCAAATAATTAGTTAGTTTATACCTTGGGTAATAGTTTTCAAAAGTACCTAGTAAATTATGGTAAAAATACCGAATTCTTGCCAATCAGGGATTGGCAATGGCTCTGCCAACGCCAAGGGCGATCGCAGATTTTTCCGGGCTACTGTCTCACCAATACTTTTAACATTACTGTGCTTAAGCACTACCTGTGCTACCAACGCCCAGGAGTCTCCAAAAAACGCCCAATCAATACCAAGGCTAATCTCCCAGTCACCTGCGCCTCCTTTAACAGGCGCAGTGTCCTCTGGTAATCAAATTTCTCTCAATGGTCGTACTTTACCAGGAACTTGGTTGCAGCGACCTGGAAAAGGTGGTCAGATGACAACTTATCTCAGTGATGGCGTATTTAGGCAATTAATTGGAGTAAATTTCTTAAATAGTAGTAACTCAGCCAGGCAACCAATACAGTGGTTTTCATCGGTGACAAAGCCACTGGTTTTAACCACCAGGCTACTAGGAGCATATCGCTATCTGGATATTAGCAATTTTGCTCAAACATCTGGATGGGAAATCCGAACCAATGGCAACATTTTAGTGATTGCTACCCCAAAAACTCAAGTCACAAATATTGTTCAGAGCCAGGAACCTCTATATGCGAGTGCTCCTTTTCGACACGCTCAGATTCTTGTCGATTTAGATCGTCCAACTCCCTGGCAAGTTGCACAAGGGTCAGCTATTAAAAAAATTCAAACTCCATCTTCTGATCTAGACACGCCAATTCCCAAACCCACTGCACCGCCAAATCGAGAGTGGACAATTACCCTGGATGGAATAGCCGATCCCGTTTTGATAGAACGCTATACCCCCCAGCCACCAGCACCACCACCAACATTGCTGCCAAACCTGCTCAAACAACTATCACCAGTTACACCAACAGAACCAGCACCAGCCCCAACCCCTGAACCACTAATTCAACAAGTGCAGGTGGTGAAAAACCGAACCATTATTAGTCTGAGCGTTCCCTTCGGCCTATCGCCTCAAGTTAGTAGTGTAGCTAACCCCAATCGCCTGATTATCGATATTCGACCCGATCCTCTAGAAGAACGAGATATTACTTGGGCCCCAGGATTGCGTTGGCGACAGAATTATGTCAACTTAGGCACAGAACGCTTTCCGGTGGTCTGGTTAGAAGTTAATCCCCGCAAATTTGGGTTAACGTTGAAACCCATGTGGGCTAGTCCTGATGGGCTTGCGGGTATTGCTCCCTTAATTCAAACAGCACAACGTTACTTAGCAGTAGGTGGAATTAACGGTGGTTATTTTAACCGCAATAACAAATTGCCCTTGGGTGCAATTCGTCGGGATGGTCAGTGGTTATCAGGCCCTATTCTTAATCGAGGTGCGATCGCTTGGAATGATTCAGGTCAATTTTACTTCGGTCGTCTCACTTTGGAAGAAACTTTAATTACGGCAAATGGGCAGCGCCTACCAATTCTGTTCTTCAATAGCGGCTATGTCCAGAGTGGGATTGCTCGTTACACCTCAGCTTGGGGAGCAACTTATACGCCTTTGACGGATAACGAAATTATTTTAGTAATACAGAAAGACCAAGTTACTCAACAGTTACCAGGAGGTAAAGTTGGTGAAACGGCGGTTTTTATTCCCCAGGATGGCTACCTATTAACTTTACGCGCCAACGCTGCTAGTGCGGCATCACAGCTACCTATCGGAACCGCAGTAAGCATTTCTAGCGCCACTGCTCCCACCGATTTTAGTCGTTATCCGCACATTATTGGAGCTGGCCCACTATTAATCCAAAATCGTCAAATTGTCCTTGATGCCAAAGGCGAAAAATTCAGCAATGCCTTTATTGCCGAAAAGGCTATTCGTAGCGGTATTTGCACAACAGCAACAGGCACATTGATGATTACTGCTGTGCATAATCGTGCAGGCGGTTATGGGCCTAATTTGGCAGAACACGCCCAATTGATGCAACAGATGGGCTGTGTAGATGCCCTAAATTTAGACGGTGGTAGTTCTACTAGCCTTTATTTAGGAGGACAGCTACTCGACCGATCGCCTAATACCGCTGCTCGTGTTCATAATGGAATTGGTATTTTCCTGAAACCACGATAATCAGGTAGTAGGAAGTAAGGAATGGGGAACTTGTACTGAGCGCAGCCGAAGTATAGGGAAATGGAAAAGTCTCTTAATCAGCAATTCCCAATGCCCCATCTTTTTTAAAGCTTAGAATAAGCTGTCATTTTGCTTGATAAAGACTTAGTGTAGATCAAGAGTTTTAGTAGTGATGATTTACACCGTCGCATTTGATTTTGCTATGTTTATCAAGGTGCGACAAAATTGCTGATTTCTAACGTTGCAAGATAGCGCCAGATTTTTGATCAATAGTTTAAGAGTATTAACGGTTTGTTATGTCTCCAAATGAGGTAACGATGGCTCGATATCAAGAAACTACACAGACTGAAACTCTACACATACCCCCAAGCATCACTTCTAGAGGCGTTGCTGCAACTGAATTACGTCCTTGGGGTGCTTTTACAGTTTTAGAAGAAGGGCGCGGATACAAAATCAAGCGCATCGAAGTTAAGCCCGGACATCGCCTCAGTTTACAAATGCACCACCACCGCAGTGAACATTGGATTGTCGTATCTGGTACAGCTAGGGTAACTTGTGGCGAGAAAGAAGTACTACTGAGCAATAACGAATCAACCTATGTACCCCAATGTACATCTCATCGTTTAGAGAACCCTGGTGTGATCCCCTTGGTGTTAATTGAAGTGCAAAATGGCGAATACTTGGGAGAGGATGACATTATCCGGTACCAAGATGACTATGCCCGTACTAAGGATTAAAGCTCTAATTTAAAAACTTAATACATTATTTGTGCAAACCGTCTTTGGTGAACACCGCACCCCAGAAGTCCCTACCTTAAATAGGTGGGGACTGAAGCACATTGTGCTATAAATGTAGTAATAGCGATCGCGCTCATGGCTTGGATAATCTGGAATATTTGAGAAGCTAGAGTTAACCCATCCGTATGTAAAATGAAGATGGGGTATTTAATTGCAAAAAACGAGTTCCATGATTCATCTGAGTCAAGCAGCCGCAAGTGAAATTGGGCGAATAAAGTCCAAGCAGCAGCCAAATGTCTTGTTTCGATTGGCAGTCAAACCAGGTGGTTGTTCCGGGTTATTTTATGATATGTCCTTCGATGAAGCAATAAAAATTGGCGACCAAGTTTTCGACTTGGATGAAATTAAAGTAGTTATAGATGTTGACAGCTTAAATTACCTCAACGGTTTGAGGGTGGATTATTCAGAAGACTTAATGGGTGGTGGTTTTCGGTTCGACAACCCACAAGCGATCACAAGCTGTGGCTGTGGTAATTCATTCTCCACAACTAGTTAATAGTGCTTAATTAGCGATCGTTTGCCGATAAATTGCCGATAAATAATAAAAGAAAAATGACCAATGATTAGGGAAAAATAACAATTGACATAAAACCATAAAAAAAGATATAATTAGGATTTGTTAAAACTTAGACATATAAGCAGCTTTACGCGCTGTAACTCATGCCAACAATACAGCAGCTAATACGTAACGAGCGCGAACAAGCGCGTCAGAAAACCAAGTCCCCGGCTCTGAAACAATGCCCCCAACGTCGGGGAGTTTGTACCAGAGTATACACGACTACACCAAAAAAGCCTAACTCAGCTCTACGTAAAGTAGCAAGAGTCAGACTTACCTCTGGATTTGAAGTCACAGCTTATATTCCAGGTATTGGTCACAACTTACAAGAGCACTCAGTTGTAATGATTCGTGGCGGTCGGGTAAAGGATCTACCAGGTGTGAGATACCACATTATCCGTGGCACCCTAGATACAGCCGGAGTCAAAGACCGCAAACAAGGACGTTCCAAATATGGAACCAAGCGTCCTAAAGAAGCGAAAAAATAGGATTAGACGATTAATCGAACCCAACACGATTAATCGTCTACCTGAGAAGTGCCCAAGGACAAAAAGCTATCAGGGTCTGTGTTCTAAGAGCAGTGATCAAAACTGCTCAAGTCTGTTTAAAAAAATCAAGCAAGCTACACCTACACTAAGCGAGCAAGTGTAGAAGTTCTGAGGAGAAGGCTGTAACCCACAGCAGAATTCTAATCTGGACATTGAGGTTTAGAATATTATCCCCTTAAGTATTTAGTTGCAGATAGCAAGTCAATGAATTTTAGATTTTAGACTTTCCTGCGGAACGCTGCGCGAACGACTACGCTCAGTCGAGCGATTTGCAATTTTGGATTGGTCGAACCCACAAGGGGACGAGGCTTACAGACTTTTGATTTTTTCCAATCCTTGTGGTCGGAACATCTACCAAAAACTCTAATCCAAAACTGGCAGTCAAATAAGTCAGCCTCGCTGCAACAGTCAAAAACAAAATTGAAAAAGCCTGAGGGTTGGGTTCCACAGCTTTTACTTTCCGGTGTCTGATAGCATATAATTTCGTTGCCAATTCCGAATTAAAGGTGAAGTATGTCTCGTCGTGGTGTTATTCAAAGGCGCCCAGTTCCGTCTGACTCTGTATATAACAGTCGCCTTGTGAGCATGATTATCAGGCGGATCATGCGTCATGGTAAGAAATCACTTGCCGCACGGATTGTTTATGATGCATTAAAAACTATCGAAGAACGCACTGGTGCTGGTGCCTTAGAAACCTTTGAAAGAGCAGTGCGAAATGCCACGCCTTTAGTAGAAGTAAAAGCTCGGCGAGTAGGCGGAGCAACCTACCAAGTACCAATGGAAGTGCGTACAGAACGGGGTACTACCCTAGCACTGCGTTGGTTAGTGCAATATTCCCGCTCCAGACCAGGCCGGACAATGGCAAGCAAACTGGCAAATGAATTAATGGATGCTGCCAACGAAACAGGCAATGCTATTCGGAAACGTGAAGAAACGCACCGGATGGCGGAAGCTAACAAAGCATTCGCACACTATCGTTACTAAGTAGAAAAGCGATATATCGCCTTCCAGAAGCGGTATATCGTATGATTTACAAAAAGAAGACGGTTTTCCCTAAAAGTATAGAATCTTAACAAAGAGTAATATACAAGATATCATGAGGCAAAAACTATAGGAGGTAGCTGTGGCACGCACGATCCCGCTAGAGAAAGTACGCAACATTGGTATTGCGGCGCATATAGATGCGGGCAAAACAACAACAACAGAGAGAATATTATTTTACTCTGGGATAATTCATAAAATTGGCGAAGTTCATGAAGGAACTGCCGTCACAGACTGGATGGAGCAGGAGCGGGAGCGGGGAATTACCATCACTGCTGCTGCTATCAGTACCAGTTGGAAAGATCATCAAATAAACATTATCGATACTCCGGGTCACGTAGACTTCACAATTGAAGTTGAGCGTTCCATGCGCGTGTTGGATGGTGTAATCGCAGTATTTTGTTCTGTGGGCGGCGTGCAACCGCAGTCTGAGACAGTGTGGCGGCAAGCAGAACGCTACAAAGTTCCTCGGATAGCCTTTATCAACAAGATGGATCGCACCGGAGCGAACTTTTATAAAGTTCACGATCAAATCCGCGATCGCCTGCGGGCCAATGCGATCGCTATTCAACTACCAATTGGTAGTGAAAACGACTTCCGAGGTATCGTTGACCTAGTAGGACAACGTGCGTATATTTACG
The DNA here is from genome assembly GCA_019359215.1 of Nostoc indistinguendum CM1-VF10. Lineage (GTDB taxonomy): Bacteria > Cyanobacteriota > Cyanobacteriia > Cyanobacteriales > Nostocaceae > Nostoc > Nostoc indistinguendum. The sequence goes on along the minus strand of JAHHHS010000003.1, from coordinate 58,117 downwards.
CCAATGACCAAGGTACTGATATCCAGGAAACCGATATCCCGGAAGAATTGCAAGCGCAGGTAGAAGAATTCCGCACCAAGCTCATAGAAGCCGCAGCAGAAACCGATGATGCTCTGATGACTAAGTACTTCGAGGGCGAAGAACTGACAGAAGAGGAAGTTCGGACTGCCTTGCGTAAAGGCACAATTGCGGGAACGATTGTACCAGTACTTTGTGGTTCAGCATTCAAAAACAAAGGCGTGCAGTTGATGCTGGATGCCGTTGTAGATTACCTGCCAGCGCCAAGTGAAGTACCGCCAATTCAAGGCTTACTGCCCAATGGCGATACTGTTGAGCGGCGGGCTGATGACAACGAACCCCTAGCAGCTCTGGCATTCAAGATTATGGCTGACCCTTACGGTCGCCTGACATTTGTTCGCGTTTATTCTGGTGTCCTGAAAAAGGGCAGCTACGTTCTCAACGCTAGTAAGAATAAAAAAGAACGGATTTCCCGCTTAGTTCTAATGAAGGCAGACGATCGGCAAGATGTCGATGAACTGCGAGCAGGTGATTTAGGAGCAGCTCTAGGATTGAAAGACACCTTGACAGGTGATACCCTCTGTGATGATGGATCGCCAGTAATTCTGGAATCCCTATTCATTCCTGAGCCTGTGATCTCGGTGGCGGTTGAACCCAAAACCAAGAACGACATGGACAAACTGTCCAAAGCTCTGCAATCTCTCTCAGAAGAAGACCCGACCTTCCGTGTCCGGGTCGATCCGGAAACAAACCAGACCGTGATCGCGGGAATGGGAGAGCTACACCTAGAAATTCTAGTAGACCGGATGTTACGAGAATTCAAGGTGGAAGCGAATGTAGGTGCCCCACAAGTAGCTTACCGAGAAACAATTCGGAAAGCTGTGAACAAAGTTGAGGGCAAATTCATCCGCCAAAGTGGTGGTAAAGGTCAATACGGTCACGTTGTGATCAATTTGGAGCCTGGAGAACCCGGTACTGGCTTTGAATTCGTTTCCAAAATTGCTGGCGGTACAGTACCTAAAGAGTACGTTGGCCCCGCAGAACAAGGAATGAAAGAAAGCTGCGAATCCGGTGTTCTAGCTGGATATCCATTGATTGACGTTAAAGCGACGCTAATTGATGGGTCATACCACGATGTAGACTCTTCAGAAATGGCTTTCAAAATCGCTGGCTCAATGGCGATGAAAGAGGCTGTGCTGAAAGCTTCACCTGTCATCTTAGAGCCTATGATGAAAGTTGAAGTTGAAGTTCCTGAAGACTATATGGGGAACGTCATTGGTGACCTCAACACCCGCCGAGGGCAGATTGAAAGCCAAAGCACCGAAAAGGGACTCGCTAAGGTAACATCCAAAGTTCCACTGGCAAGCATGTTTGGCTACGCCACTGATATCCGGTCAAAAACGCAAGGTCGGGGTACCTTCACGATGGAGTTCAGCCACTACGAAGAGGTGCCTCGCAGCGTAGCTGAAACTATCATTGCAAAAAGCAAAGGGAACGCTTAGTTAAAATAAGGAAATGAGCATTCATGGCACGCGCAAAGTTTGAAAGGAATAAACCCCACATTAATATCGGTACAGTTGGCCACGTTGACCACGGTAAAACTACCTTGACAGCAGCCATCACCATGACCTTGGCAGCTATGGGTCAGGCTGTAGCTAAGGGCTACGACCAAATTGATAATGCCCCAGAAGAAAAAGCACGGGGTATTACCATCAATACCGCTCACGTAGAGTATGAAACTGCAAATCGGCACTATGCTCACGTAGACTGTCCAGGACACGCTGACTATGTGAAGAACATGATCACCGGTGCTGCCCAGATGGACGGAGGTATCCTCGTAGTTGCTGCTACCGATGGCCCCATGCCCCAAACCCGTGAACACATCCTGTTGGCAAAACAGGTAGGCGTTCCCAGTCTGGTTGTCTTCTTGAACAAAGAAGACTTGATGGATGACCCAGAACTCTTGGAACTAGTAGAACTAGAACTTAGAGAACTGCTTTCCAGCTACGATTTCCCTGGCGATGATATCCCCATTATCAAAGGCTCTGGTCTGCAAGCTCTGGAAGCAATGACCAAGAATCCTAAGACCCAACGCGGTGAAAATCCGTGGGTAGACAAAATCTACGAATTGATGGATGCTGTAGATTCTTACATCCCCACTCCTGAGCGGGATGTTGATAAACCTTTCCTGATGGCTGTAGAAGACGTTTTCTCAATTACAGGTCGTGGTACTGTCGCCACCGGTCGGATTGAGCGCGGTGTAGTCAAAGTTGGTGATAACGTTGAACTAGTGGGTATTAGAGATACTCGCGCTACTACCGTAACTGGTATTGAGATGTTCAAGAAGAGTCTCGACCAAGGTATGGCTGGAGATAACGCTGGCGTACTACTGCGGGGTATCCAGAAGGCTGATATTGAACGGGGTATGGTCATCGCTAAACCTGGTTCGATTAAACCTCACAATGAATTTGAAGGTGAGGTCTATGTCTTAACAGAAAAAGAAGGTGGTCGTAAGACTCCATTTTTCGCTGGCTACCGTCCCCAGTTCTACGTGCGAACAACTGATGTAACTGGTACCATCAAAGCCTACACCTCCGATGAAGGCAAAGAAGTAGAAATGGTGATGCCAGGCGATCGCATCAAGATGACAGTAGAATTGATCAACGCGATCGCTATTGAACAAGGAATGCGCTTCGCTATCCGCGAAGGTGGCCGCACCATCGGTGCTGGTGTCGTCTCCAAAATTATCAAGTAGCACCTTTTCGCTCATAACAAAGGAGCAGAGATGGTATAATGCCTCTCTGCTCCTTTCTCTTCCCTCTATAAATAAGGTAATAGGTTACAGGGGACAAGTAATAGTTTTCTGTAACCTTTACCCTGTAACCTTTAACCTGTAAATACTCCCTTAATTACGCAGAACCTGGACAATTAAAGATGGCAACTCTACAGCAGCAAAAAATTAGAATTCGCTTACAGGCTTTTGACCGACGCTTATTAGACACATCTTGCGAGAAGATTGTAGACACAGCTAACCGCACCAATGCTACAGCCGTAGGCCCAATTCCTTTACCAACAAAACGCCGGATCTATTGTGTACTGCGATCGCCTCACGTAGATAAAGATTCACGGGAACATTTTGAAACTCGTACTCATCGCCGGATTATTGACATTTATCAGCCTTCTTCTAAGACTATTGATGCCCTGATGAAATTGGACCTACCATCGGGTGTGGATATCGAAGTTAAACTTTAATTAGTTATTAGTCATTAGTCATTAGTACTCAGACAAAAGACAAATGACATTAGTATGAATTTTTACGTAGCCCTGAAGAAATATATCTCAGGGCTTTTATTTAGCTAAGAAACAAATGATAGAATGTAGACAAAGTACGGGCAAAGCAGAGAAAAAGAAATTTTAAAGATTAAGTTTATACCAAGGTAACAATGACATCATCTTCTAAAATTGCAGTTCGTGAACTACCTCTGTTCCCGTTACCCGAATTAGTTCTGTTTCCTACTAGACCATTGCCTTTGCACATCTTTGAATTTCGCTACCGAATCATGATGAACACGATTTTGGAGAGCGATCGCAGGTTTGGTGTTTTGATGTTCGATCCAGCCAAAGGTACAATTGCAAACACTGGTTGCTGTGCCGAAATCGTTCATCATCAACGATTGCCAGATGATCGGATCAAGATGTTGACGTTAGGGCAGCAAAGATTCCGTGTGTTAGAGTATGTTCGTGAAAAGCCATACCGCGTTGGCTTAGTTGAGTGGATTGAAGATCAACCACCTACAAAAGATTTGCGACCTTTGTCTTCTGAGGTAGAACAACTACTGCGAGATGTTGTGCGTCTATCGAGTAAATTAACCGAGCAAAATATCGAACTACCAGAAGATTTGCCTGACCTACCAACAGAGTTATCTTATTGGGTAGCCAGTAATCTTTACGGTGTTGCCGCAGAGCAGCAGTTGTTGTTAGAAATGCAAGATACTGCAACTCGTTTAGAGCGGGAAGCAGAAATTTTAACCTCTACTCGTAATCACTTGGCAGCTCGCGCTGTTCTTAAAGACACATTTAATGAAAAGTGATGAATGAGGAGTTAGAACTGAGAAGTTAGGAGTTAGGAAGAAATAACAAAAAATAATTTATATTCTCTAACTGATAACTAATAATTCCTAACTGATAACTAAGGTAATTTCTCATAAAGAATGTACTCAGGTTTACGAGTTTCGACTTCTCTGCGAGACGCTACGCGAACACTCAACTCTCAATCCGTTAGTTGCTTGAGCAAAGCCAAAACCAACGGCGGCGTAGATTTATTAACGGAAATTGCCTAAGCTTGTTAACTCGTAATTCTTAACTCCTAACTCCTCAAGTAAGAGCGGTAATCGGCAAAATATTGTAAGCGCCAAGAATTTTTAAAATCTCTGTGTGGATAGTTAATTCTGCTAAAGCAGATTGCATTTGTGTTTCCTTGGCATCCGCTTCTAAATCCATAAAAAATAAGTATTCGCCTAGCGATCGCTTCGTCGGACGAGATTCAATCCTGCTGAGATTAATTCCTAGTTGAGCAAATATTTGTAAAGGTTTGACCAATGCTCCGGGTGTGTTGGTAGGCATACTAAAAGCCAGCGATGTGTGGCTAGCATTTGTTTGTGATGCCTGATATCCAGCGTTCGTTTCACCCTGACTTACTACCCAAAAACGAGTGCAGTTTTCTGGATAGTCGTTGATGCCGTTAGCAAGTATTGGCAGGTTGTATAGTTGAGCGGCTCTACTAGAAGCGATCGCTCCTATTGTTGTTTCTTCTTCCAATCGCTGTAGTGCTTCAGTTGTAGAATTGCTGGGAATAATCTGTACAGTCGGAAGAAACTGCTCTAACCATCCCTGGCATTGTGCCAAAGCTTGCGGGTGAGAGTAAACAGTTTTAATCTTATCTAAGCTAGACGCGCAAGAAATTAACATATGAGCAATGGGTAATACCAAAGCCAACTGAATTCGCAAACTGTCTAACTGCCACAGTGTATCCAGTGTTGTGGTAACACTCCCTTCAATAGAATTTTCCACTGGCACAACAGCTAAGTGGGCTTGATCATCAGCAACGGCGTGCAGTGACTGGGAGATGGTGGGATAGGGAGATAACGTAGCTTCAACTCCCGTACTTTTGGTTAGCCAGTTGGCATAAAAATTAGCTGCTTGTTCTGCATAAGTGCCAGGAGGTCCTAAATGTGCGATCAATAAAGTCATCCTTTTAGCCTTGAGTTGCAAATTTAATGCGTAAATAGAGATTACGATATTTTAGATTTGGCAAATATAGCAGTTCTAAATTATTTGTAAAAATAAATTAACCGCAGAGGCGCAGAGAGAGGAATGGGAGATGTTCATTACTCATTTAGAATTGCTATATATCCAACATCTACTCTTACTAAACACTGTTATTTCTAAAATTTACGCACTAAACCAATAAACCGAAATATATATCGAGGAAAACAAGTTATGGAAATCAACTTTCTAGCAAATAGATTTCCTGGCAGTTTTGTTGCTAAATTCCTTTAAGAAATTTAAGAGCAATCATATTGGTTTCTGACTTAGCACTAAGGCATACTCTGAATTTTGTGTCAAGGCTTAAATTCTAATTTATATTTATTGAACTAAAGATAGTGATCAGCGTACCAACTTTTTGCTAGAGATGTATAGCTGATAAGCAACAATCATTTCTATGTCTAATAAATTTTGTACTTTCCAATAATCAGATTTAATTTATTAAAAAATATTAAAATTAAGAAACAGATATTTTTATTCGCTCATGGCTACCCGGTTTACTGCCTCCCAATCGGTTGAAATCGCTGTTCCAGAGCAGCCTATTCCCATTCAGCACTACTTACGCCAGCCTCAACGTCTGGTTAAGGCTTTGGCTGACAACAGTCGAATTGAGCAGCTTTCTGAAGAAGTATTTCGCTTGAAAATGCGTCCGTTAACTTTTATGTCATTGAGTATTCAACCTACTGTAGACATGAGAGTTTGGGCAGAATCAAATGGAATAATTAATTTGCGATCGCTCGGCTGTGAAATACTGGGTTTCGAGTATATTAACCAGCGCTTTGCCCTCAATTTAAAAGGGCATTTGTCTCCTAAAGAGTCAAGTACTGGCACTCGCCTGCAAGGAAAAGCTGATTTAGAAGTGTTGGTGGATTTACCACCACCATTTTCCTTCACTCCTAAGCCGATTTTAGAAGCTACTGGCAATGGTTTGCTCAAAAGCGTGCTGTTGTCGGTCAAGCAACGCTTATTAAATCAACTTTTGGCGGACTATCGCTACTGGGTGATATCACAAACGAAAGATAGAGGATTTGACAATGACAGTACTGAATTGCCAATCCTGAACGCTGAGTAATTAAATAATTACTCAGCGTTCGGTATTTTGATTTGGCAAGGACGAAAAGACTGACGATGTAAGGGCGAAGGCCCGTATTGTTGCAAAGCCAGCAAATGCCGTTGGCTACCATAACCCTTGTTACGCTCCAGGTTGTACATAGGGTATTTTAATGCTAGACGCATTACCAGTTCGTCACGCCAAACCTTGGCAACAATACTAGCAGAGGCAATAGCAAGCGATCGCTCGTCCCCCTTAACTATTGTTTGTTGTGGCAATAACAAGTCTTTGATTGACTGATTGCCATCAACCAAGCAAATTGCAGGCTGTACCTTTAACTTCAGTACAGCCCGCTTCATTGCTAATAGTGTCGCTTGCAAAATATTTATCTTGTCAATTTCGGCGGTAGAAGCAAACCCAATTTTCCAGTCTATAGCCAGCCCACAAATTTGCTGCGCTAGCTGAGTTCTGCGAGAACTAGATAACTTTTTACTGTCTTTAATTTTAGCTGCCATCAGTATTGGCAAAGCATGATCTGGTAGGATCACTGCTGCCGCCACCACAGGGCCAAATAGAGCGCCTCGCCCTACTTCATCCACACCTGCAACCAATCCTGGAATCCCTGACAAGGTAGAAAACTCCAGCCAATTGGATTGTTCCAAAGGCGTTGGTGACGTTTCTACCATAAGGCAAATTAATTATCCTCGATCGCTGAGGAACGACGGCGGCGGCGACGGCTAGCAGTGGCGGCGCTGTTGGCATCATTTTCATCTGCGATCGCGTTGGCGGTGGAAGCTTTTGTAGGCAAGCTATCCGTTGGGCTAGCAGTCAACTCAGATGGTTCAGTTGCCTCTTCTATCAAAGATTTTTGTTCTGGCTCAATAACTTTTGGGATTGGTGCTTTGGTTGCAATTACTTCTGGTGTTACTTTTTGGGCAATAGTTGATTCTAAGGTTGATTCAGTTGGAGCCGTTGGCATTTGACCAGGCTGAATCACGTTGATAATCACAGACTTGGTGTTTTTAACCTCTTGGTCTAACTTCACTAAGGGAGATATTCCCATCAAAGCAAACATATCCTGTTCTTGAAGGCTCATTTCTACAGTCCTAATCTCCGGTGGTTCTACCACTGGTTTGACTGGCTCTGCCTTGATAATTTTAGTACGCTCTACAGTGCGTTCTACTCTCTCACTCCAACCTGGTTTACCAAGGGTGGGCGAGGGGAACTCTGGTGCAACTCCAAGTTCTGGTTCAACATCAAGGTCTAAGTCTGGCTCATTGACAAAAGGCAGTGGATTGGCTACAACCCGAGCTTCATCTTTCCCGTTTAACCCATTGATGCCAATTCGACTGCGGCGAGTACGGGTACGACGCTTATTATCATTAAGGTCTTGATAACTAGGATGATTGATCAGATTTAAATTGCTCAATTCTGAGTCGCCGTCAAATGTTTCCCCAAATCCATCATAGGTTTCTCGTGGTTCTGGGATGCGGGCAGCCGGCTGACGTGGTTCTCGGTGAGGCAAGGATACAAAACGCTCACGCTCACGCTCTGGTGTTTCTGCTGGTATTGGTAATCGGTTTTCGATTTCTCCAGGCAGACGCACGGTATGTCCTAAACCGCCACAGGTGGGACAAGTTTCACCAAATAATTCGTAAATGTTTTGACCCTGACGTTTGCGAGTCAGTTCTACTAAACCCAGTTCGGTTAATTGGGCAATCTGCGGACGAGCTTTGTCTGCTTTGAGTGCTTTATTAAAGTGTTCGAGAACTTGTAGTTGGTCACGTCGTGATTCCATATCAATAAAATCAACAACGATCACTCCGGCAATATTCCGCAGACGCAACTGGCGAGCAATTTCTGTTGCAGCTTCACAGTTTGTCCACAAAACTGTTTCTCTAGCTGTTGCCGATCGCGTGAAAGAACCTGAGTTAACATCAATTACGGTTAATGCCTCTGTCGGCTCGATGATAATGTAACCTCCCGAAGGTAGGTCTACTCTTGGTTTGAGGGCTTCTCGGATCGCAGCACTGATGCGGAAGTACTCTAGAATTGGAGAGCGATCGCGATGATGGTCAATTAACAATCCTTGCGGTGTTTGACCTCCACTCCAGTTCTGTAAGTACTGCTTCACGCGCTTCAAACCAGTACTGGAATCAACGACAATCCGGTTGACATCCGCGCCGTACATATCCCGCAATACGCGCTGAATGAAGTCATCATCACGGTTGAGTAGTGCTGGAGCACGACTGGAATGCGCTTCCTGCTGGATGACCTCCCATTGCTTTTGCAGCAATTCCAAATCTTCCATAATCGCTTCTTCGGGTTTGCCTTCAGCTTCTGTACGCACAAGCAAACCCATTCCCGCCGGTTTTACCAAAATTGCCAGTGCCCGCAAGCGGTTGCGCTCACTTTCACTTTTAATTCGTCGGGATAAATTTACGCCTCTACCATAGGGCATCAATACTACATAACGTCCGGGCAAAGTAATATTACCCGTGAGCCTGGGCCCTTTTGTCCCCGTTGGCTCTTTCATTACTTGCACCAAAACTTTCTGTTGTGGTGTTAGTAATTCTGTAATTGCTGCTGCGGTACGCTTTAGCTTCAATGGTCCCAAGTCGGTGACGTGAATAAAACCGTTGCGCTCTGGGTCGCCAATATTGACAAAAGCCGCATCTATCCCAGGCAATACGTTTTCTACTACTCCTAAGTAGATATCACCTATTTGGTGATGACCTGTAGCAACAACTAGTTCTTGTATTTGATCTTCAGAAAAGACAGCAGCAATTTGGTGCTGCTCCGCGATGATAATTTGTTTTGGCATTCAATTTCCTCAAAATTGGCAGCACCAATAGGTTTGGAGGTTTGTTATACCTTTGTTGCCCCTGCAACCCTCAAAAGGCGCTACTGATAATAAAAATCGCAAACCTGAGCTTCTAAATTAAATAGCTATTGGCGCTCTTAAGAGCATTTTTACGGCGGATTATTTCAGAACAGCTGTATGTTTAAGCAATTAAATCAACCGTCCGTGGTTGATTTATCATGCAATACCCTCAATAAAGAGAGTTCTGAGTTGAAAGTTCTGAATCCTGAGTGAGTTTTTAACTCAGGAAGCTTCATTTGAGAGTGTCCTACTGATGTCGTTAAGAAAAAGAAACTATTTCTATTTTCCATTCCCCGGATTTATCCTTAGGGCTATACTCAGCAACGCCAGCTGCTACCCTACTTTAAGCCGCGCTTTGCGCGTATGTGAACGTCTGCAAATTCGGCCTAACCGATGACAGTTGTTTACCCTACGGGAACGCCAAGGGCGAACAACTCTAGAAAAGTAGCTCACTAGCTCTTGGGCACTCCTGTGGATTGAACATTCAGCAGTTGTTTAAAAAGCATGGATTTAGAGAAGCTAACCGAGCTTGCTGTTAATTACTGATTCACAAGGTAGCTATAGAGAGAGTGTGTTCTTTAATCTGCCTCAGTTTGTCTGGGATAAAATCCTAGAAGTTGCACTCTAATATCTTTGCTTTCGCCCCCTGAACACCAGGGTAGTGAACCAGCTAATTCAATGCAGCGTCAGAAAATTTCTCTTCACCCCATTCTAACGCAACCTTGCTAAAAATCAATTCCGACGTATGCCAATTTAGGACAGCTACTAGCAAGCTGCCCTACAGGGATTATACCCCTAAAATTAGCCGATTGCGGTGGATGTGCAGGAGTTGAAATTCTACATTAGCCACTATCCCTAGCATAAACAGGATTTGTTCAGGACGCAATAGAAAACCATCTTGGCGATAGCTACCTACATAACGGATAACAGATATAGATTCTGCAATGCTTTTGGGGGTTTCTACTAATTCCAGTTCAAATAAGCGATCGCGCAGATTTATTAACTGGCTCTTGCCTGACTTTGTTGTATGCTCGTACCAAATCTCATCTTTTGCTTTGATGGTATCAATCCATTCTTGCCATTGTTGTATGGGTATTGTTTCTTCGAGTGCTGCTACGGTAATTAAATATTCTGCGGTTTCTAGGAGTTGAGTAGCTGCCGGAGTTTTTAAATCTATCTGCTCCACATTATATATGGGTATGTCTGTGGGCATTTCCCTAACTAACTTTTCTCGAATAATATCGACCGACACTGGCATAGTTAACTCAAAATCCGCAATTTCACCACTACTAGTAGCCCCTAGAGCCAAAGCAGTTGCTAGAGAAATCCGCGGCATTGGATGAAACCCGCCAGTGAAAGCTATTGGTAAGCTTGCTCGTCGCACAACTCGGTCAAACAGACGGATTAAATCTAGGTGGCTTACTAAAGCCATATTACCCTGTTTGCCAAACCAAACTCGCAGTCTTTGCGCCTTAGTTGTGTTGGGAACAAACTCGCCAGTGAATGTCGGGATAGCAGGTGGTTCAATGACGACGTTATGTCCAAAGTCTGTTCCACATACGCCACAGTGAGAACAACCTTCAAAAGAGCAGTCGGGTACGATTGCAGCTTCTAAGGCGCGTTGCAAGTCTTCTTGGAGCCACTTTTTATCAATCCCGGTATCAATATGATCCCAAGGGAGGGGAGTATCGAGGGAGTGGAGAGTGGAGAGTGGAGAGTGGGGAGTTGGGAATTGGGCATTTTCCGCGTCTTCCGATCTATTCTGAGCTTGTGCGTGAAACAAATTCCATTCGCCATTTTCTATTTGGCGGTATTTCCAATCTAGATCGGCTTGGGCGATCGCATCTCCCCAAGCACTAAAAGCTTGATCTAAATTTTCATACCAGGAATCCATACCTGCACCCAATTCCCAGGCGCGGCGGACTACTTTGCTCAAATTGCGATCGCCTCGTCCCACAAAATCTTCCATTGCCGAAATGCGAACATCGGTAAAATTTACCTTCACTCCCTTTATCCGACGGAATTCTTGCCGCAACAGGTTTTGTTTACGCTTAAATTCAGTGGTAGAAACTGAGTGCCATTGAAATGGTGTATGGGGCTTGGGCGTAAAGTTAGAAATCGTTAGGTTAAAGTTTAGAGGTTTTCTACCCTTGCCCCGACATTCTCGCTGTAGCCAGCTGACTGTTTCGGCAATGCCTAAAACATCAGCATCCGTCTCACCCGGCAAGCCAATCATAAAATACAACTTGATTTTATCCCAGCCTTGCTCCCAAGCCGTTTTTACCCCCCGCAACAATTCTTCATTTGTCAAACCCTTATTCACAATGTCTCGCATCCGCTGAGTTCCAGCTTCTGGAGCAAAAGTCAGTCCACTTTGCCGCGTACCTCCAAGGATGTTGGCAATATTCTCATCAAATCTGTCTACCCGTTGGCTTGGTAGAGTCAGAGAAATGTTTTCATTTTTTAAGCGATTTTTGATTTCCATCCCTACTGCTGGTAGGGACAAATAATCAGAACAACTTAGAGATAATAGGGAAAACTCATTGTAACCAGTTGCCCGCATCCCCTGTTCAATTGCTTCTACAACCTTATCGGGTTCTACATCCCGTGCTGGTCGAGTTAGCATTCCTGCTTGACAGAAGCGACAGCCACGAGTACAACCACGCCGAATTTCAATGGTCAAACGGTCATGCACCGTTTCTACATAGGGAACTAGCCCAATGGAATATGCTGGTATGGGAGTTGCAACCCGTCGCAGAATTCGTTTCGGTACGTCTGGGCGACAAGGATGGACTGAGCCATCCTCTGCCATGTCGTAAAACTGGGGAACATATACGCCTGGTATTTGTGCCAAATCCAGTAATATATCTTCCCGACTCAATCCTGCTTGTTTTCCTTCTTCCAATACCAAACCAATTTCTGGCAGCAGTTCCTCTCCATCTCCAAGGGCGATGAAGTCGAAGAAGTTGGCATAAGGTTCAGGATTAGATGTTGCTGTTTGCCCACCAGCAAAAATTAATGGAAACTGGGACTGGAGATTCGTAAATTCTCCCCCTGCAACGCTAGCTTTTTGCCGTTCTCGCCACGTCAAGGGAATTCCCGCCAGATCCAACATTTCTAGGATATTAGTTGCACCCAGTTCGTAACTGAGGCTAAAGCCTAAAATGTCGAATTCTGTGAGCGATCGCTTTGACTCTACCGCAAACAATGGCGTATTGGTTTCGCGTAGTTTGGTTGCCAGGTCTTGCCCTGGTAGGTAGGCGCGATCGCACAATTGACGTGGCTGGGCATTCAAGATGTTATAGAGAATGATATGCCCTAAATTGGATGCACCGACTTCATATACTTCTGGGTAAGTTAATACCCAGCGTATTGCTGCCGTATCCCAAGCTTTATGTACTGCTAAACGCTCATTACCCAGGTAACGTCCTGGTTTTAAAATATCCGATGTTATTAATTTTTCAACTGCAACAGCCACTGTGCTATCTTCTAGCTACCTTAATTACAGCTAATCAAACCCAACCTTAGCATTGAATTAGGTCTTCTAACAGAGTTTATCGTTGCAACTTATAACTCCTTTACATAAAGTCCACTTCCTACCCGCTTTGTTTTACATAAAGTTATGTTGCAGCCAACTCAACTTCACCATCCAATATTTCAAACACCCTATCGAGTTGCGTTAGTTCAAAAATAATTCTAATTGACGGAGCAACAGCGCAAAGTCGAAAACCCCTTCCTAAACTAAGAGCGAGCTTGTGTATAGATAACAATGCCATCAACCCCGCGCTGTCTAACGATTCTACTGCTGCGAGGTCTACTACCAAGATGGAAATACCATTTTGTGCCAACGCTGTGGTCATATCTCGTTCAAATTCCAAGGCGTTTGTAGTATTCAAATACCCTTGAGGGCGAATGACTGCAATCTTGGGATAGTTAAGCACTGCTTGCATAGTTACATCCTATTGAGAATTATTGAAGCGTCGAACTAAGAATTATTTGAACATAAACTCTATTTTGTTGCATCGACCATATGTCTTAGCTCTCTTTGCTGAATCTTTATTTCTTTAGTATGTCTGTTTAAAGATTGTCATAATTCCCGATTAAAGTGTGTTTATATATACTTTTTTTTTATCTCAGTTCAAAAACAATCAACATAGACAGATTTAGAGCAGCCAAATCATCAGTAACCATGCTAAGAAAACTTGCTTAGTCATAACTAGAGCTAATTTAGCTAAGTCTTAACGGTAAGTTAAATCTCCCACTTTAACGTTGCTGATGGCCTACAGCAGAGTCATAGCGAATTATCTATTTATCTAACTTACTAGTGATATATATCACTAGTAAGTTATGATTTGAACACTCTTTATACTTAGGCTTATCTGGGATAATTAATATCATATACAGTTGGTTTATTACGTATGAGAACTCAGTACGCTATTCGGAAATTGGTAGAAAAAGCTCTTGACATTAAAAAACTAACTCCTGAGATAGAAAATGAAATCAACTCAGAACTAACAGAACTAGGTTACATTTCTGACGTTGACTACGAAGCTCTGGAATTATTAATGTCCGAGATGGATGCTGGTAGAGTTAAGCTAGTTCCTAGCTTGGGATATTTATAATTGCTTAGGCATAGAGGTTTATAGCGTATCTCTGTCGAATGAGGTACATGGATGAGACTGAGAAGCTTAACTCAAGCTTATTGACTCAGCACTCAGCACTATCTTGGTATGCTTGCCAAAGTTGGTGAATAAACTGATTAAGTTGCTGCTTTGCGGCTGAGTCAGGTTCACTTTTTGGTTCTTTTGCTAAAACTTGGCTCAACAAGCTAATTACTTCTGTGTCTAATGCTGGTCTAAATAAATTGGCAGGCCAAAGTAAGTCAGATGCATCTCGCAAATCAGTAATTAGCGGCGATTCTTGAATGAAAGTAACCATTAACAAAGGACGTACCCAACACAACTGACGGGAAACTACAAATTGAATGACTTCTGCATACAGATTCCTGTCGCCATGCTCTAAAGACACAATTTGTCCTGGTTGAAGAAAATCTAGGCTAATGTCCATCATTATGCAGTTTGGGCAGGGACAACGATTATTTTGCAACTTCCTTAATTTTAAAAGTGAGAATGCGCTACTTTTAAAGGAAGCTTCTGTAACATTAAGGTAGCACTCTCACAGGAACCATGTCTTAAGATATGTACTTCACAAGTGGCTACGCAAAAACTAATACGACCAATCCTTAGCAGCAAAGGGTTTTTCTAGGATAGTATCTGAACAGAAATACTATAGAATAGGTGAATAACTGTTAAGCGATCGCTACACAGACATTTTGTCGTAGTGAATCAACAAGAAAAGAGCAAAGAGCCGTGTCAGTTGAAACTATTCAAAAGCCTTCCACAACCCGTAAGCTAGCGCCTCGCTATCGTGTTTTGCTCCATAACGACGACTACAACTCTATGGAGCATGTTGTGCAGTCACTAATAGCCACTGTGCCGAGCCTTACTCAACCCCAGGCTGTTAGCATCATGATGGAAGCCCATACTAACGGGCTAGCTTTAGTTATTACTTGCGCTCTGGAACACGCTGAGTTCTATTGCGAAACGTTGAAAAGTCACGGTTTAAGTAGCACAATTGAACCTGACGAATAGTTATTGGTCATTGGTCATTGGTCAAAATTTAGAGTATTGACTGGTGATTGGTGACTTATTTTGTATGAAAAAAAACCTTATCCATTTAGCTGAACGCCCTGCCCCTATTAGGCTGGGTTCTTTTATTTTGACTTTATTGCTGCTATGGTTGCCATTGGCTACATCAATATACTTACTAGTGGATGATTCAAACTTAGAAAGTATATTGACATTGGTATTGTTATATGCAGTATTTATTTTTCTCCTGAGACTATGGGGTAAATATGTCTACCAGCAGCCCCAAATTCTGCGGCATTATGGCTTAGAATTCACGCGACAAAACGGTGTAGATTTGCTGCGTGGCTTGGCTCTAGGGATAATTAATATTCTGATACTTTTTGGGATAGAAAGTTTGTTGGGTTGGTTGGTGTGGCAACAATCGAAAGTTTTTTTGCTGAAAGTAATTTTAGAGGGTTTACTTGTTGGCTTGGGCATCGGATTTGCTGAGGAATTGTTATTCCGAGGCTGGTTGTTAGATGAGTTACAACGAGATTACAATCCGCGTGTGGCACTGTGGACTGATGCAATTGCTTTTGCTACATTGCACTTTATTAAACCCTTGGAGGCAATTATTCATACACTGCCGCAATTTCCAGCTTTAGTACTGCTGGGCTTAACGCAAGTATGGGGAAAGCGTTGGCAGAGGGGACGCTTGGGTTTTCCAATTGGTTTGCATGGTGGTTTAGTTTGGGGTTACTACATTATTAATGTGGGTAAATTAGTAAAATATTCTGGTCAAGTTCCTGATTGGGTAACTGGTGTAAATAATAATCCCCTACAAGGAGTGATGGGGGTGTTGTTAATGAGTGTACTAGCTTTGTGGATACGAGGGCGAACTGAGCGATCGTTTCATATATGAAAATAAAAATATTAATCGTATCAGCTATTTATTTATGATAAATCAGCAGACTGATAGTGATTTTTGGATGCAGTGGGTGTTAGCAAATGCTACTAGCTTCTGTGTAGGTCTTCTTTACTTTCCATTTATTTTTCCATTTAATTTTTTTACTTCGTTAAGAAAGATCCGGGTAATGGATAGCCGTTTGCGGGGTGGGGTTCTTGGGGTTTAGTAAGTAATCAAGCGGACATGATATTAAAGTGCTTATCAAACCGTATTAAAATGTATTTGACATTTAAACAAATATAGCTGTGATGTTTTTCATAAAAATTGCCAAGGAGAAAAAACAATGATACAGCCAGTCATTTTAGAAAAATTAGAAGAACTCCCTGAGTCCCTTCAGACAGAAGTGCTTCATTACATTGAGTTTTTGATAGAGAAGCACGCTAAAAACTCTACCGAAGAAAAGCAGACAAACAAGCGTCGCGTTGCTGGAACGATGAAAGGAATGTTTGTTCTGCCATTGCCTAATGACTTTGATGAGCCGCTTCAAGATATGAAAGAATATATGGAATGAATAGATTACTATTGGATACTCATGCTTTTATCTGGTTTGTCTCGAATGATGCCACTCTGCCAGTGTTAACTAGAGAAAAAATTGAATCTGCTGAGGCTGTTTTCTTTAGTATTGCAAGTCTTTGGGAAATGGCGATTAAACTCAACATTGGAAAACTATCTCTACAGGGTGCTTTTGAAGAGATTGAACCTAAACTAATTGCTGCGGGTATAACGATTCTCCCTATTACCTTTACCGATACTGTTTAATTCCGTTATTTACCACTGCATCATCGAGATCCGTTTGATCGTATTCTGGTGGCACAGGCGATGAATCATTCCCTTGTTTTGATTAGTCGTGATTCGGCTTTTGATGCCTATAATATTCAGCGGGTTTGGTGATGAAAAAGTGGCTACGACACGCAGCATCAAATATCCTCCCGTGGAAAGCTAGCCCATTCTTCACTACGGGCTATATCGATTTCATCTGCGGAAGGTGCATTTCCTAAATCAGCACATGAGTTTCTGCGTTAAAATATTATCGGTAGCATGGTCAATCTACCTGAATCTTAAAACATTTTGTGGCTCTGTTGTATGAAGGAGAAAAAGCTACACCTTTCCCCCATAGAACAGTACTTTTTGCGATTCTCATAAACTCGTCTCAATCACAGTACCCACCAAACACGCTTTATTAAAATTAACGCCGCTTAAATTTGCACCTTCTAACTCTGCACAGAGTAAATTCGCTCCCGTTAAATTTGCCCCTGCCAAATTCGCCCCCCGCAAGTCAGCTTCTTCAAGGTTTGCTTCACTCAATAATGCCCCTTGCAAATCGGCGCGACTTAAATCTGCACCTTTGAGATTTGCCCCAGTCAGGTTTGCACCGCGCAAGTCAGAACCCCGCAAATCAACGCCTTGCAAGTTCACGTTCATCAAATTGGCACCACTCAAGAAAGCACCCACTAATGACACATCACTGAGTCTTGCTCCCATCAAGTTAGCACCACGCAAATTGCTACCCCGCAAGTCAGCACCTGTTAAATCTGCTTGCATCAGGTTTGCTCCCATCAAATTCGCCCGCAAGTCAGTTTCTTGGAGGTTGGCCCCCATCAAATTCGCCCCCTCCAAATGCCCGCCTTCGAGTTTGGAAGCAGCGAAATTAGTGCCAACAAGGATAGCACCAGCAAGATTAATGCGGCTTAAATCCAATCGAGAGAGTTCCTCGTCTTCTAAATTCGCCCCTGGAAGTTGTTTGAGTTTTCCTAATTTAATGGCTTCAATATTCATGTAAAGTAACTACCAATCTCCTCACTTATCTTGCTGTGACTATCCCATTGGGAATCAAGTATCCAGATACCGGCGCTGACTTTGGGTGTCATGATGGGTAAGTCGAGTCCCTGTTGTAAACCCATAACTAATAAAGTTAGGGTATCTACAAGTTTAGGGTCAAAGCGGGTAGATTGTTGCTGTCTGCAATCATCTAAAGCTTGAGTAAATATTTGCTCCCGGCTTTGATTTGACGATTTTCGCTCATTGACTCGCCACTGAAAGTCTGCCAATAATGCCAAAATTCTCGATTCTAGGGGAATTTCGTTTCCAGCTAAACCTGCTGGTTCCCCTGTGCCATTCCACCACTCGCTTTGATGAGTAATAATTTGAGCAACTGCTCGTAGTCGTGGCATGGTTCGCAATACTTGCGCCCCCGGTACTAAGGGACAAGTCAAGGGACAACTGGGGGCATCTTCTTGGTAGCGTGTGGTTATACCGTCACTGAGTACGCTTTCTGCTTTCTGTAACGGATCTATGCGATGCAACAGAGCCGCTAGCCGCAATCTCTTAATCTGCCATGCAGGAAGATCCAAAAGCTGGCCGATCGCTTCAGCAAGAGCTACTACTTCCGCAGCTGCCATTGGATTGTTGACATCTGCCATATCCATCAGTTGCGCCATTCGCAAAAAGGCTTGGATTTCGTTAGAAACCAAGTTGCGATCTAGGGTTTTTTGGTGAGACGCTGTTGGTATGGATAAATTATCCTGCCCAGCCTGAAGGTAATCTACTACACGGGAAACAACTGCACCTAAATTTTCTGATCTGTCCATTGACGGTACAATTTGTTGTTTATTGGCTGTGAGTTTTTGGGCCAGTTCTGGGTTGTATTTTTTGATGTGAGCGATCGCTATTTCTGCTGTCTCTTGCACTAACTCTGGCTCAAATGTCCACAAGCCATAGAATTTGCGCTCTAAATCTGATGTCGGTACTCCAGTGCTGCCATAATCAGCCTCTGATAATTCTTGACAAATTACCATTGCTGTGTATTTAGGCGATAAAATAATTAAGTGCCACTCCTGAGCTACTGGATCGCCTGGATCTAATGTCACTAAGTCTACGTTGGTTAGCTGGCTGGTAGGATGTTCAGCAAAGCCGGATTCAGAGGCAGCCATGATGGCAATTTCGCGGCTGCGCTGGGCGATGTCTGCATATCGCCCGGCTTCTTGCAGATACCATTTACCCCGTTGGAAGGCTGTGATGACTAAGGGTGTACCGTCGTCGGTTAAGATATGGTCTTCTAGAGCATGGCACAAGGCAACTAGCGTATTTTTGTAGTAAACACCGAATCGAATCGGTCTGGTGGTATGGCGATGGGCTGTTTCTAGCTGTTGTAGGATTGAACCTTCTAACATGGGATTTGGTAAAAATAACCGCAAAGGCGCAGAGGACACAAAGGAAGAGAGGGGGAAAAATTCATAATTTTGAATATCCCCATATTATTGCGTTTTCTAGGATATACCCGCTAACTGTTTTTCTTTCGTTTCTATTGGTGCGGAAAGTGCTGCTTCTAAGTCGGCACAACCCAATTTTTCCTCCAAGATTTTCATGACTTCGCGTCCGAAATCGTTGGGGTTTTGTTGCCAAGCTTGCAAGCAGACTTCACCGAAGAATGAACCAAGGGGTTCGGGATTCCAAAGAAGTTTTTTAGCTGTCCACGGCATCAAGCTCATTGGATCATATCCTGGTTTGAGGATGCCTTCTTTGAATGCGTATTCTTCTAAATGGGTATGGGGTTGCAGCCCAATAAAGAAAATGGCAGGTTCGACTTTATCGGCACCAAAAATCCGTTCTAGTTCGCGGTGGTAGGCGATGGTTTGGCGGATGGTTTCGGGACGTTCGTCAATGACGTTAAAGGAGTAGTTGACGGAAACTAAATCGTTAAAACCAGCTGCTTTTAAGTCACGGCAGTTTTGCAAGACGGTTCGCAGGTTGTACCCCATCCGCATTTTCCGCACGAGTTCTTGAGAACCACTGGTAATCCCGATTTCAAAGTAGTTCATCCCGGTTTTTGCCATCAAGTCGCACAACTCTGGTGTCAAATTGTCGGCTCTGATATATGCTGCCCAGTGGATATCTGTCATACCAGAATCGACGATTTTTTGCAAGAGTTCTATGGCATCGTCGATAAATTTTCGCGCTGGAATGAATTGGGCATCGGTAAACCAGAAGTTGCGAATGCCGCGATCGTATAATTGACGCATCTCAGCAACTACTTCATCTGCTGGGTTGATGCGTACTTGTTTACCTTCGACAACAGTGTAGACGCAATAACAACAGTTGTGAGGGCAACCACGCTTAGTTTGTACACCTATATAAAAATCTTGCTCTTGCAGGTAAAAGTTAAATTCCGGCCAGATGCTTTCGATATAGTCGTAATTACAAGCTGTTTTTTCTAGTGGAGTGGGTTGCTCGTGAATTAGCCGTTTCCGTGGTTGAGTTTCTCCCGCTACGTAACAGCGCTCATCTCGAAAATCTCTGCCACTTAAAAGTTTTTCTAACAGGGTTTCCCCTTCACCCACAGAAATAATTGTCCCTTGAGGTAAGCTTTTACCCAACTGTTCATAAAATACACTGACCGCACCACCACCTACAACTACACGGGCATTAGAATTATATTTTTGGGCACGCTTTAAACCACGTTTTATTAAGCCCTGATTGCGCCATAACTCTACATAGTAAGCGATGAAGATCCGTAAACCGCCTAATCCCCCGCGTAGTTTCAATAGAAGATTCTTAGCGTAGTAAAATTCAAAGGCGTTTTGTAGTGGATTACCGCCACGTCCACCAACTGGAGCATAAATTTGTATATCTCGCCAAGAAAATACTAGCAGTGTCGGTTTAAATTCATCGATACAACGATCCAAGGCGGAACTGTAATCTAAAGGTGGCACTGTTCCTAAATCAAAAATGCGCTGTTCGATATTAGGAAACTGTTTGTGGACGTGATCGCTCAGATAGACAACCCCAATGGGAAAGATAGGGTTACAAGGAAGGCGAACGTAAAGAATTCGATTTTCCATCATGGGTATTTTGACTTCCATCTTGCCAATCTTTGGGGAAAGCGAGATAAATTCCTGTTTTAAAGTGTGTTTTTGTTTTGACTGCTTTTAATCTCTTACAATCTTGCTTGACATTGAAGCCAATTATTGATAGGCGTAAATTTTTTCACAGATGTACGAATCAATAAAATTGCTTTGCATACCAAAGGCAAGAGATCAAGAGAAGCTTTATGAAGACATTTTTCATATAGCTTTACGATAACATCGAGTTCATTCATTAAGCGATGATCCCTGGCTTTTAATCCTGCGATCGCTAAAACACAAAAATACACTCCTGAACTATCTCCAGCTAAGGGGATCTTCGCCATAGCTACCCTGTAATTATCCGCCTTCAGAAAGTTAAAGATTTTTTGCGGTAAATTAAGAACTTAAAAATGTTCACATAGTGTAAAATTGCAGATAAAGCAAAAATATTTACAAAGTTTTCACAACCTGCCTATATCTTTAGGTATAAATAATCTACAAAGATTTCAGTTGGTAGTCGGAGCTACAGCAACTGGGGATCAGGCAATGCTAGGGTTGGCTGGTGTAATGTAAAATTGTGGCGTAAAGCTCCTCAGCAGTTATGGCTCAAATATTAGATCCTCTACCACCTGAGCAATCAGGAAAAATTCTCTGCTGCTACATTAATGCCACCAGCAAAATCCAGATAGCTCGCATCTGCAATATTCCGAACTGGTACTTTGAAAGGGTTGTTTTCCCTGGACAACGTTTAGTGTTTGAAGCTCCACAAAAAGCTCAAGTGGAGATTCATACAGGGATGATGGCAAGTGCAATTTTATCCGATAAAATTCCATGCGATCGCCTAATGCTTGACGAACCCAGCACTTATGAGTTTGATACAGACTCATCAGATGGAGAAGGCCTTATTAATACCAGGTCTATAGTGCAGCAAATTAATACAAAAATCGGAGATACTACAAAACCCTTACAAATCGTTGGTTTAGCATCGGTTGATTAAAAAAAATTTTTTACTAAATTTGAGGGCTGCTAATTCAGCAGCCCTTTTTGTTTATTATTTATTGGGGATTGGGGATTAGGACAAGGGGAAAGGAAAGACTTGTTTCAAGTTCTCACATCTTGTCCCCCTCATCTCCCTCATCTCCCCCTGCCTCTCCTGCTCCCTTATCTCCCCAATCTCATCTACAATCATTCTTATGAATCTGCCTTCATTTCTTTGGTTGTGGAAAATAGCCGCCTGGTCAATGGGGTTATCCCTGTTGGCATATGTGATGTTAGCAGTCACCGGCGTTTGGATGTTTCGGGCGAGAACTTCGCAGCAATTTCCTTTTAGTACCCAATTTATGGGCGGACGTCAAGGAGTGCGATCGCTCCACTATCTAATGGGCATCAGCATGGTAAGTTTAGTGCTACTGTTGCTGGCGGTCGGCGTTGTTGGCACTCTCGGTCATTTTGGCTCCTTGGGTCACTCATCACATTTAGTTGCTGGATTGATAGTGGTAGCATTAGTTTTACTGTCTGCTTTCAGTGCCACGCAAATTAGTCCCAAACAACCTTGGGCTAGACCCTTACACATCGGCGTAAATATTATTTTATTTATAGGATTTGCCTGGGTATCCCTTACTGGTTGGATTGTAGTGCAAAAATATTTACCCTAAAAAATTACGAATTACGAATTACGAATTATTAAAGTGGCATACCTTTTGTGCAACAGTCGAGGTAGGACATAGACCTACCCTACAATGAAGAAAAGCATTGTAATTGAGCCGTGACAGCAACCTCAGCCAATATTTCCGCTTCTGTATTTCGTCTGTCTCCTTTGATTCGGATAACCCTGCTGAGTCTATACATAGCACTCACAGTTCCATTACCCTTCTTATCGCAGGTAACAGCTGCACCTGTACCCCCAGAATTATTATGGATAGGCATTAGCATCGGCTTAGTTGCCTTGTATGCTGTATTGACTGAACAAGTAATAGTAGATGACCAGGGAATTCAGGTTACTTACCCCACCTGGGTACCTCGCTTTTTTCGTAAAGGCTGGTTTTTACCTTGGTCAGAGGTGAAAGAGTTAAAACCCCGCACTACTGGTCAAGGAGGAATAGTTTATTACTTCCTCAGCCAAGATGGGAAAGCTTATTTACTACCGATGCGTGTACCCGGATTTGCCCGTTTCGTGCAAATTGTCCAAGCAAAGACAGGCATTGATACTACAGATGTTCGCCCTTTAGCACAGCCGTGGATGTACCTGATTTTACTAGTATTCACACTGCTGTTATTATTGGTCGATGGCTGGGCGATCGCTACAGCCTTAACTACTGCACAATTAACTTAAAATTGTTATGGGGCATGGGTCATGGGGCATTGGGCATGGTTTAAGAATCAATCAATAGTTCTTCCCCTGCCTCCCCTGCTTCCCCATCTCCCTACTCCCTATTCTCCACTCCCCTTGAATACAGCAAAAGCCACACTCAGGCTAGAGCAAGTTAATCTGTTTACAAGGCTGAAAACCCAACTTCCAGGCAATCAGCAAGGATACCCCATATTGCAAGATATTTTCTTGGAGGCATTACAGGGCGATCGCATTGCAATTGTAGGGCCAGTTGGCGCTGGTAAAACTTCGTTACTATGCCTCCTCAACCGCCTAATTGAACCCACAAGTGGCAAAATCTATTTAGAAAACCAAGAATATCGCCAAATTCCTGTCATCCAGCTACGCCAGATGGTTGTACTTGTATTGCAAGAATCAAAACTTTTGGGGATGACAGTTGGGCAAGCCTTGGCTTATCCTTTAGTCTTGCGTGGTTTGTCCAAACAGACAATTGAACAACGAGTCAGTCACTGGACAGAAGAACTGCATATTCCCAGTGAATGGTTGGGAAGAACAGAGGTACAACTTTCTGCGGGACAACGACAACTAGTAGCGATCGCTCGTGCCTTGGTTATCGAGCCTAAAATATTATTATTAGATGAGCCAACCTCTGCCCTTGATGCTGGTACTGCTTCTCATCTAATGCAAGTCTTAACCCAGTTGAGTCAAACTCATCAAACCACGATTTTAATGGTAAATCACCAACTGGAACTAGCCCAAATGTTTTGCACTCGGTTGTTACATCTACAGCAAGGTCATTTATTGGCAAATCAAAAAGTCTCTGAAATAAACTGGGTTGAATTACGAAAAAGCTTAATTCAAGCAGAAAATCAAGACGATTTTGGATTTTAGATTTTGGATGAGACAGCAATCAGGAGTAATCTTCTTACTCCCCCTCACTTCAATGCCCAATGCCCAATGCCGCATCAAACTTGACTAGTACTAAGTGTTGAACGTTGATTATTAAATCTTTCTCTAGGTAACTTTGTTGTTTGTGATTGTGAAATATTGGTATTCAAAATTTCCATATTAAAACGGTATCCTACATTGCGGATAGTTTGAATCAAGTTGGGTTGGCGAGGATCAAGTTCAACCTTTTTCCGCAGCGATAAAACATGAGTATCAATGGTACGAGGGTTATCGATAGCGTCAGGCCAAGCACGGCGCAGCAATTCTGACCTACTCAAAGGCACTCCCCCAGCTTGTGCCAAAACGTACAGCAAGCTGAATTCTTGCGGCGTTAAGTCAATGAACTCCCCCTGGAAGCGGACACGGCGCTGAACTAAATCAATTTGCAAAGTGCCATAATCCAAATAAGCTGGTGCTGTAGGTGTGCGCTTCCGACGAATCAGTGCCTCTACCCGTGCCAAAAATTCTTGCATCCCAAAAGGTTTGCTTAAATAATCATCTGCACCCGCCTTCAAACCTGCGACGATATCACCTTCAGTATTACGGGCAGATAGCATTAAGATTAAAGGCTGCTGCTGACGATGCAACCAACGACAAAACTCAATGCCATCACCATCAGGCAGGTCTGCATCCAAAACTACCAGTGTTGGTTGATGACTTAAAAATACTTCCCTTGCTTGATAAATGCTGGCAGCTTGATGCACACGGTATTCCAGTTGTTGCAAGTGCCAACCTAGCAACGACCTCAAATGGGGATTCCCCTCAATGATTTCTATACAAACCGAACCCACGGCGGCAAGACCCCTTAGCGTCGATGACTCTCAAAGTAACAAGCCCATCTCTAAGGTTTTGTAGCCTTTGTTACCTCAATTGCTATTAGCTTTACATTTCCTCATAGAAATAGCGGCAATATCTTTAATTTGTCCCTTGCCGAGGGCGATTAGAAATATTATTAAATTTTTATTAAATTTATCAAAAGTGTTGTTAGACTTATTGAAAAGTTCTTTTACCTTTACATTCTGCTTTTAGATGGATATCATCTACCAAAAAACTATAGCCTAAGCAGCTAGCTATTACCACAATAGTTTTTTAATATGATGCTAGTGGATTATATCTTGCAGAAATTAGGTTCTCCACCCACGAATCTATCACCAATACAATCGGGGTATTGACTATGAAAATCATAAAAATAACTTAGCAGATAACTAGAATCGATGTTTTCTGGAATAGGATTAAAGTAGATTGTAGTTGCTAGGAGGGTACTGCCCAAAGTAGATGTATTGACTTTTAGTTAATGCCAAAGTGAAATTACAGTTCACATTTGAGCATGAATCGTTTACAATTCTCATTCCGAAGAGATTAATACAGCAGTTATGCTCCAAGACACACAAACCATCCGCTATTACCAAAGACTCACCGACGCCTTCGTCGAGTTATGGAATCGCGGCTATCGCACTGATGATATGCGGATGTATTTGGATGGATATCTAGCCGCACTACGACATGGCAATATTCTTGAACCTATTCTGATTCATCGCTTAGAAGAGGAAGCCAGCCGCTACTTGTACGATGGATCAAATTTTGAAGTGCCGCAACCACAGCCACTACGCGATTATTACTAAGCACCATTTATTTGGTAATTGATAGTAATCGTTAATTACCGCAGATAATTATAGCATATTATCTGTATGAGTCAACTAGTGCCGTGGTGTGAGATTTTGGAGATATTGTATTGATAAAACGTATCCCCTCAGTCCTATATTGGTCTTGCCAATGCGACAGAGGGGATTGTTGACTAGCTATGAAATGAGTTCCAATATAGCTCAAGTATTTTTTTCACAAACCCAGTGAAGAAGGCAGGAATTTAGAACGGGATTCAACCCCATCTAATTTCAAGCCACCAAATCGGAGATTTTGGTAGCGGAATTAAACCCCTGCTACCTCTGGTCGCAGCGATTCTGTTCTTCTAAGAAAGCGGGAAGCTAAAGCAACAGGTGGGTGGGGCTGAATCCCCATCTGAATTATCCCTCTTGCTCCCTGCTCCCCGCTCCCTTGCCTCTTTTTCAAGGACATTAAAAATGGTAAATTGCCTTGATTGCGGAGCGCAAATTTAGCAGTATACCCTCTGGTTTGCGTAAAAAGAGATTACGAAGCTAGTGCTACTTCTACCTTTTCTTGCAATTCACCCTTTTGATACATTTCAATTAGGATGTCAGAACCGCCAACGAATTCACCATTGATATACACTTGGGGAATTGTCGGCCAGTTAGAGTATTCTTTAATCCCCTGGCGAATTTCAGAGTCTGAGAGAACATCAATTGTCTCGAAGGGAACTCCCAAGGTATTGAGAATCTGCACAACGTTGTTGGAGAAACCACATTGGGGCATTAACTTGTTTCCCTTCATGAAAACCATAATCTTGTTCTGTTGTAGCAAGTTATCAATTTTCTCTTTGAGTTCTGGCGTCATGGTATTTGTGTTTCCTATGTTACATTCAACGATGACGAGTGAGAAGTTAAAAATTTAGAACTCCTAACTCCTAACTCCTAATTCGTAACTCTATGTTTACGAAGCTGCTGTTGCTTGCCAAGATTCAGGAGTATATGTTTTTACTGCCAAGGCATGAATTGCTTCAGTTGACATAGCTTGCCCTAAAGCACCATAAACTAACTGGTGCTGTTGCACTAGTCCCTTACCTGCAAAGTGCGATGAAACTACTGTTACCTGATAGTGGTCACCGCCACCAGTCAAGTCTTGCACCTGAACCTGGGCGTCTGGCAGTTCCGCCTTGATCATTGCCTCAACCTGCTGCGGACTAATCATCGCTATTCCTGAAAAAACTTACTTTTCTATTATTAACAGATATGGAGCAATGCCTGTGCCAAGTTCAGGTTTTGGCAAGGCTAGAAATAAACGCACCTCTGAGGTGGATTTTTGAGGACGCTGGCTCAAAGCTACGGCAGATAATCCTATCCTAGCACTGGAGACGTTCTCAAGCTGCTGCTCAGAGGGAGGGGGAGATGGGGGAGATGGGGGAGATGGGGAAAAACAGACAAGAAAGATTTAATTTATTTTTTTGGAGATGAGGAAGATGAACTACCACCTGCTGTAGGATAGGGAGAATCAACAAAACCCAACTCCAACAACTGTTGATAAGATTTTTTACCTAAATCCCGTGTCGGGTTTTGACTCTTAATTATTTGAATCAACAACGGCACAGCTAATTCTGGCTGATTTTGTGCCCGATGTACTAATGCTAGCTGAAAGGTGGCTTCATCTCGCTTTTGGGCTGTTAATAGAGCTTTTTGACGCTGAGAATCAGAAACTCTATTGTCAATTCCCGAAAAGCTAGAATTTAACTCTTGATAAAAATTAGATAGCTGATTATAAACCTGACGTGCTTCTTGCAGTTTCTTTGCAGCCAAGGGGTAGTTTTGAGCAGAAACTGCTTGTTCTGCCTCTTTCATGAGGCGATCGCCCCCTTCAATGCTCAAAAGGCTGTTACTTTGGGTTATGGGGCGAAGGTTATTGGGAGCGTTGGGATCAATGGGTTGTGGGCTAGTAGTGCCTGGTAACTGTGATACCTGAGCATTCACAGGTGATAGCAGGCTGAGGACTGCTATGACTGATAAAAAGGTACGACGCATCAAGGTAACAGCGACAGCAGTGTTCATGGGGTCAAGTAGTGCAACGACTATACAGAAAATTTATGGAAACTTCGGGTATCTTAACTCTGTTTTGGCCTTGGACAAAGCAAAGCTGCATTCTAAGTTTCTTTGATTTAGACTGAAAATCGGTTTAATAGAGTTCCCATTGCTTCTGTATACTAATTAACTAAAATCGCCGCTATGAGCGATCGCGTTAGTTCCTCTGATTTTTTAATCATCGGTTTACCAGCAAGCACTTTGGGAGTAGTTTGACAAGGCGCTGGCGAAAAGTTGATTTGAGAAAAAGTTTTAGGCTGCTTCACCATCCGTCCCGCTACCGACTTCCCCAATAATTATCTCAGCTTAAGTGGGATATTTGGCACGAGAATCTTCCCAAAGCACTGCTTGAACTATTTGCGATCGCTTCCAGCGAGCGTGAAACGCTATCGCATCAAACCAGTTAAACATGGCCAGCTTCCCAGTCCGCGCTTCCCAAAACTTTGTTTTTATTCAGTCACGTTTACAAAATCAAGGAAAATCCAAAGACTTTCATTTAACTGTCTGACTAAATAGTAAGAATGTTGGCTCTTGCGTTGGTTTTATGGTATGGCATTAAAATAGCCATTTTATAGAAAGGTTCAAAAATTTAAAATCCAGTCATAGCAATGAATATAGGCTCTGATTAGGTTTTATTTATTATTCGACTCCATAAAAAGAACTGAAGAGCCAGAATGTTTTTCATCGACCAATTCAGTACTTTATAGACAATTATTAGCTATTCGCTCAAAAAAATGCCAATTTGGCTGAATATCCTGTTAATAGAGGGTAATCTATATATATATTCTCAAAGGTTGCAAAACAGCACTAATCTTTTGTGACTTACTCAGGATGAATATAACAGTTAGCAATTAGTGTCAAACCTTGAAAACGTGCAGTTTCTTAATCATGCACGATTAATGGCCAATGCTTAAGAGCCAGTCTTAGAACTCTTGACGCTTTACGAGATCAAGAATTAGTAATTTCTGCGAATGCGCGATTAGTAATTTTTGTTTCTTGATGGCTTAAGTGTTGTAGTGCCTTTGCTAAATCAGTTGTGATACTTTTGGCATCTTGTTTTATACAGCCACTCATGTAATCCGCTACTCTGATTGGGGAGCCAATGTCAATACTCACATCTGTACCCCAATTTGGATAAGGTTGGCTATAGTTAATACCTATGGGTATAATTTTCACCCCTAGCGCGGAATAACTAGATTCAGCACTCAAGGCAAGACGAGCAATTCCCGGCTTCAACTGGTGAACTTGGCCATCACGAAAAATATTACCTTCTGGAAATATCACCAAGGTTTTTTTCTGCTGAAGTAGCTCAACTCCATGCCGCAGGGTGCGGATTGACGGATGCTTAGAATTTACAGGAAACCCCCCCAAACGTTTGACAAACCAGCCTTGCAAACCTTGGCATTCGTCAACGGTTACCATAAACCGCAGGTCTTGTTCTCCTCGACAATCAGCAGTAGCGTAGGGTACAAGCAATGCATCCCAACGCGCCCGATGAGTAGGCGCAAGGATCACAGGACCAGTTGTAGGGATATTTTTTTGTCCGGTTATTCTAATTTGCCCAAAGAATAATGGTAATAGGCAGTGACGCCCTAATAAATATGCCAGAGGACTTAACCAAGGAGAAACCCTTGAGATAGTACCAGTCACCTGATTATTTGCTGGGGTGTGCTGGCAGGTATCGGATGAAGAGTAAAATTCCATCATGACGGATGCAGCTGATTGACGGGTAAAATTTAAAGAAAAGTCTGATTAGTTACACCGTAGATTCTCTTGTATGACTTATGGCGTATTAGATGGACAGTTTTACCTCTGTCCGTTAGTTTACACTACGCCGTTTATTGGCAAACCAAGTCTGTAATTGTTCACGACAAGCTGACTCTAGAACGCCTCCGATTACCTGTAAGTGGTGATTAGAAGCAGCGCTATCGGGGATGTTAATAACTGTACGAATGGCGCCAGTTTTTGTATCGTCTACTCCATACACAAGTAGTCCTAATCGCGCTTGGACGATCGCACCTGCACACATCGGACAAGGTTCAAGAGTTACGTAAAGGGTGCATTCATTAAGATGCCAATTTTGTAAAGTTATTGCAGCTCTCTTGAGAGCAAGAATTTCCGCATGAGCGGTAGGGTCTTTGTGACGCTCTTTTCTATTTTCTCCTTGTGCTAGCAATTTGCCTGTTGAATCAATGATAACAGCACCTACAGGGACTTCACCTGCATCACCTGCTGCTTTTGCTAATTCTAAAGCAGAATTCATCCATTGTTGATGTATAAGATATTCTGTGTATTTAGTTAGCATATTCTTATCAATACAAAAATTTAAGTTTTGCTCGTCTTTGGACGGGCAACTTCCATCCTACAAAAAATAAAAAGTATATAGCCCACAGACTTCTCAGCCTGGGGCTAAACAATTCAAAATTCTTAAATTTAGCAAGCCAACCGTTGGAGATTAATTTTATTTCTAAATAGCGGCTTGGGCTAAAAGAGGATCGAGTTGATTTTGTGTGTCTAGTTGATAGAGATCATCACAGCCGCCAACGTGGTGGTTATTGATAAAAATTTGCGGTACAGTACGACGTCCGTTAGCGCGTTCTGCCATTTTAGCTCTGGCTGCTTCATCGCCGTCAATTTTATATTCGGTAAAATTTACACCTTTCCACCACAGCAGCACTTTGGCACGAATGCAGTAAGGACAAGTTTGCCATGTGTAAAGCTCAACATTGGCTTTGACTCGCTCTGGATGGCGATTTAATAGGGGATTAAAAAAGTCCAGCATATTTTCTTAAGCAAGGTTTTAACTATGTCTCTAGCCTAGATCATTGCTGGCATTGCTTACCGCATTGGGGCTGGAACCCACTTTTGAAAACCCTCTAAATGATTCCAGTAAGCTAAATATCCAGTGAATGCCCAAATTAGAGCGGCGACTATCAGCACAGCTACACCAATTAGCCGCCAGGTGCGGTTTGTTTTCCAATAGAGAGTTGGCGCTGCAAAAACACCTCCTAAGCCAGTTAAAATAAAGCCGATTCCCGACAAAAGCGGTTGGCGTGTCAAATTCAAGTTGATGATGCGGATACCCACTACGATCGCAACTGCACCAGCAAAGAAACCGTAAATTGCTATTGTCAATAAATCCCAACCTTGAGCAAGTGCGATCGCAGCCGCAATAAACAAGATGCCAAATAAGATACTTGTCTCACCAAAGGCAATGTTAAAGCTGCCAGTAACGGGCCAGGTGAAACTCATGTGTAATCCAGTTGTGAGTGCGATCGTACCCGTAATTCCAAAACCGGGAATCCACTGTCTTTGGTTAGAACTATCTATACCCCGATACACATAGTCAGCCAGTAGAAATAGCCCAGCTACCATATTGATCAACATGAGTGTGATGTAGTCGATAAACATGATTAACCTCTTAATTTGACAAGCTATTTACTCTGCGCTTTGTTTTTCAGCTTTTAGTGAATTCACTAGTTTTTTTCTTTATTATTTTATACCTAAAGATCAACACTGAAGAAAAGCAATGTTCTCGATATACACTGCTACGTATTTATGCCACTTCTTAACTTAGTTACTTTTAAATACGCTTTATACTGGAGTAGTTAGGAGTAAAAAATGAGGATGTGTTAACTGGCACTTTTGTAACCAGTTAGCAGTAAAACTTAACTTTCTCCCACGTGTATCCGCCCTTTGGTAGACTTGAAGACTGAAATAGCCAGATAAAGCGGCGGAAATTCAAGCAGTTGAGAGGGCAGACTCTGTGGAAAATACACTTGGGTTAGAGATTATTGAAGTAGTAGAGCAAGCCGCGATCGCATCCGCAAAGTGGATGGGTAAAGGCGAAAAAAACATCGCTGACCAAGTAGCTGTGGAAGCTATGCGGGAGCGGATGAATAAAATCTATATGCGTGGTCGCATTGTGATTGGAGAAGGCGAACGCGATGACGCGCCTATGTTATACATCGGGGAAGAAGTTGGTATTTGTACTCAACCAAATGCCGAAGCTCTCTGTAATCCTGATGAACTAGTTGAAATTGATATCGCCGTTGACCCCTGTGAAGGTACAAACTTGGTAGCTTATGGACAACCTGGTTCGATGGCTGTCTTGGCAATTTCTGAAAAGGGTGGATTATTTGCTGCTCCTGACTTTTACATGAAGAAGTTAGCAGCACCTCCCGCAGCTAAGGGCAAGGTAGACATCAACAAGTCAGCAACAGAAAACCTGAAGATTCTCTCTGAGTGTCTAGAGCGCTCTATTGAAGAACTTGTGATCGTGGTCATGAAGCGCGAACGCCACAACGATTTAATTAAAGAAATCCGTGAGGCTGGAGCGAGAGTCGCCCTAATTTCAGACGGTGATGTGGGTGCAGCTATAAGCTGCGGTTTTGCTGGAACTAATATCCACGCGCTGATGGGTATCGGTGCGGCTCCTGAAGGTGTAATCTCAGCAGCAGCAATGCGTGCTTTGGGTGGACACTTCCAAGGTCAACTGATTTACGATCCAGCAGTAGTCAAAACAGGTCTGATTGGAGAAAGCAGAGAAGCCAACATTGATCGCTTAAAGTCTATGAATATCAATGACCCCGATAAGGTCTATGATGCTCATGAATTGGCATCTGGTAAAACTGTTCTGTTCGCTGCTTGCGGCATTACCAGTGGTAATCTGATGAATGGTGTACGTTTCTTCAACGGCGGAGCAAGAACTCAAAGCTTGGTAATTTCCAACCAGTCGAAAACGGCTCGATTTGTTGATACAATTCACATGTTTGGTGAACCCAAGACTCTCCAACTGAACTAATTTTTAGGGAATGGGGAATGCTAAAAGTAGGGGCGAAGCATTTGGAAATAAATCTTTCTATAAAATGGGAAATAATTACGAAAATGCTTTACCCTTACATGTAGTTAATAGTTAGTAGTTAGTGATTAATAGTTGTTTGTTGCTGGGAATAACTACCAACCAATAAACATAAATTCCCCATTCCCTATTCTCACTCAATGCCCTATTATCAACTACCAACTAGTAACTACGATTTAGCAAATGAATATAGCAGTGGTGGGGTTAAGCCATAAAACAGCCCCAGTAGAAGTCCGGGAAAAACTGAGCATTCCAGAACCACAACTTGAAAGTGCGATCGCTCAACTGGTCAGCTATCCTCATATTGATGAAGTTGCAATTCTTAGCACTTGTAACCGCCTAGAAATTTATATTGTTACCAGTGAAGCAGACCAAGGTATTCGAGAAATAACTCAGTTTCTTGCGGAATATAGTAAATTGCCCGTGCTTTCTCTAAGACAACACTTGTTTATGCTGCTACATGATGATGCGGTGATGCATATTATGCGGGTAGCAGGTGGTTTAGATAGTCTAGTACTTGGAGAAGGTCAAATTCTGGCTCAGGTGAAAACTACTCACAAACTGGGGCAGCAATATAACGGTATAAAAACCATTTTGAATCGATTATTTAAACAAGCGCTAACAGCTGGTAAGCGGGTTCGCACTGAAACTAGTATTGGTACTGGCGCTGTCTCTATCAGTTCGGCAGCTGTAGAGTTGGCACAGATAAAAGTCGCAAATTTAGCTGCTTGCCGAGTGGTAATTCTGGGCGCTGGTAAAATGTCGCGGCTATTAGTGCAACACCTACTTTCTAAAGGTGCTGTGGAAATTAGTATTGTAAATCGCTCTCGTGAACGTGCCCAAGAATTGGCGAAACAGTTCCCTGGGCAACCTATCCAAATTCATCCGTTATCAGAAATGATGACTTTAATTGCCGAGAGTGATTTGGTATTTACAAGTACTTCGGCAACGGAGCCAATACTTGACCGTGCCAAGTTGGAAATGGTTTTAGAAGTTCAGCGCTCTTTGATGTTATTTGATATTTCTGTGCCGCGTAATGTTCATGCGGATGTCAATGAACTAGAAAATGTGCAGGCGTTTAATGTGGATGATTTGAAGGCTGTAGTGGCGCAAAACTACGAAAGCCGTCGGAAGATTGCACAGGAAGCC
This sequence comes from Nostoc indistinguendum CM1-VF10, assembly GCA_019359215.1. GTDB lineage: Bacteria > Cyanobacteriota > Cyanobacteriia > Cyanobacteriales > Nostocaceae > Nostoc > Nostoc indistinguendum. Next base: position 24,413 of record JAHHHS010000003.1, on the reverse strand, counting down.
GAGCGACTTTTAGAGGAGGAAGTGGAAGCTTTTGATATTTGGTGGCGCTCTCTTGAAACTGTTACCACTATTAGCTGTCTGCGAAATAAAGTCGAAACCATCCGTGAACAAGAATTAGAAAAAGCTTTGTCGAGATTGGGTTCGGAATTCGCTGAAAAACATCAAGAAGTGATTGAGGCATTAACACGGGGAATTGTCAATAAAATTTTACATGACCCGATGGTACAGTTGCGATCGCAGCAAGATGTTGAAGCCAGACGGCGCTGTATGCAAACTCTGCAAATGCTGTTCAACCTGGATGCAGAGGAACAATTTAGTTAAATTTAACAACAAAATCCCCGGCTTCTGCAAGAAGTTGGGGATTTGAGCTTTTCGATTAGATATACTTCTAATTAGACATCTATCTAATTAGAAGTTAGTTATGCAACCAGAGCAATTTAACATCTTACTGCGCTTTTTCAAGGCATTAGCGGATGATAGCCGATTGAAAATTGTAGGTATTCTGGCGAATCAGGAGTGCAGTGTCGAAGAATTGGCGGCGCTACTGCAACTCAAGGAACCGACGGTATCTCATCATTTAGCAAAACTTAAAGAGCTAAATTTGCTGACAATGCGTCCTGAAGGTAATAGCCGTCTGTACCAGTTGGATAGCGAGGCTTTGCAAAGCATCAGTAAGGAAATTTTTACACCTGAGAAGATAGCATCCTTGATTGAGGATGTGGATACTGAGGCTTGGGAAAGCAAAGTGTTGAAAAACTATTTCGAGGGCGGATACCTTAAGGAAATCCCCGCTAGTCGTAAAAAGCGTCTAGTAATTCTCAAGTGGTTAGCAAAGCAGTTTGATATAGGAGTCAACTACCCTGAACGCCTGGTAAATGACATTCTTAAACGCTACCATCCCGACTACGCCACCCTGCGACGGGAGTTCATTGCTTGCCAGTTAATGCAGCGAGAAAATGGTGTTTATTGGCGTACAACATAAATTATGAAAGTTATGTATTAAATTTCAGTGACAAGGAGATGATGGATGCTAGTGGATGAATGCCTTGCTTGCAGAGTACTGGCTGGAAAAGTACAAGCACCTGGTGGGGTTATTTATGAAGATGATTACTGGGTTGTAGAACATTCTTTGAATCCTGTTTTGTTACCAGGATATTTAATTATCAAACTCAAACGTCATTGTGAACATTTAGCACAACTTACACCAGAAGAAGCGAGTGCATTAGGGGGAATTATCCAAAACACCTGTTCAGCACTTTCACAAATAGTTAAACCCGCTAAGATTCATGTTTGTTCGTGGGGAGAACAAGTCAAGCACATCCACTTTCACATTATTCCTCGTTCATCAACTATGCCTATAGGAAATCTTAAACTGTTAATTTATCTACGAATAAAAAACTTACTCAATCAACTAGGTTTAGGCAAGTGGGTAAGTGATGCCGAAGCAGCAGAAATTAGCCAAGAACTTAAACAAATACTTTTACAGATTTAAACATAGATGAATATGATCTATGGCAAATTAATATAGCAGAATTCAGGAGTCAAAATAGACTACACCCTGCGACGCTAACAGAAGTAAAACAGTCTCTATGCCCACTCGTAAGAGGTTAGAGTGATTGCACATTTGTCAAGAGGGTGCAGGAAAAGGAGACAAATCTAGCTTGGAGACTGGCTTTCGAAGATATTTAACCACGCCTAAGTCTTGATTCTCTGGGGCAGCGAAGTACTTAATCGGGTCATCCGCTTTGCCTTTGTCATTTGCGACACTAAAATGGTACAAACCGCGAAATATCATCTCCAAAGAAATGCGGTCAAATGGCAGAGATAATTCGTCTGCAACAGCATCTCCTAAGTCAATCAAAACAGCATAAAATAACCAAGTAGCCCAGACTTGTAGCTTTATACCATTAATAGAACCAGTCCACAAATAAGATAGCCCCAGTAAGCGTTTTACTGCGTAGAAAGCTTCTTCAACTCTCCATCTTCGACAATATAAATCTGCAACGACATAGGGAGGTAATATTTTGGGGTCAAGGATAGAAGTAATGTAAGAATAGCTAGTTTTACCAATTTTAATTTCGATTAAACGTAAAGTGAGAATTGGTGCGCCACGACGAACAGTTCCAAGTTGAATCAATCGATCTTCAACCGAATGGTCATAGCTAAAAATCTTTAAGTATTTAATAGATGCTTTGGCTTTTAAGCGAGTAATAAAATGAACTTCTTGGTCAATAAGTTGTTGTAAAAATTGGAAATGATAAAAACCTCTATCAAGTAAAATTAGAGTTTTAGGAGATAGTAAATTTAGTAATGCAGTTTCAAAATTGGTGTCTGATGCTGCGGGATTAGTGTTAAACCAAACCTCGACGGGTAAACGAGTTACCAAATCAATAACTGTACAAATTTTTCCGGCTAACTGTCCTGTTTTTAACTCTTCCAGGCTTTTGAGCTTGCGAAATAATGCTTCTAATGTGGAGCCATCAGCTATCCAAATATGTTCAAAATTCGCCCGTGCTTGACTTTTCGCTGTCTGGCAGTGTTCGCCTAAGTCGTTGCTGCCAATTTAATTGTAACTGAGGTAGTAAATCTTTAAAGACCCGCTCAAATAATTCAGCAGGGAAAACTAAAAATCTTTCTGATAATGATTGTTGAGCAACTTTTGTGGGATGACACCATAATAAACCTTCTCGTGCTAACAGACGATTCAACTCTTGAACGCCAGGAACTTGTCGCCACAACAGTGTTAATACTGCTGCTACCATTAACGATAAATTAAGAATCCTGTCTCGACATCCTAACTGCTTATAATATTTTTGTTGAGCAAATATGATGTTTATATTGGTGATGTGCGTTTATGGATACCCCGTTATCGGCAGCATACTTATCCCGATGTAATGGTGATTGAGGGACAACCTATTTATACAGGAACCAGCACAACAACGGTTATGAACCCGATGTTAATTGCTGAAGTTTTATCTAAATCGACTAAAAATTATGACCAAGGCGATAAGTTTCTTTATTATCGCTCTATTCCAGAATTCAAAGAATATATTTTAATTGACCAATATCAGTATCATGTGATGCAGTATATTAAAACTGCGGAAAATCAATGGTTATTTACTGAACTTGAACACGAATCTGCAACTTTATCACTGCAAACGGTTGATTTTCAAATTGAATTGCGCGACCTTTATGAGCAAGTAAATTTTGCAGAAAATAACGAAGATTAAAAAATAAACCTCCGATTCACCCCGGATACTGGTTTATCCAACAAAATTAGTTTGAAATTGTTTAGCGAGTAGCTACCAAAATCCTTCACTAAATTTGTGTTTCTTCCTCGGTAAAAATAGGAGGCCACAATTCAGTAACGGGCAATTCCCAACCTGGAAAAAGTTCTGGTATAGTTAAAATCTCGCCATTTTCTAAAACCGTTGCTTCGCCTATAGAGCGATAAATTGTAACTGTCTCTTCATCAGGATCAATCAAAATCCCGACAACTGCTCCTAGTTCTATAAATTTCAAAATTTTGGCTGCTATAAGTTTAATTTTATCGCTCTGAGATTTAATTTCTACCACCAAGTCAGGGACAAGTTCTCCGAAGTAACGAGGACTTTGGAGAAGTCGGGAAGCGCGAACAAAGGAAACATTGGGTGCTTTGAGGTTTGTATCTGGCATGATGAAACCACCGGCAGAATCAAATACTCTTCCCCAGCGACGAGGATTTATCCAAGCAAAAAGAAAGGCGATGAGACGACTACTGATTTCGCCGGATACAATATCTGACGGGCCCATAATTGAAATTTTCCCATTTTCGAGTTCCAGCTGGTAATCTAAACCTGCTTCGGTAAAAGCGGTTTGAACTTGCTCTAAATCTCTGACTGTCATCATTGACATAAAAAGCTTTTTCCACTAGGAGTGCAACTCGATTTTAACAAGAGACAAATTTCCGAAGATTTGACACCGTGTGCGGCGTTCTCTCAAACCTAAGCCTGAAACCGTTTCCTAGCAGCGAATCAGAGTAAGAATAAAAGCCTCTCTCCTTGTGGGGGAGAGCTTTGGAACACAAAGCCAATCCCACTCTATTTTCCCAAATAAGCTTCTAGAACTTTGGGATTAGTTTGAATTTCTGCTGGTGAACCATCAGCCAAATTCTGTCCTTCGGCAAGTACCCAAACGCGATCGCACAAGGACATAATTACATCCATATTGTGTTCAATAATCAAAAAGGTCATGCCATCTTGACGGTTCCAAGTGATGATGCGATCGCAAATATCATCAATCAATTTTGGATTCACCCCAGCAGCTGGTTCATCCAACAAAATTAACTTGGGATTAGTCATTAACGCCCGTCCCATTTCCAGCAGCTTGCGTTGTCCACCAGACAAGCAACCAGCGTAATCGTGCGCTTTTTTTGCCAAGCCCACTGATTCTAATAGAAACATTGCTCGCTCTTGCAGTTGCTTTTCTTCCTTAGCTACGATGTGCGGTTGCAACTGCACTTGCCAAAAGTTCTCACCCGTTTGTTTTTGCGCCGCCAGCAGCATATTTTCTAACACCGATAACCGCGAGAGAGTTCGTGCAACTTGAAAGGTGCGGATTACTCCTTGCTGGGCAATTTGATATGGTTGCAAATTGTGAATCGGTTCACCGTCAAAAATCACTCGTCCTTTATCTGGGCGGATGAAGTTTGAGAGTAAGTTAAATAAAGTAGTTTTACCAGCGCCATTGGGGCCAATCAAACCTGTAATGCTGCCTTTAGCAACTTCGATTTTGGCCTCATTAACTGCTTTGATACCACCAAAACTTTTAGAAAGTCCAGTGGCTACCAAAAGGGGAAGTGGCGGTGACTGATTATTTACCAAGAGTAAGTTCCTCCTTTTTCCCTAGAATACCTTGAGGTCGCCAAATCATCAGTACCATCAGAATTAGTCCGATTACCATGATCCGAAATGCACCCAAACGGGCTTCATCAAGAGTAACGATTCTGGGTAGAACTTCCCGCGTCAGCGCATCGTAAGCAAAGAAAATTACTGCACCTAAGATTGTGCCAACATTACTACCAGAACCGCCTAAAATCACCATAATCCAAGTGTCAAAGGTAATCTGCGGTTGAAAATTATCAGGATAAATTGCACTGAGTTGCCAAGCGAAGAAAGCACCAGCGATACCTGCGATCGCACCCCCTAACATGAGAGATTGTAATTTATACCAAAAGACATTTTTCCCCAGCGCCTTGGGAATTTCTTCATCTTCACGGATGGCTTTAAGAATTCTACCCCAAGGCGATCGCACCAAAATTTCTAAGCGCCAGTATACGAATGCTAAAACCAACAGCAACACCAGCATTAAACCGGCTTTTGGGTTGTAATTATACAGTCCGATCACCCCAGAAATATAAATCGCTGCTGCCAAAGCTGCTAACACAATTCCCACTCCCAAGCGGGATATAAATTCTTGTTTGCTAGTTGTCCTTTTGCCTAAATCAGTAGTTCGAGATATTTGGGTGGTACGAATCCATCGCCACAACGAAAAGAAAGTTACAGCAGCTAACAGTGTCAAAAGCCCAATCATCACAAATCTGACTAACAAATTCGGCTCTGCGGATAGGGGGATGGGATAACTTTGCACACCAAACGCCCCAGAAACCCAGGTGTCACCCACAGGTAATTCCTGATTATTTACTACCAAACGAATTAATTCACCCGTACCAATAGTGACAATTCCTAGATAATCTTCTCGTAAGCGTAGAGTTGCAAAACCAATTACCAAACCCAATAAGGCGGCGACAATTGCCCCAGCCAGTGCCGATAACAGTAGGGGGACACCCTTTAAGTTTAATAATACGCTGGTATATGCTCCCAAAGTCATGAAAGCAATATGACCAAAGTTAATTAATCCCGTAAAGCCCCATTGTAAATTGAGTCCTAGAGCGAATAGAGCAAAAAGTGCTGTAGAAATTGCTAAGAAAATGAGATAGTCAACCATATTAAATAGTTATTTGGGAATGGGGCATTGGGCATTGGGCATTGCGAAAAGACAAGGAAGAAACTTGTTCAATAATTCTCCCTCATCCCCCTCATCTCCCCCTGCTCCCCCTGCCCTCTCCTTCGGGCGAATAAATTTTAGCGTAGCTTGAGCATAGTGCTAGATTGCCGTTAAGCCTTATTAATTTTTTGGGAATACTACTTATTGTTAGTGTTTGCTGGTAGGACTAATTAGCCTATGAATTTGCTGCGACTGAGGATGCATCATTTAATTGAGCAGTTAGCCGATGAAGATTTGCAAGACATTTGGGATGTTCTGGAAGCTTTACATTGTGACTTTTATATGCTCAAAGCGATACAACAAGTTAAGCGATCGCAGCAGCCGTGGGATATCTTAACCCATGAAGAAGCGGTACGACTGTTGATGTTTTTCTAATTCAGCAGGGCTTTCTTTTCTAGTGCCAGTGACCCCTCAAGTTTTGGTTAAGGTAACGCCTAGTGAGTCTGGAAATGCGCTATGCAAGGTCTTTTTTGCTAGACCTGAAAAATTTAGAACCTGCTGCCTACGAGCGGGTGCATGATTTTGTCTTTATTGAGTTAGCCCAAAAGTGGCAACTGAGTGATCTAAAAGAACTGCGACAGCTTGATGGTGAGGGAATTTTTCACCGCTTCACCTTAGATAATTACCTGATTGGTATAGAAATCAGGGGTGAAATTGTGAAATTTTTGCGTGTCATCCCTATGCCAGATGTGTGAATTGAGGAGCTAAGGGAACACTTAAAACTGTAAACTGTATAACGCTAGGCAGGGATCGCTATAACCTTCCATTAAACTGGTTTTTGAGAAAACACTTTATTTGAGATTTCCCTATGGATGCTAGGGCACTTTGGCAAAGATACCAAAACTGGTTATATTTCCACGAGGGATTGGGACTGTACTTAGATGTGAGTCGAATCCGGTTCGATGATGCCTTTGTAAAATCGTTGCAGCCGAAGTTTGACAAGGCGTTTGCGGATATGGCTCAACTGGAGAAGGGTGCGATCGCAAATCCTGACGAGAATCGCATGGTTGGACACTACTGGCTGCGAAATCCTGATTTAGCGCCAACTCCAGAACTTACACAAGAAATTGTCCAAACCCTAGAACAAATCGAAGCTTTTGCGGAAAAAGTCCAAACAGGTGCTATTCATCCTCCCAGAGCAAGCCGCTTCACGGATATTATCTCCATTGGCATTGGTGGTTCCGCCCTCGGTCCCCAATTCGTCGCGGAAGCTCTCGCTCCTGATTTCCCGCCCCTGAAAATTCACTTTATCGATAACAACGATCCAGCAGGTATCGATCGCGTTATCAATCATTTACGAAATAGCCTTGCCAGCACCTTGGTTTTGGTAATCTCCAAATCTGGAGGAACACCGGAACCTCGCAACGGCATGATTGAAGTTAAAAAAGCCTACGCCGGACACAATTTGGAATTTGCTCAATATGCGGTAGCAATTACCAGCGTTGACAGCAACCTCGATAAACTTGCCAAAGATGAAGGTTGGCTGGCTAGATTCCCCATGTATGACTGGGTGGGAGGACGCACCTCAGAAATGTCTGCTGTGGGGCTAGTACCAGCCGCATTGCAGGGCATTGATGTTCGTGCCATGCTAGATGGTGCAAAAGAGATGGATGACGCTACCCGCGTCTCAGATGTGAAAAATAACCCAGCAGCTTTGCTTGCTTTGTCTTGGTATTTTGCAGGCAATGGAAAGGGCGAAAAAGATATGGTTGTCCTACCTTACAAGGACAGCTTATTTTTGTTCAGTCGCTATTTGCAACAGCTGGTGATGGAATCCTTGGGCAAGGAAAAAGATTTAGACGGTAACGTTGTCCATCAAGGTATTGCCGTTTATGGCAACAAAGGCTCAACAGATCAACACGCTTACGTCCAACAGTTACGTGAGGGTGTAGCGAATTTCTTTGCTACCTTCATCGAAGTGTTGGAAGATCGTCACGGCCCATCCACTGAAATAGATCCAGGAGTTACATCAGGCGATTATCTATCAGGTTTTCTCCAAGGAACCCGACAAGCGCTTTATGAAAATCACCGCGATTCGATTACAGTCACGATTCCCCAAGTTAACCCCCGAACTGTAGGGGCATTAATTGCTTTGTATGAGCGCGCTGTTGGTTTATACGCTAGCTTAGTCAACGTCAACGCCTACCATCAACCAGGGGTAGAAGCTGGCAAAAAAGCAGCCGCCTCCATTCTCGATTTGCAAACACGAGTCGTAGCAGTGCTGCAAAAAGAAAAAGCTCCCATTTCTCTTGACGAACTTGCAGAGAAAGCAGGCGCATCAGAGCAAGTTGAGGCAATTTACAAGATTTTGCGTCATATCCATGCCAATCAGCGAGGTGTGGTTTTGCAAGGTGATCTTCAGAAACCCGGCAGTTTAACCGTTTCTGCTAGCTGATAGCTCTAGTCTAAACGTCACATTTTGTTCATTAATTGTTGTATCAGCAACAATTTTTTATTGTGAAGCATCCTAGATGGAAGATATATCTTCAGTCTAGGATGCTTCACTGTATATTCGTAATTCGTAATTCGTAATTGAAGGACAGAGGAATTAATTGCTTAGGTAAGAAAAGAGATATATTATATTATTTTTAGCTAATAGGTAAATCGCCAAGAAAGTAAAAGCGATCGCATTTATCTTCCTGTAAAATAAAGTTAAGGCAGCATTAACAAATAGGGTTAATTACTATGACTGAATCAACTGCAAAACAACCTGCACGTCGAGGTAGAATTTTTCCAGAACGGACTTTATCACCAGAAGAACTTGCTAGACGTAAAGCTGAACGAGAAGCATTTCATAAGCTTTGTCGGGCAATATTTGAACGTGTGCGTCCAGAATATATCGAAAAAAACTATGGCTGGTATATTGCAGTGGAGCCAGATAGTGGAGATTATTTCATTGATGAAGATATAGAAATAGCTCATAGAAAAGCTCTTGAGAAGTACCCAAATGCTGTACACTGCGTTTTTTGCCTAAATGAAACTGGAGCAACTGGCAGAATATGATTCAGGGTGCATTTGGTAGTAAAGGACAGCTATTTTTTCAAATTGATTTGATTACATCTGATGGATTAAATCTACCTGTGGATGCCATGTTTGATACTGGCTTCACAGGGTTTATGGCAATTAATAAACAAGATTTAGATAGTCTTGATTGGGCTTATATGGGGAATGAACCTCTGAGAACTGCACAGGGAGAAATTATATTCGATAGATATTCAGGTAAAGTTTTATTGGATGAACAGGAGTATGAGATTCCTGTTTATGCAGGTGACGAAATTATAGAAGTTTTGTTAGGTTCAGAGTGGCTAAAGATTCTGCCGTTGGTGGCAAACTATCAGGCTTGTATATTAACTTTGGGATAACTGCGCGATCGCACTTCAGTTATTTTTAAACGTAGACACAAAGCGGCTTGCCGCAGGCTACCGCAAAGGACACAGAAAACGCAAAGATAAGGTAAAGAGATATATTATACTATATTAGTTAATAGGTAAATCGCGGAGAAAGTAAAAGCGATCGCTATTCCAATCACTGCCTTTTATTCGTCCTAAATAGCCTGTTAAGGGTGAGGAAAGCTCAATCAGAATTTCGTGCATTTCTGCTGTTTTTATTGGCTGTGGCGGATGTGAGCCGAAATACGCACTATGTAGAGCTTCAACACCAGCAGATTTTATGCCTGAGTTTTCTAAATAATTTTTGACAAGCTGAATAATATGCAATCGCAACTTAATCTATCTCTCAGCTTTATCAATATATTCATCAATTTTATAGTCAATTTGCCCAGGTTTTAGATATTGCTGTAATTCGACTAAGTTAATAGCGCCTGGATATTTGGCTTTGAATTCAACTAGTTTTTGTAAAGTCATTACATTTATGATACTGATTTTAGATATTTAAGCAGATTCTTTCAAATTTTTAGTCGGTTTACCTGGGCCAATAATCAACCTTACAGCTTGAAGATAATTTTCTTTAAGATGCCTTTTGCCAATCCTATCTAATTCTTCTACTGCACGATTAGGAATGCTTTTACCTGCTTTACATTCGCAAACAAGAGGATAAGGTTGTGAGCAAAATAAGTCTAAGCCACCTGCACCGCCTTTGTAGTTTTCTTCAACCTTGAATCCTAAAAAATCAAGGCTACGGCGTGCGATGATTTCAAAATCTGTACCAGCTTGATAGTTACTTTTACCCTCGTCTTGTTCGATGCTGCGATCACCCAATTTTGCAATATTATTTATCCAAGCTAAATCTGGATCTGGTTGCTGAATTAACTTGTGACTACTCCAACCTAAGAATATTTTGATATCGTCGTCTAATTGTTTGGCTGCTGGTTGGCTAATGGTTAGGGATGCGATCGCACTCTGCAATTCTTCCAATTCACGATGCAGTGGGGGTTCTAGCTTTTCTAACTGGTGTTTGCGTTGAGCGAAAGTGTGATCGTTTATTACTGGCTTTTCTTCAGAAGCCGTTAGAGAATTAGGTAAACTAACAAATTTTCCTAATTTATCCTGAATGTTGGGATTTACTGATATTTCTTGTAACTGAGTTAACTGATAGACGCGCAAGTAAGCCAGGAAAAGATACTGTTGTTTTTGTAGTATCTCCTTTAATATGTTTGGTGTCCATATTGTTAATCTAGACAAAATATCTAATGGCTTAGTCTCGTCTAAAATTTGGCAAAGCTCACATTTAGCCCAAGCTTTAATTGAAACTGAAGAGTCAGTAGGATAAAGTGCAAATCTTTGCCCAGGACGAATAAACATCTTGGGTAAAGCTGCAATTGTTCGTCCCTGTATTAAGGCTTCAATATCAGGGACGGGTAGACACAGCGCTGTTGGAATTGAAAACTGCTGATTCATTTGTAGTTAACTATAGGTTCAGTTCGGCGTAATCGGCAGTAGCAACACTTTGAGGAATACTAATAGGTAATCCATCATCAGTTAAATTAGTAGGTTCTTGCCCAGAAGGATCGCTGAGAATTTCTCGAATCAAAGGATTATTTATTGCTATTTGCTTTTGTTCAACAAATTCAAAAATATCTTCTTCTGTAAGTTCATAACTTTCACGGTTATAGTAAACGAATAATATCGCCAATAGAGGTTTAATGTCTTGGCTTTGCAAGCCTACCCACTCTCCACCTTTTTGCTGCAACAGTACTCTTAAATGCTCTCTAGCTAGTGTTGCAGTTGAATTAATTTTCTTTGAACGCACCAAGCAACCGCGAGTTAGATTAAATGTTCTGTAATCAATTAGTTGTCCTAAGACAGCACCTATAACATTACGGTTTTGCTGAACTACATCTACTCCAATTCTAACTTTTTTCTTATTGCCGATAATTTTGAAATCCATAAAACCATTATTTGCTGCACTAGGCTCTACTTCTTCAATTGATTCGATTATTATTCCCTCTACATTTTTACCTATTAAACTATTGAAAGCCAGCCAAAGGGCATCAGCAATTGTTGCTTCTTCTTCCATTAATGAACCAATAGAAGCCTCAACATTTGCTAATTCATTATCGAAACACGGTTTAACCAGATGTTGTGCTGGTGGAGGCGGTATTACAGGTGGCGTGGTAGGAGGCAGTACTTTACCATCTGGAGGTAAAAGAGGTACGAAATTCTCTGCACACCATTTTAAAACTGACCTAACAGTAGGTCTACTCTTACCAAGTTCTCTGAGTTGAGTTTCATTAAACGGGTAAAGAGAACTAGGAGGCATTTGTTTATGTTCCTGATAAAAATCTTGTAACCATTGGCTAACTAGAGTCACAATATCATCAGAATTTAGATATTTTAATGCAATTGGTTGCCTGTTAGGTTGTTCACTTGCTAACCTATCAACGACTGCTTCAGCTTGTGGTAATGTTCTGATTTGCTCATTCCAAGTTTCAGGATACATAGCCAAAAGAAAAACACCTCTTTTGAGATTGTTATATAAATCCTTAACTAAGTTTGCAACAACCTGGGCTGCTGTAAAACCTGTGTCAGAAATTTCTGCAATATCTAATTCATCAAAGCAAATCACTGGAACTCTATAATGACTGGTTATATCTAGAATCTGGCGTACATTATTTAATGCTTCAGCTTCTCTATCTAAATTTTTAGGATTTGGTAAACCTAGTGCATCAGCTTGTGTTTGTGTTATTTCTAAACCTGATAGCCAATAATTTGCATAGTGAGCGTGTCCTGTAGAAAGTGTCCACAAAATTGCCCTAATTATATAAGGATTAGTAATATCAGGTTTAATTTTCAGCACACCTTCTGTTAAGCTATCAATTGTCTTAGTTGAGTATTTACTTAACCAATTGGGGTAGATATTACTGATGTACTGCTGTGGTGTATAGTTACAATTTTTAGCTTCATTAATTAAAGCAGCAGCTATTTCTTGCCACTGCATTACTTTTTGAACACCAAAGGCTCTCAGGCTAGAAGCAACGGCTTGTAGGAATTGATACTTAATCTGATTCAGGCTGTCATACTTACCCATGTAAATAAATAAGGCATCACCTTCTATTTCTAAGCGATGGCGAACACGGCTGATAAGATGACTTTTACCTAACCCCTTTTCAGCCGTTATTGTGATACCTACTGTTTCACGCTTCCCTTTACGAATTTGTTCAACCGCATCAAATACTGCATTAGAAGCGTGAGAATTAATTATAGGAACATCAGGATAACTTTTTCCCCATATCTGTTGCGGTCTAACAACAATATGTCCTGCAAATGGGTTTTGATTTCTAATTAGCTCATCAATGGTAGATGTAGTGACAATCATAGTATTGTGAAATTAATTTAGTAAGGAGTACAAGGGAGTTTAGGCTTTGATAAGCTTGGCGTAGCAGCGTAATCCATCTAATACGGTGGTGATGGAATCTTCTATTTTGTCTGGTGCGTTATCTTCTACAGTTCCGCCCTGTAGTTGCAAAATATCGTTAGCTTGCGTTTCTAGCAGCCAATCATTAAACTCTGTACGACTAACGCGATCGCCAATTCCTCTTCTAATGCGGTAAATTGGCACTAGATTATTAAAGTTGTACTCATAGTTCAGCTTGTCGTAGACTTCCAACGCCACAGATTTAAACTCGTCGTAAGATACGATCGCACCTTTAACCCCATTAACTGGTACATCTGCACTAACTACCGCAACATCAATCTGACTAATCCACTTCACCAACGCATTCGCCGCCCAAGTCCCGACAATCGTCCCTTCAAATTTAAAATCAGAACTTCTCAAACCCTCACCTAATACCTCTAAACCCTTGCTAGATGTCAGAGAATATCCCTTTTTGGAAATTGCGATCGCACCCTGATTCTGCAATTCTTCAAATGAACCCTGATAATCTGCTACCTTCTGGCTTTTGGATACAATTCGCTTAGTGAGTTGACCCTTCTTAACTTCCTGCTGCGTTCCTCCCAAATCCCACAAAGCCAAAAGGAGACGGGTTCTAGTTTGGGCTGTATTTTGTGATGTCATATTGAGTGTACTTTTTGGCAAAGATCATCATAGTAACTGTATCTTTCTAAATTATTTATACCGAAAACATAACCGAGAAATTGCTGAAGATTTCCGCGTTTGGGCTAAATTGATTAATCAAAAAATTAACAATATATTTCCTTCGGATGAATGCAGTTTCTCTCAAAGGCAGGATGCAATATTTGAAAAAATCGATCATCATAACAGTGAAACGCTGTAGCTGTGCAGTTGTAAATTGAGTGGTATATGTTCTTTCAATTCCAGGTGAAATAACAGGAATTCCAACTTTGTATTTGCAACAGCAAGGCTTTTAGTAAATACAGGTGATGACGAAATCCGATGAACACAGTATATAAAGAACGTAAAATAGTTTCGCGTCTATTTGCAGTGCTGCTTTCCGCATTGCTAACCGTGCCCTTGCTAAGTAGCTGCGGGGGAGGTTCCCAAAAGGCTTCAGTACCACCACCTGTTGATGATACCGTTGGTAGAACAGTGAGCGATCGCCAAACCGAAGCTAAGAAAGGATTGGGTACAGGGCAAAAAGTGGCAATCTTGGCAGGTGCTGCGGCACTTTATTATATGTACAACCAACATAAGAATGCTCCAAAAGAAGGAGCGCAAGGTAAGTACTATCTTTCTAAGAACGGGCGTGTATACTACCGCGATGCTGAAAATCGCGCTCACTGGGTAACTCCACCATCAGAAGGAATTCGAGTACCAGAATCTCAAGCACAACAATATCGGCAATTCCAAGGCTATAACGGCAACACTTCAGGTCGCGATCTAACTGGCATAAGTTCATCCGCAGCTCCAGCACTTTAGATAGCGAAGCGTGTCTAAATAAGAAAGCGGGTTTCCCGGAGAATAACGCCGATCGCGCACGTCGGAAACACTAATTTAAATCAGGAGACAGATTATGGTAGATGACTTTTTGCGAAAGGCGAAGGATCTCTTCTTAGGAGGGAACGGCGATCAATCCGAGGATGCTGAATATCGCGACCGCAATGTCCGCCCAGCCAGCGAAGACCCCTACGGCGACCCCGCAGATATATCTTCCTACGGTGATGTACGTCCAGCCAGCGAAGACCCCTACGGCGACCCCGCAGATATATCCTCTTACGGCAACCTGATTCCAGCCAGCCAAGACCCCTATGGCGACCCCGGAGATATATCTTCCTACGGTAATGTACGTCCAGCCAGTGAAGACCCCTACGGCGACCCCGCAGACCAAGGGGAGTTTGGTAACGTTCGTCCAGCCAGCGAAGATCCCTACGGCGATCCCGCAGATGACGATTATCGCCGTTAATGCGAAACTTAACCCCCTTAAAAAAGGGGTAACTGAGTCAAAGTCCCCCTTTTTTTAAGGGGGATTTAATTTAGGAGGATCTACTCAGCCAAAATTTCTTGCGATCGCTCAATACTTTTACGCACAGATTGAGCCGAAGTATGCAAACCCTCTCTTTCGCGATCGCTCAGATTTAATTCCAAAATACTTTCAATTCCACCGCATCCCAACCGACAGGGAACACCAATCACAACATCTTCTAAACCGTATTCACCTTGCAGATACGCCGCTACAGGCAACAACCGCGACTGATTTAGCAAAATCGATTCTACCATCACACTAGTAGCCGATGCCGGTGCAAAAAAAGCACCACCCGTCTGCATCAATTCCACAATTTCTGCGCCACCGTTGCGGGTTCTTTCTACCAAGCGTTCAATTGTGGCTGCATCCAACAATTCTGTGATAGGAATGCCGTTAACGGTAGCATAACGAGACAAAGGCACCATTAAATCGCCGTGGCTACCCAATACCATCGCTTTGACATCGGCAGGCAAAACCCCCAATTCTAGGGCAATAAAGGTTTCAAAACGGGCGGAATCTAACACGCCAGCCATACCCATAATGCGATCGCGTGGTAAACCAGTTGCTTGCCAAGCCAAATAAGTCATCACATCCAAGGGATTGGTGACGACAATAAAAATAGCATTGGGAGAATGAGCGATCGCATTCTTTGCCGCTTCCACCACAATCTTGGCATTAGTTTTCAGCAAATCATCCCGACTCATCCCTGGTTTGCGCGGAAGTCCTGCGGTAATCACCACAATTTGAGAACCAGATGTATCAGCATAATTATTTGTGCCGATAATTTGGCGATTATGTATTTCAATTCCTCTGGCTTCCATCAAATCCAGCGCCAAACCTTGAGGCATTCCCGCAATAATATCTAGTAAAACTACATCAGCCAGGTTTTTCTCCGCAACGCGTTGGGCTAAAGTACTGCCAACCCTACCCGCACCCACGATGGAGACACGAGGTAAATTACACACAATTGGGGAGTTAGGCGAAGAAAACATAATTATTAAAGTGCAATTTTTATCAACAATAATTCAGAAGTTAGCAGTCGAATTAATGCTGACTCCTAAATTAGACCTCTTTCACAAGCCCCTAACACCCCACCCCCAACCCCTCCTCGCTTGCGGGGAGGGGAGACAAAGCATAGCTTTGGCGGGGTGGGGTTCTTATTTTTAATTATTTAAACTCTTCAAGCTGATCCACACGCAACCAAACATTTGGCGTTGGCACTTTCCCGAACTTAACAAGGGCGTAATCACCTTTGATATCTACAATTTCGCCCTTACTGTCAAACAAATAGGGTGGAAAGCGAGTATCACTGGCTTTTGCTTCCAGACTGTTTTCCAATTTCTCGCGGATAGCGCGAACCATATCTCCTTTTTTGACTGCCATGAATTCCCCTCTCAAATTTCTAGATTAGACTTATCCGCATTTTAAAAGACTTCCGAGATAAAAACTCCTAACTCTTGTACAGACGCGATTAATCGCGTCTCTCTTGTACGATTAATCGCGTCTCTCCTAACTCCTAATTCCCCGTACCGTTTGACACTGGGGGCAAAAATGACTAGATCGCCCAGCTAACCTAATCCGCATAATTGGAGTGTCACAAACTCGACAGGGTTCTCCAGCGCGGTTATAAACCCAGGCAACACCACCATAATTGCCATTGACACCCTTAACACTTAAGAAATTACTAAAAGTCGTACCGCCAGCCTCAATGCTGGTTTCTAAAACTTGAATTATCGCTGTTCGCAAACGCTCAATTTGCTTTAGCTGCAGATCTATACACAAGGTTTCAGGTAAAATTCCACTTTTAAACAGGGCTTCATCAGCATAAATGTTACCTAATCCCGCCACTACCGATTGATCGAGTAGTGCAGTCTTAATCGGACGACGGCGGTTTTGGAGTTTGCTTGCTAAATACTCGACAGTGAATTCGGGTGAAAATGGATCTGCTGCCAGTGTTGCCAAACCAGTCATAATACTTTCTACAGCAAGACCAGGCGGAACCCACCACATTTTCCCGAAGGTACGCTGATCAACAAAGCGTAATTCCTGCTGTTCCCCAAAGAATAATCTAACCCGCGTGTGCTTATGTAATGGTTCATCTTGGTGCAGCCATAGTAGTTGACCGGTCATTCGCAGATGAACCCCTAGCCAATCTGTGGAAGAGAGTTCGGCGAGGAGATATTTACCGCGACGATGCCAAGTAGCGATGGCATTCTTTTTAATTCCATCAACAAACTCACCAACAGAAAACGGGTAGGCGATGGTGCGATCGAGCAACACATCTCCACCCGTAATTTCTTGGTTAAGGGTCAATTGATTTAAGCCCCTTCGGACTGTTTCAACTTCAGGCAGTTCAGGCATTCAAACTGATTAAGCAAGCAATTTTGATGTACTTGGGGGTTCAATAAAGAAGAGATAGAGTAGTAACTTACACAGCCTTAGATGGCTGGTATTACTACCCTAGAGAAACCGTAAATACCCGCAGGGCAGCTTCTCATAGATTAGGGTAGGCTTGGGTGAAAGATGAATGAACTGAAATTTTCAGACTTCATACTTCAGACTTAAGACTACCCTTCATCATCGCATCAAACAAGCCCCTTGTAGCTTTGCTGCTATTTTTTAGGTGCTTTAGCCTTTGGTGCTTCAACCTCGACTAATTCATCCTGAGCATAGTTGTTGGTATTGATACCAGCGTAATTGACCTTTTCAAAGCGGACAATTACAGGGTATTTGATGCCGCTTTGGTCAATGGAAGCCACAGTTCCTATATCCTGAAACCAGTAGGATTCAGGGCGGAGAATACGTACTTTAGAACCACGTTGAACCATGATTATTTTCCCTTTTAGTTATCAATCGCCAATCTAGAGGGCTAATTGATTTCACTCTACAACCTGAAGGTCGCAGCAAGAGCTTTTGTTAAGTTATTTGTCTGAATTGGGTATGGGGCATGGGGCATGGGGATTGGTCAATAATCAATATTTCTGCTTCCCCTGCTTCCCCTGCTTCCCCTGCTCCCTGCTCCCTGCTCCTGCCCTACTTGACAAGGTACACGTTATAGCGTACCTTCGTTCGCAACAGTAATTTTGCATAAACTCATGTTTTACTCAATACGAACACGCTCCCCTCGTTACCTCTGCCAATTCGCAGATCGTTATCTATATAGGTGATATCTAACCAGCCTTGCTGTCTATCACTCTTGATTGCAAAATCAATTCCCGGAAATTTTCTACCTGCTTCAATTTGTTGGATAAAAGTTACCGGAGAATTGTATTCTATTAAACGTTGTAAGCCGATAATAGACCGCTCAAATTTTACTTGGACACGCCGACCTGAAACTGGCTCAAATTTAGCAGCAACGCTGACTAATCCTTCCAAATAAGGTAAGCCATAAATCTCAGCTATGTTGTAAACACTGGCAGTATCTACCCGGATACATTGATAGATTTGACCTAGTTTGCACAAAGGTAGACGATCTAAGTTTAAAAGAGCGTTGCTGGTGGTGTATAGTAATCGCCAATTGCCATCTAGCAAATTGTTCGCTTCTACCGGACGGGGTGTAGGATTAAAATCTTCTAAATTGGCGATCGCTGCTAAGATACCTTGTTTCTGCGCTTGGGTCGCCAGTAGACCGCGATTTGTACCAGCGATCGCATCTATAAGAGCCGCTTTTCCCATCATCGCCTGTCACCTCAAAAATCAGTCCTTTCCATCAGCATAAACAAGATATTCATGACCTATGTGTAGAGCTAGAAAAATTCCTAATAATTGCTTGACCTAAGCAATATGCCTATTAAATAAAAAATTTCTATCTGAATGCGGATTTATCAAATAAAGGGTTGAAAAGATAACTAAATAAATCCGTGCCAAGTGATAGACTCTAAATGTCAACTTACGTAAACATTTTCTTGTCCTCCTCGATATGTTGAACTCTCCATTACGTGAAGAACCCCGTAATCAGCGAGCCGATGTCATCCCTCTAAAGCAAGAGTCTTCTTTGTTGGACTGGTTGCAAACCAACAGTAGGATCATCGCGCGTGAGGTTCACGAACCGGATTTTCAAGATGACGAAGAAGAAATAGACTCTTTAATGGGTGTAGAAGATGGCATTGGCTACGACCTTGATGATGATGACGATATAGGAATCGCTGAGGATTAGCCTTTTCAGGCTAGGGACTTGGTAATATCCCTAGTTACTGTTATTTAATTTTATTAAGTGTGGAGTGAAGGGAAACTTTTGTGGACGCTAAATTATCTCCTGACCAAGGTTTAAATATTTCTGGAATCGTTCTAGCCTCTTTATTAGCCGTAGGGCTAGGTACAACAGCATTTTTGTTGGATTCGATGGCCAATAGGCTACCGTGGCAACCTATGTCCTTAACCCTGCCACTAATTTTGTGTGCTATGGGTTCAGGTGCCGTAGGCTATTGGGTAATACCCCTACTTCAAGCACTCAAAACTGGGCAAATAATTCGCGAAGATGGCCCCCAAGCCCATCTAAAAAAGGCAGGCACGCCAACAATGGGTGGTATATTTTTTATACCTGTAGGTCTGATAATTGCTTGCATCTTGTCTAACTTTGCTACAGACGTGCTTGCAGTTTCGGCTTTGACAATCAGCTACGGATTGATTGGCTGGCTTGACGATTGGCAAATTCTCCGCCGTAAATCAAATAAAGGTATATCTCCCGGAACAAAGTTGGCTTTGCAGGTGGGTTTTGCGGCTGTGTTTTGTCTATGGCTGATGTTTAATCAACCTTCTAATATTACAAATATTGCTTTACCTTGGGTGAGCTTCACGCTACCGTTAGGATTTCTATTTTGGCCTTTAGCAGGTTTTGTGCTAGTTGCAGAAAGTAATGCAACTAATTTAACAGATGGTATCGATGGCTTGGCAGCAGGAACAGTAGCGATCGCCCTTTTAGCATTAGGTGCTTTAGTTGCACCAACAGCACCTGAATTGATGGTTTTCTGTGCGGCTTTAAGTGGTGGGTGCTTAGGTTTCTTAGCCCATAATCGTAACCCAGCCCGCGTTTTCATGGGAGATACCGGTTCGTTAGCACTGGGAGGAGCATTAGCTGCTGTAGCGCTATTGACAAACACTTTAGTCGCTCTATTCATTCTCAGTGGTATCTTCTTCGTAGAAACTCTTTCAGTGATGGCACAGGTAAGTTATTACAAAGCCACTAAAGGCCCTGATGGCAAAGGCAAGCGCCTCTTCAAAATGGCACCCTTACACCATCATTTAGAACTCACTGGCTGGTCAGAATTGCAAGTGGTTGGAGTATTTTATGTCATCGCTGCTATATTGGCTACCATCTGCTTGGCAATCGCTCCATTCTGAATTGTTTGAAAAACTGCTCGAATATAAAATGACAACTCCTACATTTTCTGGGAGTTGTTTTTATTTTAGGTTTTAAATTTTGAATTTAAAGATTCAAATTTCAAAGCAAGCAAATTTATTGATATAGGTATTTACATATTCCATAACCCGATTCTTTCCTGTTCGCTTTGCCTCAAGCATCGCTTGATTTGCCCGATTCAGAAAATCCTTAACCGTAATTCCTGGTTCTGATACAGCTTATTCCAAAAGAAGCGGTGATTCTTTCGAGGATTTGATCGCCGTCTTTCAATTGCATTTGTTCAACATCTACCCTTAATTGTTCTACTCGCTTCCTGAGAACTTCCAGCGTCATATTAGGCATCACAATCACAAATTCTTCACCACCCCATCTGCAAGCAATGTCAAAAGAGCGAATAGATTTTAACAGCAACTTTGCTAATCCCTGAATAACAATGTTGGCAGTCAAATGCCCATAGCGCGAGTTGTAATGTTTAAAGTTATCGATATCTAGGAAAATAATACTAAGAGGTTGTCCCGATCGGTCAGCCTCAGCTAGTCTCTGTTCTGTTATAGTCTGCATATAGTTTTCATTGAATAGTTGGGTCATCCCATCGCGCAAGTTATCATAAGTTAGACGTTTTTTTATCGATAGATTATTCAGGGCAAAGCCTAAAGTTCTAGCAATAATCTCAGTAATTTGTTGATCTTCTGGGCTGATTTCTTCATGGGCATTGATGTGTAAAACCCCAACTAATTCGCCTTGTCCAAACAAGGGAACACACAAATGTGCGCCGCTAATAGGCTGGATTAAATGGCTGCACAGCAGTCCTGAGTGATGAGGCGATAAAAGGTTGAATTTTCCTCTCCGCAATGCCCAACACTCAGATTGTGAAAATATTTCTTTACTGTTTCTTTCATCTCCCCAAAAACTATTCATCTGAACATAATTTTTGGAATTAGCAATTATATAAATACAACCACTCATATTAGGAAAAAGCTTGGAACAGGTTAAAGCAACCACTTGATAAACCTCATCTTCAGATTCGCAGCAATAAAGCATATCTGCCATATCTGAGAGAGATATAAGTTCCTGTTTTTTTGCTTCTAATTTCAGTGTTTTTTCTTCTAACTGCCGATTTAGAGCAGTGAGCGATCGCTGTGCTTCTATAGATTCTGTAATATCGATACTGATCCCACCGATACGATAAGCGCCCGTTGCGTAATCGGTAAACGGAAACTTAAATGATAGCCAGTAGCACGGCTGATCATTATCAGATATCTTTACCTCTTCAATCAGCTTTAAGGGACGTAAAGTCTTCAAAACGACTTGATCGTTTTCCATTACCCTCCGCCCTTGTTCTGGATCTGGCAAGAATTCACCATCCGTTTTTCCCAACCATTCTTGTGAATCTACCAAAAATCTAGATTGTAACTCCTGGTTGTAGTAGAGCATTCTAGATTGCTCATCTTTGATATAAGCTCCAAACGGGCCTTGATCTAGGAATAACCGTTGCATCTGCTGGGTACGTTGAAGTTCGCGGGTATCTTCTTGAGATTTAGCGATCGCCTCTACAATTTGATAAGCGGTTGGCATCAGGTAAATTAAAGCAGACAAGGAAACAAACGCCATTACATCAAGTACGGCTAAGTGCAACAGCGACACTGCCGAATGTGGCTCAAAGGCCGCCAAAAGGTGATGAAATCCGCAAGATAGTACGAATCCACCTGATAAGAAAAAGGCTAGCCAAAACTTAGAAGGGATAGTTGCCTTAGTTTTAGCAAAGAAAACCCCTATTACTGTAGGGATACCAAAGTATGAAAATGCAGTAATGCCATGAGCAATTATGCAATTCCAGTAAATAGGCTCCATTGTTGACCTGATATTAACATTACATCCGATTCACTATAATTCTGGATAGGCTCAAGATGTAAGAATAAAAGGAATGATTTTAGTGTTTCATGCTTTAGTTTTACAAAAGTTTTTATAATAACTTTCTGAAAGGCTGCTTATTTTACTTCCTTAGAAACCTGACTTACCAAGTGAGTGAGTTCGGGTAAAATCAGTTTTTCCATTGCCAGTCGCACAGCATTACTGGAACCAGGAAGTGAGAAAATTAATTTATCTTGATAAACACCAGCAACAGCGCGAGAAGCGATCGCCCGCGAACCAATTTCTTGATAACTTAAAAAACGAAATAACTCACCAAATCCTGGTAAAGTTTTCTCTAGTAACTTCTCAATAGCATCGTAGGTGGTATCTCTTGGTGCAATACCTGTACCACCATTGAAAATTACAGCATCCAAATTTGAGCTTTTACCTAGATTTTCTATCTGCCCTTGAATTTGTGTTGGTTCATCTTTGATAATCGTGTACGCTCCTACACCATGGTTAGCACTAAGGAGTAACTGCTGAATTAGCTGCCCACTTTTGTCTGTTTCAAAAGTGCGTGTATCGCTGACAGTAACCACAGCACAAATTACCGTAATCCCAGGCGAATCTGGATGGGGTTGTAGCGTCATGGTTATAGCCCTCAACTCTTGATCATGGATAATTTAATTAGGCATGGGAAATGGCGCATTGGGCATGACAATAATTACCGATGCCCGATGCCCGATGCTCTATGCTTTATGCCTCATTTTTGCTCAGTCCCAGATCGTTTTCTTCAGCATACCGCTCCATGAAGCGCATAAAGCGCTCCCATTCTTGGGCAGATTTCATCACGTAAAGTGCTTCTAATGCTTCCGGTTTCCCGTTGATAAATTTAGCTTTAACTTCACGGGTAATTATCTCTCCTTCTTGGTCAATCAGGTACATCCCGGTAATATCTTCGGTGCTACCTTGATCTAAAATCTTCGGATTGGTAAAAATAAATGTCGCTGTGCCACTGTCACCAGTGCGCGATCGCGTCAAGCGCACCTCTGGAGTTACTTCTTCGTCAAGACCTCTAGAAAACTGGATTTTCGCCATGATGAATTGAATTTAAACTTTTGTGATGGTTAATTTAATATTCTCTCATCAATTAGAACACCACGGTCTAGAGGCTACTGTTATTCATTTTTATAGTGTATATACTTAAACCGCTTCTTTTTCAAGTAACAAAGTTACGGGACCATCGTTTTCAATTGTTACTTGCATCGTTGCACCAAATTGACCTGTTTCCACCTGCAAACCGCTAGCTTTTAACTTGATAACAAAACGATTATACAAATGTTCTGCTGATTGGGGAGCGGCTGAACGGTCAAAAGAAGGACGGCGACCTTTGCGACAGTCACCGTAAAGGGTAAACTGACTGACTATTAACAAATCACCGCCAATTTCTTGTACAGATTTTTGCCAACGGTCGTCTCCTTCGTCGTCAGGAAACAGTCGTAATTCCAAACACTTGCGCACCATCCAGTCGATTTCAGCATCAGTATCAGTATTAGCTATACCTACGAGTAAATTTAGCCCCCGCCCGATTTTGCCGACAATTTCACCATTAACTGTAACTTGAGATGATTTGACTCGCTGGATAACAACGCGCATTTTAATCTAAAGGTTCATCAACGTTTCAATTTTAGAGCGATTGCATTCTTAAACCGCAAACTCAATATAGAAACAATGAGCGCTTACCACCTGATAAAATCTCTTAATGTTCGATAACGTTTGTAAGTTCCTTGCTGAAACTTTCTCCAGTGATTTTGCCACTTGGCTGCTAGGAGAATCTATCACCCTGACTGAATTAAGCCCTTCTGAACTTTCTCTTGAACCAATCCGTGCCGATGCGCTGATATTGCTCCAATCTGATGAAGTTGTGCTGCATTTGGAATTCCAAACCCAACCGAAAGCTGATATTCCCTTTCGGATGGTTGATTATCGGTTGCGAGTGTATCGCCGCTTCAAGAATAAGCGAATGCGTCAGGTAGTGATTTATCTGCAACAAACAAATTCAGAATTTGTGCAGCAAACCACATTCATCTTGGAAGAAACCTTTCATAGGTTCGAGGTAATTCGCCTTTGGGAGCAACCAACAAGTGTATTTTTGGAGCATCCAGGATTATTACCATTTGCGGTGTTAAGTCAACGTGAGTTAGACGGATAGGAAAGCCCAAAAAGATTGCTAGATATGAATTTGCTCAACTGGACAGGGCCAAGCGATCGCTACAATTGATTGAGAATCAGCAAAAAAGTCACAAAAAAATGCCGAGA
>JAHHHS010000228.1 GCA_019359215.1 Nostoc indistinguendum CM1-VF10 | reverse complement strand
CTTTGGAGTTGGCTTTGATCTCTGGCTGACCTTTTTCTCCTTTCAGGCGGTTGTTTTCATCTTTTAACTGTTGATTTTCTGCTCGTAATTCTTTGACTTCTGCTTGCAATTGCTCTATGAGGTTCAGATAGCCCAGAACAGATAGAATTACGTTTATCTGGGTTGGTTGTAGAACACCAGGGATATTTAAAGATTTATAACCAAATCTATGCAAATGTTTTTGATTTAAACTGGGTCAAAAAAGCCCTCGCTGAATTAAGACCTTATTCAGAAGCATTATCAGCTTGGTTTGCTTCAAACTGTCAAGATAATTCTAGATTATTGCGTGGTAAAGCATTAGAAGATGCAAAAACTTGGGTGGCTAATAAAAGTTTGAATCAGCAAGATTACCAGTTTTTAACTGCCAGCCAAGAATTTGAAAAACAAGAAATGTCTACGGCGCTAGCATTTCAAGAAGAAGAGAGTCGCATCTTAGCACAAGCTAACGAGACTTTAACTACGGCACAGCATCAAGCCAAACAACAAATTCGTATCGGTGGTGGAGTTCTTATTTGCTCTCTTATTGGAGCAGCTATTGCTTTTGTCGGAGCAACTATATCAACTAACCAATTACGAGAAACCCAGTTAGGTATAAGATTAGAACAAGCAGGAATTACAGCCCTAAAACAGTTTGAAACAAACCAAATTGAATCTTTAGTGACAGCGATGGATGCAGGGCAAAGGTTAAAATAAATAGTAAAAGATGGGCGCCCTTTAGCAAAATATCCTGCAAGCAGTCCAATTTTTGCTTTACAAACGATACTTCATAATATTCATGAACTCAAGCGATTTGTTGCCTACAAAGACAATATTACAACTGTGAACTGGAGCCACGACGGGAAGTATATCGTCACTGCTTCTAATAATAGAACTGCTAGTATTTGGAACTTATCAGGTAATCTTATAGCCGAACTAAAAGGACACCAAGACGGAGTTTTAATTGCTAATTTTAGCCCAGATGGAAAGCAAATTCTCACTAGTTCTAGTGATAAAACAGTTCGACTTTGGAACTTTTCGGGGAAACAATTGGCGATACTTAGACATCAAGAAAATGTAACTAGCGCTAGTTTTAGCCCAAATGGGAAACGTGTGATCACAACTTCTGGAAATCCACTTGTTGTTGAAAGAGGTATGGATAGTAAAACCATAGTTAATATCCCTAATGATAAAACAGCCCGTATCTGGGATTTATCCGGTAACTTATTACTCCAGCTTCAACATCAAGCCAAAGTTAATAGCGCCAATTTTAGCCCAGATAGTAAATATATTCTTACTGCTTCTGACGATAAGACTGCTCGGATTTGGGATAGATCAGGTAAACTATTGCAGACATTCACAGGACATACAATGGCTGTTAACAGTGCTTATTGGAGTCCCAATGGAAAATATATTTTAACTAACTCTAATCACTCCTATGTTTGGGATATTTCCGGTAAACAAATCACACAATTTAAAGTAGATGATAAATGGGTAACAATGGATGCTGGTTTTAGTCCCGATAGCCGACGTATCTTCGTGTCAACGCCTTACAAAACTTATGTTAGGGATTTATCTGGTCGGCTAATTAGAGAAATAAAAAATGAGAAAGTACTAAATGGTAATGCAGAATTTAGCCCAGATGGTCAGCGTTTTTTTACAACCGATGATACTATAAAAGTTTGGAATATAGGAGATGAAGCTGCAAAACCGTGGGATTTATCAAGTAATTTAATCACCGAACTGATAGGGGATCAAAGTAGCCCCCGTTGGAGTCCTGATGGTAAATATATTGTTACTTTTGGACAGGATAAAATTGTTCGCATTTGGGATTTATCCAATAAAATACCAGTAACTAAAGTTGCTATCAATTCAAAAGACGCTATTACAGGAGCAAGTTGGAGTCCAAATGGCAAATATATTGTTACTCCAACTAGAAAATCTATATTAATTTGGAATAGTGATGGTCAGCAGTTGGCAAGATTTATCGGACACGAAGATGTAGTTAGTAGCGCTAATTTCAGCCCTGATGGGAAAAAGATTGTCACAGCATCAGCTGATAAAACTGCTCGTGTTTGGGATACATCGGGAAAACAGCTATTATTACTTTCTGGACATGAAGATGGAGTAGAGTATGCTGCTTTTAGTCCAGATGGCAAATATATTTTGACTACAACTTATGATCATAAAACTAGAATTTTCTCAGAGTCGGGTAAGTTAATAACTACGTTTAAAGCTAGAGGTATTACTTGGAGCCATAATAGTAAATATATTTTGGCTATGTTTGATTATAACGGCAAGAACTACTCTAGTTTGTGGAATATTTCGGGTGAAAAAATAGTAGAATTTCAAGGAAGTGAAAATAGTTATTTGGGTGCTAACTTCAGTCAACATGGGGAGCGTATTGTCACGAGTGATGGAAATAGAGTGACTATTTGGAATACATCAGGTCAAAAATTATCAGAGTTGAAGGCGAATCAAGATATTTATAGCCCTAGCTTTAGTCCGGATGGGACATTAGTTATTGCTACTTCCCTAGATAATAAGGCGATTATTTGGGATACTTCTGGTAAACAATTACTGGAAATACCGCATCAAAGTAAGGTTGGATTTGCTGTTTTTAGCCCGGATGGTCAGCGAATTGTCACAGCTTCAGATGATAAAATTTATGTAACCGTTCACAGGATTTGAAACGCTACAGTGAAAAATGGGTTACTGAGGTGGTAGATTAAACTGCATGGATGAAAACTGCCTCAGCTACGGAATTGAAATTTCCGAATCAGATTGGGACAAGACTCCAGCCAGCGTCAAACAACTGGTGGAGAAAATGGGGCAGCACATAAAGCAATCAGAAAAAAGGCTGGCGGAACTTGAGGCCAAACAGCAAGAACTTTTAGAAAAAATCAATTGCACATCAAAAAACTCGTCATCTCCGCCGTCCTCAGATCCACTTCATGCCGAAAAACACCAAGAAAAAAAGAAAAGTGGTAAAAAGCGAGGAGGGCAACCAGGTCATAAGGGTCATAGTCGGTTTTTGTACGATGTATCAGAGTGTGAAAGCGTTTTAGATCACCACCCACAACTGTGTAACTGTTGTGGAGAAAGATTACTGGGCGAAGATAGCAATCCTTACCGTCACCAGATAGTAGAAATTCCCCCCATCAGCCCAATCATCGTAGAACATCGCCTGCACCAACTAATGTGCCAAGAATGCGGTACTTTAACCCGTGCAACATTACCACAAGATGTGTATCCAAGTGGTTATGGCGTGAGAGTAGTGGCTCTTGTTACCGTGTTGAGCGGACTGTACCGCCACAGTCAAAGGATGGTGCAAAGTGCGATGCAAGATATATTTGGAATATCTATGTCCTAGGGTACAGTCAACAACCTGAGACTTGAAGCCTCTTTCGCAGTCGAAAGTGCAGTTGAGTCAGCAAAAATATACGTTCAAAACTCTCCTGTAGTTGGAGCAGATGAAACAAGCTTTGTTCAGGGGAATAGTGATGGATGCAATCCCAAAAAGAACCAAGGTTGGCTCTGGGTAGCAGTTACGCCCCTAGTAATATTTTTTCAAATTACGCTTTCTCGTTGTTCGGATGCAGCTCGTAATCTCTTGGGTGAGAACTTTAGCGGGATTTTAAATTCAGACCGATATGCTGCATACAACTGGGTAGGTTTAGACCAACGGCAATTGTGCTGGGCACACTTGAAACGAGAATTCATCAAAATATCACAGCGACAAGCGAGTTTCAAAAGAAATTGGAAATGCTCTAGTAAAACAGCAGGAGAAATTATTTGAGTTATGGCATCGTGTTCGAGATGGAACCTTGACACGTTTGGAATTTCAACTTTTAGTCCCAGTAATTCGTCACTCGCTCAATTCCTCTCTACAAGAGGCCGCTGACTATGAAATTGGTTCTAAAGAAAACACGCTACTGGCTAAAACTGTTCGCACTTGCCGCCAAATACCGAAAGTTGAACCTGCTTTATGGTTATTTGTGACGGTTGAGGGTGTTGAACCAACAAATAATGCTGTTGAGAGAGCTATACGTCCTGCGGTTATATGGCGACGTACCAGTTTTGGCTCTCACTCCCCTTGCGGGTAGTCATTTTGTGCAAAGGATGTTGACTGTTGTGACTACCCTTAAATCTCAGCGTCGGAACGTTTTGGAATTTATAACTCAAGCCGTTAGTGCTAAACGCCAGGGTCAACCAACTCCTTCTTTACTTCCACAAGTTCCTGCCGAGTAAAGTTGCTGTCAAAAATGCTGCTTAAAACCCACGAATTTATACAGTTTGAATTTCCCAAATTGAATCAGTCTGGTGTCTGCTTCTTTTGACCTCTAACTCTTTGATGTCAATGGGTTTTCCTTTCCTGTAATTCGCGATCGCCCCGTGGTCAATTACAAATTTATCGTGTTTGGGATATATCAGGTAAGCAACTTGCACAGTATAAGTATTCATCTACATTTATATCGCCAGTACATTTTAGCCCGGATGGTAAATATATTCTCGCCCATGTTCAGGGTAATTCTCCTGAGCAGAACAAGGTGCTGATTTGGCGGATTGACGAATTAGATGGGCTATTAGCACGGGGATGCGACTGGTTAAAAGATTATCTGAATACCCAGCCTCAAATACGGGAAAGATTAAAAGTTTGCTGGGTAAATAGTTAACCGTGTTTTAGAATATTCATTTAGGGGCAGTGGAGAATGACTCTTGTCCCAAATGCTTCACATAATTTTCTACTAAATCCTGGAGATTACCTGGCGTGCCGATTTCAATCCAGTCATCGATTCTTCCCAAAAAACAATATCTTTGAGTCATGAATATCCGTTTCACCCGATCAATCAATACGAAACGAAGCATCGGTGAGTAAGAAATAGAAAGCCTGAGTTTAGTTTTTGCTTCTGTCATATCGTTCCTTCCAGAAAAATTTAATAGTTCTGATAACAGATTCACGTCTTGATCTGCTGTATACACAGTGATAATTTCCTTTTTTATATCTATTTGGTAATTTTGTAAGCTAGAAAATCGCTTTATTCCATCTTCTACAATTGCTTTTTCTTCATCGCTAATAATTTTCGGCTGGATTTTTCGCAGAAAAACCTGAGCATTAGGATTTTCATAAATTTCATAACCATCTGGCATAGTCTCGACCAAATGTCCTTCCCTTTTCATGGAAAAGAAGTACTTGGGTTTACCAGTTTTTGTTATGCCTTGATAAAGATAGTATCTTTGTCCTTTTCTATTGTCGTATTTTATCGGCATTCAATTTACTAACTCAATACTTGTCTTTGAGCAGTGCCTTGCTAGTCTTCATGTATTAGTTGACTGCTCGATATCTAGCATCTCATTTTCCTACAATGCGTGCGATCGCTTGGGCAAACCTATCAAATCGCTTATCCGTTAGATAAAGGTGATCGCCTTCGATTTAAGCCTTGATAAAAATCCAGGGCTTTATTTTATATGCGGTTTACTAAATGCCAGCTAAAAAAGTTTGCCAGCGCTTTCCATACACATAATCAACGTTGAATCACTTTGAGCTATTACTGCTGTTAAAATTTTGTCGATTCAGGAGCTTTTTTAATAATGCGCTGGTAGTAGTATCAATACTTGTCGGATTTTGGAGGAAAAGGGAAAGGAAAACCCCTTAAACTTACCCTAGATGAATTCCTAATTGGCATTTTGTACTTCTTCAATTGGCACAGACCGGACTAATTCGCGGATTACATCGGTTGCTGGTCTACCAGTAATTGAACAGTATTTTTCTAATCTTTCTGCTTCACTTGATGTGAGATTGATTGTAAGTCGTTTAACAGCCCATTTTTTATTCATAATATTGCTCCAAAAGTTAACAAGGTATGGCAGTTAACCACCCCAATAACCTGCCAATTTCAAGACTACTTGCAAGATAGATGATGAAAGGGAGTTCAAAAGTGGAACTGTAACTATCGTTGTTGCCCCAGCCGCCGCCTCATTGTAGACACTTTGCCAAGCTTCTGGGCCGCTAGTAGATTGTCCATGAACTTGTGTACTAACACCTAACTTTAAGCCAAGCGCAGCTAAACCAACTAGTATTGTGCGACGTTTCAACATTATTTCTTGATACCTAATAGTTCGCCTTTGTTTATTGTGTAAGGTAAAGCGAAGCTGTCTTGAGAATACTAAGGGCTACGGTTTTGCGGTGATTAGATTGCTAATGGTCAAGCAATTCATCTATGGTGCTACTTTTTCTTTAAACAGCTTCCCAGGAGAAAACGCAGGCACAATAGTTGCTGGAATCGTAATTGTCTCCTTGGTTTTGGGATTACGCCCTTCACGCTCTGAACGTTCGCGTCGCTCAAATGACCCAAACCCAGGACGTAGACCCAGCATCAGGAGCGTTATCAGAATTGCAACGAATAATAAAACACATACGTTCACGCTGGGATAAAGTAAAAATCCTGGTGCGTGGAGATAGCGCGTATTCAAGAGAAAATATTATGAGTTGGTGTGAATCCCAAACTGGAGTTGATTATGTGTTTGGGTTAGCACAAAATAGTCGGCTATTACAACTGTCCCAATCAATCCAATACCGTGCATCCCAAGAATACTCGCAAAAAATTCAAACAGTAGTCGAGTTTTTTGAAACCTTATTGGCTCCCTCACCAGATTTAGAAAAACAAGCAACAGCATTTGTTGATAACTCGGTTTGGTATTCTTCGCTCGACTATAAAACAAAAGATTCTTGGAGTCGTAGTCGCCGAGTTGTTTCAAAAGTAGAATATGGAGAAGCGGAAATAAAGACTCGGTTTGTTGTAACTTCACTCCCTACCAAATTAGTCCCTCCAGGACGACTTTATAGCCAAAAATATTGCCCACGAGGTGAGATGGAAAATCGGTTAAAGGAGCAAAAGCTTGACTTGAATAGTGACAGAACCAGTACCCATACGTTTGCTGGTAATCAGTTACGTTTGTGGTTTTCATCTGTTGCATATATTTTAATGAATGCTTTACGAGAGTAATATTTAGCCAAGACGGAACTCAAAAACGCTACTGTTGGCACTATTCGGCTCAAGTTACTAAAGTTAGGAGCAACTATCACTGTTAATAGCCGAAAAATTTTAATTTCAATTAGTAGCTCTTGCCCTTATAAAGAAATTTTCGCTCTGGTCTACAATTATTTATCTCTTTTACCCTGTCCTGGTTGATTTTTACTTCATTATGATCATAGTTATTAGCTTGCTATTGGGGTGAGTTTACTTAACTCAACCCTAGCTTTAGGCTGTCTACTTATTAGTTTCAATCATGTTGGCTTCAGTAGTTGTTGTTTTTTTTGTATGTTATTTATCTTTATGGTTTCGGTTTATACGTTACCATTCCCTGTTTTTGAATCTAGTTCAGTATTGTATAAAATAACTTACCCTAAGTTTTGCTCACCTCAATAATTTTTTCTCACTTGTGAGAAATCCGGGTACCCATCCTTTGAGAATGCCCGGTAAACCAAACCACCATAGAGGAAATTGAAAAATCAACACATCGCACCAAAAAAGCTTATTAATTTCTGCTTGAATATCTGCGCTGAAACTGTGCATTTGAGTAGCGTATTGTTCTTCTTCTTGCTGTTTAAAATAATCTGGATTCTTCACTGTTATAAAATTACGCCGATCTGAAACAGGATCAAAATTCATCCCATACAGATCGGATATCTCTACCGAATGTCCCTGTTCGGTTAAAGTTTGATAGGCAACTTTAGTCAAAGCTGCGTTAAAGTTTTGTCCTTCATCAGCAATTCTCATTTTGAAATAAATAGAGTATTAACCCCATTTTGAAATTCACAATGTAGTACAAAACAACTAGTTTTTCAGAGAAAGGAGATAGCTAAAAAATAATTGCATCCATTAACCAAGTATAAATACTCAATGTACTGTAGGGGGTTGCCTGACAACTAAGAGTAAACTCAGGAAAATAGTTCTATGAATGAGAATATAGAACTCAATCGAAATAACAAATTATTAATAGTTGTCGAGCTTTGGTAAAATTGGTGAGTTGAAAATTATTAATTAGTCAAACGACTCCAAGATGATTCAAAAGGCAGCGCCCCTAGAAATTGCTGAATTAATACAATTTTTACGGTCATCATTATATGACTTACCCTCCGGAAAGAAAACCCGGAAATAATACTAAATATCAGGTAGAAGATGCAGTGATGGCTGCGTTTTCAGTGTTTTTTACTCAGTCACCGTCTTTTTTAGACCATCAACGTTTAATGAAAAGCAATAAGGGAAAAGATAACGCTGAAAGTTTATTTTCAATTGAGACAATCCCAAGTGATAATCAAATAAGAAATTTGTTAGACCCGGTTCCATCTGCTACGATATTTAAGTATTTTCAAAAAGTCTATGAGTGGTTAAATAAAAATGGAATTTTGAAAAAGTTTCTCTATTTGGATGGAGAAATTCTAATAGCTTTAGATGGTACAGAATATTTTTCATCTAAAAAAATTAATTGTCCTCATTGTAATTGTCATAATCATCGAAACGGAAGTACAACTTATTTTCATGGCTGTGTCACACCTGTTGTGGTTTCTCCTAATCAAAAACAAGTGATTAATTTAGAACCAGAATTTATTAAAAAGCAAGATGGACATCAAAAAGAAGATTGTGAAAATGCGGCTGTAAAAAGATGGTTGAATAAGAATCATCAGAATAAGTATGGTTATCCTGTAACCCTTTTAGGGGATGACTTGTATTCTCGCCAACCTGTTTGTACCTTGTTACTAAAACAAGGTCATAATTTTATTTTTGTTTGTCTGGAAACGTCACATAAAACTTTATATGAATGGCTAGAATTTTTAGAAAGAAGTGGAGAGGTTACAACTGTTGAAAAGAAAGAATGGGATGGGCGAAAAAATCTAATTTATCGTTATCGTTATGCTTCTAGAGTTCCTTTACGAAATGGAGACTCAAGTCTCGAAGCTAATTGGTGTGAAGTGACTGTTATTAATGAGAAAACACAGAAAATTATCATATTTTTAAAATTATCTCTCTTCAGCTAATTATCATGATTATCTTTCAAATAAATCATAATTAGACAGAAATTTTCTAGGTAAACAAGAGGATTTTATATTCTTTTGTTTTCAAAATGAGAATTGCTGCAGTCCTTAGATTTAAGAGGGTTTTGTTTTGTTCCGATCTTAGAAATACCCTTAGACGAGCGCCCATATTTTTGGTCACCTCGGTAGATATCTTATCCGTATTTATCTATACTTTACATAGTTTGGTTTTTTCGCGCCGACCTACTTATACTGCTAGTTTTTATCTAGTTTGAACGAAAAATCGTAGCTTCAGGCACTTGAAATTTTCTTAGTGTACTGTTTTCCCGGATTGGCACGGGGATGCCTAGAATCGCTAGTATCGCTGGCAGCATGATTCACAACCCTTTCTACACCCCAGATGAAAGGTCTGGCTTTGCTTCTTACTTGGAAGGCGCAAAACCACGTTATGCGCGGCTTTATATAAGTCAAGCCAATTGGCTTTATTCCGTTGCAGTGCAACAGAAAACGCAACGCTCCTGAATGCAAATATTGATGCGATCGTAGCGCAACACCTAACTCCTAACTTCCACGAGGCGCAGCGCTGTCACCAGCCGTCAACGATTGCGTACATAATCGCCCGACAGATCGCCAAGTTTTTATTTGCTTGACTCACTTAATTCTTCTTCTTGTAGGTCTTACCCCAATGTGGGCACGTCAACAGCTAACATTATCTTTGCCTCCTAATCGTGGGCTAAACGGTTAAACGATTGGGTCGAAGTCGTGCCGATAACGGAGGCGGGAATCTCCGTTACCGGGGCGCACCTATTAATAGAGTCTACTATAGTCTCATAGCTTTTATTATAGTCTAGTGGAATTAGACTATAGGTTAACCTATAGCAATCCTAAATGATTTATGAGAAAACACCATACTCATGAAGTTTGGAGAAGTCAAAAACTTGACAATGAATCGATAGCTCAAATAACGCCTTGACTACGGTAAAAGAATGACAGAAAAAATAAAACTCTCTAATTAATCGTTTTGCTTGCAGCCAAATATCTTCTACAGTATTCTGTTGTGGTGCATTTGGGGCAAATCTCAAGCAAGTGAGCAACCATTGTTCTTTGTCAAGTTCACTATTTAAAAAATCAAGGTAATCTTGAATTTCTTGTGAACGGTGATAACTTGCACCATCCCAAATTATTAAAAGTTTTGCTCCAGGGCGCTGTTTTTGAAGATATTCTAAAAAATTAATCAAATGGGATATACCACAGAAGAGCTACAGCAGAAAATCGCTGCTTTAGAATTGCAAAAGCAGACTATGGAGACTTCAGAAGATTGGGCTAGATGTCGCAATGAAACGGGGAAACCATTAGCTATCTAAGTAGGTGGGCGCTAAAAAATACAACTAAATTAAGAAATGTAAATCGCTTAAAAGCTTATATTCAAAGCGTTTCTGGCGCTTTACATAAGTTTACATAGTTCGGTTTAATTGTGCCTACCTACTTATGCTCGGAAACCTGAAAACTCAACTCTAAACTCTCTTTACTATCTCGGTCATGGGGAAACTACAGATGAAGACTGGGATTGTGACGCTATTTACCTGCCAAATGATGCGAAAGTTGCTGGGCTAA
>JAHHHS010000227.1 GCA_019359215.1 Nostoc indistinguendum CM1-VF10 | reverse complement strand
CGCGTGGAAAAGCGTAATCAAAAAGCTCCAATGAGCAATTCGCAGTTCGCAGTTCGCAGTTCGCAATTAACTTCAAGAAATTGCGAATTGCGAATTGACAATTGCGAATTGGTATCCACACCCCCCCTTGATGCTATAGGGAACTCCCATTGCCAAGGGGAGGATACTACCGAATTTGAGTCGCCTCCGACAGATCGCATTACGCTACTCCATTGCGTAGAAATACTACGAAGAGGCATTTCTCGTGGAGTAGACGCAATTAAAGGCATTCTCAAGCGATGGGTTGAGGATTTGCGTTGGGAGACGGTGCTGGAACTTGAAGCGATCGCTCCTGATGAATTGCGACTTGTCGAGGCTCAAATCCCGGAATTTTACGCCTTGCTGAATGAAGAAGTGTTGCCAATGGAGGGGAGTTAAACTGTCGTCATAACTAACCGCATCCTTGAAGTAATTTCTACTTTTGCTTTCAGCAATTGCGCTGATGCTGCTTTGCTAAATTGATTTTTTGGTAAAATGGGGTCAAGAGCTTTCATGCACTGAATTATCGGTCACTTCGACTAACCAGGGAACAACCAAGGGGAATCATCACGCGGTTTATATGCTTGCAACCTGACTCGCAATTCTTGAATTACCGGGATGGCAGGGGTAGCCAGTTTCCCTTTCGTGTTACCTTTGCGAAAGATGATTTTGGCTCTGACTTTTCCTTTGGCATCGTATACGTCGCGCTTAAGCAACGTCACTGCTTCATTCACCCGACACGCTGTGTAAAGCATCACCGCAAACAGCGCTTTGTCTCGTAGCGAGTCTACCCCCTGCGAGAACAGAAGTTGGATTTCCTGCAAAGACAGAATCTTTGCTTGACCATGCCTATCAATTTTCAAGGTTGCTGTCCCATCAACACCCCGCCCTGTTCTTATTATCCCAGTCCACGGGACAGGAATTGCTACGGGGTGCAATTTTCGCAGCTATGCAGATGAGCTTGAGTGGATAATGAGGGCCTTTGTTGTAAGTGAAAGGGACATTAATTTTAAAAAACTGGATTTACAGAGCTAGACCATCATTTAAATTGCACAGAGCTAAAAAATTGAGCGTTTGGACACTAATTATTTAAAACTGACAAATAATTCTTTAATGGACAGTTGCGCTCCGTGCAATCGCCGCAGCTTTCACCTGAAAGCACCAGTTGTTGTGGTTAGCCAATATCAATATTGATTGATAACAATGCAGAAACTGCCGAAGGGACTTTACCGAATGGCAAGTTAGTTTTTGATGTCTGAAATTACAATGTGTTTTCAACGTGTAGGTACCTACCCAAGTAAGTGATCGGTTCGTCTTCACGCAAGTCAATTTTCCCGATTTGGGTGGTAAGGCACTTACCCGCTCATAAAGATACGAAAGTACGATCCAGATCCACGCCACACAACGAGCAATTAAGAACAAGGCTGGTATCTTTTTTTTGTGGTTCCCCCTAAAAATACACCTCTAAAAGAAAAACCTAAAAATAGGTGAAAAAAATAAACCAATAATGAATTTATAGTTAATAAGTGATGCATCAGGTCAAAGAGCATACTCCTAGCATTTAAATAGACAAATATTACAGGTGTAGGTTTGGGTTAAAGAAAAGGGACAAAGGTGCTTATTTTAAAGAACTTGTACAAAATTTCCCCCTGCTTCTGTTGCTTCAGTGCCAAATGAAGCCTTATCCGAATAGCCTGCTATTTAATCGCTATCACGCCATAAAACTATAGAGTCATTTTCAGTTTATTTTTTGAGAGTGGTGGTAACATCTCTTCACAAAAGCTATCGCCAAATGCGTCAACGCATTTAGCGATGATAGTATCAAGGTAATTCATCGTTAAGGAGAGAGTATAACATCCCGGTGATCCTGGGACACTGAACCATTTGTTAGTTTCCAAGCCATGAGTGAGGGATGATTGAACTCTGCCTTTGATGACCTTGAAGGCATCTGGCTCTAACTCCCCATAGAGCATTTTGACAATAAAATCGATGTGAACAATTGTGCCAATGTGTTCTGCCAAAACCTGTTCGATAGCTTCCGGGCGAGACAGGGATTGGAAAATAGGCAGCATATCCGTCTCGGTTCCAGAGAGCGCTTGCTGTTGAGTTGATGTTTCTATCGGTGGCTCTAGGAGTACTGAAGTATCTGTAGCTGCATCAGATTCTTCACCTGACCAAGCTTGTATAAGTGTGAATATGTTTTGTTGAGTGGAGTCAAGCAATTGGGTTGCGACTGTTGATGTATCCTGTGAATCGTCTAATAAAGGATGGGTAATAGGTTCAACATCGTCATTAACAGATTCCTCACTTAAGAATAAGAAGAAGTTTTTTCCTTTTTCAGAGGTGAATTCTTCATTATCATTATCCACCTCCTCAGTCAAAGGCCAGTTAGATAATAGAGCTTCTACATGAGTAAGATTTGCTTTGGCTAGGGTATATAATTTTTCGTACTCTTCTGCAAGAGGTGCGTAGTAATCTCGCAATGCTAATAATGACTCGATTGCTTTTTGGGGAGGTGATAAAGGAAAGGGGCTATTCATCAAGTTTGGAGTTAACTATACCTTGCGACACTCGTATAGTTATGAAACGACATCGAGTGAATTGGAAAGGAATTGACAGTTTCACACTTATTGTAAAGTATTTGAGTAAGTTGAAGCTTCGCAAGTGATTCATGTTGTTGTCAAAGCGATTCATGCTATAAGGGATTTCCAGAAAATAAAATGCTATGAGCCTAGCTTTCGCCCCGAACGCGAGTGCGTCTCCCTTTGGGAGAAGGGCGAAAGCGCCTCAGTCCTTGGGTTGAGCCAAAATATATTTGATACGGCTGGGCATTTTATTACCTGTAGGTGCCTAAGAGGATCGCGCTACCCAAAAAGCAATCGAGTGCATTCCCCCTTGGTGTTATGGGAGGAACTGCACTCGTCGAATTTTACTTATTTAAGCAGTTGTGAATTTATAAGTTTTTCCATTTTTCAAGGGTGAGACAAGGTTGTAAGGCAGTAGTAGGTATAAATCCACTGGAAGAAACACCGAAATTGTTTAAAGATGCAATTTCGTTTTCGGCATTGTCAATGGCTACTCCTATAGCTTTGGTTTTATCTTCTGGGGAAAGTTTATCAATTTTAGCGCTAGAAGGATTTGGAAGGGTAGAACCTTTTTTGAGTGAAAATTCGTGTATTTTGTAAAACTGATCTCCTGCTTCGGGTTTACCCAATAAGAGACAACCTTTAGATTTGACGAACAAACCAACACTCTGCATATTGGGACTGAAATGACGCTTAGTGACAAACTTTACCTCTTGAACAGACCCCCAAACAAGGACGGCTTCAGGAAAACCTTTAGCACCGACATCTCGACTTTCTTTACAGCCGTTGTTGTCTTGATCAAGAAACCCGTCACTACAAACTTTCCAATTGACTTTGTATAAATCAGGAGTACTGTCAACAAACTCTTTGACAGCAGATGCTTCTGCTTTTTGCTTTGCTGCAATCAGTTCAAGTTCTATTTCGTGTCCAATCTGTTCAGGCGTTTTACTGTGGCAAGAGATGATACCACCACTGAGGAGCAAAGCTAAACTAATGGCAATTTGTGAAGTTTTGAAAAGCATATTATTCTCACCTGATAGCCGACAATTTATTGTGAGTATATTAGATAGTAAGAGAGCTAGATTTAGCCGATTGTTAGGAAAATAATTTTATGTATTTAACGAAATTATTTTAGCTAAATCTCATTCTAAATAATATATATTGATTCGATTTTAAATAGCAAGCTAAAAAGAGTAATTAACTATTAAAAAACTTGAACTTTTTCGGGTAATTTAATCTTATCAAAAGAAAAAGGCTAATTTTATAACAGGATGTCAACAAAAAGCAATAGCCAGAAGGACGATATTTTTTTAGACTTCGAGCGATTCCTTTAAAGTGGGGGAATATGCCATAGTGTCTAAGTAAGAATTCAGCATGGGCAACACTCATTGGGCTACACTCATTCAAAATAGCTGAATTCTTCTTCAAGTATCTAACGTATCTTCTTGTCGTAAAAAGCTAGCTTTTGCAATAAGAGGAGAAAAAAGAACAAAAGAGTTAGTGGATAAATGGTAGAAGTTTGGCGATATTGGGAATTTGAGCATCCATCAAGTTATGTGGTAAGAGTGATAGCAACACCATCAGGGCTAGAGTTATTTGCAGTGGATGTATTGCAAATAGTAGCTCCAATAAATGATGATTTAGTGAGGTCAATTGAGTTCAGAAACGATTAGTGATGATGGAGAATAATCAAGTGAGTTTGGTATCGACACTCAGCGCTCTCTCGATTCACTCATTAATATCACTAACAATAGTAGAACACAATATAGTCAAACAATTTATGCAATGGGTAAGAACAAATGTGATGCCAGTGTTTAAAAATGATGTCACGATGATTGCAATCGAGCAACCAAAATACTTATTTCAACAAATAGATTATTCTCAGAAAGATTCTTTGATTAAGTATTTGTATTTTCAAAATAGTGATTCTTGGTCATCAAATAGTATTGATTTATATTTAAAGTTTATTTTTAAAAAGCTTCCATTGCCAGCTAGCTGTCCTCAGACTATTGATTTAAATAGTATTGACTCCCGAACTAGATATTTTCAAGTATTGAAGACAGTACTAAGGTCAGTCAGCAGTTATGAATATGTTTATGAAGATTTGGTTATAAGGTCGGCAAATTTATTGATAGCTCAATCATTAGATTTGTTAGTTTATTACCATTTAAATAAATTAAATGAGTCGAATTTAAATCAGGTATTAGAACAAGGATTAATATTACAAGCTCTGGGAACAATGGTTAATAAATCAATTGACAATTTCAAGGATTTAAAACCAATGTATTTAAACCTATTAGACTACTTTTCAGCAGAGATGCTAGCACTGGACTAAACCCCTAAACTGATTAAACATGAAATAGAGGAGAAAATCAGATGACAGATATTTTAAAGGATGAAGCAGAGATCCTTAACGGAGTAAAAGAATTACTCTTAGTAACAGATGAAACAACAGAAGCAGAAAGCACAGAAGATATACAGCAGATGCCAGAAGCAGCAACCGCAGGTGAAAAAACAGAAGCAGGAAATACAGTCCTGCCACAAACAAAAACCGCAGTCACCAATAAAAAACAGTGGAGTCGGAGATTAGTGATAGTGACAGGAGATAAAGGAGGAGTAGGAAAAAGTACTTTCGCCAGAGGATTAGCGCAAACATATTTGGATATGAAAAAAGAATTTTTGGCTTTTGATGCGGACATATCTAATTCTCATTTAAGCAGATTTTATGGGGATAAATGTTTAGTGAGAGAATTAG
The DNA here is from genome assembly GCA_019359215.1 of Nostoc indistinguendum CM1-VF10. Lineage (GTDB taxonomy): Bacteria > Cyanobacteriota > Cyanobacteriia > Cyanobacteriales > Nostocaceae > Nostoc > Nostoc indistinguendum. The sequence goes on along the minus strand of JAHHHS010000227.1, from coordinate 5,340 downwards.
ATTTTTTTACAGAAGGGAATGTAGACATTTTTCTAGATGATTTGAAAGAGTTAATAGAGGATAGTCTAGACACAGAAGGAGCAGTTATTCCCGGAAAGTCTTTATTCTTATTGGAATTACCACCACAGTCCATGAGAATCTTAAAAGATGTTGTACAACAAATGAAATTTTTGTCTACAGTTGATGAGTTATATGATATGCGAGTAACAATTGTAGTTGTAATTAGTCGAGTAATGGATTCGGTAAAGCAGTTAATAACTTTATATGATTTTTGTCAAGACCAAGTAGATTATGTCGTAGTGAAGAATTTGTTCTTCGGTTCGCCAGAAAACTTTGTCAGATATAAAGAATCCTCAGACATAACAGCGATGAAGGATATATTAATAGAAAGTAATATTCCGTTTTTAGAAATAACGATGCCAGATTTAATAGAACACGCTTATGATTATTTAGATAAAAATAGCTTGACATTTAATCAAGGAATAGAGCAAAAAGAAAAGCCATCAGTCAAAGGAAGGGTAAGTACTTGGATTAGCAAATTCAAGGAACAAGTTGGATTGGCAAAAAGCATTTTAGGATTAGAAAATGTCCCCCGTTTGTAGACGTGTAGTTATGACTGTAGGTGACTCGCGTGTGGGAAAGTCTACAGTTATCAAGTTATTGATTGAACTATTCCTTAGTCAAAATCAAGCTGTTAAGATTTATAACCACGACAACCGTAATAAGTTCAAAGCTTATGAAGGTATAGTACCAATAGAAAGCTTAAATTTTTTCACTGACAACCCGGATTTGGTGTTAGACGATTTACTTAATGACTCATTAGATGTGATTTTTGTAGATATGCCGGGACAATATATCCAAGAAACCTGTAACTACATATATGAGGCTGATTTTTTTACTGTTTTGGCTGAACTCAACTGGAAACTAACATTCTTACAGCCAATTTCCCATAGAAGTGATTGCATGGAATATTTCTTGCAGCTATTAGATTTTGCAACGGACAATGCTAATTATGTCATAGTCAAAAATCAACATTTTGATACGAGGTTTAAAGAGTACAAGCAATTAATCCAGCAAAAATTGCCATTGATTGGGGGCACAGAAATTATATTAACAGCCTTGCACAGAGATCATTATCAAGCAATGGAGGATTTAACCAAACCTTACTCACAATGTATTCAAGAGCTTAAGCTATATGTGCTGTATCGCTCATATATTTATCACTGGCTAAAAAATTTCTTTGATGCTGTAACAAATAATCAAGTCGCAAGTATTTACTTAGGAGTATCAGCAGGTGAGAACATCAGAAATATTGCAGGGGTATTCTGAAGCCGAACAACAGAGGATCGTTGAAACAGCGCAGCAACTGGGGTTAGCAGAAGATGACCCGATGTTTCAAGTCATGGCAACGCTTGGCAGATATGAAGAAACAATGATTTCACTGCAAGCACGAATGGAGGCAATGATTGAAGCTTGGGTACTAACAATCGAGCAGAAGTTGACGAACACTTCTAAAACAGCCCAATCAATGAACAACACTGTAGTCAGTAATGCTGTGCGTGATGTATTAACTGAACAAATGCCGAAGCTGATACAATCATCGACATCATCTGCATCCTCGACACCAAAAGAAATCCGATTATCTACAGGCAGTTCTAAGATGCATTTTTGGTCTATCTGCGCTCTGGTAGGAGGAGTGACAGCAGCCGGTGCGATGCTTGCTTCATTTACGACTTGGAACGTGATGACTAACTTGGGCCAAAATCAATCAGTCATCTTGTCAAACAACGACTTGAAGATTTTACAATGGGTAAAATCCAGCGAAGGTAAGCAAACTTATAAGCTCTTTGTTGAGAATCAGCAAACTCTGGCTGCTTGTCAAGAAGAAAATCGGTTGAAAGGATATTGTTTAATTCAAATGCAAAAAAACAAGAAAAATTAATCAACCAGTAGCTCTCCAGTCTGGGGTAGAAGGTTCTAAGTAGCCAAAACTTTGAGCTTTAAGAATGGCATTCACTCGATCTCTAGCTCCTAACTTGAGAAAAAGGTTGCCAGTGTGGGATTTGACTGTGCTAATACTGATGAATAGTTGATTAGCGATTTCCTTATTGGAGTAGCCACTGGCAATTAATTTGAGAATTTCAATTTCTTGAGTTGTAGGTAACTCGTTGTACTTTTTGCCTTTAATTTTTGTACTCTGACGATGGTTCAATTCCAGAAATCTCTTGATAATCGCTTGGTCAAGATATTCTTCGTTTCGATAGATACTACGGATAGCGTTTTTAATCGACTCGATCTTGGTTGTCTTTAAGAAATATGAATCAGCACCACAGGCAAAAGCTTCGTTAATCACATTTTGACTAGAATAAGCGCTGAGGATAATAACTTTGGATAAAGTGTCCTTCTTAATCCTGGTTGTCATCTCTAGTCCGTTGATATCTGGTAGCCCAATATCAAGTAAGACAATATAATGAATCAATTGTTTTGAAGCAAATGATAGATGGAGAGTACGGAAGCAATCTCCAAGAGATAAAAACAATTCTAATATCCTTATGGCAGACTAATAACAGAGTGATTCAACTGATAGATATGTATCGAAATCATCAATCAAGAGATAGACTTATTGGTTTAAATCCATCCTTGATTCATGAATTTGATTTTGGCGACTTATTGAATAATTTATATCAAGAGTATATGCCAAAAGCTATTAATCGGGGTTTAAAATTGCACTACAAGACTTGTACACAATATGTACATGGAACTAGGGTGAAAGGAGATGCAACACATCTTTACAGAATGTGTTCAAATCTACTTCAAAACGCCCTCTCATATACAGAGACAGGTGATATATTCTTGCGATTGTTGAACCAGGGTGATGACTTGGTAGTTTTAATTGAAGACACGGGCATTGGTATTGGATCAGAGGATTTGGCGAATATCTTTCTACCTTTTTATCGTGGGACTATTTCTTCACCTGGCTCCGGGTTAGGATTGTATATTGCAATGATGGTAGCTTATTCTCATGGGCTGAAACTGTCTGTAGATTCTGTTGTTGGTAAGGGGACGATATTTACAATAAAATTTCCCTATCAAGTAAACAATTTTTATGGGGTAGATGCTACAATCCCGAAAAAGTCGAGATTAACTCATGCGCTACCTGGACGACACTAAGCTATGGGACAAGATAGAGTATGTAGTTGGATGTTTGATATTTGGTGGGCTGTTTATCGCTGCCGTTATCACATTTAGCACTGATATATTTGAAGCCACATTTTACATATTTCTTGCAACAATAATTGCTCCTTTTGTGAAAATAAATCCAATATTAAGACGGTATCTCTTAATCAGTGGATTTATATTTGGATTAGTGATGGGGTATTTTAGTTAAATATGCCTAATCTCCTAGCTCGGAATGATCATCTTTATCAAATGTAAATTGCTGAGTTTGATCAGTTTGAATAGGTAATGATTGAGATTGTTCTTTTGCAATTCGCTGCTGATTAAAAGCAACGATTTTTTGTGCTTCTTCAGTTGAGAGGTTATTTGAAGTAATTGTAAACTCGTTAGTGTGGTCTTTATATGCAGCAAAAGCTTTTTGATTGGATTGAGTTTTGCGGTTAACATTGATAAACTGTATACCTTCTTTAATCAGTAATTGAAGTCTATAAAGAACGCCTTCATAAACGCGGCCTTCATTTTTAGTATCTTGACCTTTAGCAATGATAGTTTGAAGAACGGCAGCAATCAGGGGCTTTTTGCTAAAATCATCGGCTTGATGTTGTTTATTAACCTCTTGATTTGCTGGTGTGCAGGGAGTTAAATTAGCGTTTGATTCCCCTTGAGCCATCATTTGTTGGAGGAATATATGCTTTCTTTGGGTAATTAGATTTTCAACTCTAGAAAAATTATTAGGCTGCTCAGTCACAGGTGTTTCGCTTTGAGTGACACCGAATCTTTGAGAATATTCAGCCAGATATTGATTTTTAAGTTGTAGTCTATAATCTTCAATATTTTGAGTACTTTTGGTCAAAATATTTCTTAATTTATCTTCAAGGTTTTGACGCGATTGTGAATCCAACTCAATGGGGGATTGTACTGTACTCTGTGGCACTTTCTCTATCATTCGAGCCAGCCGATAAGCCATCATATTATTCGAGATCCCACTGTTGCGATTAATAGAAGCGATGGTTTCTCTAACATCTGTGGATTGCATAACTAAACTTCCAAGTTGTTTAAGTGAGGTTCTGGATTGCGAGGCTGGTTTTGAGTTGGCTTCTGTGTTTCGGCATTCTGGGAAATCTTCGGACTATAAAAATTATTAATCGATTGTTCGCGCAACAATTTTAAATCCTCTGTGATTTCGCTAAGTGGTGGCAAAATAATATCAGTTTTCCCATTAATAATAATCTCTTCTTTAGTTTGAATTAAAAATTTAAAATAAAGTTGTGACTGCTCACCCAAAGTTAGTTTAGCATTGAGGTCTTTTTGAAATCGCTCACGAAAACCTTCATTACCTTGGTTTGCTCCAGATGTCCATCTGACAGAACTCTCCAGTAAGTTCCAAATTTCAGCTAATGCTGGATGAAGTGGTAAAGGAATATCACGAGTTGCGTGGGCATTAGCAGCAGAATTAATTGTTGGGATTTGAAGTTTAGTTGCCAGCAGCCTGAGTTTGTCAATTTCTAATGAGGTAATAGCCATAGAATGAACTTGATGATTCATTTGTTCATCAGTTCTGCTCAATTCTAAATGTACAGCAACTCTAGTAGTGCCGTTATGTTCAGTTTTTAAAAGCTTGATATCACCACTATTTTCATCATTAGAAGTATAAGTAATCCGATAATTACCTAATTCTAAATCGTGAGAATTAAAGGTTTATAGGGTATTTGTAAGTATTTTGAAGATTTCTAAAGATTTAAAACTTTCAATAATTTTATGAGTGCCATCAGGAGAAAGAGAACTTAGGGTGTTAGCAATTTTCCTGGGGTCTTCATCAAGGTCAGGTAGCTCTTTACCTTGCTTCAAGGTATCTGCAACCATTAAAAACTCTTGCCGCTCTATGGGTAAAAATTTATCTTGAGGTCTCTGAGTGCTGCTCTCTTCTGAAGGCGAACTAACTTGAGATTGAGGGGCTTCGGGAATAATTACTCGAGCATTTTTGGGGAATTAGTTTGTGGAAAAGGCGCAATTTTTTCCTTTATTTGTTGGGTTCGTAATGCCTGTTCTATTCGTATGGATTTGATAATAGCAGCATACAGAGGGCGAGTATGGGATAAAGGAGATAGAGGACGCAGGGGAGTCAGAGAGGCTTCGGGGCATCTGGATTCATCACTTGTTGTA
>JAHHHS010000226.1 GCA_019359215.1 Nostoc indistinguendum CM1-VF10 | reverse complement strand
CTTGACGCCACGCTCACGTGAGTTAGACCAGATTCTTCGTTTAGCCGCTTAGACCGACAGTTGCAACTTTTTGATACTTAGCCCAGAAGTTTTATTTCTGGGTCAATTTCTGCAAAAGTATAGTAAAAAAAGACTACAGAAAGATTTGCGAATAGCTGCGTAGGCAAAGCCCGCCGTAGGCATCGCTCTAAGGGCAAATGCGGTGATGGTTACTCGTAACCAAAAGGATTTCTCTCAAATTCCCAATTTGGTGCTGGAGGATTGGACACATTGACTACATCCTCTGCTATCAATTTTGATATCAAAGCAGGAAATTACAGATATACCATTACCAATTGACACTTGCCTAGTTCCGCAAGGATAATTTTGCTCCGAAGTGAATGTTTTGATTAATGCCCCTGCTTGTTGCCGTATGATAGACGTTATTGGAAAGCTTCCTTTCCCAGAAGATGAATAAAAACTGTAATTAGCTTTCATAATAATTTTTTGTCAAAAGTGGATCACACCTGCCGAGGGTAACGCACGAGATATGACCGTTTGTAATTACCTATGCTTAATTTGTTTTGAGGCTAAGAATTGTTTCCCAAATTGTCCATTGGATCGGTTCAGCCAATAAATTTTTTGTTCGTTTTAAATAAGGTTTGCGATAAGGTCTGTTGAGTTGTGCTGTCTCGAAATCGTTTTTGTCAGCCCAAGTCTCGTAGAACATAAACCTAGTCGGGTCGTGAGGATTCTGGTTGACTTTGAAATTAAGCAGGTTTGGTTCAGCAAAGACGTGTTTGAGAACATTCATCAGTTCTTTTTTGTAGGCTTCTTCCATACCAGGCTTAGTACGGACTGAAACTAATACAGTTATAGGTTTGCTACTCATAATTCTTCCCGAATAACGATGCGGTTGGGAAGTTGGAGCGAACCTAGTTGATAATTTGTGAATAAATTGGTGTGTGCGTTCATACTTTTAACTGGTGAAAGTTTGGTAATTAGATGTGGGGAAAATCTATTTTTGACGTTCCCAAATAGCGATGAGATTGCCATTGTTGTCCCGAAAATTTGTAATCGATGTGCCAATTTCGGGAATATAACGGCTCTCCCAAATCAGTGGTACACCTTTGGCTTTTAACTGAGCATTCGCTGCTTTTAAGTCATTCACGTAAAACACCATATTGCGGATGCCGAGAACCTCTAAATGTGCTGGAGGGTTTTTTGGTTTTCCTTCCAAATTTCGCTGATTAGGGATTTTGATTAAATCAATGAAAAAGCCATTCTTTTCCATCAAGGCAATCTCAATACCTGTAGAAACTTGCCTTCTACTTTGCAACTTGAAGCTTAACTTGTCTGAATACCAACGCACAGATTCGTCAATATCTGGAACTGATATGGCGACATTGTAAATTTCCAGTGTTTCAAGCCCCATGTCAGCTTGTGAATTTATTTTAGGTTGGTTTTGATTAGCAATTGCAAAAAGACTAGTACTTGCTGTAAGTCCGGTTGTGGTCAGGATAACTGCTATTAGTTTTTTCAAGCCTTTAGGTTGCATGGTGAAAATTCCTGCGCGTTCATGACCTAACAATAACTTGTGCCAATAGATAGAAAAAGCAGTTTACTGTCATATAACTTGTGAAAATAATTCACCATTTTAGGTACACAGATGCTAATAAGCTTGAAAATTTAGTTTGCTTGAGTTCCTCAACCAGTTCAATCAAATTCCCGTTGTTGTCCTGAATGAAGCAGAGCTTAAGCTTCAATGCCTCATCTACTCTTGGTTCCCACAGGAACTTAACGCCCTTTCTCCTGAGTTCTGCGGCGACGATATCTAAATCGTCTACGACAATTGCCAGATGTTTGTAACCCTGTATTAGCAAATCATCCGGAACATTAGTCACTGGCGGTTGAACTCGGAACGAGCTTTTGCGTGCAAATACTTCAAGACGGATGCCATTTAATTCTAGAAAAGCTTGCTGTGTAGATAGTTGAGGTAAATCGCGTCTTCCGGTAACTCGGAAGCCAAGTTTATCTTGATACCACCGAAGCGTCTCTTGAAAGTTAGTAACCGAAATTGCCACATGATGCAATTTGGCCGAACCTAGTGGTGTAACAGGAGTGGCTGGCTTCTGCACTTGGGCTTGGTCATGCACCATTGCAGAAAAACCGACAATTGCAACAATTACAGTGCAACTAAGCGCCTTATTAACTGCGTTTTTGAGCATAATTACTTCTAGTGTTGTTTCGGACGGATCAATTTGGCACTACAGGCGGTCTTCAGCCGCAGAACCTTCATGGGCAGCCATACCACCGTCCACCACCATGATGTGTCCATTGAGGAAACTGGCTTCTTCGTCCGCGAGAAACAAAGCTACATTCGCTATCTCTTCTGGTTGTCCCCAACGTTTGAGCGGGACTTTGTTAGCAATAGAGTTACTGACTTGTTGATAAAGCTGAGTATCTACAGGGTTAACAAACTGATTCAGGAAAGTTGTCTCGATGGGGCCTGGTGCAATTGCATTCACGCGGATACCTTGAGTAGCGTACTCCAGCGCCGCAGCTTTCGTCAAACCGACTACACCATGTTTAGAACTTACATACGCACCAACATTTGGTAATGCCACAAGCCCTAATGTCGAAGCCTTGTTAATAATGACACCTGATTTTTGCTTGAGCATCTGTTGTAGCTCATACTTCATGGAGTAGAACACACCGTCGTAGTTGGTGCTATTTAATTCCTGCCAATGTTCCGTAGTCATCTCATGAATTCGCCCAAAACCTGGTATACGACCAATACCTGCGTTGTTGTAAGCTATATCAAGCCGACCATATTTCTGAATAGTTGCTTTTACGAAAGCTTCCACTTGTTTGGGGTCGCGTACATCAGCACGCATATATGTTGCTTCACCACCATTGTTGCGAATTGTGGCTTCCACTTGTTTGCCCAAGTTTTCGCGTCTGCCGCAAAACATGACTTTTGCCCCTTCTCTGGCAAAAAGTTCAGCTGCGGTGCGTCCCATCCCACTCGTTGCACCTGTAATTAAAACAACTTTGCCATTAAATCGTCCGTTTGCAGAGCGAATTGGCGATCGCTGTGTCAGAGTTTGGTTTTCGTTCGCCTTGACCTGATGACTATTAAGTGCTTGATTGCCAATGACTGCCATCGTTCCCAAAGCTGTAGTACCACCAAAAATAAACTTGCGTCGTGCAATCGTCTATTGCCTTCAAGTTAACCTTTGGCAAAAAGAAGAAAAAGTAGTTACATTTCACATGACTTGTGAATAAAGTTCAAAAATCATTTAAGCTGGTGGGCATGGACAAACTCAACAGCCTAATCATCTTCGTCCGCGCTGCCCAAAACCGCAGCTTCTCAGAAGCTGCGCGACAAATGGGGATGTCGCCATCCAGCATCAGCAAAGCCGTGCAACGCTTAGAAGAAGAACTGGGAATCCGTTTACTTAACCGCACCACCCGCAGCGTGACGTTGACGGATGACGGTGCTGCTTTTTACTCACGGTGCCGACAAATTCTGGATGAGTTAGAAGAGGCAGAACAAGAACTGCTGCAAACGAGGTATCAACCCAGAGGGACGCTAAGAATCGATTTAACAATGGCGTTGGGGCGAATGCACATTGTTGGGGCGTTGCCTATGTTGACGGCGAAATATCCTGAACTCAAGCTGGATGTATCTCTGAATGACCGCTTTGTTGATTTAATTGAAGAAGGAATTGATGCTGTTGTGCGCTTGGGTATTGGTACGGATAGTCGATTAATTATGCATCGGGTGGCGACAGTGCGGTTTGTTGTTTGTGCTTCACCGGATTACTTCAAACGCCACGGTATTCCCAAAACTCCTCAAGACCTGAAGCAACATAACTGTATAAATTTTGTCTATCCCCAAACACGAAGGGTGTTTGAGTGGCGCTTTCAACACGGCAGTTTGCACACTCCAGGGAACCCCCGCAACGCACTGCCTCACCAAGGCGAACAATTTGAAATGCCTGTGGAGGGTTCCTTACGATTTGACCATGCCGAATCTTTACTGGAAGCTGCAATTGCGGGCGCGGGAATAGTGCAAGTTCTTAACTATGTTGCTGGAAGAGCAATTGCGGGTGGTGAACTTCAACCGATACTTGAGGACTATGCTGCTCCTGGTGAACCGATATCGGTAATTTATCCACAAAAGCGGCATTTATCAGCAAAAGTTCGCGCTTTTATTGATTTTATGGTTGATTTAATGGGTCAACTTAGGCTGGAGAAAATTGTTGAATAAAAGCTCTCTGGACTGCTAAGTATGAGTTTAAGCCTACCCAGGCACGAAAAGACTACTGCGATCGCCAGATTTAGGCATGGGCAACGGAGAGCTGGTGGTTTAATCGCAGGTTGTGGTTCAAGGTCTGCTGCACCACATACCTCGATCTTAGCTATCAAAAATGATATCAAAGCAGCAATTTTACAGACTACCACAGCGCTGATGATACTTAGTGACTTCCGCAATAAGTGGCTCTTGCCATATCTTGTGTAAACACGCTTGGCAAGAACATTGTATGCAATGATGAACGTTATTGGAAACCTACATTATCAATAACGTTAGAGTGAGCATTTATGCCTAACGAGCCAATATTTGGGGAGCTAGTTAAAGTTGAATTGGAGGCGTGTTTAGATGCACCGATCGCCAGATATTTTGACGCGCAACTTGACAAAGATCCAGATGTGTTGGCGCAACTGTTGGCAGATAAGCGTAACCCCAATACTCGACGGGCTTATGAAAAGGATTTGAGGGATTTTTTTCTGAAGATGACTTTATTACCGCCAAGTGGTGATAGTGTGCTGGAGTTTCTGCACTTGCAGCGAGAGCAGGCAGTAATGGTGGTGTTGAAATATAAGGCGATGTTGATTAAATCTGGGTTGCGGGAGGCAACCATCAATCGGCGGTTGGCGGCGATTAAGTCGTTGGCGAAAATGGGGCGGAAGTTGGGGGTGTGCAACTATTCCCTAGAGGATGTTTCAGGGGAGAAGGTTAAGGCGTACCGGGATACGCGGGGTGTTGATAGCAAAGCGATATCTGTTGTGATTCAGCAGTTTGATAGGGAGACTTTGATTGGTAAACGCAACTATGCAATTTTTTTGGTGCTGTGGGGTTTAGCTTTGCGTCGCCAGGAGATATGTCAATTAAATGTGGGTGACTTTGATTTTTATGGGCGCAAGTTGCGGGTTTTGGGTAAGGGGAAGGGAACGAATGAAGAATATTTGGATATGTCAAAAGATGTGGCGGCTGCTCTTGCTGATTGGTTAATTGCCAGGGGGGATTTGAATGGCAATTTACCGATATTTACAGCATTAGATTTTCATAATGAAGGACATAGATTGACTACGGATGCTGTCTATAAAATAGTGTCGGCAGCTTTTAAGAAAGCGGGAGTCAAGAAACCCATGTCCCCCCACAGGGTCAGGCATTCAGCGATTACGGCGGCCCTCGATGCGACTGATGGGAATATCAGAAAGGTGCAGAAGTTAAGCCGTCATGCTGACCAGCGAACGCTGATGATTTATGACGATAACAGGAATAAAGACCTGTGGGAGATGTCGGAATTGTTAACGGGTATGTTGAAGGATTCGGATAAATAAAAAATTAATATATTGACTAATTAGAGGAGATCGATATTATTGAATAATTGGTAATTAAATATGTTTGATAAGATATTTTTACGGAACTTATCAAGTCACCTATAAAACGAAACTCAGTCCAAATAATTCTCAAGGGTAGGAGTATGAAATCAGATGCATTAGAGCTATGTCATCAAGAGTTTAAAAATAATTCTGTGAGGTTTTTGTCAGCAATCGCAATTGAGCCTGGATATTTTCAAAGCTTTGAAGAGATAGTACAGGTTGTCTCGCTTGAAAGCGCTATCCCATACAAAGATTTAGCATCTTATGAAAAGGATTTTCTTCGTAGCTGGGATGAGGTTTATGAAAAGGCTTGTGCTGAGGCTTACCGACGAAAAAATGGGGAAAGTCCTAACTTGAACTGGTTTGATAAGCTTGGCTGAAGCCAAAATATTTCTCGGAGTGCTTTAAATCCTTGGACAGGAAATCAATCATGATTATTGATACATTAATTTTAGTAGTTTTAAGTATCAAGTGACGAAAAGGCAATTTTGTACAATTAGCTCATCAAAGCATGGATTTATACAATGAGAATTACTGAGATTTACGTGAGGAATAATTGTTTAGTATTTTGTACCGATGATGGATGTAAATCAATTTATCATTTATCAAATATTGTTGTAGACACAGGCTTATCAATAGATTCGCTCTCTGTCGAAAAACTACCAGAATCAAGAGTACAAGAAATTATTGAAGCTGAAGGCGAACAAATATCAATAATTGAAATCAAAGGCTCAATTGGTAGATTAGAAAATGCGGAAAATTGCCTTGATGCTAATTATAATGAAGCTGAACACAGCTGCTCTTATTGGTTTTCCGGGCAAATAAACAATATTTTAAATCAACTTTTTAGTTAACTTTGTGAGTTGAAAAGGGAATTACGCAATGACAGATTCAGGAATATCAGGAATAAAAGAATACGCTCATGCTCAAATCTACGCACAAAAGATTATTTAATCGTTGTCAATCATGCGTTATTACAAACTCGTAGGACATACACCTGTTGCTGTTAATTCATTGTCAGAATGGCAAGATTATTTACACTCAGCACAAGATTCAGCAAAACATCTAGTTGCCGAGACTACAGTTGGCGATGCCAAAATTTCAACTACTTTTTCTGGGTTTGATCTAACTTTTGGAGACCCCCCCTTACTTTTTGAAACAATGGTTTTGGGCGGGCCTCATCATGGAAGAATGCAGCGTTATTCTACTTGGTCAGAAGCACGCTTCGGTCATGATGATACGGTTATACAAGTGATGACTACCTCGCCACCGAGTGAATAGTGATGAACCGGAGGGAGTTGAAAGTATTATTTAATATAAATGGTTTCGCGGTTACGTAAAAAGGGGGCGGCAGTCAGTGGCTCTTAAGGCGATTAATGCCTTTATCAAAGACCTCTGGTCAATGTCGAAATTGTTGACGGGAATGTTGAAGAATTCCGAGTGAGAAAAATTAATAAATCGACTAATTATAGTAGATTAATCGTAATCCAAGAACTGATAATTAAATCTCTACGCATTTTGAGAAGAATTGAAAATGCCAAGAAAATCACAGCAACGTTATCCAGAAAACTGGTCAGATATCGCTCTTGATATTAAACAATCTGTGGGCTGGCGTTGCTCTAAGTGTGGCTTGCAATGCATTCGCCCCGGTGATGATACGTCCGAACTTACCCGTTCTCTAAGAATGGCATTAACATTAACAGTGCATCACTCTAATTTTCTACCTGAAGATAATCGTCGGTCAAACTTATGTGCGTTATGCACAGCTTGTCACCTCAGTTTTCATACGCGCCGCCGGGGGAATTTATCGCCGGGGCAACTGTCTTTATTTTGAGATGTGTTGCCAATTTTTGGGTTTGGGTAGCAATCACCCCAAATATTGATTTAACTATCTTTGGTTTGCAATAGTGAGCCTAATGAATTGCGCTGTAACCATGCACATAGTTTTATATTTGGGTTATCATCTGGCTTGGACTGGTACTCCCCAGTTTCAAGTTCTTCACGGAGCTTGCCTGTACAATTTGACTTTAAGTCCTTGAATAGATCTTCAAACATAGCCAGTGGCAGCAGTACACTCTCAACTTCTACATCGTCCTCACTAAATATAATAGTTTCAAATCTAAATTTATAACCAGCCCATCTTATAGTAGGTAGTCTATCTACAGCATCCTTTAAGTTTTCTATTACACGCTGATATTGTGGGTCGGGGTTTTTTCGTCCGTGCATTATCCACCAGTAAACATTGTGCCTGACAAAATATTTTCCATTTGTGTTACTACAGACTTCTACTTCTACACCATCTACATACAAGAACTGACGAGTCATTATTCTCGCTTCACCTTCAGGCATTGGCTCTAATTCCTCCCATGCTTCTACTTCAATGACATTTTTAGCTTTCCCCTGTTCTAGCTGAGATTTATCAACCAGTTTTATAGGAATAGGGTCATCTTCTAGAGCATCTAAATATGAAAGATTATTCTTCAGTTCATCTGATGTATTTTCTAAAAATATTTCTAGCTGTTCAGAGCTAAAAGCCATAAATTCTACATCAGCAATAGTTCTAGCAATAGAATTATTCATAAAGTGGACTAGACCATCAAATGGAGATAGGTCTATTCTTATATTGTTATATTGAGTTGACCAATAACCGAATTTACCTGAAAATTTAGGTTCTGTGCGATACTCTTTCCACTTCAAAGGGCTGGCTTTTTTGCTGATAGTTTTTAATATACTTCGTATGCTACCGGATAGACCACGCTTGCCATATACGGGGTACACCAAGTAAATTGTTGGTGGTTCTTCGTCAGCTATTGGGTCAAACCCAAATATCATAGTATTTAACTTTGCGAGTTGTTGAAGACTCTGCTGTAGTGCTATCTCTGATGGAGTTATTTTTCTTATTGGCGATACCACTTTCGTCCAATTTAGCGGCGGCTTGTAGAACTCTATCAACTGATTTTCGAGATGTGAGAGTGTGGTTATATCATTAGCACAAGTCAGCCAACTAATACTGATACGGTTTGATTAGTAAGAATGATAACTTTGCTATTAGTTTGATTTTTGATTAAGCGAGTAAGTTCTAAGCCACTCATATCCGGTAAGAGCAAATCGATTACAACCACATCCGGCTTAGTTTCTTCAACCAACTTCAAACCTATCTCTCCACAAGTGGCGGAAGCGCTTACTTCTATATCTGGAGACTGTTCAATAGCAGTCTTGATACCTAAAAGCGTAAATGGTTCTCTTTCAATGATTACAATTTTCAGCATTGTTTTGATAATTCTGTAATAAAGTTTGGGTAATTGTTGGCTGATTTCTTATTGGTGTCTAGCGGACACGTACTAGACACTTGGTGTCTGGGTGGTGTCTGGGGTGGTGTCTGCTGGTGTCTAGACCATATAAGGGTTTCGAGCTTTAGTGTCTGTGGTGACTTGGTGTCCGTGTCCGCGAAAAAAGCGCGTTTTTGGGGCTAAACACTCCTCACAAAGGGCAGTCAAATTTGATTAAGCTTGATAACACCCTCGCCTATCCAGTCAGCCATACCTGCCCCCACAATTTCATACATCCAGCCCTTGATTTGCTCAACAGTGAATCTTTCACCAGCCACTTTAAAGTTGCCCTTAAACTCTCTTACATCAGCTTCAATTCGTTCAGTTATGGTGAGATATTCATACAGCTTTTGCGCCATTGGTGACAGTTTATTAGGTTCATCTTGGGTGTCACCTGCTTTGTTACCAAGGTTGAATTCCAGTTCATAAATGCGCTCTAAAGTGGCTTTATCGATGGTTGGCGGTTCATCACTGGTCACAGGTCTATCAAGCCGAAAATCAATTCGCTTGTGGTCAAGTTTAGGCAGTTCAATATCAATCCATTGCCCATGTCCAGGTAGCTTAATCCTACCCCTACCACTGGAAGAAGCCTCTGTCGTAATTGGGTCAATAGTTGCGATTAGTTCTACTTCTAACAGTGCCGCATCTCGAAGTTTTGATAATCCTTTGGCTTTGGCTAAAATCTCCATTGTGCGGTCGTGAGCTACGAACAAGGGAATCATTAATTGTTTGCGAGATTCAGTCATGGCACAGCGAAACCATTTACCAATAAAATCAGGATCTGGCTTCCACTTATCTTCATCGCAATCATTTGGCATTGGCTCAACTATGTTATCCGTCCATGTCGTAAATTCTTCACAGATAACTGATAGCATCTTGCCCGACGCTCTTAGGTTCTCCGTCCATTGTTCTTCAGTCAGCCCACTTAAGCGGTAATCTTCATAGCGCTGGCGCATTTCATCCATGTACCATTGCATGAAATCGGCTATTTCTTTGTAGCCAGTAATCAGCCTCACACCTCGCCACTCGACCTGTGTGCCGTGCGGGTCAAGCGCTACGATGTTCCAGCCAGCTTGTACTTTCTTCCAGATAATTTCTCTAGTAGTCCACGACTTACCCGCACCCATGCCACCAAATATTAAAGTGGGGTAGCCGATGGTGTTGTTAATCCAGCGATATTTGTCAGTGGGAGCGATCGCTCCAGGCTCAGATCCAGTAACCTTATCGTTGGGGTCAATCGTCCCCTGTAAAGTCTGACTTCCTTGTAGATAGGGCGTTTTCATCTCACGCAACTGCTTAATATACTCTGCCTTCTGTTCTTCAGTCATCCCCGCCGTCTGCGCCTCAAAAATAGCGTCAGTTGCCTCCATCTGGGTAACTTCAATTTCCGTGTGGGCGTAAATCTCGGCTTTGGTAATATCAACAGTGCGATCGTTGGCGATTAGATCCAAGTCAGCTTGTAACTGAACTTCTGCGATCGCAACATCTCGGTAGCTCTCTAACAACTCGGAACGTGCGGCCATCTCTGCTCTTGCAGCATCCCGATGAAGGGCAATATCTTCAAATACGGCTTTCTGCCTCTCCTCGTTCTGGCAATGGCGCAGCATCCACCCCGCAAGCGCAAACCCCAGGAATCCCCCAAACGATTAAACTAAGCGAAACTCTCACGAGTCCCGCTCGTCTTCAGAACCGGACGTGAGACTTTCACCTCATCCGGCTC
>JAHHHS010000225.1 GCA_019359215.1 Nostoc indistinguendum CM1-VF10 | reverse complement strand
GAGGCAACGGGTATCTCGGCTAGTCCGAAAAACCTTGTCTTTTTCCAAATCGTTGGAGAATCACATTGGTGCTATTTGGTATTTTGTGCATTACTACAACGCATCATTACATCTTTAGCACTACCCTATAATCTATATGACGTAAGGCTTTCAAGTTTTAATTAATGAACAGTGAGTGAGCAAGTCGAGCGATCGCTCCCGGATCAGACAGAGCTTTATGGATGGGGCCATGATAGACGGACTGTCCAAAAAAATTTTAGGTAGGAAAAGCTTACTCGTCCATGAAATACTTTTTTGAGACGAATAAGCCAACATCATAACCACCACTGTGACACTAAGAGTACAAATCCTCAAGGATAAATTTAGTCGGAGTTTGGGACTACCGTTTAAAGAAGTGTTACCAGAATCAGTAATAAGACTTGCCATCTCGGAGTTAAAAATCAAATATAAAAAGCGGTTATTTGACCCATTCATAACTTTATGGGCATTTTTATCTCAGGTTCTAGATACTGACAAAACTTGCCATAATACTGTGAGTAAAATAATTGCACATTTGGCTGAGTCAGAAGTAGAAGTTCCCTCAACAGATACGAGTGCTTACTGCCAAGCTAGGGCAAGGCTTCCAGAAAAGTTATTAGAAAAACTTTTCAATTTCTCGGCACAAAGCTTAGAACAGAAAGTAGCAACAGAATATTTATGGTGTGGTCGAAATGTCAAAGTAATAGATGGGTCAACTGTCTCGATGCCTGACACTATAGAGAATCAAAAAGAATACCCTCAGCCCAGTAGCCAAAAGCCCGGATGTGGCTTTCCAATTGCCAAAATTGGTGTGGTATTCAGTTTAATAACAGGAGCTGCCGTTGCTTTGCGCATCGATGTTATGAACACTCATGATATCAAATTAGCAAGAAAACTATACAGTTTTCTTAAACCAAATGATGTGCTTTTAGGGGATAGAGCGTTTTGCGCTTACGCTGATATGTTATTACCAAACTTGGTTGTGATGCAGTATTTCGTAAGCATCAATCTCGCACAACAACCATGCGAAAAGGGAAAATTGTTGGCGATTGCGACAAGCTTGTTACTTGGTATAAGCCTAAAAGATGCCCACAAGGATTGAGCTTAGATGAATTTTTAGCTCTACCTTCTGCCATAACTGTGCAAGAAATTTACTACTACATTGTTATTCCTGGTTTTCGCACTCAACAAGTCAGCTTAATTACTACTCTTTTAGATAAATAGCAATCCTAAATCATTTGTGAGAGAGAAAATCGCTGAAAAGCCTATAAATAGGTACTTTTAATCTCCGTATTTTCTCACGTTTCAATTCGGATTGCTAAAGCAACTTATTCTACTCTCGAAATTGTTGGACTTTACGGTAAACGTTGGGATGTTGAATTGAATTTGAGGCATATAAAAACTACCTTGGGTATGGATATTCTCCGATGTAAAACACCTTCAATGATACGTAAAGAAATTCATGTGTATTTACTGGCTTATAATTTACTTCGGAGCTTAATGTGGTCGGCTGGGACTACTTACAATACTCCTCCAAATCGTTTATCGCTTCAAGGTACTCGACATCATTTACTGAATTTCATTCCTTTATAACTCAAATGCGCCCAGAGCTTTGAGTGTCTCAATCGTTGCCTTAGTTAACCCTGTAACGCCTGTAATATTCATATTTTCATAGAGTCTAAGTAGTTTCAACGTTTTGAAGCACTTTCCTGTTTGAGCATTCCAAAGCTTAATTGTGCCATCTTGACCACAACTAAGTAGAACTTGGTTTTCCTCCTTAGAAGAGATAGGATGTTGCTCGTTACCTTGAATTTTTACGGAACTAAAGCTTACTGATCGAACTGATTGAGTATGTCCCTGCAACTTACGCAAGCATCTTCCTGTCCTAACATTTACCAGCCACACATTTGTATCATTGCAAGCAACAGCGATGGTTTGTCCATCTGGGCTGAAAGTAGCTGATGCAATGGAACTGCCACATTCGCGCAGAATTTTTAGGCATTGACCCGTTCTGATGTCCCACAGTCTTACTGTTTGGTCTTCGCTCCCACTAAGTAAAGTTTGACCATCTGGACTAAAAGTGATAGACCAGATCCAACTTTTATGCTCGTGTATTGTTCTCAAGCATTGACCTGTGCTCACATCCCATAGTCTAATCGCTCCGTCACCGTTACCGCTAGCTAAAGTTTGACCATTGGGGCTGAAGGTAGCTGCCCATACCCAATCTATGTACCCTTGTAGCGTTTTTAAACATCGACCTGTACCTACGTCCCACAACTTGATAGTTTGGTCTTCGCTTCCACTAAATAAAATGCTACCATCCGGACTAAAAGTAATTGACCATACTTTTTTAGTATGTCCCAGCAGAACTTTAAGACATTTACCAGTGTTAGTATCCCATAACCTGACAGTACAATCGGCACTTCCACTAGCTATAATCTTACCATTTGGATTGAAAGCAACTGAATATACAAGCTGATTATGTCCTTGCAAAACTTTGATGCATTCACCTGTATTAGTATCCCACAACCTGACAGTACAATCGGCACTTCCACTAGCTAGAGTCTTATCATCCGGACTCAAACAAACTGACCATACCCAATCTGTATGACCCTGTAATATTTTTAGGCAATGACCTGTAGCAATGTCCCATTGTCTGATAGTTTGATCACCGCTGCCACTAAATAGAGTTTGACCATTTGAACTCAAAGTAACTGAGACTACCGTAAGAGTATGTCCTTGCAGGGTTTTCAAATGTTGACCCGTTTTAACGTTCCATAGATTTATCAACAATTCAGAACTACTACTACTAACTAAAGTTTGACTATCTGAGCTGAACTTAATGGTTAAGATATAACCAGTATGCCCTTCTAGCACTTTTAGACACTGACCTGTATTCACATCCCACAACTTTACAATTTTGTCAAAGCCACCGCTTGCTAATATCTGACCATCTGGACTAAAAGTTACTTCTATTATCCAACTAGCGTGTCCTTTCCAGGTAAAAAGTTTTTGCCCATCTATAACGCTCCAAAGGTGAATTTCCCCACAAGTATCACCAGATGCTAAAAGTTTACCATCCGAACTTAAAGCAATTGACAGAACATTTCCGAAAGTTTCAGCAAATATAGATTTTGCTAAATCGGCATAAGCAAAATTGACTTGATGTAAATTCAAGTTTGCTAAGTATGCTTGCCAAATTGATAAGTGTGAAAAGTCATAGCTAGATAAATCAATTTCGAGTTGACTTAATAAGTTAATCAAATTTCCTCCACCATATCCAGGAGAGGTAGCAAATTGTTTGCGTAACTTCGACAAAACTTGCTTGAGTTGATTTTCAACATTCTTCTTAGAGTTAAAGGTGCTAACTAGTCTGCCAGCAATAGGTTCTAAAATCATACGAACTTGATTGACTCTAATATATTCCTTTGCACTAGCTTTAATAAGGGCATGACTCATTAATGATTCAACTTGTCCGCTAGTAATTTCCTTATAAATTTGTTCAACTAATCTTTCAGTTACATACTCCATAACTACAGCTTGTTGACTAAAGCCTGCTAGACTACTTTCAATCAAAGACCGTCGTAGAAGAGATTGTATTGCCTCTAGCAGTTCTGCTTTTGATACAGGCAATACAATATCTTCTTGCAACTCTAAGAGCAGAATTGGCTCTCGAGCGATTGCCATCCAATACATTACCTGTTCTTCCAAAACTGACAAGCGATTAAATTGTTGCTCCAAGAGTTTACGAATCTCATTAAAAACTGCCGTACCTTGTGTCAAAAATGCTGTAATGTTATCGAGAAATAGTTCTCGAATTGACGTTGCCGCTATCTTCAGTGCTAATGGATTACCGCTGTAGTACTTGACTAATTCAGTTCCTTCTATCCCGTCTCTAACTGCTAATCCCTTGGCTGCTAGAAGTTGTTGTCCTTCTGTTTCCTTCAGCCCTACTAGTTGAAACGAGCGTACTGGTAGCATTTCTCCTTCTTGAGCAGTAATTTCTTCTGGTTTTTCGCGGCTAGTCAGTACTAAACAACTTTGATGTGTAACTTCGCCTACTTGTCTGAGCAACTCGCTATAGCTCTCATAACCTATCCGATATTGCCCGGCTCGCTTCCCACTTTGGAGAATTGCTTCCGCATTGTCCAACACTAACAAGCAGCGGGAAGCGCGCAAGTAATGCATTATACGCCCGACTCTGGCGCTGACATCTTTGGGTAGGTCTATGGCAGTTTCTTGCTGGTTGGAGAGAAATTGAACTAAATGGGCTAGTACATCATCAATGGGTGGGGCATTGCGTAGCGACTGCCAAATCAGATAATTAAACTCACCCTGTAGTTGTTGGCCTAGCTTGACTGCTAGTGCTGTTTTACCAATTCCGCCCATCCCCAACAGCACCACTAAACGGCAGCGCTCTTTTATTATCCATTTCTGTAGAGTTGCTAATTCCTCCTGTCGTCCATAAAAGATGGAAACATCCGGTGCTTCACCCCAATCTTGGTGCGTATTAGTAACGACTGGCTCTTTTTGCGGTAGCTCTAACCCAATTCGGCAATAGTCATTGGTATGCAACTCTAGTTTAAAAGCACTGAACAAACGCAATAAGGTTTGCTTGTCCACCCCTTGCTCAGCTGCCAAAATTTTAGAAACGGTTCCTGAGTCTAATCCACAGCGTTCACTTAAGTCAGCAAGTATATACTTTTGCCCTAAATTTTCAAAGTATTCTGCCTCAGCGCGGGCTTGCTGGAGTTTCTGCAGACCAGAAGTAGTTAATCTTACGCCTCGCTGGCGTTTTTGCTTAAGCGATTGGTTGGTGGACATAAATGCAATGGCAAATAAAGAAAAAGAGTATTTGGAGTTAAATCTAAAACTTAAATCATTTTAAGGGAGTTAAGGGAGTTAAGGGAGTTAAGGTTAGATTAATAAATGTTCTTCTTCGTGTACGCACAGTTAGCAAATAGCTGTATTTGTAGCGATGGCATGAGCATTATTAGCTGTAATAGTAAAATCTGTGCTTAACGACATATATCTTCCGTTGCTACAAGTTGTTGAGATGTATACTTTATAAGTCGTGCCTCTAAAGGAAATCTAGTCCAAAACAGGGCATCAAATATTTTCAAATTAAGAGGCTTTAAGATGAAATGTTTTCTTAGATTAGTTGAACAAAAAAGCAGAATATTAGGCGTTGCCTTTGTTCGACTACATGACAGACAAAAGCATAAATCCAAAACAAAGGCTTGTTTACTGTGCAACTTATTATGTGATGAGTTTTGCCTCTCTAAGAGGTTGTTTAAAAAGTATTTTGCTGTGATTTTAGGTACTTATTAATCACTGGAATCAAAGTCTCCCAATTTATCGGAGGATTTAGGAGAATAGAAGTAAATTTTTAACGGGTCTCTAATTCAGCAGCGTTGCACCAAATTCTTCCGAGTAAGTGATTGCACTCATGTAACCCCACTAGCTAATTTTACAATGGCAATTTTAGGCAGTTCAGAAGTAAAGCATAGCAAGCTAATTAAACTGTAAGATTAGCGAGCGTCAATCATCAAATTTTCTAACGTATTAAAGCAAACAATACTTTGAGGTAGCAGATGGCACACCATCTCCCAGAACCATTTCGAATTAAGATGGTCGAACCAATTAAACTACTTAATCGCGATGCCCGCGAGGCAGCCATAAAACGAGCTAATTACAATCTGTTCAACTTGCGTGCAGAAGAAATATTTATTGATTTGCTGTCGGACTCTGGTACTAATGCTATGAGTCAGAAACAATGGGCATCCATGTTTGAAGGTGACGAAACCTACGCGGGCTCACGCTCATATTTCCGATTAGCGGAAGTTATAAAAGACATTTTCGGTTTTTCCTATTTTTTACCAACCCACCAGGGTCGCGCAGCAGAAAATATTTTGTTCACCTGTCTAGTACAAGCGGGTCAATATGTACCCTCAAACAATCACTTTGACACGACCTTTGGTAATATTTGTGCGCGAGGAGGTCACCCTGTCAATTTAGTAATTGACGAAGCGCATAATCCTACTTTGAACCATCCTTTTAAAGGAAATATGGATATTCAAAAGCTGTATGACTTTATTACAAAAGTAGGAGTAGACCAAATTCCTTTGGGAATGATTACAGTGACAAATAATGCTGGAGGTGGTCAACCAGTTTCTATGGAAAATCTCCGCTCTGTTTCGAAGATGTACAGAGAGTTTGGAATTCCATTTTTTATAGATGCTTGTCGTTATGCAGAGAATGCTTACTTCATAAAGTTGCGTGAACCAGGTTATGCAGATAAAAGCCCCTTGGAAATTAGTCGTGAAATGTTTGCTCTAGCCGATGGTATTACTATGAGTGCTAAAAAGGATGGCATTGTAAACATAGGTGGCTTCATGGCAATGAATGATGAAACACTGTATGAACAAGCACGCAATGAGTTGATCCTGCGAGAAGGTTTTCCCACCTACGGTGGACTTGCGGGTCGAGATTTAGATGCAATGGCTGTTGGCTTACGTGAAGGACTTCAAGAAGAATATCTGAGGTACCGTTTAGGGCAAACAGCTTATTTAGCAGACCGTCTACGAGAAGTAGGAATTCCAATTATTGAGCCACCAGGAGCACATGCATTGTACGTGAATGCTGGCTCGTTATTACCTCATATTTCTAAAGAGCAATTTCCTGGTCATGCTCTGACGGTAGAACTTTATTTAGAGGGGGGAATACGTACGGCAGAATTAGGATCACTTGCTTTTTCTTATCCTGACCCAGAAACCGGGAAGATGGTACACCCCAAGTTAGAGTTAGTGCGTCTGGCGCTTCCTAGGAGAGTGTATACGCAAAGCCATTTAGATTATATAGCTGAAATATTTAGTAAAACCGTAGCGCGACGTTCTGAAATTTCGGGTTACTTATTAACTTATTCAGCAAAGTTATTGCGATACTTTACTGCCCAGCTTGAGCCTATCAAATGAAATATTTACCTTGAAGGAGTCGCATAATTATAGCGTACGCAGAACTTACAAATTAGCTTGTTGAATGTGTCAAGACTCATCCGATTTAGCAAACAAGTGCCACCCTTGAAAGCCTTGTTATTACCAACAATCTTTTAAAGTGACGCATCATATCAATAAGCAAAGCCTATTCTCAATAGAGTTAAAATTCATGTCATTAACTCTTACTTATTGCGAAAAATTTCAGCGTAGGCGTAGCCCGTCGTAGACATCGCTTTGGGGCTTAAAAAATCAAACGCGAAAGGAAAGATTTTTTCGTTCGTTCTTAACCTTCGTTGTGATCAAGAGTAATTTAGATGCGTTTCCCCTGTCCCCTCTTACCCGTTTTCTTTTACCCAGCCAAGTTCCCTTAACGAGCTACTAGTTTCCGATTTTCAGATATAAATAAATGACAGAACATAACACAATGCAAACCTTCAAGACTTTCGGAGCAGCAAAGCTTTCTTCACTTTGTAACGCCCTAAATTTACGGACTGAGACTACCTTAGCACTCCAGTTATTGGACATAGTAATTGCACGCTGGGGTGATCACACCATCGGAAGGGTTCCGTTATGGAACTCAGACATTACTGACGACCATACCCCATTTGAGTTCTCGCTTGCCTTTGATGGAAAGCAACCAGAGTTGCGTGTTTTGATTGAAGCTCAAGGAAATCCCACTACACTTATGTCAAGTTGGACAGCAGCGCTGGACGTAAACGAGCGCCTAAACTGGGAGTTTGGGGTATCTCTAGAACGGTTCACACGTGTCAAGGACCTCTTCGAGCCCCACGATCCCCAAGCAAAATTCTCACTTTGGCACTCTTTTTGCTTAAAGCCAGGCGCAGTTCCTAAATTCAAGGTTTACTTAAACCCGCAAGCTCATGGCTCACATTTGGCTTCTAGTTTAGTAAAGGAAGCTTTGGAGCGCCTCGGTTTTTCTCGAGCTTGGGATTTTCTATCCAAAGTAGCGTTATGCCGCAGGGAAAAAGATCAGTTAATCTACTTTTCTCTTGACCTGGACAAGAGCTTGATGGCACGCGTTAAGGTCTATGTTGCACATAAAGATGCTACTGCCAATGATGTCGAAGAGGTACTCGCAGGCGCACCTGAGTATATCGAAGGTAGTGGGAGTATGTTCTGCCGAGAGATGGCTAAAGGAGAGAGGCTTTTTGATGCACGTCCACTAATTACCTGCTTCGCATTTACAGCAGATAACGATGCTCAACCTTTTAGTGCTACGCTCCATTTACCTATTAGATGTTATGCGGACAATGATTATACGGTAATGCAACGAATCTGCCACTTCCTTACCCCAGAAGATAAAAAACTCTATAAGCAAGCAGTCATGATGTTCGCTGGACGTCCGCTTGAAACAGGCGTTGGTCTCCAGACATATGCATCTTTTAAGAGGCAGGGCGGTCGGCAGATCACAACTGTTTATTTATCACCTGAAGCTTACGATGTCATGGCACCAGATACTCCTACAGGCAAAGTTTTAGTGCAAATATAACTACCGAGAGTAAGCAAAGGAAGTTACAAATGTATTTAGGTAGTCAAAACCAAAAAAATCTTAGTCAAACGATTTTAGATACACCAGAGCGTACAGTGGCACGCAAAAATGATCATATTCGGATTTGTGCTACTGAAGATGTGGAATCAAAAGAGGAACCCTTTTCTTCAATTGAGCTTATTCCAGAGGCATTACCAGAATTTGATTTTCAGGATGTAAAACTGGAACAGAATTTTTTGGGAAAACAGTTTGCAATGCCAATTCTGATTACAGGTATGACAGGAGGCATCGAAAGAGGACAAGAAATTAATCAAATCCTTGCAATTGCCGCAGTTAAAAACGGCATACCAATGGGGCTTGGCTCACAAAAAATTATGGTTACTCGTCCCGAACTCAAGCGGCTTTTTGATGTCAGAAAACAGGCTCCAAATACATTCTTGATTGGAAATATAGGTGTTGTAAACTTCAACTATGGGATCACAATAGAAGACATTCAGAGGTTAGTTGATAGTTTAGAACTAGATGCTTTTGCATTTCATATCAATGCATTGCAAGAATGTATTCAACCAGAGGGAGAAAGGAATTTTTCAGGTCTTTTATACTTGCTTGAGCAAGCAGTCAAAAAGCTTTCTATACCTATTATGGTGAAAGAAGTTGGCTCAGGAATAAGTGCAGCAACATTTAGAAAGCTAGTAAATTGCGGAGTTGCAGCCGTTGACGTGGGTGGTCGTGGTGGTACAAGTTGGAGTGCCATCGAAGGTTTTAGGGGTGATAGGGAGTCTTACCGACTAGGACAACTCTTTCGTAACTGGGGTTTATTGACAGACCAAAGTCTGCAAGCCTGTGCAGAGGAAAAACGTAGGCTTGAAAGTGCAGTTGAGCTAGTCGCAACAGGAGGTATCCGTAATGGACTACAAGTAACAAAAGCCGTAAGTTTAGGAGCACAAATGGTTGGAGTTGGAATGCCCTTGTTTAAGGCAGCTGTAAATCCACCTCCAGGGATGACAGGGCTTGAGGCAGTGGAAAAAGAACTTTCGTTTTTTCAGCGTTCGTTGACTATTGCTATGTTTTGTTCTGGTGCACAAAAGTTGAGTAATCTTGAGAGCCGGGTCAATTTCAATACGGTTTAGCTACGGTTGTGTTGACGTTTATAAAGTAGTTCAAGATCCAGTTTGGGCAGAAACTTATTAAAGAGATGACAGATGTACTCAGAAACAAACTTTTCATCCAAAATAGGCAGCCATGCTCTTGTCATCGGTGGTAGTATAGCTGGGCTATTGGCTGCCCGGATTCTCACCAACCACTTCGAGCAGGTAACGATTGTTGAGCGCGATCGCTTTCCTACAGAACCTGCACCACGCAAGGGTGCTCCCCAGACCTATCATACCCATACGCTTCTGAACCGGGGTCGCCTTATCCTAGAACAGCTTTTTCCTGGGCTTCAAGCTGAACTTGTTGCTGCCGGTGCTCCACTCGTTGATATAGCGGCAGATGCTGCATGGCTTAATCCTGCTGGTTGGAGTGTCCGCTTTCCCTCTGGCCTTCACACACTAACTTGCAGTCGAAAATTACTAGAATGGAGCATCCGACAGCGGTTAGCTGCCTTTTCTCAGGTAAGATTTTTAGAAGAGTGTGAAGTAACAGGCTTGCTGCCTAGTACCGACAGGACGAGTGTAGTTGGAGCAGAAGTTCATCTTCGCAGTAAGTTAGATAGAAGAACTGCAAGCATTGCCAAGTTATCAACTGAACTTGTGGTTGACGCCAGTGGTCGTGCTTCCAAAGTACCCCAATGGTTTACAGCCATGGGTTACACCCCCCCTCGGGAGACTGTGGTGAATGCACATATAGGCTATGCTAGTCGAATTTACTTGCCTCCACCTGAATTTCAGGCTGATTGGCAAGGCTTATATTTGCAAATGGCACCACCAACTAACACTCGTCTGGGTATAGTCCTGCCAGTAGAGGGTGGTCAATGGTACGTCTCACTAGCAGGGGGAAACCGAGACTATCCACCTACAGACGAAAAAGGTTTCTTAGAATTTGCTCGGAATCTACGCAGTTCAGAGGTTTACGATGCCATAAAAGACGCAAAGCCACTATCACCTATCTATAGCTATCGGGTAGGGTGTTGACTTTGGGCGTTTTGAGGTGATATTTGTTCATACATAATACATATCTCAAAATATCCCCAAAAAATTGTTGGTTAATGAAAGAATTAAAAAGTTCGTCCAGCCGATTAGTTCGT
>JAHHHS010000224.1 GCA_019359215.1 Nostoc indistinguendum CM1-VF10 | reverse complement strand
AGCACTTGAGGGGTAGGATTTACACCTACATTATTAATCAGTTGTCTAGGCTTGAACCTAGCAGTCAATCCCCTAGACCCATACAGGTACTAGTTTCTGACTAACGAATCGCACCCCAAAACGGCTTATATGGGTTAGTCGCTTTCACCAGTCCATTAACGCCCATAGCTGGGTTATGCACTATTTGGCGCGGCATTCCTTCTAACTGCCACTGCTCCCAGTAGTAGGGCGTTATTCTAAAAGGTCGGTTATTCTTGTCCTGACACTTTAGGTAGCTTTGGGGAGTCCGAATGCAAAAATAAATGCGGGAGCTTGCCGAACCTTTCCACGCCATCGCCGCCGATCCAATCCCTACAGTTAGACTCAGCCCAATTGCAACAGCTTTCTTATCCATCGGCAACTGTCCGAACCACTTCATTAAACCCGATTGTTGCGACTCGGATAACTGTTTATGTTTCTCCGTTAAATAATTCATTTACTCTTCCTGCCACCAAATAGAAAAATCATTAATATCGCTATACCTATCGCCACGCCTGCACCACTCATCAAACTTGAATAATCCGCAGTTTTGGGCTGATACATCTTTTCAATTGAAGTATTAGCTGTTTGTGTAGAAGTTCTCGCTTCATTCAACTCCCCCAATGGTTCAGAAAGCGCACATAATAATGCTAAAGATGCACTGCAACCAGTCATTAAATTAGTGACGAAACGATTATTCCCTTCACCTGTTGCAGTGGCAGTAAAATACAGGTGTGCAGTACCCACAGCTAAGAACATTCCAACAGGGTGAACCTGCAATAGGTGAAAGGTGAAAATAACTGCACTGTTTAGACAACTGCCAGCGACAATTTCACAGGCATTACCAGCACGTCTAAATGTTCTACCTCTGTTATTTTCTGGTAATGGTTGCGGTTGTGATGGTTGCTCAATTTTCTGTTGTTGTGGAGTCTGTGCCAGCCCTTCAAATAAAAAAGGGCTGACGCTATGAGGATCTTCATTTCGTTTCCTTACTAGCATCAGCCAAATCCTTTCAACTAATAGTTATCTTTCGCCCAGCCTGTTCCACAAGTTACCCAACATTGCACCCCAACCGCGAACTGTTCCTGTTGCAGAAACACTAGAAGATGGTGCAGAACTAGTGTGTTGAATTGGTATGACTTCCTGGGGTGTTTGATTTGGCTCCAGCGCTCGTGAACCATACCGCGCACGGGCTAAAAGTTGTTGGCGTTTCTCTCTCAATCCTGTAGTGATTGCTTGCCGTTCTGCTTGCACAGTTTGCTTATTTTCTATGCTGCTGATTTTATTTTCATGTCTCCACAATTCTGCTTGTAAATCATGGTGAAGTTGGGCGGCAACTTCGGTCAGTGCGTGCTTCCGTTTTTGGTCAATTCGCAACAAGTCGGCTCTATCTTGGGCATCTATCTTACTCATCTCTGAATCAAATTCGGAGTTTAGTTTGCGAATTTTGGCGATAGCACCCGCAACATGAGAGCCATATTGTTTACGAAGCTCTGTCCAAGTGACCTGCCCTTTAGTCAGCTTCTCCATTGCCTCAAAGACCACCTTGGCATTGTCCAGAAATGGCTCTAATCGGTCAGATAATTCTTGGGCATTATTGGCGTAATCGGCAAACTGTTCGAGCTTGTTTATATCGGAGAGATAGCCCAAAATATCAGACTCAAATCCTCCCCAAGATTGCGCCTTCTCGTCAATATGCGAACTATGACCAACTACCGGATTACGTATTGCAAAGTCCATTGCGCTATTCTCCTAATAAGGTATGTTGTCGTAGTCGATATTGATCGGCTCTTGGGGCACTTCATCCCAATACCCCATGTCTTCAAATCGGCTATAAATTCTCGCTGCTAATTGCCTTATGGGGTCGTCAAAATCATCAGAAATTAAATCAAATCGGTTAGAACCAAACGCCAAGATATTTGCAATATCCGGGTCAATCCCATTACCCAAGAATTGACCAAATGCAGCAGAGTATGGATGATCATCAATGGTTGAATGAGTTGCTAAGAATTCAGTTCCAGTGAAGGGTGGGCAATCTTCACTCTCGAATATTGGTGTGGAAAGTGCCTCAATATCTGCCGAAATCATTGCTGACCATTGTTCAGGATTTTCCGCTTTGAATTGCTGCTTTCTCAGGGCGCGGTCAGTTAGCGGTGAACGTCCCCAATCGTTGGGATTTTTGTAATCAAGTGCCATGCTGTTAAGATCCTTATGTACTTTCGTTTTTGCGTATCGAGATACGTCCCGAAGTGAGGCGATTGCAATGATTGGTCGTCGGTGCAATCGCTTCATCATCAGTTCTCACAAAACTCAACAAGTTCAAAAACCTCCCTCTGCACTTGGTTTTGGCTTAGTTCAAAGCGTCTAGCTTTCGAGTCATTGAAAATGAAAGGGGCATTGACTCGACAATTAGAGCGGTGGCTGTAGCGCAGTTGTTGACCACGGAATTCATAGAGGTGGTTACGTTGCAAGGCTGTCATTGAAAGCATAAGTTTGTCCCTCAACTTGGGAGTAGAATTCGATATTTAGGATTGCTTCGTGAATCTCCATCAAGGCTTGAACGGCATCACCTATTTTTAAGTCATTCGATGTACTGAACTTTTCCGACGCTTCAATTTGCTTGTAATTGGGAGATGCTTGCACAAACCTTAGAGTCTGTTCGCAACCCAGGATGATGGTCATGATTTCGGTAGTCGTTAGCGATGGTTGTGTATGCATGGGTGTCTTGGTCGCTCATGACTTCTTTCCTTTCCTTTGAGCTTTTATCGGTGCGGTTGGCGCTTCTGGCTGACTCGGTTTCTGAAGTACATAGCTGATAGCCCCTGCACCTCCCACGGCTGCGGCGATGGTGAACATATTGTTTCTACCGAAGTGCTGGACTCCGAAATAGCCAAGGGCTAACGCTGCTGCTGTTGCACCAATGCCTAAAACCGTGTTTCTGAATCTGGATTTGCTCATGCTGCCCCTTTGAAATTAGTGACCATTGCGCTAAGTGCCGATTTATTTGGTTGTGTAGATGGCGCTGTTTCGGCTTTTGGCGTTGTTTGCACATTGCCATGTTGAAAAATCAGCTTCTCTACACCTGCTGATAATGCTTGTGTTGGCGCATCTTGGGGTAAATCAAACATTTTGCACAATTCAATTACTGCTAGGTAGGAGATGGTTATACGCCGAGATTCGTAATTCATTGATTAGGCTCCTCTTGCAATTTGAGTTAATAGCTTCAACCCCAAAGCATTGATGAATTGGGGATTATTCAAGACCACAAAACCTAAACCGACTAGGTTCTGATCCACCACGGGCAGAGAAACACCCCCACCCCAGGCGACAAGGTATTTAGCGCGGTCTAGATAATTGCCAGCAGTCACAAAGTTGGCGAATTTCTCAATCCTGGTACTCCACCACTGATCAAGACATTGGCTGTACTCTGCCTCAAACTTCTTGCCCGTGAGGTGGTTGCCGCCATAAGTAAAAGTGCCTTCCTTTATCCCTTGGTTCACCAAGCTGGGTGAGTGCTTCACATCCTTGGATAGCAGGCTTACTCGGTCGTTTCGCTTGTCTAATGCCTCTGCAATCATTGAGTGCAGTTCACCGCAACCACCTTCAATCAAGTGACGGTCAATCACTGCACCACTGCCGTTAAAGACAGTTACAAGCCACGTTGATGAACCGATATCGAGAGCGATCGCTAATTCTGAGGGGTCTAGTACCAGGGATGCTTCACCAAACAAGCAGTGGGCAATGCTTCCAAATCCTTCGGGGTAAATGCCTGTAACCACGATGTCAACTGTCTTGGTGACAATGGAACGAGTTACAGGATGCAAATGTTCAAAGGTGTGAGTCCCTTCAACTCTGCGCTTAATCTCATCTCCCCAGCGTTCTGGGTTGTGATTGCTCAAACTAATCGAAAGCTTGACCCCATCGGGAATATTCAGAACTGCTAAGTCTGCAAGGATGCTTTCTAGTGCCAGTTCTGCCTTTTTCGCCTTATCTTCGTGTAACAGGGTGTGGTCACTTTGCGCTAGAGCCGCACTGCCCCAAAAGAATTGAACGTCTTTTAAGTCCAGGCGTGAACCTTCTACATATCGCACCCATGCCCCATCTTTTGAGATGGTTTCGTGGTGCATGATGTTGCGGTTGCGAACTAGTGAGTATACGGCAGGCATCATGATCGAAAAATCACCGATGATTGCCTTCCCATACCCTGCACCTGAGTCTTTTCCGGCGATAAGGTCAGTTAGCCCGGAATTGGCTAACAAGTCTGCCTGAATTAGCCAATTTTTGGCATTGGAATATATAGCTGTCATGGTTCAGATAATTGTTAAAGTCTTGTTTTTTCTGGCTTGGCATTGATTTTTAGTGAAATCACGATAAATCCAGATATCCAGTTAGAGGCAAGCCATAGCATCACTTTCTGGCTTCTATTGCCTTTGTTTTGTGGCTGTTTTTGGCTAATAATCATATCATAACATATCATGATGTGATTTTAGATGATAAGATCGTATGTAATCGGACAAGAGAGCATATCATGATGTCAGGTGAGCAAACGAGTTCTGACTTAATGAGCAAAAAGTTAAATGCAATTATTCCAGATGAAACTTGGGAGGCGCTAGAGCAGATTGCTAATGAAGAGATGAGGACTAAAAGCCAAATGGCAGCTATTCTTCTTGGTGAAGCGATCGCAGCCAGACGCACAAAAAAATCAAAATCTCAGAAGCCAGAAAAAGCAGAGGGATGAGCGATGACACCAAACCAGAAAAACTTACTGCCAGCACTGAATAAAGAATCTAATAGATGGCTATTAGTTCAAAAATGCAGTGTCAAGCATTAGGATTGCTACAATTCGTGCTATTTCACGTTATTAATCTTTAAGGTCTCCAATGACTACTGTGAAAGACCCACCAACCGATTTTCAACTCCCACTGCACAACGAAGCAGCGTTTGAAAAAATTAGGGAGGCGAAAGATTATGCGTCCGCTCAAGCTCTAGTGGCTGGTGGTGCTGCGCTGGCTACAGGTGGTGGGATACATCCGTTGGGTTGGCTACTTTTTGGATTGGCTTACAAGCCGTTGGTAGTAACTCAAAAACTTGCGCGGTTGGAAAAATTAGGAACCTTACTTTTTGATGAGTTTAAAAGCCTAGATGTACAAGTCTTCCCGGTAATTCCGGTAGAAGACAACAACCCTATCGACTTGTTTATTAGATTTCCACGAACAACTCACCTGTTTATCTCCATTCGGTCAAAAGGAGATAGAGAAATTGTCTACAACGAAGCTAGAGAGGTTTTACAAGTCAAGCGCAAAGACAAAAATGGACTAAAACTGTGGCAACCCTGCCCACTTGTGGAGTTAGCAGATTACGAGAAGTGGCTCAACAAGAACAGAGATAAGTTTTTGATGTCTTCCCGTGAAGCTCAAAAGACTCCCACAGCAAAAGTTTTGGTCTTATGTCCTCCTACCAAGGCGGCTAATACTCACAATGAACATCTTTATTCGGAGGTGGGAAGTATGAAAATTCTGGCTCTCAGGAGAAAAGGTACTGCCTTTGTTATTCAAGAGGAGGAAGTAACCGAGTTTGTCAGGGCTTGGTTAGCCAAGTACAGATAGGCTAAAAGGTGAAAACCCCGTGTCCCGTTGGGATACCGAGGTTTTCTGATTTCTATTCAATTGGAATTGGGGATTGGGTTTCAGAGCCTAATTAATATCCCTAATAGTAATCTTATCAAACCTTTTAGGGCGTTAAGCCATTGTAACACTGGCCGCCCATATAGAAAGAGCAACTTAGGAATTTCATGTTTTTAGATTTCTGAAGCTTGTATAAAAGATTACTGCCACGGGATAGCTCCAATTCCTCCAACACACATAATGGAGGATTTGTAAAGTGTCACAAAAACAGCTATTTCATACCTCAGCTACCAACAAGCTGCTATTCGCAACTATTGCTAATGCTTGCCCCCACTGCGGTAAACCAGACTGGTGCTACTCAATCTTGTCTTTTACAGTCTGCGATCGCGATCGCTTTCATCAGCCTAACTATGCACTGGGTCAACCTAAAGAATCGCCAACTTATGTATTAAGCAATTGTCAAAAATTAAATAATGTTCAAGGAGGTATCGCGTAATGGTTGCACAATTCTCCAATCAGCAAGCACTCGCCTCCTTTGATATTCGCAATTTTGTAGACCAGTTAGAACCAGCCAGAGAGAAAAATAAATACATCTGCCCAGTTTGCGGTGGGCATAACTTAGGCATCAACCCTAGTAATGGGAAATACCAGTGTTTTAATAACTGCCAATGCCCTGATATTAGAGAAGCAATCAAACCTTGGAGTGAGGTAGTAGAAGAGAACAAACTTGGTTACACGCAACAATTGGGACGAATCCCAGTCAAGGCGAAAAAACCAGCAGCATTACCCAAGGTTTTAAAGCTAGACCCAGCAGAGTTAAGAATATGCAGGTTGAGGAGTGAAATCAGCACACCACAACCCGTAACACCCGATTTCGTTCCAAAGTCCGTCAGCTTTAAGCTATCGGATGATGGAGCCACACCCAAAGAATTAAAACAAATTACCGTTATTGAATACGACTATGGCAACGGGCGCAAATCGCACAGATTTGAATGCCCCTGTGCAGCCTTAGACAAAGGCAGAGTCAAAACCTTCTCAGTCAGCAGAATTGACCCCACAACCAATAAAACTACATGGAAGAAAGAAGGTTATTGGCCTGCTTATAAACAGGACGAAGCGATCGAAATTATCAAATCCACAGATGGCATTCCGGTACTACTAGCCCATGAGGGGGAAAAGTGCGTAGAAGCTAGCAGATTGTCAGGTTTAGCCAGCATTACTTGGGTGGGGAACTGCTCTGACGGTGACATCGGAAAATCCTTGACCCAAATCAAGCATTCTACGGGTAAAGATTTTTTACTAGCTTATTGCGTGGATCATGATGAAACTGGATGGAAGAAGCAAGAGCGAATTAAAGAGGTTTGCGCCCAAGCCGGAGTAGCTTTTGTTGCCATCGACTTGCTTAAAATCAAACCGGATCTGCAAAATAAAGGAGACGTAGCAGATATTTTTGAATCTGGCATGACAGGCGATGAATTAGCGAATTTACTGTTAAGGCAGATAGAAGAAATTACAGCAGATGCTCAATCATCATCAGAAAATCTAGACTCAGTAGATGTTGCTAATTTCGACGACGAGCCTGACAGCACATTCCTGCAAAAAGGTTTTAACACCCTTTACGGCGATCGCAAATGGATTTGTGCAGATGGCCTGCTGTATTGCTGGGATGGCTTGCACTACCAACACTCACCTGATTCAGTTGAGCGTCCACGCATTACGAGTTATTGCAATTCGTATCAAGTTATTAAGAAAACTGGCAAGAACTTTGTCATTACCCACCCTTACGCCAAGCCAAGCAAGGTAAGAGAGTTGCTGGAGTGGGTGAAGCTGCGAGTAGAAATTGACCCGCGATTACTTAACCCACCAGGGGTTAACTGTACTAATGGCGTGTTAGGTGTTGATTGGGCAGGCCCCAAACCAGAGCCAGTTTTAGAAGAACACGACCCAGATAAACACTTTTTTACATATCCGCCATTAGTCAAGTATGACCCCCAAGCAGACCCCAGACATTGCGATCGCTTACTCTCATGTTTAGACTCCCCTCAACAACAAGTTTTATTAAGAAACCTGGGGGCGAGTCTCGATCTAAAGGAAGTCCGCAAGCGTAGAGGACGGGAATCTAAGCTACTACTGGCCTGTGGATTGGGTTCAAATGGTAAAGATTCCATCCGGGAGGTAGTATCCATCATCTACGGTGAGCAAGGTATGACCAGCTGTTCCTTAGCTGACTTTGCTGCTTATGATGAAGGACGGAAATTTTCACTCTTTCCCTTGGTCAACAGTCGGGTGAATTGGGCTTCTGAAAATCCACAGACAGCACGACTAGATAAAATTCAATCGCTCAAACTTTTTGCTACTGGTAACGTCTTACACTCAGAGCGCAAGGGGAAAGACCATATCGAATTTAGCCCCGAAGGGATCGGTATCTTCAATTTGAATGAAACCCCGGCACTGCACGGCACAATTCAAGCAATTACTGACCGCATCGCAGCCCTAGTTTTTAGCAAAACATTTAAGTCAAATCCTGACCCAAACAACCCAAACGAGTTACTAGCAGACCCTCGATTCTCTTATGATTTGGATTTTGTACGGGAGTGTGTAGCCCCAGCATTTTTAAATAAGATGATTGCTGGGCTACAGGCATTGATAGAAGAGGGGATTGACTATAGCTGTACTCAGCAAGCATTAGAGGATATTCAAGCCGAAAACTCTCACTTATTCCAATTTTCTAAAGATACAGGGCTGGGTTACAAGTCGGATGCCATCGTCACAGCATTTGACCTGTGGTCACGCCTAGAAAATTGGTACATCGACAACGGTACTTTATCCTTTGATGAATCCAGCACTGGCAAGGTGAAAGCGATTTGGCAGGAACAGTCCAAGCCTAGTGATAAAACAGTCAAGGCGATTAACCAAGTCATAGCCAGATTTAAAACACTATTCCCCAAAGCCAAGTTAGTTACCGTCTCCCACCCATCCGGGAAACGGAAGTTACAAGCACTGCAAGGAATTAGTTTTAATGATGTGCCAATGTCAATAACTGACACACCCATAGCAATAAGTAAAAATTCCACAGCAGATCCACCCCAACCGCCACACCAAGAAATCCTTATAAATCAAGACTTCCACACCAACCACACCAGTTTAGGAGATTTAGAAAAAAAATCAACTACGGAATTAAACACCTCGTCAAACATTGACTTAAACATTGAATTAAACACTGACTCGTCAGACCAAAATCAAATCACTCACACCAATGTTTTACCTGCTAATAAGGAGAATGACTCTAAATTGGTGTGGGTGGTGTGCGATAACGTGGCACCAAGCACTACAGCAGATTTAGGTGGTGTGTCAACTGCTGTGCCAGATGAGCTTATTGCTATGCCAAATAGCTTATTGACAATGGAAGTGGCAGAGGAGCAAGCGATCGATGATTTAGCAGGAGTCTGTCCACAAGGTGATGTGGCGGTGTTACAGCAAGAAACCAATGTTCAACAGTCACAAGAGCCGAATGGTGACACCTGTGATACCCCCCTCAATGCAGGTGGAACGGATGAAGTTATCGCTAATGCTGAACTGATTAGGGAGAGCATTGAAGATCAGTCGTGGGAGATGATTGATGAACTGTTAGAAGAGTGGACTGATGAATTTAAATCTGCTGTTTGGAAAGAGTTGACACCTCTTGAGCGCAAGACAGTTAAACAACTAAAGCGAGGTAACACCAATGAATGAGCCTGTTAATTCTCCACGAGTCTTAAAAATGCACCCGGAGATAGGATATTTGGCTGATGAACAGATGGATGCGGATCGTGAATGGTTTGCGAATCATCCCTTCGCTACCAAGTATTACCGCAAGCCTTTTGAATCGGAAGTAATAGAGTTTTGTGAACTTGAACCAGGACGAAAACTCAAAAAAATCCTGGTAACAAAGGTGAGTGAAGGCGCAAGAGCCAGAAGACCGATTTTTTATGATGCCTAACTCAGATGGAAAACCATTAATATAAGGCTGCTAACAGCAATACCTGTCTCCATTAAAATCAATTTCGGTTTGATGCCATTAAGAGAAATTTTCTTTATGCGTCAATAATTTCAACGTTCAGCTTGAGGATGATGTTAATAGTGCCCCATCATTCAAGGTTGGCTTACGCGTTGCGTCTGAAAATTTCCCTTTTTTGGGAAGTATAAAGTAGATAAGGAGAGCATTAAAGCACTCAGTTGAGCTTATGAAGCTGCGAGACTATCAGGAGATTTGTAAAGCGAAAATTGAAGCCAACTGGCGCAAAGGTAGTCATAAGCAACTAGCTGTGATGCCAACAGGCGCAGGCAAGACAGTTTTATTTGCTGCACTGGCTAGCGAATTCACTCGTAAAAACCAAGGAGTGTTAGTCGTAGCCCACCGAGAAGAACTAATTATCCAAGCTGCTGAGAAGCTGGCAGCAGCAACCGGCATTATTCCAGGAATCATCAAAGCTGGATATAAACCGAATGTTGATGCACCAATTCAAGTTGGCAGTATTCAAACTTTGGCACGTCGGAAAAAATATCCCGAAGCTAATTTAATCATCATAGATGAAGCACACCACGCGGCATCAAACAGCTATCGTCAATTGATTGCTCAGTATCCAGATGCCCAAATTTTAGGAGTGACCGCAACACCCCAAAGAATTGATGGTTATGGCTTTGAAGACTTGTTTGAAAAACTGGTTGTAGGTGCTACAACTGGACAGCTGATAGCAGAGGGACACTTGTGTAAATTCAAAATGATTGGGGGTTTTACCAAACTGGGATTGTTCACCCCAAAGGGTAGAGATTTTACAATCAAAGAACTAGAACGAGCTGCAACCAAGATAAAACCTGAAGATGTGGTGAAGTGCTGGCAAGATTATTGTTTTGGGAAAAAAACCGTTGTCTTTGCAGTTAACGTGTCTCATAGTCAGGCGATAGCCGAACAGTTTCAAAGAAATGGCATAGCTGCGGAGCATCTCGATGGGGAAACACCCACGGGTGAACGTAAAGCGATTTTAGAACCCACCTTCCGCACCCCAAGTGTCACAAACGGAAATTACTGAGAGAAAAAAGGCAAACAAGAATAAAAACAGACATATTTTGACAAAAAAGACATAAGAGCCGACATCAATCAACAAAAA
>JAHHHS010000223.1 GCA_019359215.1 Nostoc indistinguendum CM1-VF10 | reverse complement strand
CATACTTGTAATTTCATTATTACTGACGCTTGCTTCTACATAGCAGGAGTCAATTTTTGATGCTTTTCTTCCCCTTTGAATCTCTACATACAATCCAGCATTTTATTACCCGCAACTTGGGTTATTACAAAATCAACGCAGTAATTTTTCACTATCAACTATGAAGACTATAAGTAAGGTAATTGCTTGTACTACAGCTTTAACATTAGGTATTGCACCTAACTGCCTTGCTAGTACTTTCACTCCAGTTAATTGGACAATATCTGGATTAGGAACAACTAATACCCAACAAGTCAATCTAGATGAATATAATTTAAGTTATAATCTACCTGGGATAGAAGGTTTTGATATAAGTACTTGGACAATTTCGACAGTAGCAAATGCTGACGGTGATTATGCTTTTGACTGGAACTATACAGGTTTCCATTCTTACTTCAATGTAACAGCCTTCCTCAATACTTTTAATCCAAACACAACTTTATACAGCGCTGGTCCGAGTAACTGCTGTAGTTCCCCATCTGCTGGATTTAATGAATCTGGTAGTTTTACTTTTAGCAATATTTCTGCTGGTCAGACATTTGGCTTTACAATGGGTGGTAGTCATTTTGATTCTGCACTTAGACTTGAAGGAAATTTAAATTTAAAACAAATTGCCGCTCCAGTTTCTGTTTCCGAAAGTAATTCTATCGTTCCTCTGATTACTCTGGGATTATTTGGAGCTTATAGCACTTTAACAAAAAAAGAGCTACAAACTAAATTAACTAGAGTTTAGAGGTTATTTGCCATGACTTTTAATTCTCAATGGCAATGCCGTGATATACACAACTCCTTCAACCAGTTCAGCTTTTCTTAAATTCGGCATTGCCTGATAGCGGCGCTCAAATTCGTAGCGAGATCAGCGATCGCCATTTTCCAGAGGTAAAAGTGAAATCACTTTTTTAGGAGTTGTAACCATCCTTTTATCCTCTTTAGCCAAATTGTCCAAACTGAATCAAAGTATTCTAATTTGGCAGTGCTGCATCCATTTTAGTTGGATACCACCATAACTAAAAGCCCACACTGCCCTCTTGATCAGGTGCGGTGTGGGTAATTAATGCCTATAACGTGAATGGCACTTTAGCGGAACATGCTACTGACTGAAGTATCTTCATGAATCCGCCAGATAGTTTCTCCTAAGATATTAGCTACTGACAGCACCACTAATTGTGGAAAACGATTGTTTTCAGGTATGGGAATTGTATTGGTAACAATGACTTCCTCAAACAAACCACTTGACAAACGCTCCATCGCTGGTGGAGAGAATACTGCATGAGTTGCACAGGCGTATACCTGACGTGCTCCTTCTTCACGCAGTAACCGCGCTCCTTCTGCGATCGTGCCCCCAGTGTCGATCATGTCATCCACCAATACTGCTGTTTTGCCTTTAACATCACCGATGATATTTAAAACCTCGGCGACATTATGAGCATGACGACGTTTATCAATAATTGCCAGTGGGGCATCATTAAGTTTTTTGGCAAACGCTCTGGCTCGCGCTACACCGCCAACATCGGGGGAAACAACCACAAGATCGGGCAGTTCTTTGCTTGCTAGATAATCTAGCAATACTGGCGAACCATAAACATGATCAAAAGGTATATCGAAATAACCTTGAATTTGAGCCGAGTGCAAATCCATTGCTAGAACGCGGTTAGCACCTGCTTCGGTGATCAAGTTAGCAACTAGCTTGGCTGTTATTGACTCTCGTCCTGCTGTTTTGCGATCGGCACGAGCATAACCATAGTAAGGAATTACTGCCGTCACCTGTCGCGCAGAAGCTCGACGACAAGCATCAACCATAATCAATAATTCCATCAAATGATCGTTCACGGGTTGACAACATGGCTGGATTAAATAGACATCACAACCCCGAATCGACTCTTGAATTTGAACGTAAAGTTCTCCATCCGCAAATCTTTTGCGAATCATTGGCCCCAAGTCCATGCCCACATAACGAGCGACTTCTTGAGACAGTTGTATATTGGCAGAGCCAGAAAACAGCCGCAGGCGATGATTATCGGTCAGTCCTGTTGCAGATGGTTGCACTTTGAAAGTTGCAGAACTCAGCACAGCAGATCCTCTATGTGCATTCATAGCAATATTATCATTGGATATTTAATAGATTTAACCGAGAAATCGCCTAAAAAAACATCTGTGAGTTTTGTTAGAGCGTCCATACAAAATTCAAACATTTTCCCATAAAATTATCATTCGCTAACTGTCTAATTTTCTTGGCAAGCAAACTATTGATAGCTTAACGGACATTTAGCCCGTCCACTAGGTTTATAGTTCAAATTTTTTAGGTTGAGGTAAATAACCCCAATCTCTCAAAGATTGGTGTGATAGATTGCTTCTTCTAAATACCTCATTTCTAACTGACAGTAAAGCATTTATAACTTAAGTGATATTGAAATTTGTTCTTAGACAGGAGAATATTTTGGGCTAAGTGTGCATTATGTATCCTATTATATTCTATGATACTAACAATAAATAAACTAGCAGATTTAATTTTAAGTTTTAATCCACCAGAGGCAGGGACATGGGGCATGGGGCAGGGAAAAAGGAACAAACCTCGCTCCAAACACGCTCAGGACAGGCTCAGTACAATTCAGGGCAAGACGCTCAGTGACCACCTGCTCCCCTGCTTATTTAGGTGCTGCGCCCCAGACAGCCAATATTGCTGTGGACAGTTAAGAGAGTTGCATAAAACATTTAAAGCATAACTTTGCGTATACTCCTAACTGGGGGTATACCCTTTAGGTAAGGTAGAATATCGCTGCATGTAACTGTGTCGCCTCTCGGAGTTGATCTTTGTGGGTGACTTCTTCCTCAGTTGCTACTACACTCATCATTCGCTCATGCAACCACCCATTACAGTTGGCACTGTCTTGCAAAACCGTTACCGTATAATTCAAATTCTCGGACAAGGAGGATTTGGTAGAACCTATCTAGCAGAAGACCAGAGGCGCTTTAATGAACTTTGCGCGATCAAGGAATTGATTTCAACAGCAACCCAGGCCTTAGCTTGGGAGAAGGCAAAAGAGCTTTTTCACCGAGAAGCTGCCATTTTATATCAAATCGAACACCCACAAGTACCAAAATTCCGGGAAAGATTTGAGCAAGACCAACGTTTATTTTTGGTGGAAGATTATGTTGCCGGTCAAACGTACCGAACTCTGTTGGATGAACGGCTAGCTGTAGGTCGAACCTTCACAGAGCCTGAAGTATTAAAGTTGATCCAGTTGTTATTGCCTGTTTTAGGGCATATTCACAGTCGAGGGATTATTCACCGGGATATCTCGCCAGAAAATATTATTTTGCGAGATAGTGACGCTAAACCCGTATTAATTGACTTTGGGGTGGTAAAGGAACTGGCAACACGTTTGCGATCGCCAGAGAGTGCAATGCCAGAAACCACTGTGGGAAAATTAGGCTACTCTCCTAGCGAACAAATGCAAACAGGGGGAGCTTATCCTAGTAGTGACTTGTATGCATTAGCAGTAACAGCAATTGTTTTACTTACTGGTAAAGAGCCAAGCGATCTATTTGACGAAAACCAACTAACTTGGAATTGGCAACGGTGGGTAACAGTTAATCCGCGATGTGCCCAGGTTTTGAATCGAATGTTGAATCATATACCAAGCGATCGCTACCAAAGTGCTGCTACTGTATCTCAAGCATTACAACCTTTAGAGCAAGTCAGCCTTCCTCCCCTGAACGCGTCTAACTTACAGACAATGGCTGTTGGGCGCCGTCCTGAGCCAGTATCACCACCACCTTCGCCCAAGAAACAACCCGATCCTGTAATTACACCAACTCCCACTAGTTCACTGTTGGATAATCCGTTAGCGATCGCGGCAATCGCTACTGCTGTAATAATCATTGCGGGATTTGGTTCTTGGGCGCTGGTAAGTTCAATCCGCAGCCAGCCAAAAACAGCAACAGATGGGACGCTTCCACAAAACTTCCCTTCACCAGTTATTTCTGGTGGTACTACATTCACATCTACACCTACACCCATCAATGAGGAACCTATTGTATCTAGTAGGCGGCTTAATCTAAGAATAACTAACCCGGCCACGGTTACAGATACCCTCAAAACAAATCAAATCATCCGGTATACTTTTTTTGGGGAGGAAGGTGACAACTTAACTGCGTTTCTTGACCCAGGAAGCAGCGTTTTGCTAACAGTCTTCAGTCCCAATCAACAACCAATTGATAATGATAGACAGCAAGTAACATCTTATGAAGGCACGTTGCTGGCTACTGGTAGATATAGTATTGAGTTAACACTGGTTTCAGGAGTTACCGAAAGCAATTACAATCTCAATGTTGCATTAGAAAAACCAGTCAAACCAATTCCGACAGAAACACCCTTACCAGTTCCAACAGAAACACCCTTTCCAATTCCAACAGAGACACCCTTTTCAATTCCGACAGAAACACCTTTCCCTCCAACAGAAACACCTCTGCCAATTTCAACAGAGACACCACTGCCAATTCCGACAGAGACACCTTTTCAAATTCCAACAGAAACACCCTTGCCAATTCCGACAGAGACACCCTTTCCAATTCCGACAACTGGTGAAACGCCAACTTTTCCGCCGGCTGATGGAACACAACCATTTTCTGGCCAAAGAAATTAATGTTAAACACACTACTGATTACTGGAACTGATACTGAAGCTGGTAAAACTGTTTTAACAACAGCCTTAGCAGCCTATTGGCAAAAATATTACCCGCAGCGTAGCTGGGGAATTATGAAACCGATTCAATCTGGGATTGGCGATCGCGAGTGGTATCAAAAGCTATTTACACTAGAACAATCTTCAGAAGAAATTACACCTTTGTACTTTCAAGCACCTTTAGCGCCTCCCATAGCAGCAGCACGAGAAAATCGCCAAGTAGATTTAGCAGTGGTTTGGCAAGCTTTGTCTAAGTTGCGATCGCAACGTGATTTTGTACTTATAGAAGCCTTGGGAGGTTTAGGTTCGCCAGTAACTGAGGAATTAACCGTAGCTGATTTAGCGGGAGAATGGCGTTTACCAACGGTATTGGTAGTGCCAGTTAGATTGGGTGCGATCGCTCAAGCAGCGGCGAATGTAGCATTAGCCAGACAATCACGTGTCAATCTCAAAGGCATTGTTCTGAACTGCATACAACCCCGAACCGATGCAGAAATAGCCGATTGGACACCACAGCGATTGATTCAATCACTTACTAACACGCCAGTTTTAGGCTGCTTGCCCTATTTAGATAACCTAACTGATTTAGATAAACTTGCTCAAGTAGCATCAGATTTAGATTGGGAGACACTGACGCTTTGAATTGGGCACTTGTACTAGGCGTTGCCGTAAAGCCTGCGGCATAGCTACGCTTCGGACGCAGCCTAAGAAGAGAAGTATGGCTTATTACTGGATGCGCTCTAGAGAGCCAATTCAATCAG
Source organism: Nostoc indistinguendum CM1-VF10 (assembly GCA_019359215.1). Taxonomy (GTDB): domain Bacteria; phylum Cyanobacteriota; class Cyanobacteriia; order Cyanobacteriales; family Nostocaceae; genus Nostoc; species Nostoc indistinguendum. The sequence goes on along the minus strand of JAHHHS010000223.1, from coordinate 5,372 downwards.
CTTAACTAACCGGATTTAAACATTACAAATTACTAATCAGTATAAAATTGTTTTGGCAGTAGCGATCGCCTGATCCACACCCTCCACAATATAAACATTTTCTGGCGATAACTTTTTGAAGAAAACCTTACTTTCTTCATCGTTACTCAACAAAATTACTTGCTTACTTGCTTTCAAAGCTAAGGCAATTTCTGAAGCAGTTCCTGCACCCATACCGCAGGCAATTACCACATCACTACTGAGAACATTAATATTATTTCTAGCATTCCCCATGTCTGTGAAAATAGCAATATCCACTGAAGAGGAAATACTCTCTTGATTATCACTAGAAAGAATACCAATAGTTAGACCGTTACCAGATTTTGCACCTTTACTGACTGTATCCATTACACCTACATTTTTACCGCCTGTGAGTAAAATCCATCCTTGTTTGGCAATAAGTTGACCTAGTGTATAAGCATTTTGCAAATCATTTGCTGTCGCATTTTTTCCAGGACCCATCACCCCAATAATAATTTTTCTCATAAAATTTCAAATTTTAGCAACGTTTCAATGAATTTACCAGAAATTGATGATGCTGTTTTTAACAATCCGATAAATCACCCCTAAGAAAACTTCACGGCTCAGTTTAAAGTTTTAGATCCCTCTAAATCTGCCTTAAAAAGGAGACTTTTATTCAGGTTCACCTTTTTTAAGCGGGATTAAGGGGATCTAAAAGTGCCTGAAGTCACAGCAAAGAAGTTTTCAAACAGCCTCTTAAGACAGGTTGTTATCTTTAGATATTTTTGATTCTGCTGCTCCAACTTTTAGATATCAAATGGCTGAAGAAGCCTTTTCCCAAAAGTTAGGAATTTTATATTATATGCATACTATCGTCAGCTATATTTACTCGATCTGTTGCAGATTACTAATTGTAAAGAATATTGTATCATCAGTTCTTTGTTTATCATAATCAATGCTAATTTGAGTGGGATAGCCAAGTATTGGATCATATTGTAGAGTCACGTTTGCTGCTCTTTGAATGAACGCATTTCTAATGATATTAAAGAGCTTAGAAATTTTATTATATTTTTGAAATAATGCTTTATCTACCACGATTTTAGCAGATTTATAAGTAATAGAAGTTGTGACTCCGTTACGTACTTCAATAATTGCTGGTTCTGTGGCTTTGGGGACACAATTGCAACTTCTAGTAAATTCATAGCGATAATTAGAGATTTTTTTCTGTTTCCATAATCGGTAATTAATCTTAAATTGTTCTAAGGCAAAAGTATTAGACGCTGGTTTTTGGGCTACCTGTATAGGAGGTTGAGATATTACAGGTGTACTCAAACCTAAAGATGCCACTAAAATGGCACTAATTGCAATTGGTAAACGCATATAAATCCATTCTTAACTCTAATTGCTTAGTTTAACGTGCTTAAAGGTGATTGCCAAAAAACTGAAATTATTTTTGACACTCATCCATAGCCTAGTTTTACTCATCTAAACGGACTGCGATCGCATTCAGCAATGACTCAAATTGTGATTCGCTGTGAATATCTGGAGTTAGAGTATTCATGTCTCTGAGCAGGTCGGTAAGTTTGGCGATCATATTACGTATCTCTCTGTATTGGTCAATATCTTCTCGAATCCCCTGCAAATTATCTGCCATAACTTCTTTCATAGCTTTATTTAATTCTTCAATTTCTTCTTCCCAATACTTAATATATTTAACTCTTTCAATAGATTTAAAAATATCTGCATCTGCTAAAATAATCGGAAATATTCGTTTATAAAAGTCTTTATCTTTAGCGATTTCAACCAGTTCATACATACAATTTTCTGACTTCAAGTACTGGTCGCTAATTACTAAAATTACGCATATACCACGGCTCAAACGCTGCATGAATTCTTTAAATTTTTCTTTATAGCCAATTGCATTGATATCACGAATAATTTTGATGCCTTTGGCTTGAAATGCTTGCTCTATTTTTTCTACAAGTGGTTTACTTTGTTGATCTCGCCAAGTGTAGGAGATAAACACTTCCTTTTGATTGCTATCTTTTAGGCGATGTTTTAATGATTCCTCTCTTTGTTGCTCTAGTTCGCTTTGCAACGGTGTAACTTTGGGGTTGATTTCCCCATCTGCTTTAGCGGGTTGGAACATAACATTATCGATTAACCTACGGACATCTACCATTTCATAGCTGTTTTCGCACTCAATTTGGTAACGGCGATCGCTCAAGCGTTTGTTAAGTTTCTCTAGAGAATAGGAATAAGGTATAGGCAGATTTTTGCAAGTTTCGCAATTACACGGGACTAGGGTTTGATATTGCAAACGTTCGTAAGAGTTGTGGATTTTTTCGAGTTCATGGGTAATGACAGCCATCAATTCTTTTGTACGGTTTCCGGCTACACGGATTTTAATTTCCCGTTGATTGTAGTTTTCAATGATTTCAGCACGAGTTTGGTCTTTGTTGAGAACAACACCGCTTTTCCAAACGAGTTTTTGCTGTTCAATCCAAGGGTGCGTCTCGACAATAAAGCGGGTGAGGATGCCTTTGGGCATGAATGTATAGGTGTAGCGCAGGATGAGGTTGTGGGGATCATCCCAAGTATATTTAGCTTTTTCAGTAGAAAGCAATTGAGGCGCAATATAATTGTCACGGCGATCACGGATTTCGTAGCACAGCTTGAACTGCATCATTAATTGCAGGAGTTCATCTCGCATATCTGCATATTCGCCGTCTTGCCAAATATTTTTGAGGTCGTCTTTGGTAAAACAACCTAGCTTTTCCTTGACAGTTTGATTATCCAAAACTTTGTAAACGGCAGTTGTCGCCCATTCTGGTTTGAGGATGACGTAGTGTTTGAGTGTAGAATCGTCTTGAAAGTGGAGACAAACGCCGAGGTCATGGAGATAGCTACTCAAGCGCAGCATATCTTTACGGTCATTTTATTGATTCGGCAAAGGGTACAGTATTCTTCAAAGGTGATGTAATTTGGGGAATAGTTCTCTAGCGCGGCTCTAACTCTTACCCAGAGTTTTGGTAGAGGTATACCAACGTGGTCAAGATTACTGATGTAAAGTTGAATAGCCTTTTTAATCTCTGGCAAACCTCGATTATCAGCTAAATTGGTTGCCAGAATTTCCTTCAAGTTTTCAAATTCTCCTCGTAACTGGCCCCCATCGACTTCGCACTGACGGTCTTGTTTTTCGTTTTTGATGATAAAAACTGGACTTTTGTCGCTCAAGAGTTCGACAACCTTCAGCCACCAGTAAAAATCAGTGTTTTCTTTGCGAGTGTCGGCAACTAAAGCATAGAGAGAACGCTTGCTGAGGAAAAACTGATGAGTTTGGTGGTAGATTTCCTGACCGCCAAAATCCCAGATGTTGACGCGAAAATCTTTGCCATTGGGCTGTGTGAAGTGCCACCGGATCACGTCAATGCCTTCCGTTGATTTCTCTTCTGGCTGGAGTTTATAGGTTTCGTTTTTGATTTTATTAGCTAAAGAGGTTTTACCAGCTCCTCCTTCGCCAACAATCAAGAATTTTGCTTCGTAGAAGGGTTCGCTTTCTGTTGGATCTTGCACCTGAAAATAGAAATCGAGAATTTCATTCACATCACCCGGATCTTGGTTTAAATTCTTCGGCCCCAAAATCTCTGGTGGAATTGGGACTGGATTTCTACGAAGATCCAGCTTTTTCAGGTTTGACACTTTCCTAATTTCCGGTGGCAGACTGCTCAGTTGATTACTGTAGAGGTTGAGGGTTTGCAGGTTAGTGAGTTGGCCAATTTCCGGTGGCAGTGTTGTTAAGCCTTTCCCAGAAAGGTCTAATTCTGTCACCTTGTCTCTAGCAGCTTGTTCAATAATTTGCAGCAGTTCTTCGTTAGTCATTTGGGGTTTTATAGAGGCGATGCCTGACGACGAGTTGCTGCTTGGACGCGCAGCAGAGAAATTGAGCTAATTAATAATGTAGCCTGTATCAGCGATCGCATTGAGGCAATGTGATTTAGCGTAGCTCGTCGTAGACATCATTGCATACTCCTCTCCTGCCCGTCTACGCTCGACCTCAAAGCCTCACCATTCAACCTTTTTACACGAATTGTCGAGTTAAAAGGGCGAGCATTCCACCTCTGAACTCAAAGCTTGCACCTTTTTGCACCAACTGTCGAGTAAAAAGAGCGATCGCTCTACTTCTAAACTCGAAGCTTGCACCTTTTTGCACGAACTGTCGAGTAAAAAGGGCGATCGCTCCACCTCAGAACTCGAAGTTTGCACCTTTTTACACCAACTGTCGAGTAAAAAGGGCGATCGCTCCACCTCTAAACTCAAATTGTCGAGCAAAAAGAGTGATCGCTTTACCTCTGAACTTAAATTGTCGCGTTAAAAAGGCGTAGGCGTAGCCCGTCGTAAACATGGCTTCACTTCTGAACTCAAATTGTCGAGCAAAAAGGGCGTAGGCGTAACCCGTCAGAGACATCCCTTGCAATTATCACCATAAAAGAGATCAAATTTATTGAGTCTGTGTAGGCGAACTTCCTTTATATAGCCGCGATTTCTAACCATCGGATATATTTGCTTCAAATAATAGGTGCGATCGCGGCAAAATATCTAAATTTTTGTATTTGATTTTAATATTCTTGTGTGATCCTATGTAACTTGATGGCTATAGCTTTTCATATTGCCCAGCTTATATCCATAATGGATTAAAATCTCTCAAATATTTAGATTCTAACGCTTACGAAGAAGTTAAAAATATTGGACTGGCTTTATTGAATCCCAAGCAGTCTAATGACCAGAAAACTGTTGAACCTATTCAAGGGCAACAACCTCCGAAGCCTCCACCCCAATGGGTTTACAAAAATTTGCAGGGGAAGATAATTCAGTCAACTGCACTTAGTTTTGATGACTGGTTTAAAGATTATGGTGAGGGTCGAGTATCAATTAATTGGTACAATTTGCAGACAACCCTCAGACAACTTCTTCCAGAAGACCAAGTTAAAGCTAATCACCGTTGTATTAATGTTGTGAATGAGCCGGAAAAAGGTTGTGTCCGCATAGATTGTGTAGCTGACACCCGAACAGAGGCCAACCCGTATGCATATTGGACAGATGGGCAGAAAGATAATGATATGCAGCCTCAAAACTCAGATATTGCCACCCAAGAAACCGCAACAAAATCGATTAGAGCTAAACTAATTGTTGCAGCAGACGGAATTAATTCTACAGTTCGTAGGCTGCTTTATACAGATACTCAATATGTAAGGATTCAGGTAACAGAGTATTGACAAAGGGGACAGTTGAGGTGGAGTATCACAAATATGAACCAAAACCTGCCTCAAGAAGTAGAGAGAGAAAGTTTGGGCCAGTTATCGAAAGAAGAA
>JAHHHS010000222.1 GCA_019359215.1 Nostoc indistinguendum CM1-VF10 | reverse complement strand
TGCATCTGTTGAAAGTGAATTTATAGACTGGGGACAAGTAGCGCGGCAGCAAGAACTGACACGCCAACATCAACGTAAAAATATTAAATTGAATATTTATACAACTTTCACGATTAGACCTGGAGGGGCTGAGGGAGGAGACGCTGTAGATAGAGCCATTGTGAAGCTTGCGAATTTCTTACAGCGTCGATTTACGCCAACGGGGGCAACTGAATTAACAAAGAAAAATTTAATACAGATTCTTGAAAAAGCGATAAATGTTTCTCTACGACATCAACAGATATTATCAGAGATGGGTTTATTCCCATCTCCCAAATCCGAAAAACAATTATGGAATGATTTAATTCATAATGTTGGGGCAAAAAGTGTAAAAGTACCCCATACATTAGTCTTCGATGATTTGGGGTTGAGGGAAGAATTTAATGAGGCTGAACCTTCTGGCTCACAATATATTGATCAGTTACATGTAACATCAGTACTATTAAATAACGGTATTCCCTATGCTGATAGGCAATGGGTATGTTTGCCAACAAAAAACGCCGATAAAAAATATGTAGGTGTGATGACACTTGCTCAAAAACCAGAAGCATTTGCTTCTACCCGTGATCAAGTGCGCTTTCTATGGAATATATTCTCCCGTGAAGTGATTCATGATATTGAAATTATTAGTGAAATAAGTCCAGCAGACCAAAAAATAGTTAGACTAACTCAGCAATTAATCACAAGACGTTCGCGTAATGCTGAAATTAGTGCAAGTAAGAAAACCATAGACGTAGCTTCACAGATTAATACAGAATGGTCGGTGAATGCACAAAAGCAGCTTTATACGGGGGATGTACCAGAAAATCTAGCGTTAATTGTTCTTGTTTATCGCAATACGCTTGAAGAAATTGATGATACTTGCAGATTAATTTCGGGCTATATAAATCAACCTGCGGAGTTAATTCGAGAAACCCAGTATGCATGGTCTATTTGGTTGGATAGTTTATTAATCAAACAAAGACCTCAATTAACCCATTACTTGCTGTAGCCATTGGCACAGGTGGCGGAATGTCAGTATTCACAGCATTTACTAGTGGAATTAAATTCTCTGTGGGGTTAAGAAGATAATGAGACTACTAGAAAAAAAAGAGTTAAACTTTACCCCAATATTTTTAATAGGTAATGCCGTTCTACTGAGTCTATTACTATTAATAGAAATAATAAATTATGCGAGAGTGGGAACGATTGCTAACTCGAAAGCGCCGACATTAGTAGAATTAAATGATGGGGAATCGATTAGAGTATCTTCGGTAAGCAGTGATGAGCGTTCGCCTCAAGCAATTACATATTTTGTCGGGCAGACGGTGACAGGCTTACTTAGTTGGAATGCATTGCCTAAAGTAAGCAGTAATTATGATGCAGACCCTACTAAAAAATTAAAACTAGATGCTGGTGTCCAAGCAGGCAATAATAAAATTACTACTAATGTATGGGCTACTGGCTTTGCTTTATCTGAGGATTTTCGCGCTGATTTTCTGAAAGAAATAGCTAATCTCACGCCTCCAGATGTCTTTAATGGCACGACTCAATCAATTTTAAAAATCAGCTTGCTTAGTGAACCTAAAAAAATCAAAAATGGACAATGGTCAGTAGATATGGTTGCGGAGGTAATTGTATTTCAGGGTAGCAATATGGTTGGTTCACCTATTGGATTTAATAAAACTATTTTTGTGAGAGTGATAGATACACCAACATTACCTAAGATTTCATCTGATTTTCAACAAACAGCCTATCGTGTCCGTAAGGCTGGTTTAGAAATATATAAAATTCAAGATTTAAATTTATGACAAAAACACAGGAATTTCCACTAAAAAACAAAGAAGTTCTGCCTATTGTAGAACAAAAATCGGAACAATTAGTGAGGGAAGTGGCGGATTCCACTACTTCTAACAAGAAATATTTTGCCGCGATGAATGGGGTAAGTGTTGAAGCTGAACCCTTACCTCAATCAGAAGTTCCGGAACCAGAAGAAATCGTAACTACTCGTACAATACCGCAAAACCCACTTTTAAAAATGGCTGTTATCGGTGGGGTAATACTTGTTTTTATCATGATTATTGGTGGACTAATTAATGGCTCGATGAATGCCCTAAACATATCTACGACAAAAATAGAATCACCAAAAATAAATCTTGAAACCACAGAGTTATCAGAAATTGTAGATGAAACAGGTAAAACTAAAACAGCTTTGCTTTAGCAGGAAGTTATAGAATTATTTACTCACAAGATGTAGATGTTAATTCTATTGAATTGAAGGTATGGAAAGGTTACGGGCTTTAATAGAATCAGCAAATAAATCATCTAATTTGTCAGCGAAAAAGGCTGACTTAGAATCTAAAAAAGCCAAAGCCCAAGCTCGAAAAGTTAAAGCTGAATCTGAGACAGTTAAATCTACAAATAAAGCTCACAATCTTTAGGAGGATTGGATGAACGAGAGACAGAAAGCATACTTACAAAGCTACCGAGAAGATTTTATTAAACTTTTCCCTCATCTGTCAGCTTTTGCCAATAAGTATTTTGTCGAACATTTTAATCAATTTAAAAATGTTGTTGATTCTTGGGATGAAGAACCAATCCCTGACGGTTGTAGCCTGGAATCATTTGAAATTTATTACGGCACAGCCAACATCCCTCAAATATGTGTAGTCAATGGGGTTTTAAAGCAATACGAACTTCCGGAAGTTGAAGAAAACAACTCTTCTATAACGATGATATCTGAAGGTGATTTCGTTTACATCGAAATTGAAGGAAAAGAATTTATTAACAAAATAAGGGGAGTGATTCTACCACAAGTAATTACGAATCCATCCGTGTTGTTAAACAATATAATCAATGGAGATTTATCATGATTGACCCATCGGATGGCAAAGAAATCAAAAAAGATTACCTTGATACTCTAGAAGCATTATTGAAAAAGATTTTTCAGAAAGCAAAAGAAAAAGAGTACAAACCTGATAAACAAATCTTAATTAAAGTTGGACAAGAAAATGTTTACAAAGGAGTACCCGATGAAAATATTAAGTATATCAACCCTTTGATCTCACAAGATTTAGTTGACAAGCTTGAAAAAGCCTTCAAGAATCCTGAAAAACTTAGTAATGTAGTATCAATCAGGATTGGGAAATCAGAAGTATTTCGTATACAGGATGGTGAAACCAAGGTAGATAAATTAGGGTTATCACAGGCAGTAAAGCAAACTCAAAAGAATGCTACACGTGAACCAGTCTATAGTGTAGAAGCATTACAGAAACAAGTCGATGTTTTGCACCAAAAAATGCAAGAGCAACAAAAACTTGTAGATGAACTAAAAACCAAACCTCAATCATCAGAATCAATTGCAAAGTTGTTTGCCCAAGTTGAAGAGATGTCCAACTCATTGGAGAAACAGCAAAAAGCAATTGAGAAAACACAGCAATCTTTGGCAGCTTTCAATCAACATTCTTTACCTCGCTTTCAAAATACCAAACTTCAGGATTGGGTAGGTGGAATCGAGAATAAAGTTAAGCAGACATCAAAAAACTTGTTTGAGCGAGTTAAAGATGCCCTGACACCTGAAATTGTCAAGCTACGCAATTCTGTTGACAAACAAATGTCTGAGATGAAGTCCCAGGTTAATCAACAAGTTTCTACTCTCCAATCAGAGATGCAAACCCAAATAGAAGGTGTTAAATCTCAAGTCACGACCAGTATTAATAATGTCCGTGAAAATGTTGATAATAAGATAGAGACTGTTCAAGGAGCAATCCAAGATACTCGTCAGGAAGTCGCTAATACTGTTTCTTTCGTTAAACAAAAAGCTATTGAAGAAAGTGTCAAAGCCCTGCTTAATGCTTTAGGTCAAAAAAATCTTGATGGCTCAATAACTTTCAAGAGTAAAAATTTTGATTTTGAACAACTTGGTGACAGCGTAAATGTCAAAGCAAAAAATGGTGCTGGAGTCATTAAAGATGGATTTATTACCCCGGAAGTAACCCCCGAACAAATCACCCAACTTGAAAAAGTTCAACCTGTTGTTGATGAATTATTGAGCGCTCAAGCTGATTTGGAATATGTTGAAGCCGAAGAGGAGTATATCCAAGCCGAATCAGAGTACTTAGACGATCCTGAAAGTATTGATGAGTCAGAAAATTTATCCAGGAGGATGTCTCGTTAACAGTGAACAGTTATCAGTTATCAGTGAAACCGTGTTGAAGGAGGCAGAGGGCAGAAGGCAGATGGCGCAGCCTCTCGTTCGCGTAGCGTCTCCCTTTGGGAGAAGAGAAGGAACAATTAGGCGGGGATTCAACACCGTACTTAATTGAGTCCACCAAATTTTAAATTTGGTGGGGGTCTTAAACCCAAGTTCCCTTTGGTCACGAGCAGTTCTTGCTGGAATCAGAATTCCCTTCTGCCAACTGAGCCTCCTGCCCTCTGCCTTTCCTGATAACTGTTGACTGTTGATTGTTCACTGATTTGAGTCCCTGCACTGTTACTGTGATAACTGATAACTGTTGACTGTTTACTGATTTAACAGTCCTTAGTCCCCAACTAATTAGATTCTGAATCCTCTGCTTTGACTCCGGCATTCTGATTCAAGTTCTGCTTCTAATAACTCAATTTCTTCTAACAACATAATCTCTTCGGATAGCTCCAAGATTTCTGCTTCAAGTTCTAATTCACTAGGACTATTTAGTTTTTCCACGATTTTAGGTTTTTCATCTCTAATTAATTGGCGAATGACCTGCATTTCTGACAGATGGGGATCATTCTCTTGATGTGGCTGCTCAAAATAATCTGATACTTTTGAAATCAAAGAAATTAGTTCTTGCTTATTTAAACCAAGTAAAATTTCCTTCATTGACAACTCTAATTGCTGGCTTTGATGATACCCCAGTTTCTCAATTAGGGTTTGCAATCCAGTAGTACCATGTGATTGACTCTGCTCTAGCTGTATTTTCATTTCCTCCAATACTGATACAGTAGGAGAAGTTGTTATAGTATTTTCCTCTACATACTCAGAAATCGCTTTTAGAAGATTATCAGTAGTTTGCCCTGTGTCTTGCGGTGAATGCTGTGGCAGTTGCTTGAGTTGCTCTACCAACTTGGATACTATCTCAACGGTAGATGCTTCAACTGCCTGTAATTCCAGATACTCTGCAATAGCTGCCAGTGCTTGGTTTTGTAATGGTTTGTTGAGTAACAGCTGCTCAAGCTGTTTGACTAGAGTTTTTCCATTAACTAACTGCTGTTGATACTGAGAAAGTTGTTCTGTTACTTGTGGTAACGCTTTAACTAAAGCAGTTTCAACTGCCGACTGGTCAATAAAGTCAGCGATGCCTGCGGCAGCGTCAAGGACAATTGCCCTAACCGAGTCCTTGTTTCGGTAATGTCCCAAATTTTCAGTTAGGGCTTGCAAATCTTTGACAATGTTAGTAGATTCGATAGCTGCTGTTTCTAAAAAATCAGTGATTGCGTTTAGGAGTTGTTCACTGGCTGGTTGTTGAGGATGTCCATGACTTTCTGTGCGGTCAATAGTTGTTGAATTTTGCCCTGGAGTGTCTGCTGAGAGATTCGTTGTTCGTTGATCTCGAAGCCAACCATCTGCAAGGCTTTGGTTAATTCTTGCAATGTCGGCTCCAAGCTGCTCGACTTCTTGGAGTTCAACGTATCAGTTAATTGCTGCAAGAAGTTCGAGTGACTGGCTTTGGTGTTGTTCAAGTTCTCGGCTTGACTCATTTCTAAATGCTCGATTTTCGCACTCAGTTTCTCGTGGCTGATTAACAATTGCTCTATCTTTTCGGTTAATAACTGTATCTGAGTTGGGTTGCTGTCGGTCATCGGTTTGCTCCTTGGTTTGATTTTGCTGTGAAGAAGATTCTTGTTGTGCCAACTTTCGAGGTGGTTCTATGATGGCAGCACGTTGTTTTTGATTGTGTCGTTGCCAGTCTCTTAACGTCATAGCTGAATGACTCACCTTTTCATAAGCAAGTGGTCCTTGCGCCATGATGAAATCATCGACTCCTTTATCTGGGCCTGGCAAATTCACCACCCTTACCTTGGCTCCTTGACGCTCTAAGAGCCTCCCAGTCTGCGACGTGGCAATCTCAACATTTCGTAATGTTTTGGGTTTAGTTTCATAATCAAAGCAGAAACTGATTTCCCTTTTCGGTGTGGCGAAAACTGCCAATTCTTCATGCAAGTATGATTTCCCGATTTTGTTACCAAACTCATCTTTAGGACTGCGATATCCTGCCGATATCCCAGGTAGCCCAATCGCTGCATAACCTTGACTGAGCAAGCTGGCCGCCTTTTTGGCTCCCTCGGTAATGGTAACTGGAATGTTATATTTCCATACACAGTACCAAAATCCAGATTGACGATCACTGTCGCTTGGATTAACACCAGATTTAGTATAGATGCGTTCGGCAATATCCTTGGGTACATCTAGTAAGAAGATACTTAAATCAACCTTGGGGGGATGTTCATATTTGATGAATTTTCCTTCAATGACCTGACCAGACTCATCTTTTTTAGGTCTGGGCATATTAGGTTTGTAACATCCCCATCTTTTACTCACGGGTTTGTCACCTGGGGTTAAGTCAGCAAAAGTACGAGGATCTACACCGGCATCACACCACCAGCCACCAGCATCGAGATGAGAATATGCGCTTATTAATCCTTGTGTTAAACGTCCTATATTTGTGCGATTAAGTTTTTCGCTAACCATGAGCCGTTCCCAAGCCTCATGTTCACCACCAATATAGCTAAATTGAAGACTTGAAAAGTTCTTTGCCGCAATATCTGGATGAATCACGCTTTTGTTCACTAGCTCCTGCCAGTGTTCTGGGTCTAGATAATTTGGTGCAGGCGCACTAGTCGGAACCCAAAACGCTTCTGTGGGAATGCGCTGTTTGAGTTTTGGCTTTTCTACTGTTGCTCCCTCTGGAGTGGGCTGTTTAGGGATTGGTCTTGATGTTGTTACTGCTACTGGAAGCGACTGCTGTTTTTGTTTGGGGGTTTCGATAACTACTGTTAAGTCGGTTTTCAAAACTGGTGATGCAACGGTACTTACTGCTACTGGTTCCTCTATGATTATCGAAATCTGAGTTTTTGATGCTGCCGATTGCTGTTTTACTTGGTTTCTAAGGATTTCTAAGGCATTTTCCTTAGCTTTGGACTTCTGTGCTAACTCTAGTAAAAACTGCTTATCTTCAGTAAATAGTTTCACTCTATCCTTAGCTCGGCTGACAGCTACATAAAAACTCTCTTGCCCAATGGTGTAATCTGCCGAGATTAAGGTTTGCTCTGCTGTCTTGCCTTGACTAGAGTATGTCGTACTGACCAGGGCGTAATCTAGATTTTGTGCCTGTTTGAGGTTGATTGTTTCAGTGCGCGAACTTTCTAAATATTGAATTTTGATTGTATTATCATCTACTGCGGTGACAACAAACTCTTGCCCATTACGCCGTTCTTGGAGCCGATCATTTTTCTTCCATTGCAGGCGATCTCCTACTGCAATCTCAATTTCATTGCATTGGTAAACTGCTTTATCAAAAAGAGTGTCTACTTCTTGTAATGTCCCATCTGCCGCTTTTAGGGTCAGTTTATCAGTATCCTTGCTCACAACTTCATATAGCTGACCTTTCTCTAAGCCCCGGCGTTTGTAGTTACGCGTCGGCATTACAAAGTCTCCCACCTCATAATTGTGGGTATATTGCATCTGTACTTTAGTGAGGTTTTTAGCTTGCAACTGCGTAATATTTGCTGACTTTCCTAAACTGCCCTCAACTTTTAACTTGTCCCGAATTGCCTGCGTCAGAGCCAATTTTTCTGCATTTGTGCCTGCTAGTACCAGTGTTCGTCCTCGTTGAGCAGGAGTCAATGCCATGTATTCACGGGCGATTGTTTCTAGTTTCGCCTCAGTTTGCACCTCAGTGATGCTGCCTATTGCCTCTAATTGCTGAAAACCCGCTTCTATTCTGCCATTGGCAATTAAATCGACGGCGATTTTTAAATCCGGGTTGCGCTGTCTGTTTGACTGGGTGAGGTGTGCTGTTTTGATCCTGGCTTGCTGTAAAGACTTAAACGGATTGCCTGCTTCTACAGATGATAATTGTTTGGTGTCCCCTACCAGTAATAGTCTTGCACCTTGGGCGGTTGCTTTTTCTAAGAGTGCATGGGCATCTTTGGCACTAAGTAAACCCGCTTCGTCTACAATCCAGATTTGATTAGCTTCCGGTTCTGGCGGTGGTTCTGACACCAGTAGTCTGGCCACTGTCTCAGATTGAATTTCCAATTCTTCACTTAAGACTTTAGCCGCCATTGATGACGGTGCAAATCCCTTGACTGTATACCCCGCATCACTGGCCAATGCTTTCAATTCTTTGAGAGCAAAAGTTTTACCAGCCCCAGCTACACCCTGCCACGCTACAAAGGAGTCTTTTGTCGTCAGCGCCATTGCTACCGCTTGCCTCTGTCCTTGATTTAACAGGGTTTTCTCTAGTTTGCTTTTGAATACTTCTGGGTGAGAGATGGGGTTTACTTTCTGCTTCCCTCTCTCCATTAATTCAATTGTTGCTAATTCTCGTTCTACTGCTTTTAATGTTGTGTATCCCTCTAATCCAGGCAAGGCTAATATCCCCGGATGCTTCTTTAACAGTGGTTCTATCTGCGTTATGTCTGTCGCCAGCCTTTCTCCCAGAACGAACTTGGCGATTTCTTCAAACTTAAACGCCACTGTCCTTTCACTGCAATGTGCGATCGCCGAGTCTAAAATTTCGTTTACATCCTTTTGATTAGCCAAATCATTAACTACTTCTGGTTGTGGCTGTTTCTGCTGGACAAAACTGATGCCCAAATCCGCAGCTTCTTGTTGCCAGAGCGATTTTAATTCATCCTCTGTTACCTTTTCCTTGCGTTTACGAGTGTTGTCCCAGGCTTGGTTTCGTTCTGCCCAAGTTGAATTAGCACCAGCTGTAGCTAAAATCTGTTGCCGTCGCTTGGAAAACGCCTCTAAATCCTGTTGCTTAAAGCCTTTGATCTCAAATTGTCCATGCTGACGCTGCTCTACCTCATACCCCAACTTCTGGATTTCACGCGCCAAAAAGCTTTGGTATGTCATCCCCAGAAATTTTTTATTGGCGAATATCTCACCATTAACCAAACTCATCCATTTGCCATCGCTGGTTTGGGTCATATTCATGACTAAGCAATGGGTGTGCAGATGTGGATCTAAATCTCTGCTCTCAATGTGGTCAAACTGGGCGACGACCAAATTACCCGTGTTCTCTCTGTGCCTGCCGTTGCCATCTGTCACTCTAGTACAGGCATAGCGTGTTTCCATCAGCGCTATCACTTCTTTTAATGCCTGATGGTGTGCGGCAATCAATCTTGAATCCCCACCCACCAACGCCATCAAGCTCACGCTTTTGGGTGCAGAAAATGTACAGTCTAACGCTGCCCTGCGTTCCTTTGGTTTCAGCACTCTGGCATTTAACTGTTCACTACCATCAGGCGATCGCCCTTCTATGACATTAGAAAACTCTTGCTCATTATCAATTGCTCCTGACAACCCCAACTTTTCAGCCCCTTGACCACTCCAACGCGATTTTCCCTGGTGATAGTAGTTTTTGACGAAGTACTTCACCGCCATTTCAGAAGAAACATTAGCAGATGTCAGCATCGCTCACCTCAAACAAGGGAATAGGGAACGGGCAACAGGCAATAGGAAAATCTTAAAACCAAGCTGCTCACTTTCTTGCTCATTCTCTCTTTTCTGTTTCCTGTTCCTTATTCCCTGTTCCCCTTTACATAACTTAAGAGAGCAACTATTCAAGTCATTGTTAATCACCGTCATCAAACAGAAGTAAGTTTGATGATGAGTCAAAAAAATTTGGTGAGACTTGGGCTTCAACAATTTTTTTATTTATTTTTGAATATGCCATTTAATATAGCAAATAACTCGAGAAAGTTTCCGCCAAATATGGCGTACTGTGCGTCAAAAAAAGCTATTATTATTTCACTACAATATATTCTCAAACAGCAACTATAAAATGCAAAAATAGGACAAAATCCTGAGATTTGCCTGAAATAGACCTTCAATAAACCTGGCATTTGCCTGAACGATGACGGTTTTATGCTAGATTATCAATAGTTCCCATTTGTTGAGAAACTACATTTTTAAAATCCTGAGATTTGCCTGAAATATACCTTTGATAAACCTGGCATTCACCTGGATTTTGACTTTTTGAAAATAAAC
This sequence comes from Nostoc indistinguendum CM1-VF10, assembly GCA_019359215.1. Classification (GTDB taxonomy): domain Bacteria; phylum Cyanobacteriota; class Cyanobacteriia; order Cyanobacteriales; family Nostocaceae; genus Nostoc; species Nostoc indistinguendum. The sequence continues at coordinate 612 of JAHHHS010000222.1, read as the reverse complement.
CTAACATTTGCCTAAATTTCACATTTTTATGATTTAGAATCTAATGAAGGGTAAATGTATTTTCGTAAGGATTAAGATGCCAGATTTAACTATTGCATTTGATCCAGGTGCATCTTTAAGTAGAGTTTTCTTTGCTGTCAATTCCGGGAAACCAGAATTACTCTTGATGGAACCGTATACGACATTGATTCCGCAACAAAGCCTTTTAGCTTATGAGTCAAATGCCATTGGTATATCATCACCAGAAGATGTTGCTTGGATAGAATACAAGGAACAATGTTGGGGCGTAGGGTTTATCTGCCAAAAGTTTTATGCTGACCTAAAGTTAGAAAAGCCGAAACTTGAACCAGCAATTTACAAAACCTTGGCGATTGTAGGTGCTATAGCTCAAAAGAAATCGCTTGCTAACGGTGCAACTATTCGTTTGGGTATTTTGTTTCCTTATGGTGAGTACTCAGATCGGACACTATTTTCCCAATCAATTACAGTATCGGCTCAATAATCTGGGGTAGCAGAGAAAAATTAAAAGGTAAGCAAGCTGCACAAAACGTCATAAAATATGACACATGACGCAAAAACTTCTTGAGAGCAAAAAGTCATTAGAGGATTTGC
>JAHHHS010000221.1 GCA_019359215.1 Nostoc indistinguendum CM1-VF10 | reverse complement strand
AGGGTTTATCAATAACTGTATCGTCTCCACTTAAAATACCGCCTGTTAAATTGATATGTGGACTTACCTCCAGAAATAAATCTTTTGGTTCATAACGCTCCCTCAACAAAAATCTATTCACACTATCATGAGACATAGGCATCAAAATTATAGTACCACAGGATTTTAATACTGATATTTTTGGCACATTTACTAGAGAAGTAGAACGTCCCGGAACACAAATTGCCGCAGCTAAATTAAAAGCAGAGAAAGCTTTAGAATTAACAAAAGAAAATTTAGCGATCGCTAGCGAAGGTAGTTTTACACCCCATCCATTAGTTCCTTACATTTACTGTAATAGAATTTACTCAATAAAATTAAGAATTGTTGCCCAAGATGTAATACCCCTGGTTTTGAAATAACTGAAATAATTCAGGGATTACCCTGTGAATTATGTCATATCCCAACCACGTTACCACTGGCCACAATTTATCAATGTAAAAAATGTGGTTTTAATGAAGAGAAACTATTTCCTAATAGTATGGAATTTGCGAATCCAGCCCAATGTATGTACTGTAATCCGTAGGGTATTCAACAGCAGTAATGGTGATTGTTGCTATCGCTGCATTTTTCTCTTGAGGAAGATTATTTGATGGTGTACTGTCAGTGGATAATGTACTTTGCCTATCATTATATTGCGGACGCATTTATGCCCTCAATCTTCAAGAGGCGAAAATTAAGTTAACTCAGATTGGTATAGTCATATTATTGAGGCGCAATCTAATAAACCTTTATTGGTTTATCGTAATTTCACGCCAATTTTTTACATGGAGATACGGCTCATGGCTACTCTGCACCGTTCACCTACTGATAACTGGCTTGAGTTACCTATTGCTGCATGGCAGGATACTTATGAAACACTGCATCTGTGGACTCAGATTGTGGGCAAAATCCGGTTAGCATTAACTCCTCAAATCAATCATTGGTGGCACTCAACTTTGTATGTCACGCCCCGTGGACTCACAACCTCGACAATTCCCTATGGTAGCCGTAATTTTCAAATTACCTTTAATTTTCTGCTTCATCAACTCCTAATTGAGACAAGTGATGGTACGACAAGAATCATTGAACTGGCTCCCCAATCTGTGGCTAACTTCTATCAAGCTGTAATCAATGCTTTAAAAGAAATCTCCATCGACATGCGGATTTGGACAATGCCCCAGGAAGTTGCTGCTCCAATTCCCTTTGAGCAGGATGAGAAACATACCGCCTACGACAGGGAATATGCTCAACGGTTTTGGCAAATTTTAGTTCAAACCGAGCGCATCTTGAGCCAATTTCGCTCTGGTTATGCTGGAAAATGTAGCCCTGTACATTTTTTCTGGGGCAGTTTTGACTTAGCAGTGACCAGATTTTCCGGGCGACGCGCTCCACAACATCCAGGTGGTGTACCCAATATGGCTGATTGGGTAACGCGGGAAGCGTACTCGCATGAGGTCAGTAGTTGTGGTTTTTGGTTTGGCGGTGGCGGACAAGAAGCTTTATTCTATGCCTATGCTTACCCAGAACCTGAAGGATTTAAAGATTACCCCATTGAGCCACAAGAAGCGAGTTATAGCTCAGACATGAGAGAATTTATCCTGCCCTATGAAGCAGTGCGCCAAGCTAACGACCCAGATGCAATGGTACTTACGTTTTTACAATCTACATACGAAGCAGCAGCCAATTCAGCACAATGGGATCGTGCTGCATTAGACTACGCTCCAGTACTGAAAAGCTAATTTCAAACAATCTTTATCAGTAAATCTGTTCAAAATTCAATGTGGCTTCTAAAAACACCTGCCGCGATCGCATTAAAGGTTGATGTGTGTAGTCAGCCCAAACAAGAGTAGCCTTGGAGATGAAGCCAGCACTCATGGTAAAGTTGATCGCAGATTTTAAGCAGGTGTAGATCCGCCAAGCGTATTTCTGTAAGCCTCAGCAGTTTCTGTGCCAAAACCACCCAGGGCGGCCGCATCATGTTAATAAGCAAATTATATTCTCAATAAAGTTAAAAGTAATATCATTAGCTCTTGCTTATTGCGAAAAATTTAGGCGTTGGCGTAGCCCGCCGCAGGCATCGCTTTGGGGCTTAAAAAACAATCAAACGCGAAAGGAAAGATTTTTTCGTTGGTTCTTAACTTTCGTTGTGATCAAGAGTAATTTAGATGCGTTTGCCCTGCAAAACCACCAGCTTGGACATGACAAAGTAGCGATTGAATGATTGGCATAGCAATGCTCATACCAAATAATGAATTAAATCCTGCAACAACCACTGGTGCTGACAATATAACATTCTTCTTCAACAAAGTCATTCAGGTTAAGATTGACTGAGCCTCTGTACCAGTCTTTATAATTGCGATCGCAATTTGGGCATTGCTACAGTTACATTTTCTATGGGCATGGTCGAATGGCATGGTGATGCCTAAATCCCTGGTATTCCTAGATGAAAGAATGTAGGGTTGCAGGTATTGGGGAATTAAGAAGATGTTGAACTCCTTGATGCACTCGCATTCAATTGTCTGAAACATACTCAGCCTACACCATGCCCTGACAAGGTTTCACATGAATCTTCGTGCCATTCGGTTCAGGTACTTCGATTCTCAAGGGGTTAGAAAACAAACCAGAAGTTGCTAAACAGTATTGGCAAGAATTATTTGAGAAAATTCTGGACTTTACGCCAGTTTATGCGCATATTTAGCTTTGATAAGTATTCCTTAAGGTTGCTTGCGTTGACTTATTGCCATCTTTTATGCGTTCGCTGATGGTTTTAGGAAACTTTTTCGAGCTTATTATCAGTTAATTTAGATAGCTTTTTACGTTTCAATACTAAATGTGTGCTAAATGTGCCGAGAGCAAGTAAGCTCACAATAGATGTGGGTTCAGGGACACTGATTATAGTTGCAGAAAACCTAATGGGTAATTCACTATCTTCTGTTCCCAAATTTTCAAAACCTGGTGTCAACGGTGGTGCAGAAAAAACCTCTAAATAACCCGGTGTCGGCAAGAAACTAGCAAAAAAAGGACTCACAAAGTTTCCTCCTGATGTAGAATAACCAAAACCATCACCCGTTAACTGTTGACTATTAAGACTAATTAAATTATCAACATTAAAAGGTTCGTTGCCTGGGATTGGAGTCCCTGCGGGTTGTAAAGCAGTAATTGTTTCACCATTACGTATACCAGTAATTCCAGAAATTAAGTAATAACCTAATTCGTTAGGGGTGTCATTAGTAGTGAAAGTTCCGTTCGCTTCTATACCAGTACCAGAATAATTCCAGTTCCAATCTAAAGCAGAGGCGGTTTGCATTGTTCCAAAAACTAAGCCAAACGTGGTAGTGAGGGCTGTAGCAGATAGTAGAGCTAGATTTTTCATAGAGGTCGTTAGTGCGATTGCTTTCAACATACCAAGGGTGATCCCGGTTCTTGTAGAGAGTTCCCATGTATTATACGGAAACTGATGAGGTTAGTATTATTTAAGCAAAGAGAATTCAAGAAGCTTTGTGCCTAGTTCAATATGGGTTTTCGGTATTCTGCACCGCTAAGGGCTAATTGCATCTAACAAAAACAAACCCACATCTTTATGCAATGGTTCATTATGCTGTGGACAAGCCGTTGAATGTAAGCATCTTGGACAACCAGCTTCACAATCACATTCGGCTGCTAAAGCGTAAGATGCAGCAGCAAATTTTGTGAAGTCGGAGAAAATAGCTTCTGCTGCCCCATTCCCACCTTCACAGGTGTCAAAAAAGTAACCAATGTTCCTGCTTTCTTTTTGTATGGCCAATTCATCTACATCCAAACTGGAAGATAAAACTACCAGAGGCACAGCTTTAACTATCTGGTGTTGGACACTATGCAGTGCCGTCATTTCAGCAGTGCTACTCCACAATGATTGATAAAGTTCTGGAACCTCACCTCCATTGGCGGTCATAATTTCTTGTTTACATTTATTGACAGTTATTTGCAGAGCTTTTTGCAACGGCTCATTTAACTCTACTAGTACGCAAGGCGCTTGGTATTTTGTAACGTATGGCTCTGAAAATGCGATTTCTTTTTGAAGTTTTGTCACTTCTGCTGCACTCAGCGCCTGCTTACACAATGAACAGCTTTTTCCTTCAAGTGGTTTTTTATAATTAGCACAACGTTGGTTTTTGCAGGTCATTCCGTAGGTACGCCTCATCAATCTATAACCAATTACAGAATTCGTAATTTCTCCCCAGACAAGAGTTAAACGTAAACGAGCATCTTTGATATTAGTAGGGATAATTTTCGATTCCGCCAAGGTAGAAAGTGGTTGAATATCTAATTCTGACTCCGCTTCAGTAAATAAATCTGTATCTTTTCCTAAAAATGTTAGTATTGCTTCTCCTTTGTCTGAATTTAGGCTTTCACTACGGTATGCTATTAATTGCCCACTTTCATCTTGCACCATATATATGGCTTCGGGAAATACTTCTCGATGGGCTAACGGCAGCGACATACTTTCTAAAATTTCGCCCGTATGTTTGTTAATTAGAGAAATTGACCTTTGAGTGCTGCTTCTGATATTAATTTCTTTATGAGGATAACCTCTTCCCCAGAGTTTTCCGTTACCACTTAAGAAAATTTTGTTTTGTTGTAAAAGAGAATCTGCAACTGCATCGGCTGTTTTTCCAAAACGAGTATTGAGTTCTCCTAAAGTTAAACTACTTTCAATGCAACCACATTCTAAATGTTTACCTAGAATTGTTGGATAGTCAGGGTTAAATGCAGAAGATTCAACTTCTCCTGATAGTAACTTTTGGTTATGTCGAGCGTAGTATACATCAATGGGGTTTTGTCCTAATGGCAGATAAATCACTAGTCCGTGCTGTTTGCGTCCGGATCGACCTACTCGTTGCCAAAATGACATCAGGCTACCTGGAAATCCCCGAATTAGACAGCAATCTAGTTCGGGTAAATCGATTCCTGCTTCTAGGGAAGAAGTTGAAATAATTACCTTGATTTGTCCACCTTGGAGTTTTTGAATAATCTCGCTACGGCGATCGCCCATTAAGGAACTGTAGAAAACTGCTACCTTGGAAGTTAAATAACCTAATCCAATGCGTTGTGTTTCTCGTTGGATTAACCCAAGTAAGCCTTTGACAGCTGCACGAGAATTACAAAAGACAATGCCGCTCAAGTTATGCTGCAACCAGGAAATCACTATTTTAGTAGCTTCAACATTAGCTGCATTGTTTGGAGCCAGAGATAATAAGGTACGTCCTTGATGGGGAGCACCACTATCCTCAATCAAGTGTAATCTTTGGGGTTGATGGGTTCTGCCGCTAAATCGCAATGCCATATCTTGAGGATTTCCGATCGTGGCACTAGAACAAATAAATTGCAGTCTTTGGGAATTACCACCAACCGCATTAACTGCTAACCTTAGTCGTCGCATGAGATTAGCAAAGTGTGCGCCAAAAGCCCCAGTATAGGTATGGCTTTCATCAATTACACAGTAGCGCAACTGTCTTAAAAACTGTCGCCACCCAACTCCCTCATCCCGACGGCGCACATTATAAAGATAGTAATGCAATAAGTCAGGGCTGACTGCCAATATGTTTGGAGGGTTGGGGATAAAAAAACGCTGCCGCTCAGTAGCTGGCGTATCTCCCGTCATCAGTGCGAGTTTGAGGCGATTGTTGGGCATTGCTTTGACAAGCGACTGTAACTTTCGCATTTGGTCAAGAGCTAATGCTTTAAGTGGGAAAATATATAATGCTGTTGTTTGCGGTTGCTTAATACACGATTCCAAAATAGCCAGGTTGTAGCACAGCGTCTTTCCGCTTGCTGTAGGCGTAGTGATACTCAAGTCAAACCCAGCACGTAACTTCGTTAGAGCTTCTAATTGGTGGGAATAAATCTGGGTGATACCGTTATTCTGTAACGCTAAACGTAAAGCAGGTGGTAAATCGCCCGGTAGGGGGTGAATTATCCCTTGGTTAGCATTTTTGATATCTATCGCCCTAATGCTTGCAATCAGTTCTTGCGCTACAGACTGAAATCTTACCTGGGGGATTTGTTGAATCCGCTCCGCAGTTGTTGTGATTGCGGCGTTGTTCTCTTCAAGGAATGTTGCCGAAGAAACTAAGTTGGCGTTACTTGGTTTAATTGAACCCAAAGCTAGAGCCTGCTCCCAATCTCCAAATTGGGTTGGCTTAACTTCTTCTACAAACTTGACAATCAACCGCCTGCCCAATAATGCCATTACCTCCCCAACTCCATACTCCGGTGAGTAAACATATCTACCTGCACTTAGCCATTCAGGAGGTTCTGGAACAGTTTGGTTGGCGGCACGGATAATTGCGGCGTAATCGGTTGGTTTGTTATTAGTCACAAATTTATGTTTCTGCTAGCAGTAAATTATTTGTTACTGACTGCCAGTATACGACTTAATGGCAAGCACCAAATGCCCACCCGTCCAGACGGTGGCTCCCAGATTATCCAGGATAACCAGAATTTTGAACAGCATCAGAAGCAATAAATCAGGACTTATTATCTCTTATGTCAGGATTTGTTAATTTATTCAGAGTGATTCAGCTATTTACCCCCAATTTTGTAAATATAGATACAGAAATTATTTATTTTACTCTTTCTGGTCTAGTTGGAGAGAGTAATGCTTGCAAGTTTTAATAGATTACAGACACAGAAAGCCTATGTCCCATCAAACAGTTTCGGTTAATTCGACCGCCCCGACTCTGGCAAACCAGATCACTTCAGGTTGGAACCCCGTCTGCCACATCACGTACAACCGAGATACCTGGGTAAAGTTGCTCCAACCACCCAGTGACTATGCCTTTGATGAAGCCAAGTTGCTCTGCCAGGAATCCCCAGTTACCTGGATTGCCTGGGTGCCAGATTACGGTGAGGTGGTACTTGATCGGAGTGATTTCTATTGTTAATTAAAAGCACGGTTGATATACTTACCAGCTATTTCGCTAACGTTTTATTTGCCAGGTTAACAGTGCAAGGTTAAGGTCTGGCTGGTATGGGCAAGTAAGTAATTCAGGTATTAAACAGGTTGAGTGTGATGAACGTCGATTCGGCTATTGATTGGGATGAAATATTTGAGTATCTGCCGGGGACAGTGGTAGAACTCAAAAATAATCCTGGGGTTTTGCATCAGATTGATTATTATGAAACCACGATGGTTCCTCCAATCTGGTTGGTGAATAATCCGCGTCCGCGTTACCCTCACGAGTTGCAAATTGTCTCTCGTCGTGACATCCAGGTTTGTGACATAGGGTCGCAGGTTGTTGCATTCTGAGCAAGTGCTGCCTCTGGTATTTAGCGTGAATTAACCACCAAAAATTGAACTTGAATTTTGAGAATTGAGTGCAGCTTGGCTAATAACCTCTAACAAGAACAAACCTACATCCTTGAGCAGTGGTTCATTTTGCCCAGGACAAGCAGTTGAATGTAAGCATCTTGGACAACCCATGTCACAACCACATTCACTAGCTAAAGTATAAGCTGCGGCTGCAAACTTGGGAAAATCTGTGAAAATGGCTTCTACTGCACCATTACCCCCATCACAAATATCGAAGAAGTAACTTTTCCTCTCTACGAGACGCCAAAGGCGAACGCTTGAATTTGGTAGGCTGGGCAATCGCTTGCGTCTCTAAGAGTTGCCTGCCTTCGGCATCGCTTGTAGTTGATAGGGGCGATTAGCTACCCTCTTGTAGTTACGCTATCGCTGGTAAGGCTGAACACCTTATTTAAATACCAGGATTTTTAAATTGAAAGGTTCCTGATTCGTAGTCACTTAAAGATGAGTATTGAATAGGCAGTGTAGTTTCCAAACTCAGCAGCTTCCATCATACTGATAAGCAAGATTAGATTTCCGTCGCTACTGTCTTTGTGCCTCCTGCTATAAGTGGAATCATGCGATGGCGATTTGTGGCATTGGAAAAGTCAACTTCCCCAATTAATGATGGATGACAACCTAACCAGTATGTAGATTGGAGATAACCTCCTTCCAGTTTCATTAATGGCAAATTATGCTTCTCTAGCACCTTTTGAATTCGCTCAAATGCTGTCGGCAGTTGGTTAAAGGGAATATTAGGAAAAGTGTGATGCACTGCATGATAATTTAGTCCACCCATTAACCAACTAACTAAAGAATTAGTTTCAATATTACGACTTGCAAAAAGCTGCGTTAATTGGTGAGAGGTAAATTTTCCCCATAGCCCGTAGTGTTCCAGGTAATCGCGTGTCTGCGCTATGATGCCAATTATCCGTTCTAAAATGAACCAAAATAGAACGTAGCGCAGTATCTCTCCTTGAAAAATTGCCAGCATTAACATAATACTATGCACAAACACAATACCTGTAACATCCAGCAGTATCTGTCGCCGCATACTAACTACTAGGTTTTGGAAGCGTATACCCTTAATAAAGGTTTTAATAATTAGCCCCACTCCCCCTAAAATAAAAATATTGCAAAGCCATTGATGACTTACATACCAACGCAGTATAGGGTGTGCTTGCTGGTATTCTTGCCAAGTCCATTGCAGTCGTTCTGGATCTTGTAAGTTAATTCCATTCCAAGCATGATGTAAGCGGTGTAGTTCTGCATAGATACTGTAAGGCCACAGCATAGGCCAACTTATCAACCGAGGCATGATTCTATCAAACCAGTTCCAACCTGTTAGGGTTTGATGTGTCATATCATGGGTACAAATCAGCAAAAAGCCATAAAAAACTCCCGCTAACATTGTTGCAGCCACAAATAAAATACCGTTTGGTAATGACCAAGCTAACATAACAAAGCTCAGAAATATCAAGCCCAATATACTAAAACGTCGCAATCCGGCTTTCGGATTAACTTGGTGTAAATCGGCAGTGACTCGCTGTAACTCTTGAGCGATACTATTTAGATTCATGGTGCGTTCACGAAGTGTGCCGAAGGTATCGCCCATAACCTACCTCACCTAAATTTATGATCTAAGTTGCTATTAGCTTATCGCAACTCACCGATTTATTAGGGGTATTTTTATTTAGTGAACCTGCTTCTGTAAAGCGTTTTATTTGCATTGGCTTCTGTGTGGCAGGTGTACTGGGACTTAGGTTAGTATCAAGCCGTTAATCCTACCAGACAGAAGCCTGACTTTTTCTATTATCTTTTTGGGGTATTGCATAAAGGCAGGATAAATTGGCGGTTGAAGCTATTGAAAATTTGTGGCAAATTGAAGATGCTTGCTTTAGTGACGGTGGTCAGCAAGCACATGATGCGGGTATTTTTTTACTCAAACTTAATATAGGAAAAAGTCTTGTTTCAGGTTAGAAAACCAGGAACAGCTTTCTTAGACCCAGTTAAGAATTGAACAAGGCAGCTTTGCTGGAGACAGAGTGGAATATCAACTAAATAAATATAACAATAAGCTGGTGTACATCAATACATCAGCTTATTTATCAGGTAAAATTTCTATCCAGTTCTCGTGTAATGGTCGTGTTCACAGGCTGCTGATAACCTTTGCGACACCACAAGCGGCTTGGGTCAGTCTGCTGCACCAGGGTTCTTCGACTGCCATCCGCAGTTGCTGAAGAGACTCGTACTCACTGTATGCGCTGTGGGTATGCTTTGACTCGGGCGTTCGTTCAGCGCGTTGGGCGTGCGTCCCGATGGAAGAGCTGGTCAATAAGCGCAATACGTGACATCTGTTTGAACAGCAGATACCCTAGCATCCCGCCTAGTGTATTTGCAAGAAGATCATTAACATCGGGAACGCGCCAATTTCCCAGGGTAACGTTAGTGACGAACTGCGTGAGTTCTATGGCTAGGGAGAGTTTAAACGTTTGCCGCGCGATGGTGAGGACAGACGAGGATGTTGGTAAGAGCAACGGGAGAAACACACCAAGCGGAACCATCAGGATGACACTTGATAAGAAGCTGCGAAGATCAGCGGTAAGGATCGGTATTGCGTTAATAAACCCAGGATTTTGTGGAGCATACCTGCCAATCTGGATCTGAAGTGGGAGCAACACAAGATAAAGAACGGCAAGGAGGTAGATCACGAATGCAGTTAAAATTGCCAACCGGAAAACACTCAACCTTCTGCCTTGATAGACAGTAAGGTACAGCAGGGTAGCAAGGTACGCCACAAAGAGAAACACAAGTATGGGAGCAGACGGAATCGAAAAGCTGATGTTCATCGGGTGAACTCCTTCGTTAGGGTGTGCAACGCGCTTGATGGTGAAGACAACGATACTAAGAGCCGTGGCTGATAAGTAGGTGGGAAACCAGTCATTGATTTCTAACCTAACTGAATACGCAAGGCAACCATCTGCTCCGTTCGCTCTGCTGAAAAGACGAGGATGTTTGCTAAAAGTTGCATTCTATGTGGTGCAGATGCACCAAGGAGGTGTTCACAAGGATTGAAAACAGGTTGAGCAATCGATCAGGATACTGGAAAACAATTGGGTACGGAGATGAACAAACAGGCGAACTATTATTTAGCTGCCATTATGTAGTATTTTATAGGCATTCCAGAGCATAGCTTCTTTGGATAAAATAAAAAATTCAGTCGTTTCTAAATTGTCAGTCTCTTTGAGTAAAGTTTACTTGTAAGTTTTTTGCTCGATAAAACTCAAAAGTTCTTCCTCAAACGCATTCAAATATGGTCGCTTCAGTTCCCCCAGATACTTCAGTACAGCACGGGCTGCTTCTTCTAAATTCTCGTTTTCTCGTAACCTACTGATGCGATCGCAAATTACTTGCATCTGCTGACATTCCGCAGGCAAATAGTTGAGTGTTTTGAGGTGGTCGATTTTTACAGTGTACTCCCCATCCCACATTGTGACTGTGCAGCTGAATTCGCCTATAGAACCCATTTGATATCTTTTTTCTAGCTAGCAGCTAGTCTTCTGAGCATCAATCTGATAAAACAAAGCTTGAGCTTGGCATTGGCACGAGCGAGTGTCCGGTCAAAATTTTTGACTAAACTTT
>JAHHHS010000219.1 GCA_019359215.1 Nostoc indistinguendum CM1-VF10 | reverse complement strand
AGGATCGCCTTACTGTGAAAGCTACCGCCCTCTCAAACACCCAAAAAATCGCTAGTCCCATTTAAGAAAAGGAAACTTAGAACACCGATTCAGTATTCAGAGTCATGGCGAAAAACTCGAGTTTCTTTTAGGTGCAAGAAGGAAATTGTGGTTGAAATGACCTAAAAATCTGATTTTCCAGCCTCGCCTTTTATTACTGAATCGATGTTTTAGAGCTATGACATATAGGAATGATGAAGGGAAGTTAGGGTGAATTTTCGATGACACTAATGCTGGGTGCATTATACAGTACTTAGGTACTATAATAACTCTACTCCCAGTATTATAATGATGTGCGGCATCTGATGATAAGCAATGTCCACTCCTCCTAATCTTTCCCCTCAACAAATAAGTGCCTTTCCTCAACACGAAACAATCACCGGAGTTGTAGAACGTTTAACTTTTTACTCTGCTGAGTCAGGCTACACTGTGGCAAGACTGACCCGCCCCCGTAGCAACGAACTGACAACAATTGTCGGCAGCTTTGCCAATATTCAGCCAGGGCAGACTCTACAGCTAACTGGTTTCTGGCGTGACCATCCACAATTTGGCCCGCAGTTCCAAGTAGTCAACTACAAAGAAACCAAACCAGCCACTCTTACTGGAATTGAAAAATACTTGGGTAGTGGGTTGATTAAAGGTGTTGGCCCAGTCACAGCAAAACGGATTGTTGCTCACTTCGGGCTAGAAACCCTGGACATCATCGAAAACCAAATTGACCGACTTATTGAAGTCCAAGGTATTGCCAAAAAGCGCATCACTCTCATCAAAAACGCTTGGTTAACTCAGAAAGCGATCAAAGAAGTAATGGTATTTTTGCAAGGGCACGGTGTTTCAACAACATACGCGGTCAAAATTTACAAGCAATATAAGGATGAAGCAATTGCCACTGTTACCAAAAACCCCTACCAGTTAGCAGCCGACATCTACGGTATTGGTTTTCTAACTGCTGACAAGATTGCGAGAAATATAGGAATTGCCCCTGACTCAGAATTTCGTTACCGTGCAGGAATTATCCACTGTTTAAGTGAAGCTGCCGAAGATGGCCACTGTTACCTGCCACAAAGTGAATTGATTGAGTCGGTAATAAAACTACTGACTACCGAATCTCATCAGCTCACAGAAGAAGCAATTGCACAGATCATCAAAGACATGGCTCTAACAGATGAACTGATTAGAGAGCGGGACGAGGATAAAACACTACTTTGCTACAAACCGACTTACTTTCATACAGAACAGAATTTAGCTCAACTGATCTGCCAGCGTTTAGAAAAGCCTGTTGATACTGACATTGAGCGCGTGCGTGATTGGATAGACCGCTTCACCGCTAGCCGTAAAATTCAGCTTTCAGAACAGCAACGCCAAGCTGTAGAAACAGCAGCCTATTCCAAAATCATGATCCTTACTGGTGGTCCTGGCGTTGGAAAAACTTTCACCACCCACACCATTGTCTCACTTTGGAAAGCGATGGGTAAATCTATTGCCCTGGCTGCACCCACGGGACGGGCTGCTCAACGCTTGGGTGAAATGACGGAACAATTCGCAATTCGCAATTCGCAATTCGCAATTATAAATCAGCAAAAGCTTGGACTCATTACTGATTTAAGACCATGCTCATCAAAGATAAGCTTGTTAGCTCTGTAACCCAACGGTTCAGTTTACAATTTTATCCGTAATTGCGAACTGCGAATTGCGAATTGCGAATTGGTTTAATCCTTTACCCCACACGGCAATTATCGCTGATGAAGCATCGATGCTTGATTTGTTTTTGGCTTACTCCTTAGTTAAAGCAGTATTAGCTGGCGCTCTACTGTTATTGGTAGGTGATGTTGACCAGTTACCATCTGTGGGCCCAGGTCAAATACTGGCTGATTTAATCAATTCTGGGCGAGTTCCGGTGGTGCGGTTGACCCAGGTATTCCGCCAAGCTCAAACAAGTGCAATTATCACTGCTGCTCATCAGATTAATCGAGGAATTTATCCCACGATTGAACCGATTTCTGACAATCCTGTGTCTGACTGTATTTGGCACGGCGGCGGACATCAGCCCGAACATGGTGTACAGGCAATCTGCGAGTTGATTACCGATTTGATTCCACGCTTAAGTTTTAATCCTGCTACTGATGTCCAAGTGCTTTGCCCGATGACACGGGGAGTAATCGGGACTCGTAACCTGAACACAGTATTGCAGCAGTTGATTAATCCACCCAGTCCCAACAAGGTGGAGATTAATAGAGGTGGGAATTTGTTACGCGAGGGCGATCGCATCATCCAGTTGACCAATGATTACAACCGCGAAGTCTTCAACGGCGACTTGGGAATAATCCAAGCCATTGATACTGTCGAGCAGGAAGTTGCTGTTGGGTATGGCGAACGCAATGTAATTTATGATTACGCTGACTTAAATGAAATTGCCCTGGCGTGGTGCGTGACTATTCATAAAAGCCAGGGTTCAGAATATCCGGTGGTGATTCTACCAATCTATATGCAGCATTATATGATGTTGAGCCGGAACCTGTTTTACACCGGGCTGACCCGTGCCAAAAAGTTAGCGATCGTGGTTGGAGCGAAAAAAGCGATATCTCTGGCGGTGCGCTCTACCGATGACCAACGGCGCTACACACGGTTACAGCAGAGGTTACTTCAGACAGGGCTGGATTGGTGATGTGTCTTGGTTCTTCAAAATAGAAAAAGTCAAGCTATAACCAGAGCTATCGCAGAACAATCCCGCACTATTAGATTACCTGTTCACCTGACTGAAATACTTACCAAAATTAAGAAAGTACAGCGAGAAAGCTTTCAAAAACTCGGTCGTCATGCCACTGCTGAAGAAATAGCAAAATCATTAAACCTCAGTACAGATAAGCTTCGAGAATATCTCGCCGCCTCTGGTACAGCCATCTCTTTAAATAAACAAGTCGGAGATGAGAAAGAGACAGAATTGGGCGAAATTTTAGCAGACGTTGGCACTTCACCAGAAAAACTCCTTACCCAAGAACTTCTATCGCAAGACGTAGCTAAATTCTTAGAACCATTGACACCTATACAGCGTCAAGTGTTGACTTTAAGCTTTGGGCTAGAGAACGATCAGCATTTCAATCTCGCTCAGATTAGCCAACAGCTAAACCTCAGCCGAGAGCGGATTCGTCAAATCCAGGTCAAAGCTATAAGTATTCTCCGCCACCATCAAAATGACATTCAAGAGTATTTATTTGATTAAGTAGGATTACTTTCGTCAGATGATGCACGGATCTTGTAGAACTAAGACGAAAAACTATATTTTAGAAGTAAGTCCACAATAGGTAATCAATGCCCAGTAAAACAATTGATGTCCGAGAGTACACCGTCAGAGCGCACAAGCGGGAAATTCACACCCGTGTTTTCAACTTCGTATGTAAGCAGTGTAAGCAACCCACACAACGAGAAACCTTTGGTGTGCGACCGCTCTACTGTGAAATATGCCGTCCGCCACAAGCACCTAAGCAATCGAAAGTAGTCCCTCTCAAGAAGAGGAAACCCAGAGCTATGAATTACTTGAGTGGTAAAGACATAGCCGGATGATTTGTTGTCTCAAGGTTTTGAGTGAGCGCACGAAAGTGAGTGAAGCAGTGCGCTCATTCGCTCAACCTAACTCAAGCTGGTAAAAAGTAAGTCTAATGTTTAGGAGTCATTCAGTAGGTGCAAACTGTGCAAAGACCTCGGCCCCTGTCAGGTTCTTAGTTTCATCGGCAAAACAGTAATATTTGGGCTTTTCATCAATGAATACCTGATGATCGAAAACAAGACCTTCACATTTCTCGAATAGTCCAACAGGTATGAAATACTGGTTATTTTGTTTTAATTTATAAAATAGATGGCTACCACACTGATTACAGAACGCACGCTCTGCCCATTCTGAAGACTGATAAATCCTAATATTTTCTTCACCAGAGAAGCTAACATCACCTTTACAGTCAATAGCTAATAAAGGCCCTCCACCCCACTTGCGACACATACTACAATGACACGCTCCCATCTGATTACTCATACTGGTTGTGGACAGGCTTACTGCTCCACATAGGCAGCTACCTTTTACAGTGGTCACATTAGACATATTCTTTTCTCCGATTCCACGCAGGCGCTCCAATTACTCACATTTTCCCCTATTTCATACTGAAAATGCCAAGAATATCAAGTAGTTCGCTTTCGTGACTTGGCTATTTTTTGGGTAAGGGAGAAGGTGGGGTTTCCTCTAGGGATAAGGGCGGGGGGAAAGGTTTTAAGAAGATATAAATTACAACATTCTTTAACCTGTTGGCATTTCAGGGGATTTTGTATCCTCTCAAGGTATTTAGCATAGAAGGCAACCGCGATCGCTATTTTGGTGGTTCTAATGAGTTATTTGGAAGAGGAAGCGAGAAGACAGGAAGTGCGCGAAATTAGAACAAACACTAATTGCAATGTGAATCTTGCCAAAGAATACGAAGTTTTGTGACTCGAATATTACCTATATCCGGTCGCATCAGCAGGTTTACCCGCCTCCTGCACTTCATGAATGTAGCGCCACGCATCGGGTTGAGAGCCATCGAGATCGGTAAAGCCATAAACCTGTGCTAGTTGCCCACTGGAAAGCGATTGGCCATTCCAGCGCACCACTTGTGGATCACCAGCTAGATAAGCAACTGCACGCCCAACATAATGAGGCGTTTCAGAAATGATGAAGTGCGGTTCCTTTGCCGTTGCGTCCTGCCAGTTGGCTTCACTCACTCCAAAATGATCGAGCATGAGTTCCGAGCGCAACCAGCCCGGAGTCAGCGCTACGGCAGTACATTGATGCGGTTTAAGTTCTTGCGCCAATCCCCATGCCATGCGAATTACCGAGGTTTTAGCAAGGTCATAGAACATTGACAGCCGATAATTTTTATCGTTATATTCGGCAGTACCATCGGTAATTTCGACCACCAATCCACCGGGTTTCTGGATCAACAGCGGCAATGCGAAGTGGCTGGCGATCAGGTGGGTGTCGATCGCCAGTCTCAGCATCCGTAATCCTCGCTCCAAAGAAAGCTCCCACACGGGCTTGTTGAACTCCGCCAGATATTCTGCACCAATATCGTTGACCAGAACATCCAGACGGCCCTGTTCCTGCTCAACACGAGCAACAAGCGCCTGTACTTGTTTTGGGTCTAAATGATCGACTAGAACAGCGATTCCTTTCCCACCAGCCTGGTTTATCAATTCCGCCGTTTCTTGAATTGTTTCAGGGCGGTTGTATTCCGATCGCACAGTAGGAGTAGTGCGTCCGGTGACATAAACGGTTGCCCCTGCTGCACCAAGTTCCACAGCAATGCCACGACCTGCACCGCGTGTTGCGCCAACTACGAGCGCAATTTTATTTTTTAATAACTGCATAATTGACCTCCTTAAATCCTGCGAGGTGGCTTAAACCATCTTTATGCAGCATAAGCTGGACTTCATGACATCCCTTGTCATATTTAGGCAGTAAAGTAAAAAGTAGTTCCGATTGGTCTTGGGATAGTTATGCGTGCTGATCGCCTCCTCTCGATCCTGATGTTGTTACAGGTTCATCGTCAGCTAACGGCGCGAGATTTAGCAGAACGATTGGAGGTGTCTGAGCGCACCATTCATCGTGACATGGATGCCCTCAGCAGTGCCGGAGTTCCGGTGATGGCAGAACGCGGTAAAGGAGGTGGTTGGAGTTTACTCGACAGCTATCAAACTACGCTGACAGGACTTAACTTGGCAGAGATTCAGGCGCTGTTTTTGCCAAAGCCCACACACCTGCTAGCCGATTTAGGCTGGAGTCAAGCATTTGAAGCGGCTCTGCTCAAACTTCTGGCAGCAATACCTGCCGCCAATCGTCAGCAAGCAGAAATGGTTAGCCAGCGGATTCATGTTGATCCAACAGGCTGGCATCGGTGGGACGAGGAAATGTCAGCATTTCCAATCTTGCAAACAGCAGTTTGGCAAGAGCGGCAAGTACATCTGAGCTATGAACGCAGTGATCGTAAGTGTGTGGAACGGTTGGTTAATCCACTTGGACTGGTTGCTAAAGGCAGTGTCTGGTATTTCGTTGCCTTGGTAGAGTCAGAGGTGCGCTCCTACCGGATTTCACGAGTGCGGGATGCTATACTTACGGATTACCCCTGTGTTCGTCCGGTTGAATTCAATTTAGCCGACTATTGGCAACAATCGATGGTTGAGTTCAAAGCCAATCTGCCTTACTATGGCGTGACGGTACGTGTTGCTCCAGAGGTTATGCCTCGGTTACGCTATGCCGGATACTTTGCCCGAATAAAACAGATTGACTCGCCCAATGCCGATGGCTGGACTCGCGTCTGGCTGAGGTTTGATATAGAAGAAGCGGCTTGTGCTTATGTGCTGGGGTTTGGCGCACAGATGGAGGTAATTGAGCCATTAGAATTACGCGATCGCATTTTGCAAGCAGCAAAAAAGACGATCCTGTTTTATACCGAACATTAAATTAAAAATGCACAATTTCTTAGAATTTATCTTCTCTGTTTTTGTCTAATGGTGCAGCTAGAAAACCCTCAGAAAGACCTGCCTCACGCAGACGAAAAGCACCAATATTCCGACTGAGTACCGCCAAACCTGCCAGGTGTGCTTGTAAGCCTGCTGTACTAGCGCAGCAATCAGTTAATACGATCGGTTCAATGCCAATATCGAAAAAATCCATCGCGATCTTCAACACACACATATCAGTGTCAATCCCTAAGATGAAAACTCTTTCAAAACAGTGCCCTCTAAAGTAGTCTGCCAGTTCATTTGGTATACCGCATAGCCCCAACTTAGAAAAAACTACTTCTGGTTTAACCCAAGGTTCTAATTCTGAAGCAATATTAGTTTCTGGCTCATGCGTACAGCTATGCCAATCAAGGAATTTTTGATAGGGGCCATCAGGTGCGTTGATAAATCTAGTAAACAAAACTGGTGCATACTCACCTCGCTCAATTAAATGAGCAACTCGCTGCGGGATGTGATGAGTGAATTCATTGATAAAACCGGATTGAACATCAACAACGATTAATGGATCAGACATGGGAAAAGCAATAAATAATGATGGTGAATCAATCAAACTCAGGTAAGCTGTAATTTCTAAAAATTAAATTTTGATCTAAGTGACTGTAAAAGGCTTTTAGCTGATATTTATATGTGTGCCGATTGCTGGGCGATTAAAAGATTCCCAGGCATTACCACCTCTGAGGAAAACTTCCATCCAACGCATCTGTTCAGCTTGTGCATTAGTCCAACCACTGCTACCAGGCGCAAAAGCTAACTGTCCAGTTTCCACTGGCTTTACTACCATCGCTCTTGGTTGCTTTGTGTTTGCTCTCACCAATTTGCACCCCTACAGTATCACTTTGGTGTGTCTTGGTGTCCTCATACTTAATAGTGGTTTTCAAGTTACCGTAGCCATCAATATAAGCTATACAATTAGACGGCACATCAGGTATATCAGAGCGGGGAATCTCTTCACCTAAAGCATCAGGTTGACCTAGAGCGATCAGCCCAGACGGGCTTTCAGCTTTTCAAGCGTGCCATTCACCTCTGCTCCTTCTTCCCCTCAAGCTTGTAAGAAATGCGGAACTGGCAAATTCTCATACTATTTCTTTATGAAGCTACGCCAATTTTTTTGGCTTCTTATTTCCTCCTTTGTTTGTATCTTAGCCTGCGGGAAGCATCGTTTCTTTAAAAATTTTTAGAGAAACTTTATCAAATCCTTGCACAAAAGGCTCTTCACTGCCATATCACTCTGGAAATTAACAGGACTCTACCACGACATCTCCATAAGTTTTGGCATTTGTTGTAAAAAATAAAACATATTTCAGAATATTTACTGAAGTTACTCCCGGACATAAAGGTTAGTTTTAATACATGAGTTCCCAAGACTCAGTTACACCATGTACAACAAATTCGACTAAGTTGTTACATTAGTTCCCTTAAGTAAGGGGTAAACCTACTAAAGTTTCAACCAATTCAACTTTGACCACTCAACAAACGCAGAGAAGACAGGAAATGTCTCCGGCTTTGCGTTGTTTATTGCTGAGAACTTACTACCAATTCCCCTTACACATATTCGGAGTAAAACAATGGCTGGCAAAACATACTACGTTTCTGGAACAGGTAATGATAAAAATGATGGCTCGAACCAGAAAGCCGCATTTCGTACCCTCCAAAAAGCTGGGGACTTGGTAGCCGCAGGTGATACCGTCTATGTGATGAATGGTACTTACACAAATCCTTATGCAAACATTTTAAGTATCGCGAATAAAAATGGTAGTGCCAATGCACCAATTACTTTTAAAGCATTATCAGGGCACAACCCAGTTTTAGTTACAGATAAACATAATTGGAATGCCATTTCAATCACGGGTTCTTCTTATATTAATATTGAAGGATTGACGCTCAAAGGTGCGCGAGACAAAATCACACTAGCTTACGCGCTCAAAGAAAAGACAAATCTAAACAATCCCGCCACCTCTGGGAATGGCATCAACATTACTTATAGTCAAGAAGATTCCAAAAAGCGATCGCATCACATCACAATCAGCGACAACAAGGTTTCTAATTTTCCCGGTGGTGGAATTACAGCTATTGAAGCAGATTACATTACCGTAAAAGATAACGTTGTTTCTGGAAATGCCTGGTACTCACCTTTTGGAGCTCAAGGAATCTCAATGTTGCACCTGTGGAATTCTGATAAGAATACCAAAGATTACAAAATAGTTATTGAAGACAATACTGTTTTCGATAATAAACAATTGGTTCCCTACTACGCTGTGGGAAAAATCACAGAAGGACACGGCGTAATGGTTGACCGTGCCTATATTGGTAGTGATTCCTATAAAGGAAAAATCCTAATCAGCGATAATCTAATTTACAAGAATGGTGGTTCAGGTATCCAGCTTTTCAGAGCGGATAATCCCATAGATGTCTTGCACAACACGACCTACAAAAACTCTCAAGTTTTGACAACAGGTGAAATATTCATTAACAAAGCTAATGACGTAGATGTAGAGAACAGTATCTTTTTCGGCAAAGGTGGACAACCCATTAACTCGATCTCCAATTCTACAGGTTTCTCTTTTGAAGATAACCTTGTTTACAATGGCAGTTTCAAAAATACAGGAAGCGGAAGCGGTAACATCATTGGGAAAGACCCTTTATTTGTTAACCCAGCAAGCGGTAACTTTGATATGCTCCCCTTAAGCCCTGCAATTATCGGAGGAACAACATTAGGAATTATTGATTAGAGAGTAATTTACATTTATTGCTCCCCTTAAAATTTATGGCAAAGTACTACATTTCTGGAATAGCTAATATATGGTATTGGATTGATTTTCGTCAAAGTATTCTTTCAGTGGTGCAAAATCTAAAAAGCAACAAAAAAAACTATCCTTCATACAGGTTAGGGTATAGATAAAAAATACTATATTCCATGCTCTAGTGATTATTCTCGATAATACCAGTTCCCATAAAAGAAAAGATATCTTAGTTTCTCATTCAGCGAAGCAATCAAACAAGCTTATTCATAAACGAAAAGCGAAATTATTTAATCAAAAATAGACTTGAGTTATGTATCGCCGCCTCAAATATCTTAAGTGCATAATGCAATATGTTCAGTAACGAGATTTGATAAAACTGCTATTAACTCATCTGGATCAAATGGTTTTGTCAGATATGTAGAAAAACCTGCATTTAGAACCAGATGACGCGTTTCATCTGACGTACACGTTGTCAAAGCTATGGCGGGAATTCCCTTGATTTTTTGAGTGAGATTTCTAATTTGGCGAATTAGCGAATAACCATCCTCAACTGGCATCTGGATATCGCAGATAAGAATGTTTGCTTGCAATAGCTTGATTACATTGAAAGCTTCATAGGCTGAAGTTACAGCCGTTACTTGTACATTATATTGTTCAAGGATAAACTGAATTAATTCCAGGTGATCCAGATTGTCATCTACTACTAACACCCGCAATCCTTTCAAGGTTTGTAGATAATTCATCATTAATTAGTAAATTTTTTGGCTATGAAGCTTGCTCACAATATAGCTGCTTTATATCAGCTTAACATGATGTCATCTACCATAAAGCATAAACTAAAAACCTCTCTTAAGATAGTAGACCAAGCTTATATAAGTGTTCTTCAAACATTAAAGCTCAGTTAAGGTTAAAAGTAGCCAAGGCGTATTTTGCCGCCATGCGTCGTCTGAAAATCATATTTCAAAAAACTCTTTTGTCACTTTGTTGTTAGAGGACTGTAAGCGTGATCGCGCTTACGAAGATACTGCTTGCTGCGTAAGCGCTCCAGTAACTTCTACTACCGAAAGTAAATCGATCAACACTGCCCTCAATGCCAGCCGATGACATATTAACTAAATTGCCAAAGTACAAATAATAACTTAGTTATTTTCAAGTATCTAAAGATAGTTACATTAGAAGATTTATTCAATAACACTATCCTTAGATAGATATTTTATCTACCTGGGTCTTTTTTTCACAAGCTCATGAAAGCTATTTGCAGGCGATGTTCCGTGATAGTTATGAAAAACATTTCTGTTTGTTTACAGAGATAAGTTTCTGAATATTTATCTAAATACAAGCGCACACTAAATCTTTGAGATCCCAATGCATACCCAGGAATCAACCAATTATTTTGCCGAAGTAAAAATTGGTCAGACTTATCGTGTTTTAGTAGCAGAAAGCGAAGAGTTGAGCCGAAAAATGCTAGATGTAGCATTATCGGAAGAAGGTTATGAGGTAATCACAGTAACAAGTGGGAGGACGACAATAGAATCTTTGACTTCACTTGAAACTAACTCAGAAAAACCTGCGTTTGACTTAGTTGTTCTTGACTTAATGTTATCTGATATAAATGAGAACTCTTGCATAAATATTTTGTGGTATGATTAATGGTTATTTTAATTTCAGTCCTTGGCAATTAAAATAGTCAGAATTTATCAATTTCTTCGATTAAGTATTATCTAGCGAACGCTAACTAAATA
>JAHHHS010000218.1 GCA_019359215.1 Nostoc indistinguendum CM1-VF10 | reverse complement strand
CAAATCCTCTAATGACTTTTTGCTCTCAAGAAGTTTTTGCGTCATGTGTCATATTTTATGACGTTTTGTGCAGCTTGCTTACCTTTTAATTTTTCTCTGCTACCCCAGATTATTGAGCCGATACGTTAATGTCATGTTATTGCTCCTTATTTAGATTGTTAAAAGCCTTGCCAATCAGGGCATTTCGCGTCCTCAATGCCTTGGGGATGAACAGAACAAATTAGAGGGGAGCCGTTGTAAGAGATCCCGTGATAGTATTTGCAACCTATACAACTGGTGGGTCTAGTTAAAGGTCGAGGTCGGCGCAACATAACTTGGTCAATTTCATTTTGACCAGTAATTCGGTCAACCATGAATGCTGTAATCCCAGTCCCGGCTATTGCCCCACCAATGGCGTACATAATATTTCTGCCGAAATATTGAGTGCCGAAATATCCACAAATAATTGTTGCTGCTGCTGCACTAATACAAGAGATGAAAACTGGTCGTTTCATATTTATCGCTGCTTTTTTGGTGGTTCGTACTTAGATAATAGAGCGCCAAAATCGTAAATTGTTACTGTTGGTTTTGGTTCTGATTCTGGTTTTGGTTTCGATTCTATTACAAGTTCAGGACTGCCCAACCCGACTGCATTTTTAATTTCTTGGTAAGGATTCAGGTTCCTCTTCTCGATTAACTTGCTCCACCTCATCAATTGCGTCTACTATTTCTTCCAAAACATTGAACGCATCATTTAGCACTATATTGTTTGATGTGGAAAAATGCTCTGACGATTGAAGCCTGCGATAATCCTTACTACTCCCGACAAGCCGCAACGTATATTGACAGCCTTGCAAGATAGTCCGAATCTCTGATGTAGTTAATTTGATTTCCATTGTTGTTTCTCTCCCTAAAATTTATCTCGTTGAATACTGAGGCTTGCTCCGACTAAAGAACTGCCTAAGAAGGCAGAAAAACTTACTAGCATTGCACCTAAGCAAATACTTTTTTGCTGCTGCCAACTAGAGATGATGATGTTGGGGTTAGCATTTGTCTCGATAATCTCCAGCCCCCAGCAAGCCATTGCTCCAACTCCTGAAAAGCTAGTCAAGAGTAGAGAGACGATTGCAGTTGTTTCTATGGTGCGGTCGATAAAAATCCTGGGGTTGAATCTTCTCCTAGTACGGCGGCGAAGAACGAATTTACTCTTGTGGTCTAACCCTGATTGGTAAACAACTTGTTTGTGATTAGTCATTTGGCATCTTCCAATTCAATAAAAAACCCTGCACCAGTATTCGTAATCTTTACCTTTCTTTGATTGACCAACGTTTGAATTACACTAAGACTAAAGCTGATACTACACAATCGAGCGCTACCCCCACAACGACGAAGATATTGTATGCATAATGAGGAATTGTCAGTAGGAGCGGGATGAGTGGATTTTCTCGGCATGATATTTTTCCTATTGGTGTTATTCAATTGAGTTCTGGTAATTGTGCAAGCGCTCCTTCCATCCATGCCTGAATTGCTTCCATCTCAGAAACACCTCGCAATACAGCATCGATTACCTGTTTCTGATAAGAATTAACAGCATGATTAGGATGTCCAAACTTATTCCCAGCCCAAGCCAAGCACATGGTTTTCACTAGTTCGTCAATTTGAAGAGAATCAAGCTCACTCGGACTCGTAACATTTCGAGAATGTAGCCATTCTTTGACTAAATCCAACGGATAATTTAAAAGTGTGCGAACTTCTTTGACCCGCAAATCTTTTGGGCTGATTGATGGTGCAGTTACAGTTTGTTTTGGTGGCTGGACTCTATACTGTTGATTGTCTTTGCGGGGTCTAATATTATTGTGCGGTTGTTCAGTCTTTTTTGGAGTACCAGCACCTTCAGCATCATTATCTTCATCAGCAGTCACTGATAAAATTGCACAAACCGCATATCGCCGTGCATAAGTTAAAGCTGCACCAAACTTTTGAGAATCACTAATTTCAGGTAAAGGATAAGTGCTGGTGATACTCTCTCCAGATTCATGAAAAATATGAGTCCGCAGCACGGTTTTACTTTCAAAGATTTCGGTGGTTTGAATTATTACTAATCCATGTTTACTGAGTCCGGGAGTGACAGCATCTAACACAGCATCTAGTGTTGCATATTTGCGCTTGTAGTGAGGATTAGTGCCGTCTTTTTGAATGGGGTTAAACTCTGCCTTTGCCTTGATTAAAGCCTTGATTAATTCTTGCATTGTCTAGTTCCTCTCATCTTACCAATCACTTTCTTTGATATTACCAGACACTTTTTTGCTAGATTTAGCCTTAGTAATTTGAAACTCTGAGGCTTTTAGCACAGGCATTGCCGCTTGTTTTACAGAAGTTTTAGCTTGTTGATAGAGGAATTGGGTTATTCCATCAGCGTCTTCCCCATCCTCGACTTGCGCCCATAGAGAACAACCTAAATCGAGTGACTCAAAATTGCCAAGATTAAATTTTCTAGAGTAGCTAACAGATACAGTTGTGAATTTCATAAAATGTCGGGTTTGGTATATATTGGTTTTCAATTTTCTTCGCTAGTATCAACCATCTCAATGCTGAGTATTTGACATAAATCGCTCTTACCAGCAGTTGTTATTTGCTCCAAGCCTTAGTAAATTCTCGTAGTACGGCAATGGAAATGGAAGCTGTTAGTTATTTCATTGGTATCAATCCTTATTAAGGAACTTAAAGCACTATCAAAACTGTCTAAAACCAAATATGTTTTTGATAAAAGTCTTGGATTGAACAATGGCACTGCACACAAATCGAGGAAATGGATATTTAGCAGCAGTTCTAGGAGGTGTAATTGGGGCTGTGGTATTGATGAACCTGGGTATATATCTAGGGATTGCTTATGTAAAAAACTTCATGCCGAATGCTGAACTCGAAGGGCTACTGCCACCTTTTATTGGTTCTTTTGTCGGCTGGTGGATTGGAGAAGTAACCGGTTGTTGGCTGGCTTTGCGTTGGCGGCATTACCGCAAGGCAGGGAAAACAGCTAAAGTTTTGGCAATTGTCACTCCTTTGGGAATCATTGCTTGGTTTGTGGTTTACTCTACTCTTCTAAACTGGGTAGCGAGTCGAGTCAGCGAGTTACAATTTGCACAGTTATATGAAATAGCTCGCTCCCTAAGTACCGCTATTTTTGCCATACCTTTAGCTTGGTTAGCAAGGTTCTTGACAAAGCCACATCAGCAAAAGTAGTGTTTACCGCTTTTTACCTTGTGGCATTGTTGTTTGATTCTGCCCTTGCATGAGATATCCGCCAGATCGTGCCTCTAAGATTGTCAGTTTTGGAGGATAATCAAGAATAAATTAATCATATTCTTTGGCACAGTTTGTTAGTAGTTTAGGTTGGGTGGGTGGAATGAGAAAGACACTATTGTTTATGGTGATTGTTTCCATAATTACTTTGTTGTTGCTGAAAATTGCGTTGATATTGGATAGTGTTCGACTTAGCTATTTATGACAGTGCCAGGAATTGCTTTTAACTCATAAGTGAGCAGTTTAGTAATTTTGAATTGTTTTGATTTGAACGATTTCTTCTACACAACCCATTACTTCACTCAAGTAGTGCAGGACATCGCCCAAGTGAGTGGCTGCTTCTGGGTCAATCTTCTTATCAGCAATCAACAACAGCCAAGTTTCATTTTGTGCAATTGCCTGAATATTTACGTAGCACGAGTTGAACTGCTTCAGCATTTCTATCGGTTCCATTGGTTTATCCGATGAGTTGTTTTGTTCTATTTCGATAAACTGATAATTTAGCTTTGTTCTTCAGTTACAGGTGGGTCTTATTGCCCACCCATTTTCTTACGCTGCAACTAAACCTTTCGCTTGTGGAACGTATCTTTTTAACCGCTCCCAATCCTCACTTGTGAGCGAATCAAATTCTTTATCGAGTAATTCCTCTTCTGTTGGTGGTTGTTCTGTAGTCGCTTTTGATACCCTTGCCACCTTCATGAAGTCGTCTAGCCCAACTGCTGCATCAATCGGCTCGGCGTATCGAAGAGAATTCACTGCGTTAGACCAGTGCGTAATATACTGAAATATCACCCCAATCATTGAATCACCTTTGTACACTCGATAATTTCTGGGGCAAGCTCCATTAACATAAACCAGTTTGTAGCCAGGGATTTCCATGACCTCTGCGTTGGGGTCGGTTGGAGGTAGGAGAATTTTCTCTAGGCAGTCACCTAAACCCGGATCAAGGAGTGCAGGGTTACTTGCTGTACTTTGTGTCATGATTGTATTTATTCGAGATTAACCTCGTTGGCGATTGCAATTCTTTTGGTGTGCAATCGCCCTTTCTCACTTGCAACAACTAAGCTATTGCTGGTCGAACTCCTAAAAGTGCTATCGCTCCAACTGCTGTCTGAGCAACCCGATCCAAACCATACTTCCTGGGGTTGGAATACCACTCTTGTCCGTCACACCAAACGTTGCCTACAAAATGCCTATTTCGGTAGACTTTCGTGCCGAATACTAAATAATCAATTTCGCCGTGATATAGACCAAACTTCTTGCAAGCTTCTTTCAACTCAGCTTCCAGTCGCCGATTCTGTTCCCGTGGGGTTTGCGGTAGCGTTGCCTTAACTTCTGCAACTCTTGTAGCGAACCAGTTGCGGTCAAAGGCTAGTCGTCCACCTTCCACAAACTGCACCCATACTGTGATTCCGCCTTCTATCCATATAGTGCGAACTGATTCGGGTTTCACCTGAATAATCTCGCCAATGATGCGGCGGTCACGAGCAGTCAGGGGGTCTTGGGTTGGGTCTACAGCTTCGGCTTGGGATTCGAGGTGGCTGTACAGTTCTGCTTGGGCTGTGGCTTGTTCATCACGAGAAGAAGTAGGAATTGCTTGCTGTGTATGTGTTGTATAAGGCATAATAGAGTTCCTTGATAAAAGGGTAAAAGGCGATCGCTTTGTTTACCAGACAGGGGCGATCGCTTTTGTTATGTGTGCAAACAACGTTGTGGTTTAGCACAACGCTCTCAAAAAGATTTGGCGTAGCCATCAAAGCTAGTTGCTAAGTTCCTAAGAGCATTATCAAGACAGCAGACGGCAGCATCAGGGGACGTGTACAGCTTTAACAACGTCAAAAGCTAATCGTCTAACGTCTTTTGTTAATCATTTATTAAGTGCAAATCCATTTCCCGACTGTGTACCCCTCGCCTTCTCTGGTGATGCCAGCGCCTCGGTTGCTCCTCAAGCGGTCACTCTGGATTGTGCTGTCAAGATTCGGTGGGCTTTGAGATTGCCAAAAGGTAATCACCTTTTGTTTTCACCTCATGAATATAATGTAACGCATTTGCGTTGCATAGTCAATAGTTGCAACGCAAAATTTCCTTTTTAATAAAGAGAAGAATATAATTCAGTAAAAGTATTGCAACGCAAAGTACTGGAGAACGATGAAGCTAGACACACAAATAAACTTTCGCACTAGCAGCGAAATAAAAGAAGAGTTAGAAAAGATAGCTAAAAACAGAGGGCTTAGACCATCACAATTGCTTAACGAGATAGTTGAAGATTTTGTCAAGCGCCAGGAAAATCAGGTGACAGAAAAAATAAACTTGGAGAAGGTCTACGAAATGCTTTCAGTGCAAGGACAGCGATTGGAGCTACTAGAAAGGCAACAGCAAGAAATGGCAAAAAAATCAGCAGCCTGAGAGAGGAGAACAAATCTCTCAGGCTGCAACGCGATCGCGTCCTTCAAATTATGAAAGAAAGCCCGCCTCCGTCAAACGACAAGGCGGGTTAAATTTTACTGGCTGCCAAGTAACGCAATGCGTCGCTTATGCATTACAATAGATTTTACAACAAAAAGCAGAAAGTGGGAAAACAAATAAATTTTTCTACCTTCTGCTAAGTTCAAGTGATATAGGTTGCATGAGTGAAACAAACGAGTCAAATCAGGAAAAAATACTTCCCATAGAGCCAAAACCGTCTGATGAAGCTGTTGATTATGATTGGCGCGATCCCTCTAAACCTCGTAATCCTGAAGATGATGTGATTGTGTCAGGCTGGCGGCGACGCGCTGATGGAAGTTTTGAGAAAGTTGAAAACACAGAGGAAAAACAATGACATCTTTTGTATGTGACCAAATTATAGATTTTGAAGCTATCGAGGGTTATGAAGCCCAAGATATTGAAAGGCTAATCGAGCAGATAGAAACGTTACTTGCACAGTCGGATGCGTCTAAAGTTGTAGTTTTGTTGAGAAATGCTCATTACCTTACTACAAGAGCATTTGCTATTCTTCATAACTGTATTCAGGAACCAATTTCTAAGAATGTAGTATTTGTACTGGTTTCTGCTGACAAATCAAAAATATTTCCTCCCCTATTAGATTTTGTTCAACATCAACAAGTGGCATAAGCAGAAGGTTGCCGATTATGGAGGGCGATCAATCAGCAAAACACAGATGAAGAACTATAAATACAAATGCGGAAGTAAATAAGTCAGCAGCAGATATAAATCTATAAATCCCCACTGCAAGTTTCTCAGGCTACCAGTGGGGACGGCACATAACCAATAGATAAGGGTATGTCTACACAAACAATATCAAATCCTTTGGCATCATGCACAAACTTGAGCGCCGAAAGCTCTGAACAAACCTCAACCTTTGACTACAGCAATCTCAACACCAGCATTCAGGAAACCTTCACCGCCATCAATAGGTTCGAGTGGCAAGCGGTAGATGAAATCCTCCAGATATGGAATCCCTGCGACAGTTGGAGACTGAGAATCAAAAGCTTAGGCAACGCATTCAGGATTTGGAAAATTCCAAAGAGCCTCGGACTGGACAAGATTGGGGGAATACCTACACTAAACAAGGGGCTAAAGCGTTAAACAAGAAGGTTCAGCAAGCTCTGGAGAAAACTATTGACCTGCGATCGCTAGCAGTTGAACCACCCAAAGAGAATGCCCAAGAATGCTTACGACTCATGGGTATGGCGTTGAAGAATCTCGCCAGCGCTATGAACAATACCCAAGCGTTAGAGGCTGCGGCCATAATTCTGGGGAGTGAACCAACGCCTATTGCGATCGCCTACCGTGCCGAACAACTGGAAATGTTGCCCCAGGCGGTTAGTGAGATTCGGCAGGTGCTAGCTAAACCGGGGTGTACGTGGCAGGACTATTGGGCGGTGGCGCAAGAGTATGAGGTGATTAAACAAGATTACTGGGCGGAATTGACCACTCAAGAGACTGATTTAATTACTGCTCTCCAGAACGCATCCTCTCAACTAAACACTATTGGTATCGGCTCTATCGTTGCTCATGCTGACCCTTACCGTACTTTGTATGTCGAGAGGGGTGAGGTTGTAGAGGATCTAGGCGAGGAAGTAGTGGTGGCTTGGGATTGTTGGAAGGAGCAATCGAAAAAGGCTGATAGGTATTTCCGAGACGAGTTGCGATTGTGGCAACCGGAAAAAGAGTAGGTGAAGTTGTTGATTAGAGCGATTGCTTAGAGCCTGTCAAGAAACAACTTTTACAATTTATTATCTAAAAAGCTTACTGAGAAAGCATTTCTAGCTCAAAAGAGGCAAGGTTGTTACATGACAAACTCTTAGTTAAAAACTGTGCAATCACCCTATGAAAAGTGCCTCCGCCGCAAACGGTAGACAACAGCACGATTATAACAATGTAGCTAGTTGTACTGCTAAATGTACTGATGATTTTTTAGACCGATAAATATCAAACCAAACCCTGCAATCACAGTGGGGGAAATTTCCGTGCGTCAACAAAAACAGGAGATTGTAAAATGACTGCAACCATTACCCGTCCCAAGTCCAAAAAGGCTATTGCCAATAAACCACAATCACCATACAAAAGACTTCATGTGATTATTCCCATAGAAGATATGCTGTGGACTTCGCAGCAAAAGCCCTCTGTTACACAATTGTGGCAAGAATGCTGGACGGCTGACCCCTACGGTTCTCGGTGGATGCCTTTAACTTCTGCTTTGGGGTACAGTACTTTTATCTCTGCGAAGAAAATTCTCTCCGAAAGCGGGTTGTTCATTTTCAAGCCGGATAAGTCGATTCAAGATGGTAGGGAAACGGCTAGCTGGATGGTGAAGAATTTGCATGGTAGCCGGATGAAGGAATTTTGGGAGAAAGCTAATTCGGAAAAACGAGAACCAAATTCTCAAAAACAAGAACCAAATGCTGAGATTTCAGAGAAAGATGCTGACTGTGAAGAAATACGTGCTTTGTACGAAGCATCTATTTTAGGTCAAAGTGAGTCAGAGCAAGGGTTCCAGGAACCCTCACGAACTGGTCAGAAACTCCTCACAAACTCTTCAAAAGAGATTGTGAGGAGTGTCTCTGACACGCTTATAGAAAATTTGCGTGAGGAGGAGACGGCTCATGCGCCCTTGAGGGGCGCATCGCCTTCACATATCGAAAGCGCGTCAGAACTTGAAGAATTGCCTACGGCAATGGACTGTACATCGCTGGCGCTTGTGGATGCTGCACAAGATGAATCTGTTTTGTTGGAGGGAGAAAAGCAGGATAGTGGTTTTGAACTGAAAGATTGTCATGAAGACACTGATTCCGCCGCGCCCGTTGCTCAAAATGAATTTTCTGACAAGGAAGCGATCGCACATGAAAAAATAGAACCGAGTCGTCCCTCTGCTTCTTTGTTGGCTGAAAAATTGGTTTCTGGTGATGAGGATAAAGTAGATCATGAAGGCACTTGTTCCGCCGCACCCGTCGCTCAAAATGAATTTTCTCTAAATTCTGCGATCGCTAATCAAGCGCCCGTGTCATTGAATCAAAGTGAGATATTTGAATGGTTGGATAGAGCAAACCTTGGAGAATGCCCCCCATTGTGGGTAATTCAATATTTGCTAGATAGCAAGTATTACGCCAGTATGAGGGCAACAATCAGCAAGTTTGAGAAGCAGTGGAATCTATCTGTAGTCAATTATCAGGTGCAAAAATCTAGTGATACCATTTCAAGAAAAATCTGATACAGATGTAAGGCGTGAAAGCTTTGCTGCATCTAATTGCGAATTGCGAATTGGTATGAGGCATTGTTTACCCCCGTTCGCGGAGCGTCTCGTAGAGAAGACATCGCCATTAGATCCAAAGCTAGACTATTGCGAATGGAGAAACTGAAGATGGCTTCTCTGGTTGGGGAAAATCCTGGTTTTGACTTCCTCCAACAATGCTGTCATGATGACCCTGCCTTACAGATTGTGATCAAAAAGCTACTGGAGAAGTTTCCGCAATGGGGCATCGCTTGTGTTGATGGGGTGTTGATGAAGTGGAATGGTTAGCGATCGCACTTCAACTACTAGCGTATTCCAGCACTCGTTCCCGCTCCCAATGCCAAGCAGTCTCTACTAACATTTCTGTGCTGTTACTGAAGTGGATAATTTATTGCCCAAAAGCAATAAAATACATTAGCAACTATGCGATTATCTAAATTATACCACTATTTAGCACAAATGTAGTTCCATATACTCCTTACACCATGCCACAGTATAGAGACAATTGCTGACGTTTATGCTTTTCAAATTTTTGGACAAGTCTTTTAGAAATTAGTACACCTTAAACTGACTATAGGAAAATTTTGCTCTTGCAGACATTAGTGCAATTACCTGAACCTACTTACCGATGAAGTGTGTAAACTTGTAGTGATAAGAAAAGCTGCTGTTATACATTACAACACTTCATTAAAAGTGTTAAAACAGTAAGTAGTAAAAGGTCTTAACACGAGCATAAGTATATGTTTGAGACAGGAACTAACTTCAGCTTGGAACCTGAGAAGTTAAATGTCTTATCGGCAGACAATCCTTTAACTGATCCGAAGGATGACAGATTAGGTTATGCCGCATTTGCTAAGAACCTTGCAGAAAGCATTTGCAAAATGTCACCTCCAGATGGTTTGGTAATGGCAGTCTATGCTCCTTGGGGTTCAGGCAAGTCAACTTTATTGAATTTTATAACTTACTACCTTGAACAAAAACGAGAGGAGGAACAGCCAATAATTGTACCATTTAATCCCTGGTGGTTTTCTGGACAGGAAGACCTTACAAGGCACTTTTTTGACCAATTACTGGCTGTTTTAACTGAAAAATGGAAATCTATTGGCAAAGGTTTTTTAAAACAAATAGATAGTTTTGCGGATAGAGTCTCTACAATCCCTGATGCAAAGGCAAAAATCTTCGCCACATTAGTAAGAACTGTAAGACAGCCAAAAGATGTATATAAGTTAAAAACAGAAATTGAGAAAACACTGAAAAACCAAAAGAAGCAGATTTTAGTTGTCATTGACGACATTGACAGGCTGACTGCCGAGGAGATTAGACAACTATTTCGTGTAATCAAAGCAGTTGCCAATTTTTCTAATGTTATTTATCTTTTACTTTTTGATAAAGAAGTTGTTGTTAAAGCACTCGAAGATACGCAAAAAATCCCTGGAGAAGCTTACCTGGAGAAAATTGTTCAAGTTTCTTTTGAACTGCCTCTTCCTGATAAAATATCACTTGGTCGGCTATTCAATGACCAATTGAGTAAAATAATAGCTGATACACCAGAAGAGCTATTCCAGCAACAATATTGGCTAGACATTTCTTGGCAAGGAATAGAGCATTTTATTACTACACCTCGTAGTATACTGCGTTTAATAAATACCTTGATGGTAACATATCCAGGAGTAAAAGGAGAGGTTAATTTCGTTGATTTCGTCGCTATTGAAACTATTAGGTTGTTTTCTCCAGGTGTATATAATATTATTCGTAATAATCCTAACTTTTTTACTTTTGGGAATAGATTTTTCACGCTATCAAGTATTATGGATGATAAAAAAATAAAGGATTTTCATAATACTTGGATTAATCAACTTAAAGAAAAAGATAGAGAAGTAGTTAAATTTATAGTAACCTAAATTTTTCCCAAAATAGAGAATACAAATGTAGTGTGGGGAGATACGTATTTACAAAATAAACGAAGATATCTTCATATATGCAGTGCAGATATCTTTCCTGGGCGTTGCATAATAATGGGATGAATTGAGGTGCTCTACTATGCATTGCCCATACTGCGAGTCTGCTAAGATTAGAAAAAATGGTAAACGTCGAGGTAAACAAAATCACATCTGTGTTGATTGTG
>JAHHHS010000217.1 GCA_019359215.1 Nostoc indistinguendum CM1-VF10 | reverse complement strand
GAGAGAGAAAGCGATGTTTTATATTGGCTCGTTCAAGGAGCCTCAAACGATGAAATTGGGAAGCAACTCTACATTTCAGTGGCTACTGTTAAGACGCATCTCACTAATATTTTTCTGAAGCTACAGGTAACAAGTCGGACACAAGCTATTGTAGCAGCCATCAAGATGAATCTGGTTCAGTCGTAATTGGGTTCAATCATTTTGGTTTAGCCCTAACTACCGAGGAGATTCTATGCATACTGTTGATTCTAATGCACTAGCTAAATTCTATCAATGTATCCAAAATGCGCCTCTGGGCTGTCGAAAGCCAATAGAAACTGCTGAGAAGATACCAGGTGCCAAGTTTTGTATGGAATGCGGATTCCCCACTACATTGCCAATTCAGACTGAACTCCGGGGCAGCTTAGGCACCTATCGCATTTCTGAAATACTTAGGTCTCAGGGAATGGGACGGCTTTACAGAGGAACTCAAACCAGCAATGGTCAATCCGTTGTGGTGAAAGAGTATTTACTGCCTAAGCAATATTTTAATGCTGTGGAAGCACAACAGCGCAGAACAGCCTTGGGCCAAGTGACAAAGGGCAATTTGACCACCCCGAAGGGTCGGGAGTTTCGGTTGGTTAGTCCATCAGAGACCATTGCAGATCCATCGAGCGATCGCGTCTATCTTATTTTTTCAGGCGAAATCGCGGCACTTCCTACCCTGAAGCAGACTTTGAGAGAGACAGGAGCCTTTTCTGCATCGCAAGTGCGACAAGTCCTAAATCAAATGCTCCAGTCGCTACATTTCCTGCATAGTCAGGCATCAAGTTTTGCCTCTGAAGCAATTGGAACTGCCCACGGCAACTTGGGACTTGAGAGCCTCGTCATAAGTGATAACGGCTACGTCTATGTCTGCGATCTGGCATCCTGGGAACAACTTTTTGTCCCTGCCTCGCGCCAGGTGCTGTTACCGGAACAAGACTTAATCGATCTTGGATCGGTCGCCTTTGCTCTCTGGACGGCTCAAGAGATTCACTCTGGTTCTGATGCACTGCTAAATCCGCGCGAGGCTCAACATTGGCCCCAGAATGATCCGCCCCTGAGAGATTTTCTGCTTCGTTTGTTAGGGTTAGAAACTCCGTTCAACTCTGCAGCAGAGGCGCGTCAGGCTTTGATTAAACTGCCTCAACCTGAAACGGCTGCTGGTTCTCATGGAAATTTTAGCTCAGAGTCTCCAGCAAAACCGAATCGAAAGTATTGGCTTTTGAGTTTACTCGCTCTGCCTCTATTGGGAGGGCTATTGTGGTTGCTATTACCCCGATCTATATCAAATTCTAATGCAGAGATGGCTAACTTTAAGCATCTTTTGCCATCATTTGCAGATGTTAATGGGATTGGGCCAGGACAGCATCCGTATACGGGAGAAGCGCTGGGAACTTGGACAATAGTTTTAGACAAGAAGCCCGCGAGTGATCGCAAAATGAGAGCATTGTTGACTCAGCCGAAGTTGGATATGGCAGCTATTTTTAACTACCGAACTTATGCCCCTCAACGGTCTCCTCTGAATGAAGTTCTGGAAGCGAACGCCAAGGCAAATTTTGCGATCGCTAGTTTATCAACCCAACTACCCGAAGGGTTAATTCAGGAAACGATCGCCTACGATGGTCTTTTAGTCTATGTACCTGCCTATAAAAGTCAAAATCTACCAAGTGCATTGCAAGGCAAGATCAGTCTTGCCCAATTGCAGCAAATTTTTACAGGGCAACTTACCAACTGGAAACAGCTAGGTTCAGATTTTCCTGATCTGCCGATCAAACCCTATCGACCGAAGGAACCTGAAGCATTACGCCTGTTCCAACAAAAAGTTTTAGGCAACGATCCGAGTCTGATTGCCCAATTTAACAAGATTGAGCAACGTTCAACTTTTAATACCTTGCGTTCGATCGCAGTTGGAGAAAAGCAGGCGCAAAAAACTGAAGCTGGCTCAATTAGTTTCGGACTATTGACCCAAACCTGGGATCAATGCAAGATTTACCCCCTAGCTATTGCCCAAGAAAATCTAGACCCAGTACAGCCTCTGCTGAGAGAGACTACTAACGGCACAATGCAACCTATTTCTCCATCAGACAATCTCTGTCTGGAGAAAAAGCCCTTGCTTAATATATCAGCTTTTCATACAGCAAGCTATCCACTCAGTACGCCGTTGATTATTGCGTATCCTAGAGATAATAATTTGCCTGGGAATGTATCAGGGCCGATCTTCGCTAATTTTCTCAAAACTCAAGATGGGCAGTATCTCCTTCAGCAAGCGGGTCTTGTGCCGCTGCAAACTCCACCTAAAAACTACACATTATCGTCATCTATTCTGAATCGTTAGGGAGCGCAATTACTATGGCAATCCAAACTCATCGTTGTCCAGAGCCAAGTTGCTCTTTCTTTAATCAGGTACTGCCACATAACGCTAATATCTGCCCAATGTGCGGTACTTCCTTAGCACAGGCAGTACAACCACCCCCTGCTATGGTAGGCTCGGTAGCCCGCTATGCTCAAACCTCGGCTCCTTCGCCGCAGTTCTCATCAACAATCAATAATCAAAAACGTCCTCAGTTGAAGTTGCTTCATCCCAGCGAACAAAGTTTTCTATTACTTAGAGAGTCTGGCGTCATCGGTCGTCAAAATCTCTCTAACGGGATGCGGCCTGAAATCGATTTAACAGGGCTGCCCCATGCAGCTATCATCTCTCGCACCCATGCTCATCTCTACTGGGATCTTGCTCGACAAGCTTACATGATTGTTGATGATAGCCTAAACGGTAGCTACCTCAATGATAAATTATTACCTCGTGGAGCACCCCATCCATTGAGTCATGGAGACAAATTACAGCTAGGTCAGGATCAGTTGATTTGCTTGCAAGTTGAGTTGAGCCATACTTCAACTTAAATGGCGATGCACGAGATTCATCTTTTTTTGGTTATTAAGTGAATCGAGAGTTAGAACATCAGTTTTTTTTGTAACTTTTTTTTAGATAAAACAGAAACCGGGGCGTGTCTAAAAGTTTCGGCAATGAATATACTCGTCATTAGACTTATTACATAAGTCGGGAAAAGGAGAAGGACAGAAAGGCTTTGTGTTTTCCTTTGTCTCACAAGAGTGCAGAAAGCACTTTTGTAAAATGTCTATTATCCGTGTTTTTATATCTAAAGGAATAGCTTGAGATATTTTTATAATTGATAATAAAAAGGTAAAATATCAATCTTTTTCGATTTAAATATTATTAAACTGCAAATAACAGTAATTTAAAAAAAGCCGCCAGCAAAACCAATGGTAAAACTAACGGCATTGAAAAATTTAACTGTACTTTGCATCAAAGAGTTTTACGTTTTGTTAGAGAAAGTTTGTCATTCTCCAAAAAGTTAGAAAACCATATCGGAGCTATTTAATATTTTTTATCGGAGATCGATTGAATATGCTTTTATGAAAAGATAATATTTTTAATCTTATTAACTGTACCTCATATCAACAGAAAGTGCTGTAGAGCTATATATCCTTACCTATTTAGGGCTAATGAACAGTTTTCATTGCTCTAGTTTTCTCTTGAGTAATACCAATTTTGTATGAAGTCGCATAGAATTAAAAGGCTAGAAACTATGCTTGGCAATCATTCCAGCTTTCTGTAGTTTCATGCAGCTTCACAATAATTTGGTATAACTAATATAATCTCAATTAAAATTTGGTGTTTTTATCTTGATGCTCGTTTCTTGTTTGCTGGCTGTTTGTTTCAATTTGATTAAATGGTTTCTCAACTGATTCTCTTATTTTAGATTCAGCAATATCGGTTATCTTGTATCTCACTTGATCGGATAACCTATCAATAAACCCGTCGAAAAATCTATTAAAAAAGTATCCAATTGATTCCATAAATTTCACCTTATAGTTGAAAAAATATTAGAAAGTGGGTTCAATTAAGTTCATATTAGATCAACTGAGAATAAAATGTCAGTAGACTTAAGTCTGATTTTTAATGCCATCTAAAAAAGCTCATTTTAGCGGTTTTCTAAATCCTGATTTTTCCCTTAGATTATTTTCATTAATTCAGTTTCAAAAATTAAATTGGAGTCCTATACTTTTTAAAGTATTTAGGAAAAATAAACGGTTATTTCGCTAATTTTATGGTAAAAATTAAAATAAAATTAAAACTAATTAGATTTTAACAACTAGAATTTAATATAAAAAATGCCTAGAGTTTAGATATTGCAATAGTTTATGAACTTTCAAATATTACCAAACAGAGTTAATATTACAATATAAATTGTAATCTACCAAAATTTTAGAAGAGTTAATGCCTAATGCTAATATAAAGGCTGGCAAATTTCATATTATGAAACAAGTGAATGATGAATTAGATGCTATGCGTAAAGCTGAAAAGAAGGCAGCAATGTCTCTAGAAGATAAATTAGAAAAAGATAAAAAATCAGAAGGATTAAATAAAAGCAAGTACAGCTTTATTAAAAATGAAGATTCTTTAAACGAAAAGCAAAAAGAAAAGTTAAAATCTGCCCAAAAAGTTTCTCCAATTCTGGCTAAAATGCACAGGCTGAAAGAAGATTTTAGAGACATATTTGAATTAACTGTATCCTGGGGAGACAGTATAATTAAATTATTAGATTGGATGCATAATGCACTCTCGTATTTTCCGAAAAGTATAGGTACAATGGTTAGATGGTTTAGTGAAATAGTAGGCTATTTTGATGGGAGAACCACGAGTGGTACTGTAGAAGGAATTAATAATAAACTGAAGTTAATTAAAAGACTTGGATATGGCTGTCGTAACTTTAGCAATTTTAGATTACGCAGTTTATTAAACTGGCATTTTAGTATTAATTCTCCATAAAAGTAACCGATGTCTGATTTTAAATATATTCATACTTGTCAAAATATAGTTGCTAGTTAATCCTATATTTCCAAATCAATAACACGCGCAAATGGTTGACAACGACTCCAGAACATTCAAAAAATTTTAGTAACGGGAGAAATTACAGACCAGAATTGAGTTCTCGAAAGTCACTGTTTTCTCTACTTGAAATTCAAAAAGTTTTCTGCACCACTAAGGTACTAGAGTCTCGTTTTCCAGCGTACCAAACTAACTCATATAATAACAGCAACAAAGATAAAGTTCTAATACATCAAGAACGACTGGCTGAAAGCAACATAGCTAATACAAAAAATGAAAGTGATTTAGAGAAAATCTTCACTGAAAACGAGAACTATAATGTTGGCTTTTGGTATCAAAATGCTATAGAAATAGACAAAGCAATCAAGGAAATAAAAATAATGGATTAAATCAATACATTAGATAACTAATGGTGAAGTTGTTGCAATTAATGGGGAACCCTTATATGGCTCTTAGGATAAAAATAATGACCAAAGTGCAATCCAAATGGTAAGCGCCTGAAAAACTACGAATAAATTAATATTATGGCAAGTAAAATTTAATAAAAAATAAAATTTAATTACAGCAATTCCAGAACTATTAAAGGTATTAAAACTGTCTAAATGTATTGTAATAATTGATGCAATAGGCTGTTAACAAGAGCTAGTGAAGTTAATTACGCAACAGAATGGGGATTATATAATCACATTAAAAAATAATCAAGGTAATCTTTATAAGGAAATACAAGGTTTTTATATATTGCGATCGTTTAGACCTTTGGCTGATAGAGATTTTTCAATTGAAAGATATCCTAAACTTATACCTGAAATTTAGGGACAATGAGGATGGCAAACCTAATAAACGATCAACTAAAGTATTTAGGTACAGGCTTATCTTTCCCATTGCAAAGCAATGTGCAGGGAGGGATCAAGCTGAGTGCTGAAGCTCAGAAAGTCAAAGAATCAATCTGGTTAATTTTGCGTACTGATTTAGGCGAACGCGTTTATCGTCCTGATTTTGGCTGTCGCTTATCAGAACTAGCTTTTGCCCCCATAAATAACGATACTTTATTAAAAATTAAGATTTACGTACTGGAAGCATTACGAAAATGGGAGCCTCGAATTGAAATTGATGAAGTTCGCGCAGATCCCGACACGATCGCTGGGCGCGTCAATATTGTCATTAACTATCGCCTCAAATCTCATCCTGACCTTTACAGTTTTGTCTACCCGTTCTATTTAGTTTCAGAGGAGGAGTAATCATGGATTTTGACTTTTTACCTCAACTTCCCAGTTCTCATCTGGACGATCGCAACTTTGACGATTTAGTAGAAGAATGTTTACTGCGTATTCCCCGCTATTGTCCAGAATGGACTGATCACAATCTCAGCGATCCTGGCATTACCCTAGTCGAGCTATTTGCTTGGCTCACCGACCAGATGCTGATGCAATTCAATCAGATTCCCCGTAAAAACTATGTAGCCTTTCTAGAACTATTAGGAATTCGCCTACAGCCACCGACCCCAGCTCAAGTTAGGCTGACTTTTTACCTCAGCACTCATTTACTAGAAAACTACACTATCCCACAGGGAACAGAAGTTGCAACAGAGCGCACTGAAACCCAGGAAGCCATTGTTTTTACTACCGATCAAGACCTGTTGCTCGGTCAACCAACCTTAAAACATATATTGTCCGCACCAGATGCGGCTAAGACTCCTCAATCGCTCCAAGATCGTACCGGGCAATGGCATCCTCAACATGACGGTCTGGCAGTGACTCACGAATTTGAACTATTTCCGCAAAAGCCGCAATTTGGCAATAGTTTTTATCTCACAATAGAGCCTGATACCCCTTTGGAAGGAACTGTTTTAGAGATCGCCTTCACAGGAGCGCAAGGTACGCCTACAGGCATCGATCCAAAGCATCCTCCCCGCAGTTGGGAAGCCTGGGACGGCGAATCATGGATAAAGGTTCTCTTGCAAGAAGCAGACGACACCACCAATGGCTTTAGCTTTAATAAGAATACGAGAGATGACGATAGTTTTGAGCAAAGTGGTAATGTGATTCTACATCTGCCCGAACGTTGGCCTGTATTCAGTTTTGATGGCTATCGAGGTCGTTGGATTCGCTGTACCCTCACCGAATCTAGCGATCGCCAGCCAGGATATGCCAATTCTCCTCGGATTAAAACAATTGCGATACGTACCATTGGTGGATCAGTGCAAGCTAGTCAGTGCGTTCTGGTACAAGAGGAAATATTAGGTATCAGCGACGGGCAACCGGGGCAGAGCTTTGAGGTTGAGAC
This sequence comes from Nostoc indistinguendum CM1-VF10, assembly GCA_019359215.1. Taxonomy (GTDB): domain Bacteria; phylum Cyanobacteriota; class Cyanobacteriia; order Cyanobacteriales; family Nostocaceae; genus Nostoc; species Nostoc indistinguendum. The sequence continues at coordinate 3,923 of JAHHHS010000217.1, read as the reverse complement.
TGCGCCCATTCTGGAGCGTCAGGGAGAAGAGGAACTGCTTGTTTTTCCACTGGGGAGACTCCCCGAAATCTGGCAAGAAGTTGAAGACTTTGCTGACTCAAAACCCCAAGATCGGCATTATGTTGTTGATGCATTGACAGGCACTATTCAGTTTGGACCGTTGATTCGCGAACCTCAAACGCTTAAGAAGCAAACGCAAACTCGTGCTTATCTACAGCAAATGCTGCCAGCAGATCGATCCCTTGGTTATGACCTGCACGAGCAAATAATTGAGCAACAGTATGGGGCAATTCCTTCCCGTGGTGCTGAAATTATGTTTTCCTATCGTACCGGAGGTGGCAAACAGGGAAACGTACAGGCAAACACGCTGAGGTTTATGCAGACAGCAATTCCTTATATAGACAGCGTGACCAATCATCATGCTGCTGTCAATGGTGCCGATGCCGAGTCTCTCGAACGAGCCGTCTTGAGAGCGCCGCAGATGCTGCGCTCGCACGATCGAGCCGTTACTGCTTCAGATTTTGAAGCCTTAACTCTCAAAGGCAGTGGTGGTGCGATCGCCCGCGCATTTTGCTTACCTATGTCCGCCAGCCAAACTGCCGGGAGCGTCAGCGTGTGCGTCGTGCCTCAAGCCAATACCGACTTGATTGACTTAGGACGCGGGATTGCTCCAGACAACTTCAATTTAAATTCGGCTCTGCGCGATCAAGTCTTGCACTATCTAGACGAAAGACGTTTGCTAGGTATTCAGGTGCAGCTACAGCAGCCTAACTACGTTGGCGTATCGGTTCAAGCCGAAGTCACCCTAGAGCCTGCCTATAAAAACCCAAGTGCCCAAGCCGAAATTATCCATAAACTCAAAGTCGCGCTTTATCGCTACCTCAATCCTTTAACTGGCGGCCCAGAGATGACGGGCTGGCCCTTTGGTCGCCCCCTTTATCCGTCAGACATAATGGCTCTCCTTCAGCAAACAGCAGGGATTCAATACTTGGGTGCTATTTTACTGTTTCCTATTCAAAAAAATGGGGAATCTTGGCAACGGCAAACTACGCCTGTAAACTACATAGATCCCGGCTCCTTGGGTTTACTTTGCTCCTGGGCAGATCCGCAGGCGCGCACAGGACATAGTGTAAATGTTTTGACAGACCAATCTGCAATGAGGATTTAGGGTATGGTGCCAGTACTTACCTCCAAATCAGCCAGTCTTCAGATATCTCCCATGCAGATTTCTGTGACTACCTCTCAAGGAGGCAGTCGGATGCTTGGAGCTGAAGCTATAGAAGGTTCGCAACAGCAATCTGAAATTGTGGTTTTTCCGGGAGAACTCTGTCAGGTTGCCCTTGAGATTAAAAACTGGGAGTCTCAACCTCAACACCTCACCTTAAAGCTAAATGGGACGTTCCCTTTGGAATGGTGTCAGGTGCAGACGGATGCTGAGAGTGCACCTCAATTCGGGACAGCCTCAGAGCAGAACTCAGTGGCACAAAAGTCAGGCACTGCAATGGGGGCTGCAATCCACCTTGTAACGCTAGAAGTAGCTGCCAAGAAAAGCAGACATGCTGACTTATGGTTTGTGATTCCTGACGATTTTTTTGAGGGGCAAGATGCCCTTCAGGGAAGTAAGGAAAAGCAACTCGACTTTCGAGGTTGTCTGTCGATTTATGATAGCCAAAGCCTGAGTCAAGGATCAAGTCCACATCCGATTCAAGAATCCAATTTTGAGCTAAATGTTCGACCACGAAGCAGCTATACTGCTTTTTTGCCGATAGTTTATCAAGAAGTTAACTATATTCATCGCTTCATCAAAATTTTTGAGCAAGCGTTCGATCCAGTGGTGAATAGCTTCGGTTCAATGTGGGCGCATCTAGATCCGTTGACTGCACCTCAGGCGCTCCTGCCGTTTCTAGCTCACTGGGTAGACTGGCCAATTGATGCACAACTAGATTTAACCCATCAAAGGCGGCTGATTCGACGCGCCGTAGAAATTTATCGCTGTCGCGGAACCCGTAAGGGACTTCGATTTTATCTACATTTATATACGGGTTTACCGCTCGATGAACAAATTGACCGGGAAGAAGATAAATCAATCAGCATCACCGAACCATTTGGTCAAGGATGTTTATTTGGATTGGCTTATGTAGGCGAAGATGCGATTATCGGTGGTGGCAAGCCTTATCACTTTGATGTGCGCTTGCGGGCCCAGCCCAACAGTCCAATGGACGAGCAGCTCGTCCGGCGAATAATCGAGCAAGAGAAACCTGCATTCTGCTCCTACAGCCTGCGGATAGTAACAGACTAAATAAAAACAGACCGTCGTTAAAATAATTCGTAATTGATAATGACGCTCGTTTGCCTTTGGCGTCTCCCCTTGGGAGAAGACTCACTAACGCTACGCTAACGTAATTCGTAATTGAATTAGTTAGCGATTTAAACCCCAACTAATTTTAGACCGCTAATTTAAAAAAATTTAGCGCGGTGTTTCGTTCCTTTTAATTACGAATTCGTAATTATTGTTGAACCTTCACCCAAAACTTATTCAACCGAATTAGTCTATTGCATTGGAGATTTTCTCATGACCCATCCTTTTCCAAATCCAGCGATCGCTCCTATGCAGCGCCAACAAGTTAGAGATGGCTTGCTTCTAACTGCCGAGCGTTGGCAACGCGCCCATGACTATCAATGCAAACGCCAAAATCTTCACTATCAATCAATCAATCAGCCAGGAATTGTTTGCGGGTTAGGAGTACGGGTAATTCCAGCTCCAGAAGAAGTTGCCGCTCAATATCGAGACAATCGCTGGGTACAAATTCAGCCGGGAATTGCCATCGATTTAGAAGGGAATCCGATTGTCGTGCCTCATCAAATCAATTTTCGGATCGCAACCGAGTTGAAGGAGTCGGAACCTGTCACTGTTTATTTGGTTGCTCAGTATCGAGATCCCGATCGCCTGGGGGGAAACCCCGATCAGGAAGTTGTACAGGAAACCTTCAGAATTGACGAGAGAAGCCGTCCCCCTGAACGTTCAGATGTGGAGCTTTGTCGTATTCTGCTGCGATCGTCACAGCAGGAAATGCTCCGTACACCTGCCGATGTCTTTTTTCCGGGATACGGCGATTTAGATTTACGTTATCGCCGTCAAGCCCGCGCAAGACCCCAAGGCTTGGTTCAAATTGCTGAAATTAACTCTGATGATCCAGACTGTAGCCGAAATTTTTTCAATCTTACCTACTTACTGCGTGCTGTTGAAGATATCTATCCATCCTTAAAAGGTGCAGAAACTGTCGATCGAGTCACTTGGGATGGAGATATTCATCCCTACGAACTGCTATATCTGACTGGGCATCAGGGTTTATCACTAAACAACCATCTATTCTCGAAGCTTGAAAGCTATCTGAAGTCGGGAGGCACTTTGCTGGTCGATGCCCCCACCCAGAGTACAGAACTGATTCAATCAGTCCAGGCACTGGCTCAACATTTGCAGACACCACTAAAGTCTTTACAAGAAGCCCGTCGCGACCATCCCTTGCGAACAAAGCCGTTTCTATTTTCTGCGTTGCCAATAATGGATCAAACTAGAATTCAATTGTTGTCTGGCGGGGGAATTATTCTAGTGATCGGCAATCTGGGCGGATTATGGGGTTTAGACGAAGAATTGCAGCGATCGCGAACTGATATAAGAACCGCTCAAGAGTTGGGAATAAACATCCTACATTTTGCTTGGAAACGCAAACAGGCGATCGATTTACAGTCCCTAGCTATCTAATTGGTATACAAAGCAGATAAGCTGATATTGTACCTACTAGTACAACACGGCGTAAATAAAATGGCCATTAAATAGCCAGAACTTTACCTGTGTATGTCCACCTAAAAGGTTTAGCCATTGTTTGATTAAAGTAGTTAATAAATTCAAAAATGCGATTTTT
>JAHHHS010000216.1 GCA_019359215.1 Nostoc indistinguendum CM1-VF10 | reverse complement strand
ACATCCAAATCTTTGGCTAATCTTTTTAATCCCCGGCTGATTTCACCGACTCGTTGAGCCATGTTCACCCGTGAATCAGGATCAAGAGCCATAAGTTGTAAGTAGTCAATGATCACAAGCCCAACACCACCGTAATGGGATGAAATTCGGCGGACTTGGCTACGGATTTGATTAAGAGAAGGGCAAGATTCGTCGTTGATGAAAATCTGTTGTTCGCTTAACGTAGCGATCGCCACGCTCAAAGGTTGCCACTGACTCTCAGAGACATTCCCAGTTTCCAAGAAGTTATTTTCAATGCCAGATTCGCTGCTCAAGAATCGCTGTACGTACTCATCAGTAGACATTTCCAAGCTGAAAACGCAGATCGGCATCTTCCCAGTTTTGGCAACATTGAGAGCGAGATTACCAGCCAAAGCGGATTTACCAACAGAAGGACGAGCAGCCAGTACATACAACCGCCCTTTGCGAAAACCACCGCCGAGTATACTGTCCAGGTCATAAAATCCACTAGATAATGCTGGTGAGCCTGTACCAGCATGACGCGCTTCAATTTCGGTAAAAGTGTCGGCTAGGGCATGAGAAATATGAACCAAGTCAGAGGCAGAATGCTCAGACGTAATGCTGTAGACTTTTTGTTCGGCTTCGTCGAGAATTACAGGTAAATCAGTTTCAGTGGCATAGCCGAGTTGAACAATCTCAGTGCCAGCAAGGATTAACTGCCGCCTTTGGTATTTTTCCATTACCAAGTCAGCTAAAGCATCAATGTTCACAGCTGACACAGTACGGTCAACCAGACTGGACAGTTTATTGCGTCCACCGACACGGAACAATAAGCCATTATCAGACAACCAGTTGGTAATGCAAAGCAAATCCGTTGGTAATCCTTGGCTGTACAGTTGTAGGGCTGCTTGATAAATGTCTTTGTGGGCATTGATGTAAAAAGCATCTCTTACCAAGCGATCGCTGATTCGGCTCATGGCACTTGGGTCGAGCATGATGCCACCGAGTATCACTTCTTCAGCCTCAATGCTTTGTGGGGGTAAGCGGTCTTGTTGGGATGTGAAGTTTGATTTGTCTTGTGTCATAGTTCCTCATTTGAAAATTTTGATTTCTAGAAAATCTAGATTCCATATTGCTCACGCAGCTTGCGGATGTAAGTACACATACATAGAGAGATGTATAATTTTTAACCAATCTAACCATTTGAGCGTTGCACCTGGGTCTTGTTGGTCATAACGGCTGCTGAAAGAAGCGATCGCTTTGTCCTTGCCAACTTGATCCATGCGGTCTAGAAGTTCAGAGAATGTGGCTTTATGCCAATCAAGAGAACGATTTGAGTAGTAACCGATAGGTTGTCCGTTGGGTTTTGATTGTTCGGTTTGCGGTGTAGATGATTCAAGAACTTTTGACCAATAAACCAACAGTTCTTCTAAACCAGCTTTACTCACCTCCAAATTGCTGATTGATTTGATCACAGTGGGGACTTTTTGCTGCCAATTAACCTTGTCCCACTCGGCTCTCTCCTTGGCGATTAACTCCACCAAACGGCGATCGCAGGTTTGGTAAATCTTGTCTCTGGAAGAAGTACGCCAAGGGAAACGCCAGCAACGGAGTTTGATTTCATTTCTGTAAACTGCGGGTAAAGGCTCAGATGCCAAGATGCCGGGGTCAAGCAGGATGTGATTGAGCAAATCATCAATCGACTGGAATCTTGGTTTGCTTGGTTTATTGTTCGCTTGTTCGTTTTTATCGAACAACCTCGCCGCAATAGTAGGTCTACATGAGGGAATGTCTGTTTGATGCTCATACTCGGATTGATTTGACAACGAAGCCAGAGAATCGGGAATTGGTTCTTCCTGGCTTGATTGTGAAAACGAAGATTTGGAAATTGGTTCTTCTTTTTGGTTTGGTTGTAAATCCAAGTTAGTTTCTTCATACACACAGTCGCTTGTGGGGGGTACTGCACTTAGTGTGAATTCCTTAGATGGGATTACCTTAATGGGAATACCTTTGTGGGTCAAATTTGACCCCACCCCCCATGCAGAATTGACCCCCCCACTGGGTGCAATTTTGCCCCCACCCCCCGTGCAATTTTGACTGGGGTTAATTTTGACTGGGGTTTCTTTTGCTGTCTTAATTTGTGAACGAAGTAATTGAATTTGGTCAGGAGAAACCCACAAAGAAGGTGTAGTGGGAGTATAAATGTTAGTAGTTCCAATACGTTGTTGTATTTCAATCATTCCGGCGGCTAGTAAAAGCTTGATGGCATTTTTGGCAGTTTTGAGAGCGATATAACAATGTTTAGCCATCTTAGGGATAGACTCAAAACAACCGCTTACACCTGCTCTTCTTTGGATATGCGCGTACAGCCTAAATTCTGATGATTCAAGTGGATAATCATCAAAAAAACCGGGAATGAAGACTTCAAAAGCTGTCCGATTATTGATTTGATTTTCTGCTAAACTCATAGATATATTTTCCCTGATTACTTAGTTTTCTTCTCCCTCGGTTTGCGCCAAAAGATCGAGGGTTTTGCTTTTGAAGAGAAGTGAAAATTGTTCATCTTCTAAAGCTTCAATGTTGAGTTTGGAGAAATTTCTATGATTCTGGATGCAGGTTTTAGCCTCACAATTGAAGGCAATTTACCTTGTTTGATTTCTGGCTAGATTAAAGTTTTAATCCAGATAAATACTTATCTTTTACCCCCAACATGCGGTCGAAAAGTTAGATTAATCCGTGTACTAACGACCTTATTGGTCTTCGGAACTTGATGCAGATGAGTACTCTGACAGCCTGGAAGCATCACCAGCAGACTTCCATGCTCCAGCCAAAAGTCAGTAGGCTTGCCCCCAATGGACTTAATTTGGAATTTTCTCACTGAACCCAGACTGATTGATGCGATCGCTGGGTTAAATCCCATCGAAGCCTCGTTATCGTTATGCCACCCTATCGAGTCTTGTCCGCTTCTGTACTGATTGCCGATGACAATGCGGAAGCTGTAACCAGTAGCCACAGTAATCCTATCTCGCAGTTGGGCCAGCGATGAAGTCCAAGGTAATGGTTTGAGCAGAACACTCTTGGAGTAGAGGTAATCACACCCTTCGTCACCATAAATGCACTCCAAACGCGGAACGGGCATAGTTTTACCCAACATCCTGATTTGGTTTTGCTGCCATTGCAGTTCCAAAGTGTGTTGATACAGTTCGTCGGCTTCAGCAAGAGTAAGGAAGTCGGGATAATAACTGACTGGTAAAACTGTGGTAGGTTCATCAAAAAGTGACATCTGTTTCATAAATACTTCCCCTGGGCTATCGCCCGAACAATTTCTTCTGCCCGTTCTTGTGAAATAGCCTGCTCAGGGTTCTTATAAAACCCAGCGATCGCCGACTTGGGACGAATAATAATTTGCTGTCCTGTTGCACGTTTGTCCCATACAAAGCACGAGATGGTAACGTTATCGGTAGCCCAACGACTACCCCGTTTATCCTTACGAAAACAGAAGCGCGGCATGATTAGAACAAGTGACGGCGGGTGCTGCTGCAAGAAATCAGCGCGATCGTCACAAGGTTCCAGAAAGCTGGTAAGTAAAAAAGCAGCGACACCTACACGCGCTTTCTGGTAGGCATTCTTGATAATTGGTGCGGCAAACTCTGAAAATGGTGGATTGGTGCAGATCCAGTCAGAATCGGGAAACTTAGCCCATGACTCGGATAGCGTTGCGTCCATTTGGTAATCAGCTGCTTTATGTGGGTCAATATCGTTCGTCCACATTTGCTTAGTGTAGGGCCACGCCTGAAGTAATGATGCGTTAGCGAAGCTCGCCGAAGGCATCGCCCCATGTCCGACACATGGCTCACCAATCACACCAGATAACGGAACATGGCGCAGTAATTCAGTTGTAAACCACGATGGAGACTCGTAAAAGTTTAATGGATGTCTACCAACAGTTTCTCCTGTAGATTTAGGAGAGTATAGTTGTGGTGTCAGCAGTTGTGCAACAGTCATAAACTCTCTCCAGTTTGTTTGACAACTTGAGCGCTGATTGATTCAAAATCCACTTGAAAAATATTCATATCAGTCAGCATTTCGCCACTGTTATAGCGGTCTACAATATGCTGCCTAATGCCTGCTTCTGAAAGCCCATTAGGAATCTCTATATGGGCTTCACTAGTAATTTTTTCGGTGACTCTAACAATGACTCTCATGTTGGTTATGCCGGATATGAAGGAGTGTTTAACGTGGCGATTGCTACTTGTTCAATAGCGATCGCTTCTATCTCCAAGGTGTAAAATTATTCCACTGAAACCAGCTTGAGCCAGAATCAGAGTATGCAGTGGTGCGGTGGACTGCTAAAGGATTACCCCAGCAACAGCAAGCGTTGATGGCGAATGTGGGCTTATCCTGCAAAGTTCCATCTTTTAGGAGAATCTGGTAAACTTCATCTTCTGCCCACAGTTCTAACCATTCCCGTTGTAAGTACTCTTGGTAAAACTGACTCCAGCGAGATTCTAGCCAGCGCTCGTCAGTTTCACGGTCATAACGCCACAGCTTAAACACCATGTTCCAGTGCGCGAGGAAGCCAAGCGCCACCGACTTGGACTGCATCAATATCTCTTTATCCCCAGGAACGAGCGTTAACTCCTCACACAGCCGGGGAAGCTCCACAGTCATGCCGCCGTATTCAACGGTGTACCATTCGATTCCGCTAATGCCTTGGCTTACTTGTTCAGCCCAAATCGCTTGTCGTTTACCCTGTGTATCTTGCGCTCTTTTTCGGAACATATCGAAACGGTACAAAAGTATGTAGCCGTTGTTCAACTGGGGGGAGGGCTGGTGTAGGGGGCTGGACTGGTGGTGTAATATTTGGAACAGCTACAACCAAGTCTAAAATGATGGTTCTGACTTGGGCTGCTATCTCAGACTCAGTTAGTAGCATTGCAATGCGGAGTGCCCCTAAAGGTGAAAATACTCTGGCTTGGGCTGTTCGAGATGCTAGCTCCAGTTTGGAGCGAACATCAGCTAAGTCCTTCCCAGTAAGTTTTCTAGTTTCGTTAGCCCGGAACTCTTTACTATTTCTCTCGTAGATATGCTTAATACCCTGTATAGAACATTGGAAGTACTGAGCTAACTGCTCAACAGTTGCCCAGCCCTCGCCATTCCAAACAGCAAACACAATAGCCTTAGCTTTGTTTAATACTTGTTGAGAGCGAGAATCATCCAACCCATCTAATGCAGATGTTCTCAACGAAGGAGACTCGATTAAAACGCTTTGGTTTAAGGATAAACTCATGCTGATTCCTTGACTAATATATTATTTCAGCAAGTAATAAAATTGAGGTTTGGGTGTGTTTAGAGAATAACGCCCAAAAAATACCTCAAAGTGAGCAGCAATTTTACTGCTGCCCACATGAGGCTTTACACTGTGACTAATTCTTGAAGAAGAGATCGCACTTCATGGTTGAAAAGCTGCTGTAATTCCTCAGTAGTCAGTTGCTCTAAGGGTCGGGATTGCAAGTATTTGTGAACTGGTTCAGCCAGCGATGTATCCACCATCGACAGCGATCGCACAGCATCAAGCACCGAGTTAGAATACTGCTGCTGGGCTGAATAACGCCTCTTCACCCACCAGTTACTAAGCAATTCGCAATTCGCAGTTCGCAATTCGCAATTGTGAACGTAATTAGTAATTGAATCATTACAGGTGCAAAGCTTCCTGTTTTTAAGCATGGCGTGTAATTGCGAATTGCGAATTGGTAATTGCGAATTGTTGTAGTTCTGGCACTCGTTGAAGATATGCGCCATGATTTGGTTTTCAGTAGTGCAGGGTGTTGCAAGTTGTTCTTGCACAGGCAGTGTGCCATCTTTGTAGTGAGTGCAGATGAAGCGATCGCAACGTATTAGAGTGTTGGCACGAAATACTTCTTTATCATTGACCGTGACTACCCAGCGTTGGGTTAAGTGGTTGTCGTCATAGGTGATGCTGGCTACCAGTTTGTCATCAGCGTAATATTCGTGATGGTCAAAAGAGATTTCGACTATTGTGAGGGGTTCGGGAGCGATCGCTTGGGCTTGGTCAGTGATGTAGTTGTCGAGTTCGGCTTGAGCGAGGTCTTGTTCGTCGGGGGCAGCAGGGGTGACTTTCTGAATCTTACTTGCCTGATAGCTAACAATGGCGGAAATCCAGGCATCCTTACAGCGTTTATCGCTTACTTCGACTGTACAGGCAATTTCGCTGTAGATTTGCTTGAGCCGGGCAATAGATTTCAGTTCCAACTGTTGTTGGCTGTAGATAATGTGAGTCATAATGAGTAAGTTCCTAACGGGACGGGAAGCGCTTCAGATTGACGGTCGGTAGCGCTTTCTCTATTGATATAAATATTATGTCTCATTCAATGAGACGTGTCAATAGTTGACACGTCTCTTTAATAAGATTACGCTTAAAGGTAGTCTTGTTAAATGGGACTTATGAATAGGATTCAAGAATTTGGAAAAGAAAAAGGGATTCCAAGCGCCAATAAATTTTGGCAAATCACTGGATTGCCCAGAGCGACTGCTTTTAGGCTCTGGAGAGATAGAGATATTTATCCCGATAGGACAACAGTTGAAGTTATTTGTAAAAAGCTAAAGGCTCAACCTGGTGATTTCTTAATTTACATGGAGGACATTGATGAGGCTTAAACGGCTCAGTGTAAAGCCTCATGCTTTGCCATTATTGGCTTAAGTGTAAATTTAGGAAGTTGTAGTCTAATGATTTATTTTGCTGCTATCGAGTCTTTTATCCTCCACTCTATCTTGTTTGTAGAACGATCTCAGCGACCTATTACATTCAAAATCTACTTTGCAATTGACTCAGCAAATAGCATTGAACTAGAAAAGGTGGAATCATGTTTAAACCACCTTCTAGACGCAAAAAAGCCACTTCTCCCGCATCTACCGATTTAACAAACGAGGATATCTCTCAGCAAGAAGACCCAGGTTCAGCAACAATTAACGTTATTGCTGTTGAAGTAACAGAGCTAACCGAGCAGGAAATTAGCGATCGCTTGCTCCTGGAGAGGAAAGTGGAACGGGCGTTTTTTGAAGCGGGGAAGGCGCTGGCGGAATTACGTGATCGCAAATTGTACCGTTCAACTCACAAAACCTTTGAAGAATATTGCAAGCAAAGGTTTGGTTACACGCGGATAGCAGCCAGCTACAAGATTGCCGCAGCGACAGTCATGGACAATTTGTTAACCAATGGTTTACAAAAAGAGGAAATAGCTACGGATGAATTACAGACTCCAAAAATGTTAACCAATGGTTTACAAATTCTGCCAAATAATGAACGTCTTGTACGTCCCTTGGCTTCTTTAGAGCCAGAAGTGCAAAGAGAAGCTTGGCAGAAGGCAGTAGAGGAAGCGGGTGGTAAAGTTCCAAGTGGTAGGATTGTGAAGAATGTTGTGCAGCGCATAATGGAGCGAACCAGAGTACCCAATACCTACCAGTTGGGGGAAGTGTGCCAAATCCTTGCAAAAGACAATCCCGAACTCAGGGGTAAAGGAGGCTGCTGGTGCATCGTTAGCCATGTCGGTGAGTTCAGTTGTACAGTCACAATGTGGGATAGAGAATACACCGTGAGAATCGACCATCTCAAGCCACTGAATTACCTGGAGTCGGAATGTCAGCAGATGCAGCTCCTTTGCGATCGCATCAGTAGATTACAGGAAAACGAGAACTTGGAAGAGGCAGCCCGTGCTGTGTTGAAGCATCTGGGGGAGTTGAAGCGCCCGTATTTGACTGCGGTGGAGGAGAAGCTGTTGGGTTTGATTGAGCAGGAATATGGGGTTAATGAAGAAAATGAGCCGATTGCAAATTCGTGAAGATGACCTGACAGGTAAAAATATTGCTGACCTTCTGAGGGAACATCTCAAAAACATGCATGAGATTACCCCACCCGAAAGCGTTCATGCTCTTGAGATAGAGGCATTGCGTTCACCTGATATTACTTTTTGGACGGCTTGGGATGGTGAAGAACTGGTTGGATGTGGGGCATTGAAAGAACTAGATTCAAGAAACGGTGAAATCAAATCAATGCGTACCGTCAAGGCTCACCGACGTAGGGGTGTCGCCTCAAAGATTCTGGAACAGATTATTAAAGAAGCCCAACGCCGTGGTTACGATTGCTTGAATTTAGAAACAGGGGCAATTCCAGAATTCGCTTCAGCACGAGCCTTATATACACGGTATGGGTTTGAGTACCGAGGCCCCTTTGCTGAATACATTGATGACCCTAACAGCGTATTTATGACGAGAAAGCTTGCTTAATTGGTTAGTAACAATCACCCTTACTGCTGTTGAATTTCCAGAACTGACTGAGCAAGAAATTAGCGATAAGCCTGACGGCATGGCTACGCTTACCGCTTGCACCTGGAGCGAAAGGTAGAACGGGCGTTTTTTGAGGCGGGAAAGGCACTTATGGAGTTACGCGTTCGTCCTTGACGTTGCCGAAGGCAGTAGAGGAAGCGGGTGGTAAAGTCCCAAGTGGTAGAATCGTCAAAGACATTGTGCAGCGCATAATGGAGCGAACCAGAGTACCAAACACCTACCACTTGGGCGAAGTATGCCAAGTTTTAGCCAAGGACAACCCCGAACTCAGGGGTAAGGGTGGGTTTTGGTGTGAGGTAAAGGTTATTTGCAGCCGCTCAAGGGAACCGTTAGCAGTAGTTACGATGCACTTCAACGGACTAAGGACAAGCAACTAAATCGAAATTACAATCATTACCAGACAAAGTAATCATGGAATTCAACCCAAACAACAATGTTGTTAAACTCTGTCTTCAAGGTATGGGCATGGAAGAAAAAGGCAAACCAGAAGAAGCAAGTAAACTGTTTCTTCAAGCCTGGAACGAAGCGACATACGACTTTGAAAAATTTATTTCAGCCCATTATGTAGCTCGATATCAGAAAAATATTTCTGACAAATTAAAATGGCTCGAAACGGCTTTGCAGTTTGCATTAAAAATAAATAACAACACTGTTAAGAGTGCAATACCTTCTCTATATTCAAACATTGCCAAATGCTATGAGGACTTAAACGACCCTGACAAGGCAAGAAAGAATTATGAATTAGCAACTTCGTTTAAGGATAAACCTTCTGACAAAGGCCCCTTTTATCATGGAACGAAAGCAGATTTGCAGGTTGGCGATTTGCTAACAGCAGGGGGCAGTTCTAATTACAAACTTGAACTCAAAATGAATCACATTTATTTCACAGCCCTTGTGAATGGGGCGGGACTAGCTGCTGCATTAGCAAAAAGCGATAACCGTGAACGTGTTTATATCGTTGAACCAACAGGGGAGTTTGAAAATGACCCGAATGTTACAGACAAAAAATTTCCCGGCAATCCGACACGCTCATATCGCTCCCAAGCACCATTAAAAATCGTTGGCGAAGTCACAGATTGGGTGAGGCAAACACCTGAAGAACTCCAAAAATGGCGTGAAAAGTTGGCCAATAACAAAGGAGAAATTATTAATTAATTTCTAAGATTCCCACACCCTGCTCATCGATTGAAATCAAGGTCTTTATATTTCAACAAATTTTCCAATTGCAATTGGAAAATTTGTTGTTGAAACTTTCCTCCTTCAAAAAAACCAGTGACAGCAACTATTACAGTTACTGCTGTTGAAATACCAGAATTGACCGAGCAAGAGATTCGCGTAGACGCTCTTAGCGGCTTGTCCTTGGACATCGCCTGCACCTGGAACGCAAAGTGGAGAGAGCAGTTTTTGAAGCAGGAAAGGCGCTGATGGAATTGCGCGATCACCGTTTTTACCGTTCCACCCATAGCACTTTTGAGGAGTATTGCAAGGACAGGTTTGGATTTCAACGTCGTCATCCTTACAGATTAATCGAAGCTTCGGCTGTATTTGATAATCTGATGAAAATGTGTCCCAATGGGACACAAACTGAAACTGAATCAAGCGATGCGGAAAATTATTTCAGTGGGACACAAACAGAAAATGAGAAAATGTGTCCCATTGGGACACAAATTTTGCCCACGAGTGAGCGCCAGGTTAGACCGATAACAAAACTGGAACCTCAACAGCAATGGGAAGTATGGCAGACGGCGGTGGAAGAAGCCGGAGGTAAAGTACCATCTGCTAAAGTTGTAGGCGATGTCGTACAACGGATCATGGAACGGACAAAAGCGCCAAACCCTTATCGTGTTGGGAAGTCTGCCAGATTATTGCCAAAGATAATCCTGATTTACGAGGAAAAGGCGGATGCTGGGGCATAGTCAACCATGTAGGCCAATTCAGTTGCACAGTCACAATGTGGGATGGGGAGTACACTGTGAGGATTGACCACCTGAAGCCGCTCAATTACCTGGAGTCAGAATGTCAGCAGATGCAGGTGATCAGCGATCGCATCAGTAGGCTACGGGACAGTGGCAAGCTAGAAGCACCAGCAGAGGCAGTGCTAAAGTGCTTGGGAGAGTTGAAGCGTCCGTATTTGAGTGAGTTTGAAGAAAAATTATTAGGTTTTATTGAACAAGAATATGAGACTGTAGATTAGGGCAGAGTTGATCCGATCTTTCAAGATACACTGGCGTTCATACAGTCGCTGTTTCATGGCACAAAAATATTTCTTGTTCTTGGGTCATACAATCTGAAGCTCATCTCAAATTACCAATTAGAGCATTATGTCTAAACTTTTTGCTGTTGTGGTTGCAACCGTTCCAGAGTACTACGACTATAAATTGGCTCACCCAGAGCATGACCAAAATCAACTCGCTTGGTTTAATGAGCAACATGAGAAAGGAACACTACTGTGCTGTGGGCCGTTTTTTCCCCATGATGGAACTGGGCTTTGGGTAATCCAGGCGGATAATCTTGAACAGGCTCAAGCTATAGTAAACAGTAGTCCTCGTGTGCGAGATGGTATGCTAGCGGACTCTGCTAGAGTTGTGGAGTGGGAAGTTCACATTGGACGAGATCGGTTGGCTCCCTTGTGAATAATTAGAAGCAACAATTGCTAAATTACTTGGACATAAACAGATAAACGCACAGTATAAAATTGTGATAATTGAGTATCCCCTCAATACTTCGGGGTAGACAATTATTCTGGTTGCCAGGACCAACCAAAGGGATTACCAGAAGATTTCTCACGAATAATAGTCGCAAGAAAGGGAATTTTCCCTGCCTTAGAAATACG
>JAHHHS010000215.1 GCA_019359215.1 Nostoc indistinguendum CM1-VF10 | reverse complement strand
TTGATGGTGTCGGTAAGCATGAATAAAGCAATTCCAATTCTAAAAATTTCGAGCAGGCGCGGGTATATCTGCCCTTCCTCATCTTCTAGAATGCCTGGTATTTTATTTATCCGCAAGTCCCTTAGCTTTGTCTTTTTCTGACTTACCTTTAACCCTCTTTCTGCTAGGAACTGGTTTATTCTGTCAAGTATTGCTTTTTCATCGTCATCGGGACGAAGGAAAAACACCATATCGTCGGCATATCTTACGCAGGCGTTTGTTATGTCTTTGTCTGGTGTGTTTGGGGTTATGTTTCTTCCTTTTATGCCGTGATATTGATGTATGTTTTCAATACCATTAAGAGCGATGTTAGCTAATAAAGGGCTTACTACTCCGCCTTGTGGTGTACCTTGCTCTGGAAATTCTGGGTTTATTCCTGCTTTTAATGCTCGGAATATCCCTGTTTTAAGCCTTTGTGGGGCGATAAGGTTATCCATTATGGCTGAGTGGTTAATCCTATCAAAGCATTTTTCTATGTCTAGTTCTAGGATTCTTTTTGTGATACCGTTAGCGTTTGATGCCAGATTGTTGAATACCTGTTTTTGGGCATCATGGGTACTTCTACCCGTTCTGAATCCATAGCTATGTTCATGAAAAGTTGCTTCGTGTGCTGGCTCAATTGCATACTTAGCGAGACATTGCCAAGCTCTATCTGCAATTGTAGGGACTTTTAGGTATCTGGTGGAACCGTCTTTCTTTTTGATTGGTATCATTCTAAGTTTATTGTGATACCAGTCTGGTTGTCTTAACAACAATTCGAGGTTGAATTTTTCCTCGTAAGTTAAAGCGGTTTTGCCGTCTACACCTGCGGTCTTTTTCCCAGCGTTTAGCTGTGTTACTTGGCGAATAGCCAAAAACCTAGCTGCAAAGGATTTCAGAATAAGCTTTTGTAGTGACTTGGCTTTGCGCCTGTCTCTAACTTGAACAGCTTTAAACACTCTCTTTTGAAGGCGGAAAAGGTTCTTCTGAAATTTCTTCCAGGGTAATGATTTCCAAAATCTTCGCTAGGGGCTATATGGGGGCTATGTACTCCCCAATGATGGTTCAGGACTTCGGTGACGTTTTGACCCCTATATAGGGTATTTATAGGCGTCAAATGGGGTACATTTGATTGGTTGACATTTTGTATCCCATTTAGCCCCCAAGGGGTTATGATAAGCTCTTGAGATTAGGAAAAAAAGGGAAAGTTATTTTATTCTTCTTTCTCCTGCTCTTGCAGATCACTTGAACAGATAATTTTCACAAATTAAAGTTTATTACTTGGACCAGATGTCAAACATTCACACGTTACAAAAAATTTTTCCTGCGGGTTTCGATAACGGTTACGGAAGTCTCAAGCTTTTAGTCGATGGCTTTGAAGTAGTTCGTGTCCCCAGCTATATAACCAATGCCGAAATGGAAGATGTGCCAGGGCGCGTAGTTTTTAACGGTACTGCTTATACAGTTGGAGAGTCAGCTTATCGGACAGGAAATTATTTTGACCGCAACACAGACAATAATGAAAATAAAGTCAACAACGCATTATTGACTTTGTTGGGTGCATTGGCACATCTCCCACACCGTAAGGCTTGGCACTTAAAATTAGTCGTCAGTTTACATGATGTCGGTCTGGCTGAAGAATTACAAAAAGTACTCAATGGAGAATATCAGCCGATACTTGCTGGCAAACAATCAGAAGTAAAAGTAGAAGTGCTTAAAGTCGTACTAGAGGGAATGGGTGCATTGTTTGGGCATCCACTACCCAAAAAATTAACCATTTTAGACTTTGGCAATGGTACGACCTTGTATTCTCGTTATAACCAAGGGAAACGTGAAGTTCACACTGCTTACCCCATCGGTGTAGAAGTTCTCATCGATGATATCTCCCAAAAAATGAAACATTTAAATGGCGGAAAAATCGGTGATCCATCCAAAATACGATTTTGTTTGGAAATGGGGCATACCCGATACAGCCGTGACATCGATATCAAAGATGTATACAGTGCAAGTCTTAAAGATTGGTATGAAAAATACTTGAAGAAAGTGGTGAATCTGACACTTGATGCCAAGCACCAGGGAGATGAAATCTGGGCGATTGGTGGAGGCTGCCTCTTACCAGGATTTAAAAAGCTGTTGGAGAAAAACGGCTTCAAAATCTTGGACAATCCCGTAGAAGCCAATGTCTCTGGGCTTTTAGAGATGGCAAAAACCATCAGCAGTAAGAACCCAACTACTACATCTTTTAAGTGAAGTTATAACAATGGTAGATAAAAAAGACTTAGCACCGGAAAAAATTCGCCTCAAAGATAATTACCGAGAGCGCATATTTGCAGAATCGCAAAAACTAGATAAAAGTTACCTGGACACGATTTACTTTATCGTTGATTGCTATTTTGTTTTCATCAAGGCTGGATTACCTGCACAACTTTTAGCTGACCCACCGATTAATACTGAAGATAACCAACTTCCTTCAATGACTTCAACTCCATTTGCACAGGAGAAAGAAGAAGATTCTTCAGGGGAAACATTCAGCCTTGATTTTGATTTGTAACCGTCAGAGGTCATAAGTAGTCGTGCAAAATAAATTGCACATTTTGGGAAGGGAACGGGGAACGGGGAACAGGGAACAGAACAAGATTCCAGGGATTTCTATTTTTCAAGAAAATGTATAATTAATTTTGCCGAGGTACTTACTAAAGGAAAAGTCAATTAAACGATACACTAAATTTTTTAGACTCATTTAGCTCTTTTAATTTAAAAGCCCTGGTAAAAATCCAGGGCTTTGCTTGATATGCAGTTTATTAAATGCCAGCTTAAAATCTTTGCCAGCGTTTTCTATATAGCAGATGAAAGCTTCTGACTTTTCCCGTTATCTCCTTGATTGAGCGTAGATGCTTTGCAGCTTGTCGCAGACATCGCTTGACTTTTCCCCCAGCCCAAAGCCCTATTCTCTCGTAATTTATTATCAGTA
Organism: Nostoc indistinguendum CM1-VF10; assembly: GCA_019359215.1. GTDB lineage: Bacteria > Cyanobacteriota > Cyanobacteriia > Cyanobacteriales > Nostocaceae > Nostoc > Nostoc indistinguendum. Next base: position 8,212 of record JAHHHS010000215.1, on the reverse strand, counting down.
ATATTAAGTTATTGAGAATAAACTAGAGTCTGAAACTCTTGCTGCTTCGTTGTTTCATCACTTAACGGGAAAAGTCAGATTGGGTATTGAGGATTGGACATTCTCACCTCTTCCCCTACTTCCTCTTAATCTTGGAACTATTTGGGAAAGTAGGCAATAATCATAGCAACTTCAGGATGATTGCGAGCGATCGCTTCTGGTATCCGGCCTAAAAGTGAAGCTAGTTGAGTTTTCTGCTCAACAGAGCCGTTTAAGACTACCAGATCATTGGTTGTTAGTAAACGAGAAACTTGCTGCACAAAATTGCCTCGCACGTTTTGAATGGGTGTATCTTCTGCCAATCCGGCATGACTCAAATCGATAGGTACTCCCCGTGCTGTTACAACCTGTAAAAGTTGTAGAGATGCTTTAAGTTCTGTTGCCAGACTTTTAGCCAATTGGATACTCTCTTTAAAAGAACTAGCATAAGTTTGTTGGCTGGTGAAAGCCAGAAAAACTCGTGTTGTATGCTCAATTGGCAATGGGAATCGAGTTAACAAAACAGGCACGGTACTGCGATTTACAATCTTGTCAATGACACCGCCAAAAAGATTTTCCTGATAACTAGAGTAACCTTTCCAGCCGCAGACAATCACACTGGCCTGCTTTTCTTCTGCTACACGAGCAATTCCCTTATCAATTGATTCATCAATTCGACCAATGGGAGTAACATTGACGACCGCAGCATGGGCAATCATTTCTGCGGTTGACAGTAATTGACTTTGTCTAGCTTTGTCTTCTGGAGGAATAGGGGAATTTTGTTCAATTAAAATGTGGAGCGGTAATAAAGTACCTGTCGCTGATTTTGCTAAGAGTATTGCCAAATTAAGCAGGTTATCTTCAGTGCTGGGGTTAGCAACTGGTACTAAAACGCGATCACCCAGATTTCCTACCTGATGACTTTGAATACTCACCTCTCCTGGTCTGATTTTTTTCCCCCACCGATCTGTTACCCAAGGAGAAGCAATGCAGGTAACTAAAATCATAGCGATCGTCCCATTCACTGTTAACTGATCGACCAACTCGATTTTGTAAGCAACGGTGATTGCAGCCAGAGTAGAAGCTGCCTGAGCTACTGATAGCCCAAACATCAACATAATATTGTCAAAGTTAAATCCGAATAACTTGCCCGAACCCCATGCAGGAATGAACTTAGCGATAATGGCAACAGTTACCATGACAGCTGATACTAGGAGCGATCGCGGTTCTTGAATCAGAATCAAAGGATTAACCAACATTCCTACAGAAATCAAGAAAAAGGGTATAAACAAAGTATTCCCGATAAATTGAATCCGATTCATCAGAGGGCTAAGTTGCGGAATTAGCTGGGTAATAGCAACTCCAGCTAAAAAAGCACCAATAATTGGCTCAATTTGGATTAATTGTGCCCCATAGGAAACTATAAACAAGCTAGCTAAGACAAAGGTGAACTCTGCCCCTTCATCATGTCCAAATCGCTGAAAGAACCAGCGACCGATACGAGGTAAACCCCATAGTGTCAGAAATGTGTAGATAATCAGTGAAGGAATCAGAAATAACCAAAACTGTAGGCTTAAACTGCCTTGATGCGCTCTCACTACCACCGCTAACACCAAAAGTGCCAAAACATTGGTGATTAATGTGCCTCCGAGTGTGGTAGTCAATGTCTGAGAGCGCATAATTCCCAATTTACTGACAATTGGTAGTGCTAATAGCGTATGAGAGGCAAAACAAGATGCGACTAGAATGGCAGGTAATACACCATAGCCGATGGCCATCATGGCTACAGTACCTAATGCCATCGGCACACCAAAGGTAGATATTCCAAATATGGCTGCCTTATCAGCATTAGATTTCAGGTCATCTAAGCTAGTTTCCAATCCCGCCATGAACATGAGAAACAACAAACCAACCGTGCCCAAAAGTACAATCGTGTTATCTCGTGCCAATAATCCTAGTCCATTAGGACCGACTATCACCCCCGCCAGAATTAATCCCACAATACCTGGTAGTCGGATTCTCTCAAATAGCAGGGGTGCAATTAGCATAATCCCCAAAATCATCAGGAAAACTGCTACGGGGTCTTTAATTGGTGTAGATAGAATGGAAGCTAGCAAAAGATTAGTCATACTTTGCCCTAGAGTTGCGTTAACATCTAATTTCGTCTGTTAGCTTTAATAGGGCGAAGCCCAGTATAGGTGCTTTCAGATTTTTACTTAGAGATTTAATGGACTATTGTTTTATATAGCCATGTTGCACAATCAGCATAAATATTTCTAACTCAATATTAGAAAATGCTGGCGACTTAACTCTATACCGCTTCTCGGTTGTCTGCAATCCACTCTATAGGGTAAAAGATCGGTAGTACACTATGGCGAAAGTTGCCTACTTTTTTCAGGTAAATAGGCCACGCGATAGGGGCAAAAACCTTTTCAAAGAAAGCTTGCATACTCTCTCTACTATCAATACGGTTCGATTAACATATTTAGTCTGTCGAAGATACCCCCAGCCCCCCGATAAATTGGGGAGCTTTTTCTAATCTTTACCCCCTTTTTAAGGGGGTCGCCGCAGGCGGGGGAATCTTATCCGAACCGTATTGCCTTCACTGCCTGTTTGCCCAAAACGCCTATTTTTTCCAGCAAGTTTCAGCAATTCTCATTTTGAAATAAATAAAATATTAACCGAGTAGTTGTAAATAGCCTCTTATACAAAACGAGCATATTGTGTTCCTGTATACAACTTTCTTGCAGGAAAAATCGTCCTTCAGGTTGGGCGCTGTTTAAATCTAAAGACACGGAATTTTCGTGTTCAGGGTAATTACTATCGAAATATCAAATAAATGTTGAGTTTTGTTGAGGAATATTAACAATGCAATCTAGGACTGCTACCGAAAAACCCCCTGTTGCTAAAGCTTACAATGACAAAGACCGGAATGACTTTATCTTTGGCTAGAATCCCCAAGCTGAACTTTGGAACAGCCCTTTGGCGATGATTGGCTTTTTGTGCGCCGCCCTAATTGAACTATTTTCTGGTCAAGGCTTCCTTCACTTTTGGGGTCTTCTGTAGGTCAGCAGTTGCTCTGGTGGTGGTTTAATAGTGGTCACGGTATCACTATTTGATACATTTTGAGCGATATCCGTTCCTCAGCTCCCTCTGAAAAATCACCACTCAACGCTGGCGATCACTGCCCTCGACATATCTACCTTGCCTTTATCTGTAGATATCTATCATAAAGCTAGCTATTTGACAAGATATTTGTTATACTTATTTACATGAACAATGATTTAGACTTCAAATCTCCTGAGCTATTTGGTTCTGTTGTTTTCAGACCTAATTTTAATAGCTTTAAGACTATCAATGCTTCCCAAGCTTGGTCTTTATTCTTTACAGGTGGTAGAGAAGACAAAAAACTAGATTCTAACCCTCGAATAGGTCTTTTGTTTACTAGTGTTTTGCTAGGTCTTAGTCTTTCTGGGTTCGCCAGCGCACTGATTACCCGGACAATATTTCCTGCTTAAGTGCTTGACCGAACAATTCGCAATTCGCAGTTCGCAATTCGCAATTGCGGACAAAATTGTAAATTGATTCATTTAAGGATACAAGCCCCTCAATTCATTGAGGAAAAGATAAAAAGACGTAGTATCTAGTTCTTGCCCCCGCCTTTAGGCGTGGGGTAATAATTGCGAATGGGCGAAAAAGCGAATTGCGAATTGGGTTGACTAGTAGCTAATACGAAGTATAACTCTGAACCACCAACTTCTTGGTGGTTCAAATTTTTAGTGTGTCTTCACTAATATCTGAGTAACGCCATAGTTTTGGCTAACCTACAAATCTTTTAAAGTCTGACTAGCCTTGAGGATATCAGGACAAATATTCATCTAAAATTTGGCAATTTAATCTAGGAGAATTAATGTTAGACTTTAACACCTTGACGGTATTCTCAAGCACTTACTGCATTGGTATTTGTGCCTTTCTAATCCCAGTCAACCTAATTGCTACCTTCTTAACAATAGGTTTGACATTATTGTGTCGTCCAGCTATTGAGATTTGGCGAAGTGCTGCAATTGCCAGTACCTTTGCTTTATTAATCATACTGCACGTATTTGCTTGGTTCATGATTGGAGTTGTCATGGCTCCCACATACATTTTATTGGGACTAGGAAGCATCTGTCTGGGAGCAAATTTAGCAGCAATTCTTCTATACAAACGCTTTGCAAATGCATATGTAGCGATGAAAGTTGAATTTTCTTAAGTACACTCAGAAGTAACCCTTTATAGAGAAACCTTCTAGCCAGCTTAGTTTTTCAAAAATCCAATCAATACTTAACGGCAAAAGTTAGGATTCAGAACGATTCCGAGCTAAAAAATCAACTTGAACAATGGCTAAATCATTCGTAAGAATTCAGGAGTAATAATTCAGGAGTAATAATTCAGCTATTCTGAATTTTTAAAGAATTAAATAAAGCTTTGATAAATAAGTATCGTAGTTTTAATAAACTCCTTATATATTCTGGCTCCTGAATTCTTACAATTTATCTTTGTATGTCTATTTGTTGTGTTTGAGATTTAGCTAGTATTTTATCAATTTGAGTATTGACATCCTCAAAATTTTGTAATATCTGTGGAGTTAGTTTATTAGTCTGCACCTGACCAGATTGCAAGTTTAAAATTATCTCTCCATTTTTCTGCAAAATAGTTAAATCTCTTTGCTGGGTATTAAAGGTAAGATCATAAATTTTCCCTTGAACTTGAGTGCCATTCTCATTAGACTTACCCCAAACCATGCCAATCCTTTGAGCAATTTGAGTCAACCGACTGATGGAATCAAGCTCAAATGTATCTTTATTCATTACTGTCAAGGCTTGGGCTGATAATTGCTCACCAGCTTTAAACCCATTAGCCACTTCTACAATGCGTTTTTTGTAATTTTCTGACTTCCCTAGCTTATCTGCGGCATTGTACCAATTTCGGTTCTTCATTACTTGTTATGCTAAAAACGCTTATAAAATAGCTCAGATTCCTTGCTGGGCAAGAAAGATAGCTTTTAACCTGTGATTTTGAGCCTTTGGAATAAAATCAAGGCTAAAACTACCCAAAAGCCTTGCTATTAAAGGTAAATTCCGAATTTTCCTTTAAAGTTCAGCATAACATCTACGGAAGAGCCCCAATTTCTCAAGTCATCAATAGTAACTGTCGGGGGCTTCTCTACACCTAAAGGTTCGGTTTTCAGGTTATTACTAATGTCTGGTGTAGAAGGAGTAGTGGAGAGTAATGGAGTTATAGATTGGTTAGGTGGGGATTGTGCTGTTTGTTCTGGTGGTTTCAAAAACTGCGGTCGTGTGGCGAGGGAATTAACTTTTTGCTGATACTCAAGAGTAGACTCAATAATTCCTCCAAACTTCTTGGTCATGCTTTCCAAAGTTTTAGCAGGGATGGAGCTATCAACCAAGTTAAATACGGCTAGACCTTTTTTAGTTTCCCTGATAACATCTTCTATTGGTACTTGCTGACATTCAACTTTTTGAGCAGTTAACCATTTAGTCACAGTCTCAGCTTTCTGGTTATCAACAGCCAGGCCCATGACTCCAAGTTTTTTGTTTGATTCTGTTGAAAATAAGAAAGTAGTCCGCTCTTTAATATGATGTAGAATTTTCGCACTACTATCAATCATCTCTTGTTGTTCAGAATTAACTGATTGAGTCCCAAAAGCCTGAAATTCCTTCGTCCATTTCTGGGGATATTCAACGCTATTAGGATCAATTTGAGCGCAAATAACAGAAAAATTACTTTCAATAATAGCGGGCGCCATCTCCAATTCGCAATTTCCAATTCGCAATTCGCAATTTCCTTCCCTACGCATGCCACCTCCAACAACAGAGGGAACCCCCGCAACTGAGTGGCTTATACCGGGGGCTTGAATTGAGTTCACAATTGCGAATTGCGAACTGCGAATTGCGAATTGTTTGGTAAGTTGTCCGGTTTTGAGTAGCCCAAGCTGTCTGAGCGCGTCTTTGCCTTTTTTAAAATGTAATACCCCCAAGGGTTCACCATTTAAAAACACGGCATCTCTAGTTTTAGAAGCTGAGGTTTCGATAGTCAGTTTTCGGTAATCTTGATCATTCAATGTCTGACCAGAAAAATCATAAAAGTTAATTTTATTAATTTTGAGGAGATGACCATTAGGAGACTCACCCAGCATAAAAGCTTGATCTCCAGTTTCGAAGATAGAAGTAAGTTTTAACTTTAGAGGATTACCATTTTGAGATAATTAATTTCTTTTAACTGTTGGACAGAATCACTGTCTAACTCACCCAAAGTTTTGCCATCAAGTTTGATTTTTACTGTTTTGTCAGTCACCGGCACAGTTCCAAATTCTAGGTTTACGGCTTGTGCATTGAAAATAACTCCTGCGTAAGAGAAGTTTCTAAGTTCGCGGATAGTAATTTCAATCGGCTCAAATCCTGGCAGCCCGATAGTTGCTTTGGCAGTAGCAGGTTCTACACCAACCATACTGGCTTGCGCTTTCGTACCAATGGGAAGCTGTGCAGTTCTGGTTTCGAGCATGGCAAATTCCTTATATTCGCCATCAGCATCCTGGACAAACATTAGTCTGGAAACATGGCGCTCATGCCCAACTGGGTGGTGGCTAGCCCTAATTTCTATCGGGTATTTTTCGGTGGGATTCCAGTCTCGACCCAAAAATTGATTCGCTTCATTCCAAAGTGTGACTAACTTCGGTTTAGTAAATTGCAATTTATCTAAGCGAGAGATAATCTCATTGGGGAAAGCAGCGAAGGCAAAATTAGAGACTTTTTTAGCGATCGCTTGGGGGTTTGCGTTTTCTTTTCTTGCAACTTCAAGTTCATCTTGGCGAGATGCACAGATGTTCCAAGCGGCGGCGGATAAAGCAAGTTTTTCTGACTCTGGGATCTTCGCATAAAATGCGAGAGCCGCCTCTTGTGCCTTGTCGAAAAGTAATTTAGTTTGGCTTCTAGTAAGTTCTGGTTTTAGTTCTAGGAGTTTAGCTCCCTGCATGGTCATCCCCGCCTTGAGGTTGTGGTCAGTCACAGATTGTTGGCTAACTGCCCCCAGGTTGCGGTAAGCGGGTTTTCCATCTGACCCAACCTCGCTATCTATCTGTGCAACTGCTAATAATTTATGGGGGCGTTCAAAACTTCTGAATTTCTCTCTTATTTCATCTAAGCGAATGTTCAACGTCTGGGCTTTCCAGATTAGGGGATGCCCGTAGCGGGTGAGGTTGGTAATTTCGAGTTGCGTTCCTAAATCCGTTTGAATAATTGCGCTAGGGCCAGACTCTGTTTCTCGCCGCCTTGAGGCACGAACCGCAGCGTTGAATTTCCGATCAAACTCGTACTTAGCGGCGATCGCTGCAAATTTTTGCTGTGGTGTAAATTCCACTCCTTTGAACAAGTCTTTAAACTGGACTATGGGACGCGATTCTAACTGTGATTCTTGGAAATATTTATTGGTTTGGCTAATCAATAATTCTACTGGCGAGTAGCCCTTTGGTGTTATCCCCGTGCTTAAATAAACTGACGAAGATTTCTTATCTTTAATATAATTAACATCACGATACAAATAGCGGCTGTTTTCCTTGATTAAATCCATTTCAGGTTTTTTAGCACTTTTGAATAAATCAACCGCTATTTGGTTTTGATAACACCCCTCACCAATCATTTCTCGGTACATCAGGCGGTTAACATCCATCGCCTGCTGAATAATCTCTAGCGTTCTGTTAGAATTATCTGCTAGAGCTACAACAGATTGCATGAAGGGTTTGTACTCTGCTCTAATTGGTTTGGGCTTCTCGTCATATTCCTGTTCAAATAAACTTTGATAATGGCTAGATACTTGCTCTAAGTATTCTGATTTTTGTTCTAAAGTCCCATAAGTGTTTAGTACCTCAATTTCTGATTCTAATGCTTCCAGTGCTGTCACTTGATTGTTGATTATGCCCACGCTGATGCTATCACTCATGTGGATAGCAATTTTTTCAAATGGGGGCTGGCTTCCATCGGTGGGATCATAAAATGATTGTTTTTTGAGCTTATACCAATTCAAAAAATGTTTGCGACAGATAGGGCATTCAAAATGAAATCATAGCCAGTCAGAGAAGCAGCCACTTGAGAAGTTAGTTGAGCAAGAAGTTCAGCAATCTTAGTTCGCAAATGTT
>JAHHHS010000214.1 GCA_019359215.1 Nostoc indistinguendum CM1-VF10 | reverse complement strand
ATTAACTCTGCTTCTAAGGTTGGCGTTATTAACGAGAAATCTTTTAGCAGCACCAATTTTTCCCATCGCACTTCTTGGAGAACAATTATCACTTTACCTTGCTTTTGTTCTTAACCGAGAAGTATTGCTTGACAACAGTAATATCTCCTGCAACAGTTTCAGGTGTCCCCAAACCTTGCCCAATACCAGCAGATAGGACACTTTCTCTTAAAATCTCTAGATTCCTGGCATTAACTGTAATATTACCCCCACCAGCCCCAGTTGCATATATACCTGCTCGATTGGTGAGGGATACCAAAGCTCGCCCGACATTCTCAGGAAATATTAAGCTGAGATTCTCACCATTTACACCCAGTGCTACACTACCAGGTTCGCCCAATCCTCCTAACTCCACTCGTCCACTATTAGCATGTAATTGTCCCCCATCCATGCTGACATTACCACCCACCAGCAGCAAACTTTTACCATCTGGTACTCTCAAACCAAATGCATGAAAGCCGACTGGATCTGTTCCTGCAAATGCAACTGAGTTATTATTAATGACTGCGTTTTGATTAATCTGATTAAACAGCAATGCTGAAGGATCAATAGTCAACAACGGTGAAGGGATATTTTTCTCAGTAGCGTTAAAAAGTCCTCGATTTCCAAATTGCAGTGCATTCGCTGTACTCGCTACAAAGGAACCACCAACATTTAAGCTGGCATTTGCACCAAATACAATTCCATTGGGATTAATCAGAAATAGGTTAGCCGTACCTAACGTGCGAATTATCCCATCAATAGTAGAAACTGAGCCACCTGTTACTCGACTGATAATATTTTGGTAACTAGGTTACTAAGCTTTCACCCGAAAACTCCGGCTTTTTGCAAGAACTTGAGAACTTTACAAAACTTTACTTTATAAAGTTCTCAAGCTACCGTTGACGCTATCGAACTTAATGGAGTTCACTTCCATCCTTACGGAGCAGATAGCGATCGCTAATCAACTTCAAGACTACTCTACCTATTTCTGGATGCGTTTTCTCAATGACTGGTTGCACAACAACGCCTTCCATGATGCAGTCGGGGCTGACTACACTATTGGCATTATTGAATTGAGACACCGCTTCCCAAGTGTAGGCACCGATATAAAGCACAGGTACTCTCGGCAAAGCAAATTCCTCGCAAAAAGCCACAAAATCGCTGTAATTGAGAAAATAATTGCCACGCCGCACAGCAAATATAGCAATTCCAATCTTGCCATTATTCAAGCCATATTTGATATCTTGTACACCGTAGATTTCCCCAAAAATTTGAGTTCTTGGCGGAAGTTTCTGGAAAGTTTCGTTTTCCTTGTAAGCACGAATATAAACTAATTTATTGTTGATTTCGTTGTTTTCCAGAAGTAATTATGGCTGCCAATTTTAGGGGTGCGGTGCGAATATGTTTATATGCGTTTGCCCACAAAAGAGAACCCTGACCCTCACCGTAAACCAGACAATAGGCAAGAAGTATTTGCTCCGGGTGAGTTTGGAGATTTCATTAAGCCAATCTTTGACACCCTCGACCTTTACCATAACCAAGGGGTTGACCCAAGAGCGATCGCAATTGCCTTCAAGGAACTAGCTGAAAATAACCCAGAGGCAGAGCTTGAGATTGTAGCAATAGAAAGACGAGGTGAAGATAAGATATTGCTCCGTGCTAAAACGGTAACTACGGCTAATAAATCTGAATTAAGTAGAGATTATTTTGTTAATTATAATCAACTCAAAGCGTTAGCAGAGAAAGATTTTAAAGCATTAATAGTAGAGAAAGAATACCAAATAAATAAATTAGAGAATATGATAACTACAGCACCCCAGGTTTTATGCTCAAAATTATCACAATCAAGGAGATACCATTATGTCAGAAACTTCTAAAAAACAGTCCAACTTTGACCTCAAAGGCGCTCAATTTGCAGGTAGTCTAGTTAATGCAGACACAGTAACCGCCCAACAAATCGGCGGCAATATCACCAACTACAACACTGAGCAGCGTCAGAACCTCACTCAAGCCGCAGCAGACATTCAGCAGATTCTTAACCAACTGAGTATAACATACCTCACTGCAACGACTTCACAGAAAATGAGTGTTGTGGCTAAGGCTGTGGATGAGATTGACAGTAACCCGACATTGAAAGCACGGGTGGTCGGTACGTTGAAGGCTGGGGGAACGGAAGCATTTAAGGAGCTAATCGACCATCCTTTAGTAAATATTTTATTGGCATCAATTGAGGGATGGCAGGAGGCAGTGTAGTTTGTTGGCGACAGGTAAGCAGAGGGTTTAGCTGGTGATGGCGAATGAGGAGCATCTGGCGATTCTACGGCAAGGGGTAGAGGTTTGGAATGAGTGGAGAGAAAAGAATTTTACTGAGAAAATCAATTTGGCTGGTATCAAACTTAGAGGATCTGACCTCATGGATGTAAATTTAGTAGGAGCCGACTTAAACAATGCTGATCTTAGTGACGCTGATTTGAGGAGAGCAAATCTAAACGGAGCTTTTCTATGTAATGCACAACTTAATAGAGTATATTTACGCGATTCAAATCTTAGTTGGGCTAATTTTAGAAGTGCAGATTTAACCGAAGCCAATCTTCAAAAAGTTCAAGCATTGGCAACTATTTTTATTGGAGCTAATTTTACAGGAGCTTGTATAGAGGATTGGCATATAAATAGCATTACTAATCTTGAAGGCATAATTTGTGATTATATTTATTTGCGTCATCATAAAAAAGAACGCCGCCCCAACAGTGGTAACTTTGCCCCTGGAGAATTTGCTAAACTGTTCCAAAAATCCCTAGAAACAGTAGACCTAATCTTCCGCAATGGTATCGACTGGGATGCTTTCGCTTATTCGTTCAAAAAAGTAGAGGTCGAAAACCAAGGCGCACAGTTGGATGTCCAAAGCATTGAAAAGAAGGGTGATGGCATTCTCGTAGTCAGAGTAGCTGTTGCCACTGATGCAGACAAAGCGAAAATCTACGGCGAGTTCATGCAGGGATATGAATTTGCGGCTAAGGCGTTAGAAGCACAGTACCAAGCAAGACTTGAAGATAAAGATTTACTGATTGCCAGACAAGAATCACAGATTAACCGCCTGTTTGACATAGTGGAACAGCAAGGGTCAGTTCAAAAAGCATTGGCAGAAAATCCCAGGAAAGTTTCTAACTACAATATGCAGAATCCGCAGTTTGCAGGTGGCATAGTGGATGCTAACAATGTTGATGCAGTCCAGATAGGTGGTAACATACATAACACAGATGCTTAAAACTGCCTAAATTAACCTATGCCAGAGTCAGAAGACCCAAAGCAAGTCTCCAACAACGACTTACGCAATTCCCAGTTTGGCGGTGGGTTTATCAACGCTGAGATAGTGAACGCTGGACGAATTGGCGGCGACATCTACAACATTCACCTTGGGCAGCAGACGGTGACATCAGGTAATTCAATCCAATCACAGAACCAACGGCAGCGATCGCAGTCCGAAAAAGATTCACTTGAAAAAGCTTACAGCCTCCAAAGCCAGAAAGTTGCAAATCTACGAACAGCGTTGGTTCTTGAAACCGATGTATCCCGCAAGTTTCAATACGAACACCAGCTTCAGTCAGAAGAACGCACCTTGAAGGAACTTGGTGATAAATTGAATGTAATTGAACAACAGTTGCAAGTGGCTGAGAACTCTGGACTAAGGGCAGACACAAGTATATATATTGAACGACCACCAATTGAGGACAAATGCTATAAAGCAATTGTACAACCAGGGGCATTGATTCGTCTCAAAGCCCCGCAGAGAATGGGTAAAACATTACTGCTGGAAAAAACCTTAGACTATGCAAGACAACAGGGTTATCAAACCGCAAAATTAGATTTACAACTGGCTGATGTCGATATTCTGACTAACTTAAAAACGTTTCTACAATGGTTATGTGTTGATGTTGCTGACAGTCTCGAACTAGAACCGCAACTAGAAAAACATTGGCAAGAAGTTTTTGGGCTGAATAAAAACTGTACCCGTTATTTTCAAAAATATTTATTATCACTTACTGATACTCCCTTAGTTTTAGCTATAGATAACTTTGAGCGACTGTTTGAATATGCAGAGATTTTCCCTCAATTCTGCTTGTTACTGCGGGGATGGTATGAAGCAGCGAAACAGGGAGACAAGATTGGTAATATTTGGAAGAAACTGCGGTTAGTAGTGGTTCATTCCACTGAATCTTATCCTTCATTGGACAGTAATCACTCCCCGTTTAATGTGGGATTGGCGATTGACTTACCCGAATTCAATCTGCAACAAGTAACAACCCTCGCCAAACAGCAAGATTTAGGATTACTGAAAGAACAAGACTTGGCTCAGTTAATGGAGTTAGTTGGGGGGCATCCTTACTTGGTACAATCTGCGATTGCCCATCTCAAAAGCCAGCAAGTGACCTTAGAAGAATTGTTAAGACTTGCACCAACAGAGCAAGGAATTTTCAGCGACCACTTGCGACAACAACTGTGGCATTTACAACATAATCCTCAGTTAGAGTTAGGGTATAAAAAAGTAGTGAGGGCGAATGCACCTGTTAGGCTAGATACTGAAGTTGCCTTTAAGTTGTATAGCTTGGGATTAATAAAACTTTCCAGTAATGATTGCGTTCCTAGTTATGATTTGTATCGCCAATATTTCTCAACTCGTTTGGGGTAGGTAAATCATGGTTGACCAATACATATTTTCTGGAAGTCTACCTGAAAATGCCATTACCTACGTTATACGGGAAGCTGATACACAATTGTACGAAGGACTGAAGGCAGGAAAGTTTTGTTATGTACTGAATTCGCGCCAGAGTGGAAAGTCCAGTTTGCGTGTACGAACCATGCAGCGATTGCGGTTAGAAGGGGTAGAGTGTGCCGCAATTGACCTTTCTGCTGGAGGTATTCAGAATGTACCTCCTGAACAATGGTACGCAGATTTAATCGATACGCTCATTGATAGTTTTGGGTTAGATTTAGACTTTGGTGATTGGTGGGAGGCAAATCAGTTAAATTCATTGGTTACAAGATTTCGCAAGTTTATAGAAGAAGTATTACTTGTTGAAGTTCAAAAGAATATTGTTATTTTTATTGATGAAATTGATAGCGTACTCAGTCTGAATTTTCCTACAGATGACTTTTTTGCACTGATTCGTGCCTGTTATAACAAGCGAGTTGATAATCCTGAATATAAGCGTCTTAGTTTCTGTTTACTTGGAGTGGCATCACCAAGAAATTTGATTGAAGATAAACAGCGTACCCCGTTTAATATTGGTCAGGCTATCTCTCTCAAGGGTTTCCAGTTAAATGAAGTTGAACCATTGGAAAAAGGTTTACACGATAAATTCAGTAGTCCCCAAGTGATAATGCAAGAAATATTGCAGTGGACTGGGGGGCAACCGTTTCTGACTCAAAAGCTGTGTCAGTTCATGGTTGAGGAATCAGAGCAAGAAAACCCTCGCTCAGTAGAGCAAGTTGTCAGGTCACGGATCATCGAAAACTGGGAATCGCAGGATGAGCCGGAGCATTTGCGAACAATTCAAGCCAGAATTTTACGCGATGAACAACGGGCAGGGTATTTACTAGAACTGTACCAACAAGTCCGACTGAGTGAAGAACAAGCTGAGGTAATAGCAGATGAGACATTAGAGCAAAGTGAATTACAGTTATCGGGTTTAGTTGTTAGACAGCAAGGTAAGCTGAAAATTTATAACCAGATTTATCGAAGAATATTTAACTCCAGTTGGATTGAAACTCAATTAAATAATCTACGTCCTTATTCAGAAAACTTTCGCTTTTGGGTAGCTTCTGGAGGAACTGATGAATCACGGTTGCTCCGAGGGAAGGCATTAGAAGAAGCTGAAGAATGGGCAATAGAGAAAAACTTAAGTTATCAGGATAAACAGTTCTTAGCAGCCAGTAAAGAGAAAGAAATTCAGGAAGAGATTGCAACTAAGGAACAAGAAGCTACATTAGAAAGAGAGAGGAAAGATAAGGAGGCAGCAGAAACAAGAAATCAATTGCTCTATCAGGCAAATAAGAAAGCTCAACGACAAATTGGTATTGGAGTTGTTGTTTTAGCCTTTACTCTTGGAGGTGCAGCAATTTTAGGTGCATCAGCACATAAGCAACTCAATGAAACTAAATCAGAAGTCGAGGCTGTTCAAAAATTAAATAAACTAGCTGGAGAATTACAAAATTACGATAACACTAGCTTAAAAGAGTTTACCTTTAGCTCAAATGAGGCTTTAAGGCTTTCTGCTTTATCTTTTAACATTAATAATCACCAACTTAAACAAGCATTAGTATTTGCAGCTAGGTCACAAGCATATCAACAACTAGAAAACCTGCCAGATGCAAAATCAGAAATTCACCAAAGTCAGAAGTTATTAACTGAAGCAGATAAGAAATTTTTACAATCTAGCCAAAGTTTACAAGTTCAAGTATTAGTCCAGAAAACTCAAGGTGATTTACTAGTGCAAAATAAAAAAACTCAGGACGCGATAGAATCTTATAGTAAAGCTTATAATATCTTAAAAAATAATCCTAATAAAATTGATTTTACCAAAGACAATCAGTTGCTCACAGGCGAAAATATTGAGTCAGTTTATCGAAGCTTAAGGAAGTTAAAACCTCAAAATAAAGAAGTTGAAGAATCATTGAAAGAACATCTATATACTCAACTTGCCTATTTCCTGAAGGCTAAAAATTGGGAAGCGGCTGACATAGAAACAAATAAGCTTATGCTCAATATCGCTAAAAGAGAAGAACAAAGATTTTTAAATATCGACTCTATTAATAATTTATCTTGTCCAGATCTACAAAAAATAGATAAGTTTTGGTTCAATGCAGACAACCGTTTTGGTTTTCGGGTGCAAAAGGAAATATGGATCAGCACTGGGAATAGGCTGGGTATAAAACCAGAAGGCTGGAATAAACAAGACACCGCAAACTATTTGGAGTTTGCCAAGCGCGTAGGATGGTATGATGAAAAAGGAATGGGAGACGGTGGGAGAAATTTGGTTGTCGTGGCTTACGATCAACTTTTGAACCGTATAAAAGAGAACTCGGTGGAGAGTAAGGTGGGTAGCCTACCTGTTAACTATAGATATCGAGGGGTAGGCGGGATGGGGGCGGAGTGGTGGGGGGCAGAGGCAGAAAGAGATTTGAGAAGGTTGGGGGAAAGGATGGGTGATTGGGGAAATGGGGTGGGGGCGGTTTTGGATTCTTCTCTCACATTGCGACTTGTGAATTGTAATCTATAGAGCTTTCAGAAGTTTGTAAAGATTTATTTCCGCCTCATTTTTCACGTAGAAATTAGCATTTCATGAATCCGATACCTGGCACTGGCGGCTGATAGCAATTCGCTTGAATAAATTTATTTCGTTGCTACCTTCATGGTGGGTACTTTGCGTTACCTGCTGATTGTTCCAAGGTAGGCTCATTTGCCCAGGCGATGACTTTTTCACCTTCGCATCCTTCAAAATCGAAGGTAAAAAGCCACTGCCCCAAAAACTTCGTTTCTCTGGTTTTGCTTTTGGTCGATATTTCTGACAAAATCTGCGATACCTCGCCGCGCATTCTTCCAAAGTTTGCCCCAGTTGTAAAAATGCGGGATGCCATTGCGTGATGCTATCGTTACTCAAGCGGTCATGCGTCCCATAATTACTGAAATCGTAGAAAAAGCCTTGGTGTATCCCGGCTGCTTTCGGGTTAGCGTGGATATATCGCAGCGTATTTAAAGCCCGTCGCTGATCTGTGTTGGCAAAACCTGTACTGTGGTATCGCTTTTCCCAAAAATGCCCTGTGCGGTTTAGCATCCGATTAAAGCACATAGCAGTATCCCAGTTGAGCCAGTGCATAATTTTGGGCAGCCGGGAACCATAGGGGTCAGCCGTCCAGCATTCTTGCCACAATTGCGTAATTGATGGTTTTTGCTGCGAAGCCCAAAGCATATCTTCTATGGGAATAATCACATGAAGCCTTTTATACGGTGACTGTGGTTTGCTGACGGCAGCAGCCTTTTTGGGTTTGGGACGAGTAATAGTTGCAGTCATCTTACAATCTCCTGTTATGTTGACACACGGAAATTTCCCCCACTGTGATGCAGGGCAAGGTACTTGTATTCTGTTGTCTAAAAAGTCATCAGTGCACTAAAAGCTTATTCAGGTTGCCAAAACCGCAACTCGTCTCGGAAATACCTATCAGTCTTTTTCGATTGCTCCTTCCAACAATCCCAGGCAACGATTACCTCATCTCCCAAATCCTCTACCACCTCACCCCTCTCGACATACAAAGTACGGTAAGGGTCAGCATGAGAAACGATAGAACCAACTCCAATAGTGCGGGGTTGAGAGGATGCGTTTTGTAGAGCAGTAATTAAATCAGTCTCTTGGGTGGTCAATTCCGCCCAGTAATCTTGTTTAATAACCTCGTACTCTTGCGCTACTGCCCAATAGTCCTGCCACGTACATCCAGGTTTAGCCAGCACTGATCTAATGTCGCTAACCGCCTGGGGCAGCATTTCCAATTGCTCGGCTCGATAGGCGATCGCTGATTGTGTAGGTTCACTTCCCAGAATTATCGCTGCTGCCTCCAATGCCTGAGTGTTGTTCATCGCACTGGCAAGATTTTTCAAAGCCATGCCCATCAACCGCAGACATTCCTGGGCATTTTCTTTTGGCGGTTCTTGGGCTAGCGATCGCAAATCAATTGTCTTCTCCAGTGCAAGTTTTACCTGCTTGTTCAAAGCTTTGGTAGCTTGCTGGGTCATGGTATTTCCCCACTGTTGAGAAGGGCGTTGTTCTACAGCGTTTTCCAAATCCTGAATTCGCTGCTGGAGTTGTTGGTTTTCAATCTCCAGCTTTCTCAACCCTTCCATTTCAGAAAGCCGTTGTTGTAACTGGATATTTTCTTCTTTCTGTTGTTTGAAGAGTTGTTGCAAGGATTGGATTTGTTCTTGCACCTGAGCTTCGGCTCTGCCAGTAGCTTCTGCTTGCAAACCAACTTTCAATTCCTCGGAAAGTCGCTCTAACTCTTGCTGGTGTTGTTCCTTGAGTGCTGCGATTGCTTCAGAATATTCTTTTGGGTAAGTCCGCCCACTCGATTCGGACACAATTGCGTCATTTAAACCAGTCAAATCAGCATTGTTGATCAACAACCTTTCACCATCGCGGAAGGTGACAATCTGCTGATAGTTATTTGGTGCGTCTGCTTCAATCGCTCCCGAATCCCCATAACGAGGATGTGAAAGGGAAGAAACAGTGACAGAATTACACAATTGCGTTTTGATTTTTTCTTGTTTTGTGCTACTGGTTCTAGTGGGTGACGTATTTTTTGGAACGACCTTCTGTACTGCTTTGGCGAAATCGGCGGCAGTGGGGAAGGGTTTTTCTTTGGCTGCGATCGCTACGACTTCTTGTAACTTATCGGGAGTTTTGACCAAACGGAGTAAGGGGCGAGTTTGAGAAGGTTTAATGATTTTTACCCTCAGTTCCTCTGGCAGGGTATCAACTACTTTCTTCGCAGACAGCAAATCTCTGACTCGGCGATATCCACCGTGTTTGGTCAACTCACTTTCGCAGTAAGCTTCAAAGCTCTTGTGTCCACCATCTTCGTAATAGCCTTTGTCTCGCATCAGTCGCAATTCGTCGGATGCTTGCCACTCAAAACGGTCGATGGCGGTGAAGGTTTCCTGGATGCTGGTGTTGAGGTTGCTGTAATCGAGTGCTGTTGTTTGTTCTCTGTCTAGTGTCAGCATATCTCTTGCCCACTATGGTAAATGCTCGGAATGTTGCAGGTAGTAAGGGACTTGCGGGAGCCGTCAGGCTTCTCGCTTTTAGTAGTTATTAGGCGATTTCAGCTAACCAACCTTGCGAATCGGCCTAAGTCCGGGTAAACCGCTTTCAAGTAAATAATTTTGTTCTGTTTGTAATCAAGATGATGGTAGAGCAGTGGTCAATTCTTTAAACAGATTGAGTTGTTGCATAATGCTTGACTCCAAATTTTGAGCGTAGTACAACATCGCGGTCAATCAACTGATGCCGCTTTCAATGCTCTTTAGTCTATTGTTAAAAACAGAAAACTTAACTCAGCCTAGAACAAAGCTGAATAAAGAATGACGTGATTACTTTCCAGTGATTTAATCTGCTCTTTTATGGTTGGGTAAGAAAAAAGCGATTTTAATCAAGCTTTTTTCCGCTTTTGCGCTGCGTTTCAATAAAAGACTCCGATAACTCTTCAAGAGTACATCGGTAAAGACGGGTTAGCTGTAAAGTTTCACTGGGGCTAAGGCTAGGAATATACGTTCCTGCCTCCCAAAATCTAATAGTGGAAACAGATTTGCCTAACTCTACTGCTACCCGTTCAGCTGATAAATCAGCTTTCTCACGCAACTCCTTTAAATCCATAAAAATGAGCAACTTCAACTTAATCACCTCCTCTACATTACTTGTCTTGTTGCCTAGTCTAATCTAGTTAACTAGTCAAGTCAATAGCGAACTAGTCTAGTTAACAAGACTATAAAGTTGAAAAGTCTAGTTAACTAGAGTATAGTAGTAAATATAAGGGCAAGGAAATGCAACCGCCTGCACCCAAACGCAAAAAGGGTTTGCAAATTACCAAACATTCACTCATTCGACTAACAATAAAACCAAGTGTCACCTGGACTAGCAGCCGGAAGCCAAACTTGTAATGCTCAAGCCAGCGAAGATGATCTCGATGACTTACCAAGTCTTAAAAAACTGGTTATTTAGTGCCATTCGTCTAGAAATCAAAGATTTTACAGCAAAGCTGAATTTAGTAGAGTGTCCTCTTCCAAACACAGCACTTCCTTACACATCCCCTGATGCTGTCTGCTGTGCTGATAATGCTCTTAGCAACTAGCTGTAGATGGCTACGCCAAATCTTTTTGAGAGCGTTGTGCGAAACCACAACGTTGTTTGCACACATAACAAAAGCGATCGCTGGGCCTGAGAAACTTCACGATCGCCTTTTCCCCAATTACGGAGATTTCTATTATGAACTATGCAACACATACACAGCAAGCAATTCCTAGTTCTTCTGTTGATGAACAAGCCACAGCCTAGGGTGTTGACTTTGGGCGTTTTGAGGTGATATTTGTTCATACATAATACATATCTCAAAATATCCCCAAAAAATTGTTGGTTAATGAAAGAATTAAAAAGTTCGTCCAGCCGATTAGTTC
>JAHHHS010000212.1 GCA_019359215.1 Nostoc indistinguendum CM1-VF10 | reverse complement strand
GGTTCCTTGGGAAATATATCTTCAAACAACTTCCACTCTAAGTCGCTTAATCCTTCAAATCGCCCAGCCATACCTTGATACAACTTTCTGTCATCAACAGCAGATTATCATATTTTCGATATTAGTGCGATAGGTTCAACTGCTTGACGTACTCGTATTTAATTGTCTGAAACACACGAAGCTGCAATCCTACCCCCAACAAGATAACCCTGACAAGATTTCACATGAATGAGTCTTCGTGCCATTCCCCCATGATTCAGTAATACCAATTCTTCTTTCATTAGGCAACAGATGCAACTTATGAAAATGCTACTAATTTAACGTGAGTTCGACGGGGTGAATTGACTCTGGTAGGAGGTTTTGGCTTTAATTCAGGAAGTAGGCGATCGCGTACAGATATGGTTATGGTGCATCTACAGTCTCGTTTGGATATCACAAAAATATTTTGTGACCTTGACGATTTCTGCAAAGTGTTTGAGTCTATGTGGAAGCAAGGACATCTACCACAGATGGGTGGAGAAAAGCGCTCGTCGTTGTCGGATGTGTCTGAGCGAAATTATGACAATTGCGTTAGCGAAGCTTACCGAAGGTATCGCGTTTCACGGGTCTGGGTATCGGACATTTAAAGAGTTTTATACCCTGCATGTCTTACCGTATTGGAACAATGCCTTTCCAAATCTGGTCAGCTACAACCGATTTGTTGAGGTGATGCCTTGGAGTTTGATGGCGCTTTGTTGCTATCTCCATAGTCGTCGGGGAGATGTCACAGGTATCAGTTTCATTGACTCAACTCCGATTACTGTTTGCCACAAGTGTCGTGCAACCTCACACAAGGTATTTAAACCCATCTTTCGCACTTCAAAACGTATTATAAATAATACAAAAATAGTTACTAAGAATATTCATCTTATTAAGTATTAATGCTGAGAATAATTGTCGGTTGGACGATGCCTATAGTGATCGCTATATTTGGTAATCTTAGTATGTATGTTACAAAGTGAAGTACAGAAAGTGGCATGATAAGTATTTTTGCTGCGAAAGAAATAGGGATGATCAAAAAAAGTGAGAGAATTAGGAATCAAACTTTCATAAATAAAATCTTACCCAAAAAATGGATTATCAAAAAAAAGACATTGAGATTAAAAACTTAGATCACTTAGGAATAGTAGCTGGGCTAATTGATGAAATAGGAATAGTTGAAATAATCAACTCCAAATTAGGAATAGACCCGCGTGAAAAAATTACAGGGGGAATATTAGTCCAGGGTAAGCGCATTTCAAACCCTATTGACAAGAGGATTTTAAAGCATCATTATGATGAGATAAACAAGCAGCAAGAATCGTCAACATATAATTATTATCCATAGCGGCACGATTGGATTTTTGGCGATTGCTTCGCTTGAAGGATTGCTCCAAGTTTAAAGCGTTAAGTGCAATTCGACGCAATAAGGACAAATTTTGTGGAGCATGACCAGTACGGATGCGACAAGCATCTTCATTGAAGGTAACATCCAAAGTCCAATGCAAACCGTTCTCGATGCCCCAATGGAGTCGGATTGCTTGTCCTAATTTGCTGGCATCACTGTCTAAACTAGTAAGATAAAACTGGACTTCGCGGGTTGTTTTATTCCACAAATGTCGCACCCGCACAACCATGATTATACATTTAAGACCAACCCAATCATCAAGATGATGTAGAGGTGGTAGCTCAGAGGTAGGAACACACCAGATTTGGCGCTTTTCGGTACGATGATGAGCTTTTTCAACTCGTTCGTCGTAACTGTGGGTGATTCCAGAAAAACCGGATTGTAAATGTTGCTCAAACCAATCTTTAACTTGGAAGTGAAGAGTAGGATGGTTAGCTTTAAGGGCTAAAATGTAATCTGCTTTTGCATTAAAAATTTGAGATGCAATCGCCGTTTGCGTAGACGAAAAAGAAATAAATAGAAGGGTGAGCTTAAAGTTAGAGGGATACAAATGGAAGGAAGAAATAGTAGATTATGGTGGGATTAAGCAAATTTGGCTAATAGTAGAAAGTCAAAATAGAAAAGAAAGTGATTTAGAAAAGCTAGATAAAAATTTGAAAAAAGAAAAAGATCAAGTTGAAAATCTGCTCAAAGAATTAAAAAAAGAAAATTTTGCCACTACCGAGCAAGCTCAATACAAGCTAAAAGTCGTCAACAAAAAATTGAAGTTATTTGAAATTAAAGAAGTTAAACTTATTGAAAGTAAATCTAAAGACAATAAGATTTTTTATAAAATGGAAGGAATGGGTTACGAAAAACCAGAAGAGATAGAAAGACGAATAAAAGAAGCTGGAAGATTTATTTTAGCAACTAATTTAGTTGATGAGAATAAATTAGAGCCATCAGAAATTATTAAAAATTATAAAAATCAACAGTCTTGTGAAAGAGGATTTAGATTCTTAAAAGACCCTTTATTTTTTGCTGATAGTTTATTTGTAGAAAACCCCGAACGAATCGAGACAATGTTATTCTTAATGTCTTTGTGCTTGTTAGTTTATAATCTTGGACAAAAAGAACTCAGAAATACCTTAAAACGAATTAAAATCGGAATCAAAAATCAATTAGGGAAGTTAACGATTAGTCCAACATTAAGATGGGTATTTCAATGTTTTCAAGGAATTCATCTTTTAACTTTAAATGGGGTTAGTCAAGTTATTAATTTAACGTCAGAACGCCATTTTATTTTGAATTGTTTGCCATCTTCTTGCCAAAAATATTATCTACTTTCTTAATCTCAAGAAATCTAGAGAGTGAATAATAATTTATCAATATCCGAAGGAATAGTAATTGTTCCTCCAATTTTTAGTGCTATTTTATAAGTCAAATATAAAATATTTAATTATTTCTCTTCACGCCGTAAATTAATTTAGTGTTGTTTCTTAATTATCGTGATTTTTTGCTTTTTTATTGACTGTAATCTATTTATACTTCAACTTGAAGTGCGAAATGTGGGTTTAAAGAATATGCTCATTGGGGCAAAAATTCCGTTGATTGGTATTTTGGTTTCAAATTACACCTTATCATCAACGATCAAGGAGAATTGCTCGCTTTTAAACTGACCGCAGCTAATGTCGATGACCGAACCCCGGTTCCAGATATGACACAAGATATTGTAGGTAAACTGTTCGGTGATAGAGGTTATATTTCACACAAGCTCTTTGAGGAGCTTTACGAACGAGGTTTACAGTTAATCACAAAGCTTAAAAAGAATATGAGAAATAAGTTGGTTCCCTTAATGGATAAAATTTTACTCCGCAAGCGGGCTGTAATTGAGTCTGTCAATGACCAACTTAAGAACATTTGCCAAGTTGAACACTCAAGACATCGGAGTGTACTTAACTTTATGGTTAACCTTTTAGCTGGGCTGGTCGCTTACACCTACCAAGAGAAGAAACCTTCTTTGGATATTAACCCTAAAGATTTACCTGCTTTGCCTGCGGTGGCTTTTTAGCTTCGTCGAACTCACGTTAATTTAGATTTTTTAATTGCCAATTCCTTTATTTGTATAAGTCATACCTATATAATCCTTGAGAAAGTTTCCTCAACTCTGTGGGATTGCTACTATTACATCACAGTAGAAATAATTTACTAAGTCATAGCGAATAAGGTTGCGGTTTTGAAATCCCAATTAACTAATCATCGGGTCGATTTACAAGATTGCACTATTTTTTATCAGCAAAGTAGGTTGGAGTCGAGTTCAATCCCTATCCTATTGCTACACGGCTGGGGAATCTCTACTGAGCCTTATCAAGAAGTGCTGAAACTACTAGCACAGCACCATACTATAATTGCTCCTGACTTACCCAGTTTTAGGAGATCAACTTACTCTGGGCTACTTCCCGATTACCTTAGCTATAGCAAATGTCTCCTTTCGTTTCTGGAAGTTTTGGATTTACAACAATTTCATCTAGTAGGACACTCATTCGGCGGAGGTATTGCCATTACTTTATCTACACTTGTTCCAGAAAAAGTCAGAAGTGTAATTTTGATAGATAGTACTGGAATTCCTACGCCATTTATACCGGAGATGATCCCGCGAAGGGCAATCGAAATGACCGCTCAACTGTTTCTCCCAAGACGCAGGTTGAAATTAGTTGATATTCCTTTGGTTTTCTCCTACAACTTGTTATTTAATACAAAAAATGCCATTCAAGGATTGCTAATTTCTTTATATGAAGATATCAGCCATCTATTACCAGAAATACAAGCTCCCTGTTTATTATTATGGTCACTTCTAACCGTATTAAAGTTACTATTCCAAAAGCTGTGGCTGTACAATTGTTTAGCAACCTAGAAGAACAAGAAGGAAGAAAGTCTGAGGAGATTTCAGTTGCGTATCCTACACAAAACACATCTGTAATTGTACATACCACAGTAGGTTTGGCTGATGATTCAGTGAGCGGGAGACGAAATCGCATCGAATTGAGACGCAACAAAAATAAATGGGAAATTGTCTGGGTAGGTCGGCAATACAAGTGTCAACCAAATCGAGGTCATCAAGACTGGTCTGGCAGTCTTTGCTCATAATCGGGTTTTTAGTCTTCGTCGATCTGGCTTAATTGCTACTCCAGCCACCGTAATCAAATATATGAAGTAGTATTTTATTCAATGACAAGACGCGTGCAATTTTCACGCTTTTGGTGCAACGCTTCTGGGATTGGGGAATGCGATCGCCTCGACAAGATTGCAGCACAAGTTCATGGGGAAAACTAAACTACTTATGGATTCATTTGTGCGATCGCACTTTAGTCTGACCAATAATGCTCGTGGATTTTAAGGACTGCCGATTCAACCTTGATAGTCTCCCTCTGCTCGTTCCTCTGCGTCAATAACTTGAAGTCCATTACGCAATTGTCGGATAACAATTTCTTTGTCGTGTTATCAAATTAATATCGTTAAAGTTTTAAATTGATGAAATTTGCATCACAGCTATGTTGTAGCACTTTGGATTCCTTGGAACAACGGTAGACAACAAAGACTTATATGGTATGCGTATAATGGGCTAATCTTTGATACAGCCTAACTTGGCAGGGTGCATCGTAGAGCGACAGGAATGTATTAACGACGACCTATAATTTGTTATTTGACATGAGTGAATGTGAATGAAAATTTGCAAAGTTACCCAAAATGATTTTCAAGAGTGGCTAAACTTAGCACTGGAGCTATGGCCCGATTACTCTTGTGCCGAAATGGAAGTTAGTCTCACCAATCTTCTGCATTCTGATCGAGAACAAGGCATTCTGGTTAGGGATGATCATGGCTGTGCCATCGGGTTTATGAATCTATCGCTACGTTCTGATTATGTTCCAGACGCAACTAAAAGCCCTGTAGCCTACGTCGAAGGAATCTATGTCAAAGCTGAATACCGCAATCAAGATGTTGGTAAAACGCTAATTCAATATGCCGAGCAGTGGGCATGCGAACAGGGATGTATCGAACTTGCTTTGGATGCCCTCGTTGATAATCCTGCAAGTCATGAGTTTTATATAAAAGTCGGATTTCGAGAAGTGGAACGAGTTGTATTTTTTATTAAGTCTATTGTTGCTGTCAATCTCACAGCATCTCCAGAAGAGAATCGGCCTATTATCGAAGCACGCAGCCTAGAAAAGTAGCAACTTTTGTAATACTCACCCTCAAGTGTTCCCTTTGTCAATACTCTGCCACCTGAATCCTTACAATTTAGTGCCGCTTCGGCAAGCATTTACCGCAGGCATCGCAAACTTTGGATTATCTGTACAAGAATCGCTGTCGCTTACCAAAAGGATTTGCATTGAGCAAAATGGATGCGAAGTGCTAAAAATCGCACCTCGCAAACCGTACCGCTTGCTGATAAAAGAGCGCTAGCTCCGATTAAACAACCACAAAATTCTTTTCGGTTAGTGATAATCCAGTATCTAGTTGTGCAAATTGTGCCTGAGTAAACCTAGACGCACTACCATCAAGGTCAAAAAACAGTCCACCTGTAGCAGTGTTGTAGATAAATCGCTCTTGGTTAGTAGTTGCAGATGTTCCGATGGTAAACTTATTTGCAAAGAGTGTACCTGATGATAATCCGCCACCAAAACCAGCAGCCGATACCTGAACCAGTTCATTTGTCGCGTAGAAGTCATCAATTACCAACGCCTCCAGAGAGTAAGTTATTGTCTGTTGAAAAGTCAACATTGAGAATATCATCACCAGCGTCACCAAAGAGGGTGTTATTCCCCGCACCACCAACGAGGGTATCACTCCCCGCACCACCAACGAGGGTATCATTCCCCGCACCACCCCGCAGCAAGTCGTTGCCACTTAAGCCGTTGATTTTGTCATTACCCCCCTGACCATTCACCACATCATCTGAGTTGTTTAAACCTGTAATGTTATTGTCAAGGTCATTCAGGAAAGTCACCGTATTCTTGATACCCAGGCTAGTATCTCTGGAGTTGGCATCTAGGACATTAAAGCTGTCGGTGATGCTAGTTTGCCCAGAAAACAAGATATTGCCAATAGCTGGTCTTGCACCAGAAGATTTCTGGTTCTCCAAGTTTTCTAATTTGAAGTTTTGCAGGATGACTTTGGCACTACGCGGTTCAACAAATGCTTCAAAGTCTTCAAAGGTGATTTCCAGATTGCTGCCGTTCTGGGTCAGCAACAGATTTCGGGCAGCGAAGAAGTAGTCATTACCCTCGAATTTTAGGGTGTCCACTTCGGCAATGACTCCGGAAGCCGGGTTTGTTCCTTTACCGACGCCAGCAAAATCAGTGATAGTATCAGTGCCGTCGTAAAAGAAGGAAACAAACTGATCCTTGCCATCACCACCAGTCAGGATGTCGTCGCCCTCGTTACCTGTAATGGTATCATTGCCTGCAAGGCCCTTAATCGTGTCCGCTAAGTCGCTGCCCACTAAGGTATCATTACCCAAGGTTCCAATGATATTTGCCATAATCTTTTATTACCTAATACCAAATTATTGTGAAGCTGCATGAAACTGTAGAAAGCTGTAATGCTTGCCAAGCATAGTTTCTAGCGTTTTTATTCTATGCAACTTCATACAAAATTGGTATAAATCAATTTTTTCAGTAACTTCAGTTCTCAATTTTGAGTTAAGTGCTGTCTTTGGGCACAAAAAACTTGCTTCTAGGGAGGGTGATGCTTTCGGCATACTTTACTGGGCTAATTTTGAAACTCACTTCCGTTTGTCGTTTCGGTTTAGGAGTGTTATTGAGTCAACACTGTTGTATTTAACAGAGGTTAATTGAGAAATTATGCATTTGCCGAAGAACCGTTTCTTCTCGGCTCGACTTTATCCAAAATTGAGAAATCAGTTTTCTTGATACGGCAAAAAACCCAATACCATAAGATCCTGTCAAGAAACAAATTTTACAATTTGCCACCTAAAAAACTTATTGAGAAAGCATTTCTAACTAAAAAGAAGGAAGGTTGTTTTGTGACAAGCTCTAACTGAGTTTGCTAATCCAGAATCACTGGCTGTGTGAATTTCAACTTTTTCCAAGGGAGATATTGAGATATAATTTCTAGTTTTCGTTATTGAGCATTTTCGGATAAATTTTTCATAACTACCTCTGCCGTTTGTTTTGATGGCACTACAGCAATAATCTCGAATTCCCCAATATCTTGCCAATGTAATATCCACTCTTGAAATAAACAAGGGTCATCACATTCCATGAGTTGAAAGCATTGCTCGAAGTTGGCACTAACCCAGCTATCAATATATTTCAAGCCTTCAGGCATCATCCGCCCTTTTTCATGAAATCGCTGGTATATTTCTTTAGTCTTTCCATTTTTAAAACGCTCGACTACCATAAATAACATTTTACCTTCCTGCTGATGCTGTAGTTACTACAACCTTTATTCCATTATCAAGCTATGCTTTATTTGATATCCCGCCGTTTGAACTTTTTCTGGAGAAATATCAATGACCATTTCAATGTACCAAGCTTTAATACCCGTGTCTATTCGCGCACTGAATAACCTTATAAACATTCTTGAAAAAGGTGCTGCTTATGCAGAAACTAAAAAAATAGATCCTTCTGTATTGATCAATAGTCGTCTATCCCCCGATATGCTTCCATTATCAAAACAAGTACAAATTGCCTCTGATATAGTGAACAGAGGTGCTGCACGGCTAGCAGGGGTAGAAGCACCCAAGTTTGAGGACAATGAAACTACATTTGGTCAGCTTATTGACCGCACTCACAAAACTATCTCTCAATTAAATACATTTAAACCTGAGCAAATTGATGGTTCAGAAGAAAAAGAAATTACCTTACAAATGCGTGACAATACTGCATCATTTCAAGGAATGCCATATCTCTTGTACTTTGTTTTACCAAACCTTTATTTTCATGTCACTACAGCTTATGACATTCTCAGGCACTGCGGTGTAGAACTTGGTAAACAAGACTTTCTTGGTCAGCCTTAACAATATCAAAATTTAGACCAAACAACTTAGATCAATGGAGGGGGTGACTTATTGGGTAGGCATTACACACCTGTTTAAGAGTTAATTTTTCAAATAACAGTATGAAGTGACTGATTATCACATTGTGTTGTGCCCACTGCAACATAATGTGATAATGCTCTTTTGCAGAAAAATTATGACCTCGCTTCTTCAAAATTCAAAATTATCAATTCAAAATTTAAAATTAATTAAATAATTTTTTAGATTTCAAATTTTGAATTATCTGAATTTTTAATTGAGATTGAATTTGAGCAACGGTCTCAAGCCCCTTCATTCATGATGGAGGCAAAAACGATAGTGGAATCATTAAACGAGAGAAGAGATTGTACTGAACTTACTGCGCGAGGGTCTAGCTTTTGAAGGAATCATACGGGTAACAGGTTTAACAGTGATGCAAGTGCAGCAGTTACAGGCACAGCTGTCTCCAGAAAATTAATCACTTTTGGCTTTATTTGTCGCTCATCTAAGCAGATTAAAAGGATTTTATAGAATTATGCCAATTAAAAAACACATTAATCTTAATATAGGAAGTTTTCTTAATCTCATAGATAAATCGGAAAAAATCTATGTCTAACGTGAATTCATTAGAGTTACTTTTTACCAATTTGAGTTAGGTTGAGCGAATGAGCGCACTGCTTCACTCACTTTCGTGCGCTCACTCAAAACCTTGAGACAACAAATCATCCGGCTATGTCTTTACCACTCTTGTAAGTCATAGCTCTGGGTTTTCTCTTCTTGAGAGGAACTACTGATTTCTTGGGTGCTTGAATCGGGCGGCATTGCTCGCAATATAGAGGTCGAACCCCAAAGGTTTCTCGTTGTGTGGGCTGTTCGCACTGCTTACATACGAAGTTGAAAACGCGAGTGTGAATTTCCCGCTTGTGCGCTCTGACGGTGTACTCTCGGACATCGATTGTTTTGCTGGGCATTGATTACTATGTAGCCTTACTTCTTTAATATAGTTTTTCAATATCAGTTTTGTAAGATCCGTGCATCATCTGACTAAAACATCCTTTTAATCAAATAAATACTCTTGGATGCCATTTTGATGATGGCGGAGAATATTTATCGCCTTCACCTGGATTTGACGAATCCGCTCTCGGCTGAGGTTTAGCTGTTGGCCAATCTGAGCGAGATTGAAATGCTGATCGTTCTCTAGCCCAAAGCTTAAAGTCAACACTTGACGCTGTATAGGCGTCAATGGTTCTAAGAATTTAGCGACATCTTGCGATAGAAGTTCTTGGGTAAGCAGTTTTTCTGGTGAAGCGCCAACGTCTGCTAAAATTTCGCCCAATTCTGTCTCTTTCTCATCTCCGATTTGTTTATTTAAAGAGACGGCTGTACGAGAGGCGGCGAGATATTCTCGAAGCTTATCTGTACTCAGGTTTAATGATTTTGCAATTTCTTCAGCAGTGGCATGACGACCGATTTTTTGAAAGCTTTCTCGCTGTACTTTCTTAATTTTGGTAAGTATTTCAGTCAGGTGAACAGGTAATCTAATAGTGCGGGATTGTTCTGCGATAGCTCTGGTTATAGCTTGACTAATCCACCAGTAAGCGTAGGTTGATAGCTTATAACCTCGGTTGGGATCAAACTTTTCTATACCCCTTTGTAAACCGATTGCTCCTTCTTGAATCAAATCTAAAAATTCCAAATTACGGTTTTGATATTTTTTAGCAACAGATACTACCAATCGCAGGTTTGCTGTTACCATTTTTTGTTTGGCTCGTTGCCCCAGCTTTTGTATTTGAGCAATTTCAGCTTCGGTTTTGTCAGCATCAACAGCTAACTCAGTGATAGTTGGTTCTCGTTCTAGTTGTTGGGCGAGTTCATTTTTTCTTTGTTCAATTGCCATCGTCTGCTGTACCTGCCTGCCATAAGCAATTTCTTGGTCTGCGGTCAGCATTGGATAGCGGCCAATCTCTTGCAGGTAAACGCGCACCATGTCGGAACTAAGACTGGACATACAACTTGAGGGCTATTTAATAACCAGGGCAACCTTAAACTATACATCAAATAATTTAATTGCTGACTCAATTTTCCTGACTTAAATAGCCAAAAAGATTAACTTGGCGCAGACCCAATTCCTTATTGTACAAGAGTATTTTAGTTTTTTGTTTGTTTAACCAAGCTGATATTCTGCGTTCATGTTCATCAAATCGGCTGCAACAACCTCTGCCACAACCGTGTATATCTCTGCTGGTCATCTGTAGTCCGCACAGCCAAAGATATTGCTTTTTTGTCACCGATGATGATCGCCAACTTCCTTGCACGGGTAAGCCCTGTATAAAATAGGTTACGCGATAGCATCATATAATGCTGCATATACAATGGAAATATTACCACAGGATACTCTGAGCCTTGGCTTTTATGCACTGATACAGCAAACGCCAGAGTAATTTCATTCAGGTCAGCATAATCGTAAACAACTGCCCGACCACCATAATCAACTGTAACTTCTTGCTCTACGGTGTCAATGCTCAAAATATTCCCTAAATCACCGTTAAACACTTCACGGTTATAGTCATTGGTTAGTTGGATAATCCGATCGCCTTCACGTAGAATCATGCCGCCCCTATTAATCTCTACCAAGTCTTTACTGGGCGGATTGATCAACTGTTGCAACACAGCGTTCAAGTTGCGAGTTCCCACCAGTCCCCGCGACATGGGGCAAAGTATTTGCACATCTGTTGCCGGATTAAAGCCCAGTCGGGGAATCAAATTGGTGATCAGTTCACAGATTGCCTGTACCCCGTGTTCTGGCTGATTTCCTCCACCATGCCAAATACAATCAGACG
>JAHHHS010000213.1 GCA_019359215.1 Nostoc indistinguendum CM1-VF10 | reverse complement strand
TGTGGGTGCAGGTGGGCGAGGCTCAACCATACTCTCTGTCTGGTGTTTTTGCGATCGCCCTTAATTATACTTTGGCGAGAGTGATAAAAGCGTCCAAGGAAAGCGATCACATTCCCAATGGATGTAAGAACCTATCCCACTAATAATATTTGTGCTATAAAGCTTAAGCTTATTGAGAACTGAAAACGAAAAATTAAGGTTTTCAAGGGCATTTTACGGAACGAAGTAGGTTTTTTTTGAATAGTGGGATAGGTTCTAAAGAAACATTTCTGTTTCTTAGAAGCTGTTCATGAGCGGATCGCCCACTATGGATGAAAGAAACCATTCTGTTTTCTTAGGAGAGGGTTAATGTTGCCCAAGAGCTTGCAAAAGTTTTAATAGATAATCGCTCTCTCTCTACGAAAACTGTTTCTTCCCAGATGAATCGCTACTTTCTAGGCACTGCCGCGTCTGGTGCATGGCAATGGAAAGACGCTTACGAAGCAGTGGAAGTGGCGCAAATATTATATCTGCGTCATCTGGGAATTAAGATTTTATCACAACAACCTCAAGTGGTTGTGCAACAATTAGAAGAATTAACAGCCCTCTGCCCGACGCATACTCGCCGTAGTGAAGAGTCAGTACAACTTCAGCAATTCTCGACACCGTTACCATTGGCTTATCTGGTAGCCAAAGCAGGATTTATAAAGGCTGATGATTTAGTGCTTGAACCCAGTGCCGGAACTGGTCTATTGGCACAAATGGCTAAACTGCACAATGCAAGTCTGATGCTCAACGAGCTTGCACCCGATAGATCGAAGATTCTGCGTCGGTTGTTTCCAGGTACACCGCTATTCTCTGTAAACGCGGAACAGATTAACGACTATTTGGTTGGCAAGACTCAGCCCTCAGTTGTTCTGATGAATCCACCTTTCTCCGCATCTCCCAAAATCAACAGTCGCAACCCCGACGCAACTCCTCGCCACATCAACTCGGCATTGCAAAGACTGGCTGACGGTGGACGGCTGGTAACAATCAGTGCCAACTGGTTCTCACCTAATAATCCCACTTGGCGCGAGACTTTTGTTAGGTGGCACTCGGAAGCACGAGTTTTAATGTCAGTCGGGGTTAACGGCAAGGTTTACTCGAAACATGGTACACAGATCGACACCAGAATCACAGTAATTGACAAGGTTCCGGCTGACTCCAGCGAAATTCCTTGCATTACCGAAACTTTAAATCTGCCTGAAATACTGGCATTAATTGAGCAGTTGCCTGGACGATCTTCGTGGGAACGCTCAGATATCAAAGCTGCTGCGAAGGCAAAAGTTGTTCAATTACCAAAACGCTCTGTGGTAGCTCAACCAGAAACTGTTTCCTTTCTTCCAGACGATGTAGTAGTGCTGGAATATGAAGTTGTCGAATGGTCTGCTACAGAAGGACTTAAAGATACTTTATATGAAACCTATCGCCCACAGCGAATCCGAATCAAGGACGCTTTACCTCATCCGTCGCTGCTTCGCGAAAGTGCAGCCCTAGCACTTGTTTCGCCACCAGCACCAACTTACAAACCGCATCTTCCTAGCAACATTATCACACAAGGCAATTTGTCAGAGGCACAGCTTGAGAGCGTCATTTACGCAGGTCAAGCGCACTGTGAATTTCTGTCTGGGTCTTATATTGTGGATGATTCTTGGGATAATGTGACTGTAGCGGCTCAGGGCGAAGAAAACGCTGTTAGATTTCGCCGTGGCTGGTTTCTTGGCGATGGGACGGGTGCCGGTAAGGGTAGACAATGTGCGGGAATCATCCTCGACAACTGGTGTCAGGGGCGAAGAAAAGCCATTTGGGTATCTAAAAGTTCTGCGTTAATTGAAGATGCCCGTAGAGAACGGTGTGCTTTAGGAGGTGATGCAAAGGACATTATCGACCTCTCAAATATCAAACTTGGCGATCCCATCCCTTTCACCCAAGGCATTCTCTTCTGCACCTACTCAACTCTACGTTCTCAAAAGAATGGCAAAAGTCGGCTCAAGCAAATCGTTAAGTGGGCAAGAGCAGACTTTGAGGGAGCGATCGCTTTCGACGAATGCCACAGTATGGGCAATGCAATGGCACAAGAGGGCAAACTGGGCATGGTTGCAGCATCCCAGCAAGGCATTGTTGGGCTGCGGTTGCAAAACGCACTACCCTCAGCACGGGTTATCTACGTTTCTGCTACTGGTGCAACTAAAGTCTCAAATCTCTCATACGCCAATCGCCTGGGACTTTGGCAGACTGGAGATTTCCCGTTTACCTCCCGTGAGGATTTTGTGGAATCCATTGAGGGCGGTGGTATCGCCGCGATGGAAGTCGTAGCCAGGGATCTCAAGGCTTTGGGACTGTATCTGGCGCGGAGTCTATCGTTTGAGGGGGTGGAGTATCAGACTCTCTACATTGAGTTAACGCCGACGCAGGAACGGATTTATAACAGCTATTCTGATGCTTTTGGTGTTATTCACCATAATTTAGACAAAGCCCTGGAAGCTTGTAATATCTCTGGTGACAAGACTTACAACCGTGCTGCAAAGATGAGCGCAGTGTCTCAGTTCGAATCGCACAAGCAAAAATTCTTCAATCATCTGCTGATCGGGATGAAATGCCCTACCCTGATCAAAGCGATTGAGCAGGATCTAGCCCAAGGTCTTGCAATTGTCATTCAAATAGTTTCGACTAATGAAGAACTTTTGAAACGACGACTTGATGAAGTTCCTGCTTCGGAATGGAAGGATCTCAATCTTGACCTGACTCCACGGGAATATGTTATGGATTACTTGATGAGTGCTTTCCCTGTTCATCTCCATTCCATCCATTCAGGCGTTGATGGAGAAGAACGCTCAGAACCAGTCTTTGATGCCGATGGTTCTCCAGTTATTTCTATTGAAGCTGTAGCCTTGAGAGATGCCTTAGTAGATAAGTTAGCAAGTCTTGATCCAATCCCTGGTGCATTAGAACAATTGCTGTGGCACTTCGGTAATAAGCAAGTGGCTGAAGTTACAGGTCGTAGCAAGCGAGTTTTGAAAGATGATTCAGGGCGTTTGTTTGTGGATTCACGCGGTAGTGGGGCGAATATTGCTGAGACTAACGCATTCATGGCGGGTGAGAAACAAGTTCTCATCTTCTCTGATGCAGGCGGCATGGGTCGCAGCTATCATGCTGATCTCAACGCTGTTAATCGGCGACGGCGATCGCACTATCTTTTAGAAGCCGGCTGGAGAGCAGACAACGCAATCCAGGGGTTGGGGCGATCGCACCGCACCAACCAAGCATCAGCACCCGTGTTCAGACCTGTTACCACTAACGTCATTGGTGAACGCCGCTTTATCTCAACTATTGCCCGAAGGCTGGATAGCTTGGGCGCTCTTACTCGTGGTCAACGGCAGACTGGAGGTAACGGAATATTTTCAAACAAAGATAACCTTGAGTCAAACTACGCCGAATATGCACTGTATGAACTGTTCAAGCAGATATTCCAAGGTCGATTTCATGAAGTTCCACTAGGAACTTTTGAGCAAATGACAGGACTCTCGCTCACTTCCCACGAAGGCGGGATGAAAATCGACTTGCCCCCATTGCGGCAATTCCTCAACCGACTACTGGCTCTACGAATTGATATGCAAAACATCATTTTCGAGAGGTTTGAACTACTCTTGAGTCAGCAGATTGAAGCAGCGATCGCGGCAGGGGTCTATGAGATGGGTGTGGAAACTTTACGGGCTGAACGCTTTACTGTTGAGAGCCAGGAAGCTGTATATACTCATGCTCAAACTGGTAGCGTCACCAATTACTTGAAAGTGGAACGCACCCAGAAAAACAACATCAAAACTGCTGATGAGATGTTAGAGTTTGCCGACAAGTACCAGGGACGACTCTTAATAAATGAGAAGTCTGGTAATGCTGCTGTGTCAATTCCAACTCACAGTCTATTTAACTCTGAGGGTGGAGTTGTCCCAAGAGTTTTGCTGATTCGCCCACAGAAAGAAACTCGCGTACCAGTCCAAGACTTGGAATCTTCCACTTGGCAGCAAGTTTCTATTGATGCGTTTACTGCTGCTTGGTCTACTGAAGTAAACGAATTACCCAAGTTCACAACCGATTATCTGCATTTGGTAACTGGTATTCTCCTACCCATCTGGAAAATCCTGCCACAGCAGAATAGTCGAGTATTCCGACTGCAAACCAGCGATGGACAAAAGATTCTCGGTCGAGTGGTGAATGCTCACGACATTCAAACCGTGCGCGAACAACTCGGACTAAGAAATCAGGTGCTTTCTCCAGAAGAACTTGTGAAGCTGGTACTGAACGAGAGATATACACAGCAGTTGCCGGGTGGTGTAACTTTACGGCGTTCTTACATTGCCGCAGAACCTCGCATAGAACTGGTTAATGCTATTTCACTGGCAGAGCGGCTTTTAGCTGCTGGATGTTTCACCGAGATCATCAACTGGCAAAAGCGGATATTCATTCCAGTTTCAGACAAAGCCCCAGCTATTCTAGCGGCTGTGATTGAAATTTTAGGATAAGTAAAAAGCTGATGTATCTGATAAATACATCAGCTTATTTTTGTGCCCTCTTAAATTAAAAAACCTGAGTTCGGGATAAGAAATCCTCAAAAGCCTTGACTTATCCTTGTTCGGTCTAAAGCTCTGTTTTCATCTATTGTCAATAAGACATATTGTTGATATTAGTTTTATTTGTGAACCTTATTGACAAAATGATTCCATTTTAATCCCTACTTTGATCGCTTCCAGTTTTATTCAATGTATATCTGGAGACACCAACGAGAAATCCTTGAGATGCACTACAGGCTCATTTTCATTCTTGGGACAGTGCTTAATTTACAGGACTTTCAGCCTTAACGGAACCGTATTGGAAAATAAGGGGCTGTAATTTTTCTGTGTTTCCAGAAAAAGGGCGGATGTTATCCGCCCCTGTGTACCTTGAATTAGGCTGCAACGAAATCGATCGCTGTAATTACGTTTGTTTGAACGCCGTTTAGGGTCGCCAGTAGCTCGTTGGTTTCTGTAACGCGGATCAGGGTGTTGTTGGCATTTGTCGCGATCGTCAGTTGACCGAACGTTAGACCACCCGATAGAGCAATAAAATCTGCGCCGTCCTTGAAGTCCTGAATCGTATCTGAGCCTGCGCCTGCTGCTAACACAAAGCGATCGTTGCCATTAGCGCCAAGCAGTGTATCCTGTCCTTGACCGCCATTGAGCAGGTCATCGCCATTGCCACCGTTGAGGATGTCGTTGCTGACTTGACCCAGCAAAATATCGTCGCCATTATCACCGTTGAGGGTATCGTTACCATTGCCACCATTGAGGATGTCGGTGTCATTGCGTCCATTGAGTTCGTCTCTGCCAGAAGTGCCATTGAGTGTATCCTTGCCGTTGCTGCCGTTAAATACGCTCAGGTTACTCGCTAATTGGGCACCTATTAGCACAGGATCGTGATCTGAGGAGCGATAGGGTGTTGGCTCATAGAGTCCAGGGGGGTTAAATTCTTGGTTGTAATCTAGAATTAGGGGTTCGTCAGCGTTGATATGCCATTCGGTAGCTCCCGTCACCTGGGCACTGAGGCTGGAAGTACTTAGGGCATGATCCAATCGTCCAGACTGCCCATCAAAGACAAAAGAGTAGGGGTTTTGGATATATTTGCCGAGTTCATCTACTAACCCGCCATTTCGTAACACATCAATCGGATCTTCTTCGCCATAGGCATTTAAATCCCCAAGGACTAACACATCGCTATCGCCTGTGGTGGTCTTCAGCTCATTAACAAAGCCAAGCAAGGCTTCTGCCTGCTGAACCCGCGTAAAGTTAAAAGCTCCTTGTCCATCACCCTGGTCTGCGTCTGCACCTGTGCCTGTACCACTCTTTGACTTGAAATGGTTAATCACAGGGGTAAAAGTTTCGCCGTTGGAGTTTAGTGCAAAGGTTTGAGCGACGGGTTGACGATTGTAAACAGCGTCAGGATCACTGAGGGAAGCACCAACTGGGGTGACTATTCCTGGCTTGTAGATGAAGGCAACTTTAATTTCATCAGTTCCTACCCCCGTGGCAGGATCACGAATATAGTCATAAATTTCTGCGCCTACAAATGTATTTAGCCGCTCTACCAGTTCTGCGATCGCCGACTCAGAACCATCGCCATCATTCTCAACTTCAATCAGACCCACTACATCGGCATCGAGGGCTGCGATCGCGCTGACAATTTTGGCACTTTGCCGCTCAAACTCTGCTACATTATCTGCTCCCCGCGAGGTCGGGAAGCCGCCACCCACACCGTTACCATTGAAGTAATTCAGTACGTTAAAGCTAGCAACCTTAACGTTGCCGCCCACCTCTTCGGGTGCAGCAGTCCGGGGGTTAGAATCGACAAAATTAGGTATTGCGGTGGGTTGCAGTCGGTAGCTATCAAACCCAAAGCCCAGCACACCTGTAAGAGATGCAACCGTGCTACCTACACGCAGTGTGCCGTCTTCATTCAAAAAGGGGACTGTAGCAGGATTTTGGGTGTTGCTGCCATCGTCAAGTAAAATTTGGCGCAGGTTGTTTGCGTTCTGCTGTGCTGTGATTGCGGCGACGTTGTTTTCGTCGTTCTCGGTTTCAGTAGTTGGAATATCAGTCGGGTCAATGAAGTTTGTGGGATTAAACAAGCGTCCCTCTGAAGACAGCAACACCTCACCAAACCGACCGAGGTTAAAGTTTTCAGTGACCGTCAAGGTTTCGGGAAACGTGACTAACATTCCCTCATAGCGTTCCAAGTCAGTCGTTGCAGCTACGGGCAGGTCAACAGCTATGGGGGCGATCGCTCCTGAACCCACCACACTCAGTCCACTAATGTTGCTGAGTTGAGTTTGAGTAAAGTTTTCTCCAACTGTTCCAGTCAAGCGCACCGTCTGACCTACACTCACGTCTGTGCTGTTAGGCGCAAAGATAAAAATACCGTCTGAGGTTGCAGCATTGCCATCTCCAACTGCCTCCTGCACGAAAAATCCATTTAGGCGACTGCTGCCTTGAAAGTCGCCAACCACAACTGCTTCAATTGTTACTGTCTGCCCGACGAGGGGACTTGCTGCACCACTCCCCTGAATTTCGTAAACCTCTCTGAGAGCAACATCATTGTCAATTATATTGACGTTGAGGTTAGGAATCGCCGTCAGCGTGTTAGAGTACGCCGGATCAGCACTGCTGGTGATCGAATGCGTAATTACTCCTGTGTGGGGAGATCCTTCTACATCCAAGTCGTTTACTGCTCTGACAGTAATCGTTTTGGGATTAGTGTCCGTCAAGCTTAGGGTGACGGAGTTAGAAAAGTTTGTTCCATCAGTACTCAGTTGAGTTTCGACATCTGCCGCGATCGCTAGATTTACAGCACCCGTTGGTGTGGTGTTGAGGGCGATCGTGTAGGTATCAGTTGTTTCACCCTCCTCATTCACATCGGTACTGTTACCAGATTGGGTGATTATTACTCCCGCTCCAGTTCCCGGATTAGCAGTATAGCTTCCCAATCCGTCAAAGGTATCAGTAGCAAAGCCGTCCCACTGCACACTTGGATCAAAGGCATCGTTGGGATTGGTATCGCCACTGGTGATACTACTTTTGCGACGCAAGGTATTGTCTGCTGTGCTGGTCAGACCAGTTCCCCATTCAGTACCGGGGTCAGTGCCAATCTGACCAATTGAATCAAGGATCGTCCCACTAGCGCCGCCCTGTCGCAATACGATCGCATCATCTCCGTTAAAGAAAGCAGCACCGCTTGTTTGATCAGCCTGGGCAAGAATAGTTGAATTGGCGTTACTTGGGGCGAAGACAAACACATCCCCAGCTGCCACCGTACCCGTCAGGCTGAAAGTTGTAGGGCTGGTGTTGCCATTGAAGTAAAACTGCACCACATAATTTCCAGCAGTTAAATCGATTGTTGAACCTGTGCTGTTGTAAATCTCCAGGGCTTTATTATTGCTGCTGCCCTCAATATATTCCGAGAAAAATAATGCCATTGAAATCTCCATAAAAGCTGCAAATTTCAGTACAAATATCACGGCATTATTAAGGGATTTATATCTCTGGTTTAAATAATACTTTTGCTAATAAGAAAATAGTTAACCTACTATAGGACTCCTATTTGATTTTTGAAAAAAACTCATTATACTTCTATTTCTTCTTCCCTATTCCCTGTTTCCCGTTCCCTATTCCCTCTCCCCTCTCTCTAGAAGTGATTGAGTAATCAAATCGGATTGCTATATCAATGACTAAAGAGTACTGGCGTCGGGTTTTCCGATTTAAAGCAAGTTGCGTTTAAGGAACGTAGACCCGTACCCCTACGGGGAAGCAAGCTACGCTCCGCGTAGAGAAGAGAAGGGTTGATTTTCTGTGGAGGTAAAAGTTATATGTTAACGCTGTAGCCATGAAACTTTAGCACAACTTGAGTTGAAGCTGAACTCCAGCCATAACACCAAGGAAAGTGCAATCTGCCATGCAAACGCTTCGCGAGAGATTGATGAAATTCTTGTGGAGAAAGCAATCATGGCTAAGAAAGACTTCACACCCGCCCAAACTGTTGAGTTGTACATCGGCAACTATCGATTTGATGCCTATCAGAATAGAGCAGACGGAAGAGTACCGAATGTCTCAAAATCAAATCCTTTCAACAATTGGTATCAATCGTAACTGGCTGATCACGTTATCTTTTAAAGCACCTAAAGTCTATCAAAGGCTTGTAAGGGAGGGACTAAATCATGTTACCCTCTTTGCGGAATATACTGTCAATGGCGTGGAAACTCGTGCTGAAACTATATCAGTAAAGGATGCCAGAATAATCTGGCGCTACTTCGACACAAAAGGAAATGCACAAGCTCAAAAGCTAATAGATGCCTTATAACTCCACCCTGATTACAAATCAAATTCTTCGGAAACCTCTGACGGCATTGAAAAATACTGCTGCCGTGCGTGGAACTGGTAAATCAAAACACAAACAATATTCTTTACATAATCAGGGAGTCCTATTAAAAACTTAGCTTTCAGTACTATCTTCTTGTTTTAAAGCTGACTCAATTTCTGTTAGCTTCTTTTGTAACGCTTCGCGCATTTGTACTAATTGTGAACGTTTTATATGAACCAAGGGAATTTCCTGTACTTGACGGATAATTGTATCTACTTGCTTCCTTTTAGAACTAGAGTCAAATTGTTGGGTATGGTGGGTAATCTCGGCTGATACAATTTGACGCGATTGAGCAACTGATAACTTTTCTTGTAGAATCTGCTTTAATATTCGAGTTCGCAGCTTTCGCGCTACCGCTTCTGATACACCCAAAGTTTTTGCAGATAATCGCGCCAAAGACAAAGCGTGTATCCCACCTAGCCCCTGTTCTCGGATAGCCTGCTTCAAATCATCTGGCAATGCTAACATCGGAAAAATATTAGTATTAACAGAAGCTGGATTCAATAGCAGAGACAGTAAAATACAAAAAACTATTTGTTCTGCTTCTCCCAGTCCTAGTAACAATATTTGCTGCTGTTGTTGTTCTGGGCTTGCTAGAACAAGCTCACTTATTTTAACCAGAGTCCCTTGTCGCTCTAGTCGGCGCACTCCAGCCCTTAATATACGAGGAATGTCTTCGATTTTAAGATCACTTTGAACAGCAATTTCCTTAACTAATGCTTCTGCTGTGTCTAAAGGATTTAGATTTTCTCGATGTAAACTTGCCAATAATACACGTCGATGTAGAGCTTCTGGCTGAGGAATAATTACAGCTTCTAAGGTGGCCCAATTTAATTGTTTAGCACCACGCCAACGACGCTCTCCGTCAAATAGTAGGTAGCGTCCATCTTGCTGGGCAATAAGAATAATAGGTTCTTGCTGTCCATTTG
The DNA here is from genome assembly GCA_019359215.1 of Nostoc indistinguendum CM1-VF10. Lineage (GTDB taxonomy): Bacteria > Cyanobacteriota > Cyanobacteriia > Cyanobacteriales > Nostocaceae > Nostoc > Nostoc indistinguendum. The sequence goes on along the minus strand of JAHHHS010000213.1, from coordinate 1,391 downwards.
ATTCCAAAGACAGAGCAATCGCAGTAATACTCTCTTGAGTAAAGGTTCGTCGGGGTTGTTCTGGATTACGATCAATTTGTTCTATCGCTACCGTTAGAACCCCGGATGGCACTAGGTGTTCACGTAATTCGTGAATCTTTGTCTCTAGTTCTTGGTTATCTGTTGACCGTAGTTGAATAATCTCTAACTTTAATTTGTCAATGGTTTCTTTTAGTTCATGAACTTCTTGAGAATATTCAGCACCAGAAAACAGATTAGATAAATCAACTCCAACTTTCTTAACCATTAATCCTTCTTTTTGAGTAACTCAACTAATTTACTTACAATAAGAGAGAAATCAGCACAGGCTGGATGATTTGGACGATATAGATGTAACGGGACTCCAAGACCACTTGCATTCTTGAACTCTGATGAAAAACGAATAGGAGCAAAACCATGAATTTTCAACTTTTCTAGCTGTGGAAGTAATTGGGCTAGAATATTGCGATGGATAGCAAGACGCTGATCATACTGGTTAGGAACAAAGCCTATAATTTGGGGTTCTGGCTTGAGCCGAAGACGATGGTTTGTGTGATATAACCATTCCAACAACTTGCTAGAACACCGATTCAGTATTCAGAGTCATGACGAAAAACTCGAGTTTCTTTTAGGCGCAAGAAGGAAATTGTGGTTGAAATGACCTAAAAATATGGTTTTCCAGCCTCGCGTTTTATTACTGAATCGGTGTTCTAGAGCCATCCGCAGATTTCGGCTCTACCTGGACTGGAATGAGTAAATGTGTACAAGCCGAAAGAGCGATTAAAGGTAATGGGCCTAAAGTAGCAGGACAATCAATTGTCTGGCTACCTTTAGGACGTGGCAATCCGCAAAATAAACTAACAGAACCTTGAGGATCTAAATCAATTAAGGCAACACGGAATCCCTCATTTGCTAAGAGATAGGCAAGGTGAACTGCGAGAGTTGTTTTGCCGCTGCCACCTGCGTTCGAGAGCAGTGCTAATCGAACTTGCATGGGCTTTATACAAAAAATGATAATGGTGAGTTTAGCATGTGGAATAATGTTATACCACATTAAACTAGTTTTAGGAAGTGCAACTGTCATTTGGCGATAGTTGACAGTGCTTTTCCCGAAGTCTTGGTAATATAAGATTTTTACCGACTAATGCTTTTTATGGAATCTACTAAGCGGCCACCCAAGCCACAACAACCAAAACTGATTAAGCACATCCTTGTGGCTAAACAACCAGAGGTGCAGGAATTGACCAAGGGACTTGCAAGAAAATAAGATACCAGTCAAACTGGGACAATGGTGATATCCCATTTGGGTAATGTTTGAGAACGCTGCCAGAAAGGTTGGTACTGTTCTAACTCTTGTGACACAACCTTAATTC
>JAHHHS010000211.1 GCA_019359215.1 Nostoc indistinguendum CM1-VF10 | reverse complement strand
CCGTATTTCTAAGGCAGGGAAAATTCCCTTTCTTGCGACTATTATTCGTGAGAAATCTTCTGGTAATCCCTTTGGTTGGTCCTGGCAACCAGAATAATTGTCTACCCCGAAGTATTGAGGGGATACGCTTAACCTTACCTTTCTTAGCAGTTAGCTGACCGTAACAGTAAGGGCATAAAAGCTCAGTCTTACCACTACCAACATCTTCAACACAGACTAATTTTCCATCTGGAGCTACACCAAATTTCAGCCACATTGTCACGCTTACTCATCAACAGAAAAACCAATCGGGGCCGATAGTAGAAAGTTCAAGCAAGCTTTAAATAATTTGCAGATGTGCAAAATTTGGCTCAAACTAGTGCTAGTGTACTATAGGATTTCTAATTTAGGATTTAATTTGCTCAAAGTGAGACTGCTTGTAGTGGAGCTACCCTTGGGACAAGAATCTGCCGCTAGAACCAGGAAGATAGTTCACGTAGATATGGATGCCTTCTACGCATCGGTAGAGCAGAGGGATAACCCTAGCTACCGAGGGAAACCGTTAGTCGTCGGTGGCAGTCCGAATCAGCGAGGCGTAGTTGCAGCCGCCAGTTATGAAGCTCGTAAGTTTGGTATAGAAGAAGCTTTTTACACAGTCAAACGTCTGCTGGGGCTATGTTATTTATGGACTGGTTCTATTAATGGTGTGAAGTTACAAGTTTGGGCAACTTGGTTATTTTATGCTGTCTTAGTTGATTTGGGCGATGCGGTTGCAGACGAATTATCCTTACCTTTTGACCGCATTTCTTTGGAGATGATTTTCCGAGGTTTGTACCATTTCAGCGTCGCGCAAGAAAGAGGTAAGGCGGATGATCTTATTAAGTACTTCGCTGCCCCAGAGAATCAAGACTTAGGTGTAGTTAAATATCTGCGAAAGCCAGTCTCCAAGCTAGATTTATCGCCTTTTCCCGCACCTTCTTGACAAATGTGCAATTACCTTAACCTCTCACTGATGGTCACTACCTGCTTAGAAAAGCCAAGCCCCTTTCTTTTGGGATTTGAAATTCAAGATAATTTTTTAGAAGAATTGGAAAAATATTCCTTCAATAAAATCTTTTTTTTACAGAGCTAAGTAAGTCGCGGAGAAAATTTATAAGTATGTAACAAAAAGTTAAGCAGAAGAATTATAGTTAAATCTTACACGTTGTGTACTGTAATTTCCTTTTTCTCCTCTCGTTTGGACTCCATCAATGACGGCATAGGCAATGGTAGTACTCATCCTCAAAAGTTTTCGCAGCTAGTTCATCTTTTTTGAGATGTTGCCATTCCAATTCAATCGGGTTCATTTCTGAGCAATATTTGGGTAGAAAGAAGATGTACAAACCCATGTCTTCCCACTTTGACCATAATTGCTGTACTTCTTTACACCGATGAATCGGGCCGTTGTCCTGGACAATTACTCTGATGCGTCCTGTTTTTTGAGCTTCAAGTGCTTCAAGCTCCATCATCTGTATATACGATTTGCGTGAAACGCCGCCAATCACCAAACCATACACAAAACTAATTAGGGGTTGAAGAAACCCAATAATACTTAGCCTTCGACCCCGACGTTTACTCTGCTCTAAGCGTTTTTGCTGTCCTCGAAAGTAATAACTGTAACTTGGTTCGCTCCAAGCACAAAATCCTGATTCATCCAAATACTTTAAATCTATTTCGCCAGATGCAGCAGACAGTTCCAGCATTTCTAGGTCTGCTTGTTTGATTTGCTGTACTACCGGATATTGTTTTCCCTTATGGCTTTTCCTGGTTCGTTTCCAAATGACCCCCTTTTTTTAAGCACCTGTCTTAACCAGTCAGGGCTTAATTTTACGGAGCGTTCTTGTTCTAATTTTTGAGCTAACTGAACACTGTTATATGTACGTGGCTCAAGCTCCAAACATTCTTCTAAGAAAACTATGTCAGCTTCCGCCCACCTTGATTTTCCTCCCCGCCCTGGTTTCTCCCAAAGCCCCTTTAAGCCAAAATGTTCCCATCTATGCAACACTTCTCTCACTGTTTGGGCAGTCCAGTTAAAGTGTGCTGCTATCTTCTCTACATACCAACCATGTGCGCTCAATCTAATCACTTCGGCTCTGTCTTTCACCTTTTGCGGTACATCTGCCGTTCTCAGGTTCAAAAGAGTTTTATCTTGCTCTTTAGTCAGAAATACCCTTAAACGGCTGCCCATATCGCTGTTACCTTTGTAGACACATTGTACGTATTTACTTATCTTTACATAGTTTGGTTTTTTCACCTCGTTCTACTTACGTCTGTCTTTGGCAACACCATTACGGAGCTTTGGGGAAGCATCTGATTCCTCCTCCACATCCTGTGTCTCAATTTGTCGTGCAATTGCCAGATTTTGATTGACAAGGCTTGTGGTTGAATCGGACAAATCGGTTTTTTGATTAACCAGAAATTCCACTGAGTTCAACGTTTGTAAAATTGTCGATAATGCCACATTCCTAGATTCTGGGTCATCCCAATCTAAATCTAGAGCCGCTTTCAGGCTGGTTTTAGCGACAATTTCTGCTCCCACATTTGCCGCAACGCTTTCTAAACTTTCTTGAGTATTTTCAGCGATTATTTCTAATGCTTTTCGCAACGCATGACCTAACAAATTATATGTATCTTCGACTCTTGCTGCGCCCCATAATGGACTTGAATCTAGTGCTATTTTTAGGGAATGTGAATTATAACCTCCTCGAATTTTTGCCATTTCAATTGTTTTTTCGATTAACCGCCTGTCCAAAGATTTTGATATTAACAAGGCCCTGAATCTTACTAGTGTTCCTTTTCCAAATGGGGCTTTTTCACAATCCAGGCAATCCAAAACTATCTGCCATCTTCTATCCATTTCTATGGCTTCTATTGCCTCGTCATCTGATACTCCTGTATATGCTTGAAGAATAATAAATAGTGCCAATTGTGCTGGTGGCACTGGGCATAATCCTACACTACTATCCTTAAACATCGTTGCTAATTCTAACTGAAAATCTGAGTCAAATAGTTCGTGGCGTATCTGCCTCAAAAATCCGAACAACTTGACTTTACGTATACGTTTTACTACTTTTTCTTCTGCAAGTGATAATTCAATGGGAGGATTCCAGAATGAGGGACGCATCTTTTATACACTCCTAATACTGCGCTCTTCAATATTAGCCTCCGCAAAAACTGTACTTTTTGTCAATTACTTCTACTGGACTGGCGCTCTAGCTGGTGGCACTTTACCCCCTGCCTGCTCTACCGCTTTTACCCACGCTTCCTGCTGTTGGTGGGGTTCAAGCTTTGTCATTGGTCGAACTTGGCGTTCGCTTGTAGGCAAAATTTGGGAACCAATGGTTCCCATTTCATCTACTATCTCGTTTTGGGAACTATTGGTTCCCATTTCATCCACTATCTCATTTTGGGAACCATTGGTTCCCATTATTATGTTGTCAACTACATTTGAAGCAGCTATTAAATAATTCACATGGCGGTGAGTATACCCGAATCGGGGTAAAGACAAGATACGCGCAAAATTTATCACGACGTAAAGTTTTGTAACAAATTTATTCAGAAGCCTAAATTTAACTTCTCCTCTAATGCTGGTGGAACGGCATCAAGATCAATCAGATAATCACCAAAACGCTTGATATGACTTGTTAAATAAGGCGCGTGAGTAGCCATGGAACAGAAATGTACGCTAATCAAACCTGGCTTTCAACAGTTGCTCAAGAACAAAGCTGTTCATCTTGAATAGCTGATTGTCACGCAGCTATTCAAGATGAACAGCTATAGTGCGACACGCCACCCGTGTTAAAAAACGCCTTAGGTCTTAGACGATAGTATTTATCTTCTACGTCTTGTGATTGCTCATCATATGGATAGCTAAGGACTTCTTGCAACTCTTTAACTAAAGTATAGTCACCCTGCATGGCTTGTTGGTACGCAGGGGCAATCAACCACTCTCGCCATGTGTATTTAGGGTTCGTCTGTTTCATCTTTGTCGATATCTCAGCCAAATTGCCGTCGTTAATGACGAGGTCGCGCCAGCTTTTTAGCCAAGATTGCCATTGTTCATCGAGTTGTGGTGAAGTTTTAACGTAGAAGCTTTTTTTCAATGCTGAGATATCATCTGGTATATGGGATAACTCGCGGAAGAAAATGGTGTAATCTACCTCTGAGTCAGTCATTAACTGCATCAATTTTTCAAATAGCTTTGGGTGATATTCAGTCAAGCCAAGTTTGTCCGCCCACATTTTTTGGATTTGTTTTTGCATGGCTTCTGAAAAGCCGCGGGCTACTTGGTCGAACTGTTCTAACGCTTCAGCATCTTCTGTAAGTAGCAGTCTCACTGCTTTCCAAAACATGTAATAATTTGCTTCTGCTGCAATGGGCTGATTGAAGAATGAAAAGTGCTCGCCGCCACCAGTCCAAGGTTGAAACCAAGGGTCAAATTTTTCACAAAATCCGAAGGGTCCATAGTCTAGGGTAAAGCCTCCAGCAGCGCAGTTGTCACTGTTAAAATTACCCTGGCAATAACCAACACGTAGCCAATTAGCCACCAGTGAAGTGAGACGCTGGTGAAATAGCTTAGCCAACTCAACTAGTTGATCGGCAAAACCAAGGCTTTGATTAATGTCGCTTTTGTACTCTCGCTCAATTAAGTGCGACACTATCATGCTCAACTCTTCTAAGGCTTTTGGATGAGCATTGCTGCGAGTGCGGCGGGCAAATAACTCTAGCTGACCAACGCGCAAAAAGGAGGGTGCAACGCGAGTTGAAATGGCCACAGGATTGTCCACCAAAACATCAGGGTCAATAGAGTAGGAGTCTTGAGAATACCAAGGCCGGGTAACAGTCTCAGATTTAGAAACATACAGTGTCAAAGAGCGCGATGTTGGCACAGCTAACGCTTGCATATAGTCTTGCGCTAGAAACTCACGCACACTTGACCGGAGGACAGCACGCCCGTCGGCACCCCGGCAATAAGGCGTTGGGCCGCCCCCTTTCAATTGCATTTCCCAGCGCTGTCCATTGATGATTCCTTCAAATACAGATATTGCTCGACCATCGCCATAACCATTACCTGTACCAAATGGACATTGTTGGGTATATTCGGTGCCATAAATCGACAGGGCATAACCCGTCGCCCAGCCCACCTGACGCATCGGCTCATGGGCAGCAGAGAGATCACCAGAAAATACACGGCGAAATTTTTCATTAAGCGCCAGTCCATCGCTCAACCCAAGTTCCTTAAAAAAAGTGCGGCTATGAGCTACATATTCTGGGTCTGCAAGCGGCGTGGGTGTCACAGGCACGAAATGACCAGAAAAAACCTGGCGGGCCCGGTGATCATCACCATCTCCAGTGGCATCAGGATCGGCATTTAAGGTATCCATCAGAGAATAATTCGCCAATTGCACAAACTCATCGAAGGTCGTTACACAAGGTTCAGCAGAGGGTTTAGATGGATATGACATTTTTGCTAGCGCCGATATGTCGGGAAGGATTCATATTTAATTGAGGACTTTCCAGAGGCTAACATATTAAATGTGAAGCATGTATGAGAAGTATAAATATTTGACTACTTTACAAAACTTTACATCGTGATAAATTTTGCGCGTATCTTGTCTTTACCCCGAATTCAGGAGTCAGAAGCCAGAATGAACACTTTCTGTATCCGCTTTCCACAGCGCACCTCTAGAAAACCCTCTAGCGAAGAGTAGTTTTGCACCACTCCTCTTTGCCACTGCCGGGAAACGAGATTGTAGACTTGCACGGCTTTGTTGCGATGCCTACGGCGGGCGGTTACGCCATCGCCACATCTGCGATCGCCGCCCGCACCTCTGCCCTTGTACAACCGCTCTCCACAGCCTACGATTGCTCACCTTGGGGTGATGCATTCATGTTGAAGGGCGAATGTGTCCAATTTGTTCCCAAAATCTAGCTGGTGCTAGCTATGTTAGTCGCTCGTTGGATTGGTTCAGTTGCTGCAAGCAAAGGATAATTTTTTCTGTCTAGATAGCAGGCTTGTTAACTAGTAACAACCCGGCGTTGCATCTGTCTGGAATAATTGCAGATATTTGCTTACACAAGTGGCTAAACGGTTGCTTTACATAGCGTGCCAACTAGAAGCCAGAGAGCGGATTTCTTGAAGTTCTGATGGAGAGAGCCGCTCCAAGTTACGCAGTATTTGAGTCATGCGTGGCTGTTTTTTAAGCAAGTCATAATGACGAGCAAGGAAGTCCCAGTAAAAAAAGTTGAAAGGACATGCATTTTCAGTGGTGCGCTCACGGGGATTGTAAATACAATTGCGACAGTAGTCGCTCATATTATTGATGTAGTTAGCAGAAGCAGCATAAGGTTTAGAAGCAATCATTCCACCATCAGCAAACTGTCCCATACCAATGACATTGGTTTGCATCACCCAATCGTAGCCATCAATAAAGGCGGCATGAAACCAGTCCTCAAGTTCTTGGGGGGAGATACCTGCAATCAAAGCAAAGTTGTTCAACACCATCAGGCGCTGAATATGATGAGCATAACCTATTTGTTTAACCTGAGTAAGAATTTGGTGCAGACAATTCATCTGTGTATCGCCAGTCCAATAAAAAGCAGGCAGTGGATGAGTGTGGTTAAACCAGTTACGTTCTGGATAGTCATCATCTAAGTAAACATAAACACCGTGCATATACTCTCGCCAACCAAGTATCTGACGGATAAAGCCTTCAATGCTGTTTAGCTCCCAATTACTGCTGTTGTCGTAATAAGCAAGTTGTGCTGCTTGAACAACTTCCAAAGGATGAAGCAATCCAATATTGAGATAAGGAGAAAGCATGGCGTGCCACATTGTCTGTTCACCAGTCACCATCGCGTCCTGGTATGGCCCGAATGAAGACAAACGTGTTTTGATAAAAAACTCAAGTACAAGTAATGCTTGTTGTCGCGTTACTCCCCAACGAAATGGCTCAAGGAGCCAGTAAGAGCGACTGTCATGAAATGCCTCAGATTGCTTAATGAAGTTAATTACATCTTGTGTAATCGAGTCTGGTTCAAACCATAAAGCTTCGGGTAAGGTCAGCTTGCCTTTGGGTGGTTTGCGATTCTGCCTATCAAAGTTCCATCGTCCACCGACAGGTTGATCACCCTCCATGAGAATGTTGAACCTCTGTCGTCCCTGGCGGTAAAAGTCCTCCATGATTAGGCGTTTGCGTCCACCTGCCCAGTCAATGAACTCTTGATCGCTCCAGATAAAACGATTATTTGGTGTAAAAGTGACTTGAATTGTCAAGTTTAGCTTTTGAATTAATGTCGCAAAAGGGCGATCTGTTGGAGTCATCACCCGCAGTTCGGTAATTTGGTATTGCTCAATCCATTGGAGTAAAGGTGTCAGGACTTACGCAACTGGCACAGTGCGATCGCATTTTTATAGTAGTTATGTACTAAAAGGTGACGGTGTACTCAGAGAACATTGCTGAGAGGTTGTTTGAAAAGTGTCAGCTTAAGCCTTAAATGCAACTCAGAGAAGCGATCGCAAGTCCCAGAACCCTCATTCTCTCGTTCAACTTCCCCATAGCTAGAGTAGTCAAACATACGTTGGATGACTTTTCAAACATCCTTTTAGGTCTAGTCCTAATGTTAGTCAGGAGGATAGGAATTTGTGTGATGGGATTGGAAGCCGACGTAACTTATCAAAGTGTATAGCTGCCAAAAACCTATCCTAATTATAAATGTAGCCATAGAAGGTAAATCAAAAAATATCCTCTGGCATCGCTACGCAAAGCTGTAACAGGATTTAGCTGGCTAGCTCGTGAAGCCGGGAGGTTCTTCTAAATTTTTCAGGTCTTCGAGTTTGTGGCGGCGCATCTAAATAGTTCCAATATGCTGGCTACTTTTTGTCTAAGTCCCACTAAAGTAAAAGGGGTGTTCAAGTGTTTAATAAATTTGTTACTTTCATCTCGACTATTACTACTATTACTGTGGTAACTTTTTGTTTTTCTGTTACGCCAGCTTTAGCTAAAGGGGTTAAGGTTGTAAGGAATTGTGCAGCTTTTAACCCTGCTACTGGACTTCAAACAAGAAGGACACCAAAATTAGGTGTGCATAATCTTGTTAAATATTACAGAGCTAGAAATGGTACACCAATGGCTGTGTTAATAATTTGGGATCAAGACGAATACAGAAGGGGTGCTATAGCTATTCCTATGAGATGCTTACAGTCAAACAAGCAAGGGGTTATTCAATATCCTTAACTTATCACCACAGGTCCGCTCAGACGCGTAAGAAACTCACATCAGACACAATACCTAATGTACAGTGACCAATTAAATGACGTTGAGACAAATTCGTGCCATTGAGTTAAGCCTTACCTACTTTATACCAAATTATTGTGAAGCTGCATACATGAAACAGGAGAAGGGTGAAAGGATTGCCAAGCAAAGGTTTTAGCTTTCTCATTCTATGCGACTTCATACAAAATTGGTATTACCTCTCTTTTGTCACTCTGGGGAAATAAAAATGGGGGTAAACGATGAAACCCTAGATTTAGTGGGAAGATTAGCGATGGCTGCGCCCGCCGAAGGCATCGCAAGCTAATAGAAACCTTCAAACAAAGCTCCTACTAAGGTTAACTTGATGTCCACTAAAGAGCATCTATCGTGAAAAAACTGAAACTCCTTACCCTTGCGTCTACTCTGATATCTACAGTAAGCGTATTTACAGCTATTAACATTGGCAAGCAAGCAGAAGCTATTGTGGTTACAGGCAACCCCAATAATTATATACTTCCTCGTGGTACGCGTGACGGCATTGTGGAACTAAGGCTAAACCAAAATGGCAATCCTGTACCTGTACAAAGTACAGGTTCATTATTGCCTACAGGGTTGCATATTCTTACTGCTGCTCACTGCAGGGCAAACGCATCTAAATTACTCTTGATCACAACGAAGGTTAAGAACCAACGAAAAAATGAGGATTTCACGTTTAATTATTTTTTAAGCGCCAAAGCGATCGCCTAAAATTTTCGCAATAAGCAAGAGTTAATGACATTAATTTTAGCTCTATTGAGAATAGAGTTTGCTTATTGACATGATGCGGCCGCCCTGCTGCTCACTGTCTTACCGAAGATAAAATACCAGGAACTATAGATGTTGAGAACGTAAGAGTAAACTTTGATTTGCTTGCGGGAAGGAATACAGTAGAATCCTCTACTTATTATATTCATCCTGGTTGGAACGGTGTTGTTTCCAACGCCAATGACATTGCAATTATTGGACTTGATACCTTGGCTCCAATAGAAGCTGACAGATATAACATTTATCGGGGTGGCGATGAACTCGGTCAGAATTTTACGGTCGTCGGGTATGGTCGTTCTGGTAACGGCGAAACGGGTTCCGACCCCATAAATTTTCCATCTGGAATTAAGCGTTATGGTTACAATACTTACGATTACGGATCTTATCCGCAAAACCAACAAGCAAATGCTTTCAAAGTCTTGGGTTATGACTTCGATAGTGGATTGGAGCGTAACAATACCCCTCCTGGTGATACGGGTTTGGGGATGGTTGAAGTCGGCACTGCTTCTGGTGATTCGGGTGGACCAGCATTCATAAATCAATTGGTTGCTGGTATTACATCCTTTAGCCGTACATTTGGCCAGCCTCGGGATGTCAATAACAAACTTGATTTTTCTTTCGGAGAGATTGCTTATAGTACTCGTGTGTCACATTATGCCAACTTTATAGATGATGTTTTAGCAGGCGAGATTGCTCCTAACCGCACGGTTCCAGAACCCTCTACTGTACTAGGCACTGTATTCACTCTAAGTGCTTTGACTATCAGTTCACATTTTAGAAAGAAAGTAAAACAAAAGCTTTGAAGTGAGTCGGTACGCTATTTTTTTACACAATATAGGATTCTTATTTTATTTTTGAAAAAAACTAGGAGATAATACGACAAGTAAAACAGGTGTAAGACAAGACAATGATAAGTCAGCATCTGCAAACTATCAGACTCCCAGAGATAGTATCACCACAAGAGATGTCAGAGAAAGATGCTCAAAGAGTGATCGCCGAACTACAAGATTTTATAGCTCTGCGTCCAGATGCGCGTGAAGTCAGGAAGGCGTTGGCAGTAAAGTTGGTTTACCAAGGTTACTTGTATAATGAAATTCAAGCATTCTACAGGTATGACGAGGATCAATAACAGGTTGGAAACAAGCCTATCAGCAAGAGGGGAATGGCACGCTTGTTAAGCGCAAACTTTTGATATAACCACCTTTTGGGTGTGGGGTGTGGGTATTGCTACTCTCTAAACTGTATAGGCTCAAAAAAGTAAATCTATATATATATGTAAACCCAAAAGTGTTGAATGTTAAGAAAAATCCGATAAAAACAGCCCAAAATATGTTAAATTTTGGGCGTAAGATTAAAGTATATCTATTTGATAGTGATTATAAATTCATTTCCCAAGATTGTCAAAGATATCTTGAGGGGACTGCCAAAAAACGATTATCCAGTATTGAACAGTCGTCTGTTCTTTGAGTGTTGGCTATCTTATGTGATGGATAACAGCTTAACAAGTATGCGAGATTTATTTACAAGACTAAATAATACAGGATTTGAGGTAGATATTTCTACTTTCTCCAAAGCGAATTTGCATCGAAGCCAAAAGCCATTTCAAGAAATTTACCAGAAATTAAATGAATTAGTACAGAATAAATCTCAGAATAAATTACATAATAAATACGCAATTTGTCCAATCGATTCCACAATTATTACTCTCACCAGCAAGTTGTTATGGGTGCTAGGTCATCATCAAGTAAAACTTTTTAGTTCTCTAAATTTAGCTACTGGAAGTCCTGAGGATAACTTCATAAACTTTGGACATGACCATGATTATAAATTTGGTTCTAAAATGATGTCTAGTTTACCAATAAATGCTGTTGGGGTAATGGATAGGGGTTTTGCCGGATTAAAGTTTATCCAAGAATTAGTACAAGAAAACAAATATTTTGTTTTGCGGATAAAAAATAACTGGAAATTAGAATTTGAGGACTCAACTGGCTTGGTTAAAGTTGGTGCATCTGATGATGCTCAAGCCTATAGAGCAATTAATTTTTGTGATTTAGAGGCGAAAACCGAGTTTCGCTTAGTTACTAATTTACCAGCGTTAGGAGAAGCTGCCGTTAGTGATGATGAAATTAGGAATATATATCGATTACGTTGGGGAGTTGAATTGTATCGGCTCAATAATCTGGGGTAGCAGAGAAAAATTAAAAGGTAAGCAAGCTGCACAAAACGTCATAAAATATGACACATGACGCAAAAACTTCTTGAGAGCAAAAAGTCATTAGAGGATTT
>JAHHHS010000210.1 GCA_019359215.1 Nostoc indistinguendum CM1-VF10 | reverse complement strand
GACTCCACTGGTGTCACCAGTCCCCGAAAGCGCTTTTTCTATTTCGTCAATCCACAGAACGCAGGGTGCGATCGCTTCGGCAGTTTTCAAAGCACGTCTGACATTCCCCTCAGACTCCCCGACCAGACTGCCCAAGAGGGACGCAATGTCTAGCTGGAGTAGTGGTAAATTGAGAATGTTAGCAATATTCTTGGCTAATAAAGTTTTACCTGTACCGGGCGGCCCTGCAAGCAACACACCTTTTGGTTGAGGCAGATGTAGTTCACGCGCCTCTTGTGTGAATAGCCGCCGCCGACGAGTCAGCCATTCGCGCAGTAGATCCAAACCACCGAATCGAATTATTGCAGGTTTACCCAACTCGATACCCATTTGAGACAGTAGCCGAGTTTTGTACTCGACGGCTTTGGGGATAAAATCAGCGCCGACAGCAACACCATCATTAGTTAAGTTTTCTTTGACTGTTAACCGAAGGAAATCACTAATTTCTTCTAAAGTTAAACCCAGTGCTGCACGAGAAAGAGTCTCAAATTCAGCATTTTCAAGCGTAACAGTAAAGGTTAATTCCTGTTCAATAGCAGACTGTTGTAAGTCATGCAAATAAGAATTGAGATGAAGTAGTATTTGGTCAATACTAGGTAAAGGAACTTCACAATAAGGAATCAATCTGACTAGGGATTCGTGTAGTTGTATGTTCTGACCCAACAAGACAATGCGTTTATCTGTGGGTTTTAACCTGTGGTAAAGGTTTTTTACCTTGCTTAAAATCTCCCAACTCAATTGGGGTGAATTCTTAGCAATAAAGGGGTGAATGTCTCCGAGGATAAATACACCATTTCCACTAAAGTTAGCAATGTAATCAAACACATACAATAGTGGATCAGCCTGTGAAGGTCTTTTGTACTCTGGCACTGGCTTAAACACCAATCCCCCATCTGCTGCAATTAAACATTGTTCCAAGGTTGATACTCCCAGATTCCAGAAGAACACTGGACTTGATAGCTTGTTAGATGTCTCTGTAGTCAGCCACTGAATAATCGTTGCTTCGTCGGGCGACAGGACATCAACCGCAGCAATGGGGATTTGTGAATCGAGTGTGGAGAGCAGATTTGAGAGTTTCATTGTTTTTCAATCTGATAAGGTAGTGGAGATAATTCGTCATGAGTATTAACAAGTCTCACGACTACTTCATAAACTTCGGCATCGCCGTCAAAAACCTCAGCCATACCATTGCGCTCTGATTGAGCAATGGCAGAAATTAAAGCATTCAATAGCACACAAAGACCTTCAGTATTCGCTTTGATGATCACGGGCTGGCGTGGTTTTTGCTGGGCGTAAACGTGAATAAATGGGTATTCTTTAGCTAATTCGTTCATGATGTTTTGGGGGGACTTAACGCCCCCCATCTTTTACTGACGTAAACGTGTTTGGCTGCTGTTCGTAGTCCGAAGTTGTTGGGTTTGGGCTTCATCTTTAAACGTGCGATCGCTCTCGCTCACAACTCCCAATGCGGATTCAAACGGTTGCGTAACCGATAAACAACTCAGCCCCTCGAACCCCTCCGCTTCCACTCGAACTTCACCTGTAGCATTGTCGAAATGAATCAAAATTGAACGTTCCATGTTTATTTCCTTTGATATTGCTTAACTTCTTGATGCCCACTGAATGTAAGGCGTAGGGTTTGCACACTTCCGTTGGTTTCTTCAGCAATACTGCATTCTTTTTGAGGCGTATACTGCATTTTTCGTTTAAGGTAGTTAGTCTTGAGCGAATGCACCCGCCCAAGACTGTTTTTTACCTGAACTTGAACGACATGACCGTAGCTTTTGATAAGCCTACGTCGTCAGTCGCAAGTGATTGTAGATTGCGTTGTTCATCCAGCAACTTGGTGCGGATAGAATCTATCTTTTGCTGTAATTGACTGCGCGTATCAGAACCTAGATTCTTAGACTCAATCGCCGGATCGTTAACTATAGAATCTAAATGCGCCATCATCGCCTCCAAGCTACTGCCTGCCTCCGGTGAAGCGTTTGCCAGTAGCACTTGAACCTTCATCAGATGGCGTTCCATCTTCTTTTTAAACTGTATGGGCTTGCGTCCTGGTTCCCAATCAGCCAACTCTTCAAGCAACTGTGCGGCGAGTTGTTCTCCACCAGCTAGGGCAGATTCCCTTAATCTTTGCTCCAGATTTTGGTCATACTGCTGAATGAACTTGGTAATCTGGTCTAGACACTCGGCTTGTTGCTGATTGAGTTGTTCGGACAAAGCAGGTATAATCACCGGACGACCAATAACAACTTGCAAATAGTCTTCAAGGTCGGTCAGAGTCGGAAATGCTCTTAGCAAGTTAGCTTTGACTGACTCTTGCTTATCCTGTGCTAATTCCCAAGTGTTAAGTGAGAGGAACTGGTCAATCCGTTCCTGGTAATCTACAAGTCCCGCTTCGTAATCAGCTTTTAATTGATTGCGTAAACCAGGGGCGATATTATCTCTGATATTGATTAGCTGATTCCAAACGAGTGGAGCTAAATCAATCGGACAAACCCAATCATTTCCAATTCGCAATTACCAATTCGCAATTCGCAATTATTACTCTAAGCATGAATGCGCTTACTCTGAACATTGATACCGCTTGTTTTGCTATAATTGAAATTAGTTGCTCTGCACCTAGATTAATCAATTATTAATTAGTTATTTAATTGCGAATTGCGAACTGCGAATTGCGAATTGTTGAGACATCCACTCTTGAACTGAAGCAATCTCTTGCCTCAGTTGGGCAGCAGCTTCATCCAGGTTCTTGAATACCTTGATTCCGCGTAATCCGACTTCGGAATTTGTAACTTTTACAAGGTCTGATTCGATTTCAGACACTTCAGCTTTTAGCACATCTGCCCATTTAGGTGCGGCAGACTTTGTACTTTTCTTTAACTGAATACGAAACCGAATACGGGTTTTATTTAACTGACTAATTAAATCTAACTGGAGAGTTTTTCATACATAATCTGATTCTTTTTTCGTCAATATTTTCTTTGCCTCTGCGTTAATTATTGATTGAGAGTGAAAAATGTTACAGATAGAAATGCTCAAAGATTTGATTTAGTTTTTTTATTTTGTCATCAGGCAGATCCGTAAAATCAAACTCGTCTGATTCCCAAAGTTGATCCAGGCTTGTAGACTCATCGATAATATTTGCAATCAAACAAGATTCATCATCGTAGTTCCAGCCATTTGCTAAGAGCCACGGTAAAACCCCGTCAGATTGCAATAGTTTCTCAATGTCAAACGAGTCAGAAAACTGCTGTAAGTTTTCGATATTGGGGTGAACGAGTGTTGTTGTCATTTCTTGGTATTGGTAAATAGGTAAACAGCATATATTAGCTGTAGACAAAGTTTGAGCAACTTCTAATTACAATTGCCAAACTCTATTTCCGGCTTCGTTAAAACGCCATCTCATTCGCAGCTTTTGTTACAGCTAAAGCCTGTTTACTGACCTCTCGCCAGTCTGTTTGCTCGTTGTAAGATGCCATAACTAATTCCGACTCTACCCATACGCGACAGAACAACACATTTTCATCGGTTGTCCCTGCCTGTGGCTGTAGTGTGATGGGAGAATATAATTGTTGTGGGGTCAAAGTTGCGATCGCCGCAAGTATGCACTTTGAGAAATGCGTGTCGTAACCTGACTCTAAGATATACGTCCGGTCTGCTTGGATAGTTATCAGCAACTTGCAGGTTTCTTTTTTGCGGCGTTCTGTATTCTCAAACCGCAGTTCTTTAAGATATCCAGTTAAGGCAGTTTGAGGAATAGCACTCGGTTCACCATTGAGTGTGTACCACAGTCCTCCATGCTAACGATTGCAGTAGATTTTGCAACTGCCTGCTTCAGAGTGCAATCCCAGTTTCGGTTTATTGATTGCTGCCACTAACTGCTTGAGTAGTTCCTCTTGGCGCATTAAGAGAGCAAATAATTCAGAATTTTCTTGAGGGTTCATTGTTCAATACCAATACATTTCACTTTCGCATTGGCGAAGCCATTGACTTTCCAAAACAGCAGGCGTGACCGATGTAGATTTCGGTCACGCCCACCATTCCACTTACGCCGCCATTCCCTCTGTCCGCACCAAATCGGAGTCTGTGAACCCACCGCAATCAAGGGACTTGTCTGAGGGTGGCTGATATTGCCGTAGCTGTTCCCATTCATCAGCCGTCAGTTGGTCAAACGGCTCAAACGGCTTATCCAGCAGTTGTTTACAAGATGGTTGCGTCAGTTCTACCATCGACAATACCCACACCGCATCAAGGGCAGAATCACACGGGACTTTCTGCTGATGCACTGAAGTTGCTCGAATAACCCACCATCTGCTGTTAGTACAGCCGACTAAACCGAGTTTTTGTTCATCCTTATAGATGCCGTCGTCTAACAGTTCAAATCCGAATTGCTCACACTGGGCGGCTATTTCGCACATAACTTCGTTCCCCGTTGTAGCGACTGGGGTTTCTTCCTGTACTGGCAGAGTTCCTCGCTTATACTGCTGGCAGATGAATCGATGGCAAAGCATTAGAGTAGCAGCACGATGAACTTCTTTATCGTTCACTATTACTAACCAAGGTTGTGTTAAATCATCATCATGAGTAATAGTGGCTATCAGTTGTTTACCAGCGTAATATTCGTGATCGTAGAAGCTGATTTCTACTACTCTCAATTCTTCAACTGTCTTGACACAAGGGGTTACAGTTGTTGCAACTTGTGGCATAATTAAAATCTCCGTAATAGGAATAGAGGCGATCGCAGTAGTTGTCCAGACAGTTGCGATCGCCTTTTGATTTGTGTACTAATTGACGTTGTGGCTTGCCACAACACTCTCAATCTAGAATTGGCGAAGCCTAATATTCTCTTGCTCCTAGCCAGTGACCGGAGCTACCAAGCAGGATACACAGCGCGTCAGGCGACGGGTGAGTTTCAATAACATCATTCGCTAGTCTTCATCCTGTTGGTAATTTTTATTAAGAACTCCCACAATCCTTATCTACCTTCAGCAGCTTTGACTATCCACTGCATCTGTTACCTGGGGATATTGTTCTGTTCTGTTTTTTTCAAGGTTCAGTAGAAGCGCTTTTTGTATTTTTAGGAGGAGCGCCCGTTTCATACTTTTATTATCACTTACGGCGTTAGTGATATCAACCAGTTTGAATCACCTTTTTAGGATTTTTCACTAACTGAACTTGTAAAAAATCTTCTACAGATATATCAAGAGCCTTGCATATTGCTTCTAGCTTTTCCCAAGAAACAGTAGGTTTGAGTCCTTTACGTTCATCAACTGTATATTCTCCGCGCTCCAAGTGCTGTATTGACTGGTAAGAACACCCAGCCCGTTTAGCCAGCGAAGCCATTGACTCTTCACCTCTAAGTATTTTTAATCGCTCTCCCATCTCTTTAGTCCACCAGACACTAGCGATAAGAGTTTTTGACATAATAAATAGTTCTTCTTCTATGTAATCTTTTCTATTATCGCCACTTGACTTCTCAGTCATAATACAATAACTTCGTTAGTGACAAAGAGTAATACCTTTCACTAACTTAGTTTGAAGCACGGCAAAAGTAAAAGCGATCGCTTGCCCAGGTGCAATGCGATGATTTCAGCTTGCGCCAATTGAAGGAATACAACTAGAGAAAAGGGATCACCTACAGCAAACGCTTGCGCTCTTGAGCAATGCCAGAGCAATCGCATACGCTTGCTTGTACACGATTGCTGTTATTGGCAATGCCTTTATTTGAGCGTCTTGATTCTGGAACGATTAAAGTTTTTAGCAACCAGTTTTCAAACTTGGTTTGGTCATCGGGATCTCCCCGGCGGCTCCAGCGTTAGAAGTTTACTTGCCGCCACTCCGGGTTAGCTCCGCTATTTTTCCTGGTGGCACTTCAGTTTTGGTTCGTTGAATTAGTTTGCGATCCCTTTTTGCGTTCGGCTTAAAGGTTCAGTATACTGAGTAAAATTTAAGTCGTATTTCTCTAGCTATTTTCTCATCTAGAACTTAAAATAGTCGTTAATACTGTTTGCGGGACTTTGGTGCGACTTCCGAACCTAGCATGTGAAGCTATCCTAGCTTGTCGTGTCGTCATTCCCCGAACAGTACCCCCTTCAAAAAAGCCACTATGTCAAAAACGGACATTAATCGGGCGAACCAACATCAGCAAGTGGCAAGGGAAGATTTAGTCATGTTCATTAATGCTTGCCTCTCCTGCACAGGACAGCGTGAGTTCTATGGTGATGGTTACGGACAGCGCGTATCTATTGACTTTTTGCACGACTATATTTTAGGTAATTACCGATTACTCTATACCCGGACATTGGCAGCAGGGATTAACCACTTCAACCAAGCGCAGATTATCCTCAAGTTACTAGCAACACGAAAACATACACCCCCTGAACATCGACAAGAAGAAGGTGCATTAATTGCCGCAGCATTAACAGCCCTACCACCACAACGAGGTTGGGAAGTATTGCAACAATTACGGAAAAGAAGTATTAATAATCGTCGTAGCAGAGCGATCGCTCGTGATTATCTCCAGCAGAAACGTGACATAAACTTTGATGCTGTGAAGTATCGTTCCAAATTTCGAGCGATCGCTTCCCATGCTCACCTCACCCTACCAGGGGAATTAGGTAATTTTCTCTTTGGGAAATGGAAACAGCAAGTTTATCAAACAGAATTATTCGAGACATTTCGCCAAGCACACTATAGCGCTCAAGCAGTTTATCAGTTACCCTTTACAGTTGCCGAAGGTTTAGCAGCAAAACACGGAATTAAACGAGAGGTCTTTTTATCCCGTATTCAAGAACAAATGACCTTGAATGAAAAATTGCGATTACAAAGTTCAGCCAACCGCACAGAAGTAGAAATCGACATTAATTTAGGTCGTCTCCCCTTAACTCGTTTGGCGCTGTATATCCTATCTTTGCCATTGGAGGCTCGCAAACAGCAGTGGGATATCTTAAACCAAGCATTAGAGAAATCTGCTGCCTTCACATTAAGAAAATCACCTCTAAAACTAGGACGAGTGGCCGCAGTCCTAGATCCTACATTCCGCACTTCAACTTGAAGTACAAAGAGATTACGTCAAGAGAAAAGCAAAAAAATCAGGATGATTAAGACTCGTAGTGCTGAATGAATCTACAGCATGAAAATAAATCATCAAACACAATGTATTTGATGGTTATGTAAGCACTAAAAATTTGAAGAGCAATTACTGTTTCTTGGATGTTGATAAATTTTTCTTCATTGTTGATTTTTGATTCCGATTTTGATTCTTTTTAAGTAAGCTATTCCTCAGTTCCCTTTGTCCGAGATTATAAACTAACAAGCACAAAGACATTAAAAATAACATCGTCTCGATTCTTACAGGGTTTTCTACAAATAAACTATCGGCAAAAAACAAAGGGTCTTTTAGAAATCTGAACCCTCTTTCACAAGACTGTTGATTTTTATAATTTGTCAGAATTTCTGATGGTTTTAACTTATCATCGTCAACTAAGTTTGTCGCTAAAATAAATCTTCCCGCTTCTTTTCTGATTCTTTCTATCTCTTCTGGCTTTTGATGCTCCACTCCTTCTATTTTGTAAATAGTCTTATTGCCTTTTGATTTACTTTGAAAACCTTAACTTCTTTAATTTCAAAGAGGTTCAATTTTTTGTTTACGCTTTTTAGTTTATATCGAGCTTGTTCTGGACTTTCAAAATCTTCTTTGTTTATTTCCTTGAGCAGCTTTGCAACTTTGCTTTTTTCCGTTTTTATCTTTTTTTCTAACTTCTTCAAATCACTTTCTTGTCTTTTTTGACTTTCTACTATTAGCCAATTTTGTTTGATGCCACCATAATTTACTATTTCCGATTTCCACTTGTATCCGTCTAAATTCAAGGCTGCTCTTTTTGCCCTTTCTTGAGAATTTATCTCTTCTATCTCTACCGACTGAACTAATTCCTTTGCTCTTTTGATTGTCATCGGTATTCTACTTATCCATTTTAGATATTCGATTAATTGGAGATTTTCTTGACTATACAATGCACTATCACAGACCATGATACTATCAAAGTTTATTTGCTTTTTAAACTCTACTAATATTTTTCCAAACACGGCTTTGTCCGCTTCATTTCCATCTCCTGCTCTCATTAATAATGGTATATATCCATCACTACTTGTTATTAAATCTAATACACATTGTTTCAAGTCTGCTCTATGGTCGCACGAATATCCTTTGGTGATAATTATTGGTTTTTGTTTGATTATTTCTAACTCTTTCTCTTGATTATCTTCATTTTTATATTCCCCATGCAGGTGAAATGATGTCGCATATAAATGAGAATATTTTGTTTCTATCTTGAATTTATTAATCACAGATAAGACGATTTCTATAAATAGGTTATTCAATCCATATTTATACAATTTATCCATAACTCTTCCCAGTTTATCATCATTCACATAATCGCTTTTTATTCCTTCTGCCAATAATAATTCGATTCCTTTATCTTCAAAAAATTGACTAAATAAATATAAAGGTCTTGATACAAAGCCTAATCCATTGAGCAGAATAGCTTTTACTAATATTCCTGATGAAATTTTTTCCCGAACATCTATTCCTAATTTGGAGTTGATTATCTCAACTATTCCTATTTCATCAATTAGTCCAGCTACTATTCCTAAGTGATCTATATTTTTAATTTTTGCAATTGAAGTTGCAGACAATTTTTCTACCTCTAAAATATTTTATATTTTTTTGATTGTCTCACTTTTTTGACTGGAAGCTTCTAAGTATTTTTACTCAGGTATATCCTAGAATAACTCTGTATTACTTTATGCTACTTTTGAAGTGCGGAATGTGGGTTTAACTATATTCAGTAGATCGAAAAGTTTTGCGATGCCTGCGGCAGGCGTAGCCATCGCTAGAAAATAGTAGTGTATGATACAGTTTGTTTGAGGAATGTAAAAGGCTGATTGCTTTAGGCAAGCTATAAGCATAGCTTATGAAATAGCCAAGGGAATCAAGCAAAATCAGCCAGATGGTAAACAAACTTCGCAAGCTACCCCATAGTTGCGGTCTACTGGTTGGCATAAAAATTCAAGAATCTGTTTGAGGGTAAATAAAGAAAAAAACACTTAGTCAGCTATTCCTCGCACAGCGATCCCAAAACTTTTCAGTCTACTGAATGTGTATTTTAAGAGTCAAATAACTATGCTATTTGCCGAGCCATTAACTGGGCAAATAGCCCTTCAACAACAGCTAGTTCTTGGAAAGTTCCTTGTTGTACAACCCGACCAGCTTGAAGTACATAGATCCGGTGAGCGTTACGGATAGTGCTAAGTCGGTGAGCAATAACTATCCTAGTAACTTGTAACTTATCCAAGCTTTCACTGACAATCGCCTGGGTTTTGTTATCAAGCGCACTGGTAGCTTCATCGAATAATAAAATGCGGGGTTTTAATGCTAGAGCGCGAGCAATCAATAACCGTTGTCGTTGTCCTCCAGAGAGATTGCCACCTCCTTCACTAATTACGGTGTGCATTTGCATTGGCATAGCTGCAACATCCTCAGCAAAGCCAGACATCCGCGCTGCCTCCCAAGCTTCATCCAGTGTAATCTGAGCGCCGCTAGCAATATTATCGAAAATAGAAGCTGACATAATCCGGCCATTTTGCAGAACGACACCTAACTGTCGGCGCACTGCCTCAACATCCAACCCAGATAAATCTTGACCATCATAATAGATAGTGCCATCTTCAGGAGTCTCAAACCCCAATAGCAATCTAAATATAGTAGATTTACCACTCCCAGAACCGCCTACAAGTGCGATAAACTCCCCAGGCTCGGCATACAGACTGACATCATCTAGGATCAGAGGGCCATCTTGTCGGTAGCGGAATGTGGCATGATCTACAGCGATTTTGCCCATAAGCTGACCAGGATCGGCTTTATTAAGATCCACTTCTGGTATAGTTTCTAAAATTGGTTGAGCGCGTTTCCACTGAGGAACAACTTGCAAAGCGCCAGTAACTGTATTGCTGGCGTCTGTGGCACCTTTAATAAAAGTACCAAACGCACTGTTAAAAGCTAGGAAAGTCCCAATTGTTAGTCCGATCGCACCTGTCGTCTGAGCCTCCTGAAGCTGTTGGATGGTAAACCAAAACAGAATGCCAGAAGTTATCGTCGGCATGACTGTATTGAAAAGGGCAACACCATCTTCAACGTTTTGGGTGCTGAGTTCCAGTTTTATTTGTCGGCTGTAGTTTTTACTCCAAGAAGCAAAACCGCGCTCCTGGGCTCCAGCCACACGCAGTTTGGAAATGCCGTTAATTAGTTGTACTGTCTGCCCAAAGATATTTCCCTTGATTTCCAGCAGTGGGCGAACTTTGCGGACGAGGAGCATACCAGAAAGTGTAGTGACAGCGATCACAACTACTGCTACAGCCACAGCAACTAAAGCTAATTTCCAGCTGTAGTAAAACAAAAGTCCTAAGTTTAATAATGAGAACAGGCCAGTGATTAGAGTAATCAAGGTTGTGCCACTTAGTAGGCGACGGATTGTACTAATCGATGTCACACGGGACTGAAGATCCCCTGTGGTGTACTGGCGGAAAAAGGATACTGGCAAGTTTAGCAGCCGATCCCACACAGCAGCTTGAGTAGAGGCATCGGAAATTGTTTCCACGCGCAAAAGTGCGAATCCTTGAGCCAGCCGAAATACTGCCGTCCCAAAAGCCGCAACCAGCAACCCCAAACCAACTTGTAGTAATAATCCGCGATCGCTATCTGGAATGGCGTTATCAATTAAAATAGCTGTGGCGTGCGGTGTGAGCATACCCAGCAGTGTAGCGGCAATACCAGTTAAAAAAACGATTAGTATATCCCTGCCACGATTCTTAAGCGCGAACCGAAATAAATCGCCAGCCTTAAGAACTTTATCGGGCAAAGACCGATAAAACATATAAGCAACGGGCGCTAGTGTAGAAGCAATAAGGGCATCTACGGGAAGACGATTGCCAAGGCTTGGATCAAAGATTTCGTAGTGAGTAGGAGAAACGGGCAGCAGTGCTATCGGTCGGTTATCCTCTTGGGTGTAGGCAACCAAAGGACCACAGTCCTGTTCCCACCAGTTATCCCGCAGCAAAATCTGTCGCATCCTTAACCGCGAAGCTCTAACAATTGCCTCCAATGGCTCCTTCACCCGTTTCAGGTTCTCTGACTTAGCTGGGGGGCGAATTTTCACACCTAAACACCTGCCCACAGCACCAGCAACAACTAACAACGGCGCACCTTCCAGGAAAAAGGTTGCTTCTTGAGTTCCTAAAGAAGATGCTAGTTCGCCTAGAGCTTCTGCTG